>NZ_JBIUSD010000001.1:0-431971 GCF_044741185.1 Streptomyces sp. NPDC088197
GGCGGATCTTCCGCAGATCTCGGTGCAGCCCCAACCGCATGACGTCAATCGCCAAGGCCGTCCTCACCCTGGAGCGGCAACGCTGAAGAAGCTCAGTGATGATCCTGTCCGCCTCGTACTCGATCCCGCTCACACGGTTCCTCTCTCCAGCCTCGGGGGATGCTCTTGTCAAATGCCCACGTCGCGGTGGGGATCGCTCACGTCGATCCCCACCGCTCCTCGCCAACCATGCATCGGTCATGACCCGCCCGTCGGCTGATGCGCGCAGCGCAAATAGCCCCTGAACAGGGAAAACAAGCCTCGTGGAGCTGACTCGCCATCAGTGCGCGCTTAGTCTCGCAGGTCAACTGCCCGACCACAAGGGGCAGTTCAACGCGAGCGAGACCGGGGGCACACGGTACCCATCTGTCCGATTCTGTAGAGAATTACTACCTTGACCGCTGGCGCCAACGAAGAACATCGATGTCTACCGTCAATTGACACGCACCAGGTTGTCAAACACGATTATGCTGGGACGCCCGCGTGCTCGCGGTCAACACGTGATCAGGACGGGAGCAAACGCATGGAGAGCGGCGAGGAATTTGGGCCTTGGCTGGCCAGACAGCTACGACGCCTGGGAACCAGCCAGACCGACTTCGCCAAGCGCATCGGGGTGACTCGGGCTGCCGTATCAGCCTGGGTCACCGGCCGCGCCAAGCCCCGAGTGGAGCTTTTCCCCAAGATCGCCGATGAACTCGGTGTCGACGTGGCGATACTCCATCACAGGGATACCGATGCTGTCAGCGCTTTCCCGATCCAGTGGCACCACTCCGTCGCCCGAAGCGACGGGGTCCGGGAGTACGGCGACTCCGCGGCCTTCGCTTCCGATGCGGGACTGGCGATACTTGCCCGTCAAGCCGTGCAGAACAGCTTGGACGAGGGACTGGACAACGGGCGGCCCGTCCGCATGCGTTTCACACTGCAAGAGTTGACGGGCGAGCGGCTCAGATCCTTCTTCGCAGCGCTCAAGTGGGATCAGCTCGAACCGCATTACGAGGAAGCGGCGCGGTCCCGGCGCTGGTCGGGACACGATCCGGCGAGAGCTCTGCGAGAGCTTCGGGACGGGTCTCCCCTGGTGTTGCTGCGCGTGGACGATTACAACACCTCGGGCCTCACCGGGCCGGAGTACGAGGACGGGAGGTATTCCGCCTTCGTACGCCGCCGACTCGCCAGTTATAAGACCACCGACCATGCCGGAGGCTCCTACGGGCTGGGGAAGGCCACACTCTGGGCCGCAAGCCGATTCGGCCTCGTGCTGATCAACAGCACGCTCTCCGTGAGTCATGAGGGTCGCACCGCGCGCCGGGCCGTCGGTCGACTCGATCTACCCTGGCGCACTGTCGACGGCATCGCCTACGCCGGGCCGGCTTGGCTCGGGGAACCGGACACCGAGAAGGAACACGAGGGGACCTCCCGCTCGTGGTGGGCCGACGAGAAGACCGTGGCGGACTTGCACCTGGATCGAAAGGGCGACGAGCCGGGCACGTCCTTGCTGATCGTGGGAGCGTACGACCCCTCGGACGGCAGCGCCGGCTTGAGGGAGATGCACGAGAGTCTCGTCTCGGCGCTGGCCGACGATCACTGGGCGGCGATGACCGGTAGCGGCTCGACTCAGGCACTCCTCGAAGCGTCCGTGTGCTCCCCGCTGAACGGCGAGCTCTACGAGGAGCGGGTCAATCCGTCCGATCGACACCCCGCCCTCGTAGCTGCACTGCGGGCACACCTCGACGGCGAGACCGTGGCCGTGCCGACAACCGGCGATCAGGTCGTCGCCGCAGAGGTGACGCTCCACGTTCCCCCCCCTTCATCCGCAACCGCCGTCGGAAGAGCCGGGTGCCTTTCACACAACGCTCTCCTCCTGGTCGCCCCGGCTGCCGCCTCGGATGAGGGCCACAGCCGCATCGTCCATATGCGTGGTACTCGAACGACCGTCATGACTCGACAGCCCCGCGACTTCCGTGTGGGGTCGGAGCCCTTCCATGCCGTACTGCTCGCAGGCTTCGCCACGGGACAGGTGGACGAGGCGGCACACGCCGCGGAAGTGTTCCTCCGTACCGCCGAGCCCCCCGCACACAACCGATGGGGTCCGACCGAACAACTCGCCGCCGCATACTTCGGCGGCCCTCAAAGGCTTGCGGACTTCACAGCGGGTGTGGACGAGGTGCTGCGTGGAATCATGAGCCGCCGCGCCGCTCACCAGGACGTGACGGGCCAGGAATTGCTTCGGAACCTCCTCCGACTCGACCCTCCCGCGTCCCGTATCCAAGAGACCGCGAGGTATCCGGTCATTGAGCGGACACATGCACGGGTCGAACCTTCAGGTGCTTGGGACCTTGAGATAACCCTCGGCGTCCCGCAACGGGAGAACGCGTGGTCGGTCGTGCCTGTCGCCAAACTCGATGTTCGGTCCGGAGGACGCCCGGCACTCGCATGGGCGGAGCTCCTCGCAGGAGAGAATTGCACCGTCGTTGACGACATGATCCTTGTAGCTCCCGATAGCAGGTCCGCGACGTTCCGGGGAAGGACGGCGGTCACCAACGGTTCGGCCGCAAAGGTTCTGGGCCGTGTGTCCGTTGAGGTTCGTCAGGTTTGGGAGGTTTCGGCGTGAGCACCGATCCCCCATATCCAACCCTCCTCGGGCATGTCGAGGTCAGAGTGCTGAGAGCGACTGTCGATCGTAAGCCGCTCCCCCTCTCCCTGATCTCACAGCACGAGCAAGTCCTCTCTTTCCATCAGGCCGGACGGGACAACTGGCGCGAGGGCGTCATCGAACTCGAGGTCACTCTTCCTCAGGACGAGCTCACTGAGAGTCCATGGACCTCGGTCGGATGCGTCGCCATCCTGACGGAGAGGGCGACGCACACCCGTGTCGTCAGCCGACTCGAACGAGGCACCGGCGAGGGTCCCTGGCGCGGCGAAGTGCGAGTCCTTCGCTTCATGCACCTACGACGGGCCACTCTTGAAGTGAACGTCGTGGGTGGTTACGGAGGAGTCGACGGCCGGATCATCGGCGTGGGCGAGATGCCGTGGTTCGTCGACCTCCTTGAGCCGGCCCCGATCCGTCAACCCGAGATCGATGTCGTCAAGGTGGACTTCCGCGCCGAAGGCCAGGAACGGTTGCGACCGTTCAAAGACGCGCCCTGGCTCATCGATACGGACCCCTATATGCCCCGAGTCCTGCTCAACACCTCCTTCGAGGGCGTCGCTGACCTTCTGGGGGCACCTCGCGGACCTTTGGAGAAGGCCCTTGCCGGCGTTGTGGCATCGCAGATCGCAGGAGAGGCGTGGACGGTGATGTTTCACTGTGCACTCGCGGAGCTGGAATTCGACGAGGACGGCACCCCCCGGCTCCCCGGCGGTTGGAAGGAACCTGTACTTCGGACAATGCTGCCCGACATCCTCTCGGGGCGACCACTCGAGGACGCGCTGTTCGAAGTACACAGCCGTAGGACCGAGGGCCGGGGCTGGGCAGAGCTCCAGCCACGAATCCAGTTCGCTGCCGCGCAGCGTGCCGCGAATTCCAGGAACCTCACGAACGCCATTCGCGCTGTCGCCCGTGCCCAGGAAGGTCGGGCCCGTTGAGCAATCCTCATATCGATACAGTCGACAGGCTCGGTCTGCTCTCTGCCGACGCTGCGGCCAATTTTCTGACGGACGGCATCAGGGCCGGGCGGCAACGCCCTCCGACGATGGCGATCCAGCGTGCGAGCCTGCCGTTGGAGGACCGATCCGCCCGGTGGGAAGCCGCCCCCATACGCGAGATTGTGGATGAGGCGGTGCGGAGATTCAACGCGTCACAAACGGCAGCAGACGCGTGGCTGGCGCCCCGACTCCACGCGACATTGCGCATGACGCGGGCCGAAGCCGCACGCCCGGAGATCTGGAACTTCCTCGCCTTGGCTGTAGCTCCGGACTACGTGGTGTGGCGGCATCTCGACGCAGGTAACACCGCGGGCGGCTCCTCGGGAAAAGTCGACTCCACCCGGTTCATCGGCCCCGACCACCGCCAGGCGTTCTCCCGTCTGTGGTGGGCTGCGGAGATGTTCCGTGACGGGCCGGACTATCGACTGGCGGAGGTCGCTTGCGCGGACGAGAAATTGCTCGAGTTGCTGCTTGGTCTGGATGTCGTCGGACACAAACCGACCGCACTTGCGATCGCCCGGATCGTGCACCGGCTGATCGAGTCGAGCGTCTCACGGACCGATGAGCTGGGCCTAGCGCTTACGTCTGCTGTGAATATAGCCGGAAGCACCTTGATGTACGAGGCGCTTGCCCCCGACGACCTCCCGCTCCAGGACGCGCTGATCGAGTGGATCGACCAGGCGCACGCCGCACCGGCCGTTCCCTGGGACCGTCTTCCCGACGGACCTGACGATGGTGCCGCACGTCGAACCTCGATCGACACCTTGACGACGATGTTTGAAAGGTTCATCGCCTGACTACCCGGCCGGGTAACGATATGATCGCCTGATCGAATTAGGGTAGCCACACAAGAGTCACCATGCCGAGGAAGGACGAGGTGCCGAATGACGGTTGAGCGTCTGATGGAACATGCCCAAAACCTGGACGAAGCACAGATTCAGCTCATGTGCGAAATGTCCGATGCCCTGTTGAAGCCTCACGGCGCCTGGGTGAACCATATGTCGGATTTTGTTTCCGATGAATTCAGCAGCTCAATGTCGAATCGCCTCAAACTGCACCACGCAACGTCGGAGGAAAAATTCAAGAAGGCGCCATTTGAGTACGCATTTGTAGCTGCAGCAAGGTACTCCGGGAAAAAAGCCCACAAGACTCGTTCACAAGTTCACCAGGGGGCGGACGTCGTTGTCGATGACACGAAGTGGTCATTGAAAACGGAAGCGGCAGCAAAAATGAACCCGGAAAACATCGTTATCTCAAAATTTTCCGAGGCTCGTTGGATCCGAGATTGCCGCACTCCCGAGGATTTTGCAAGTGAGTTCGTCCCACGCTTCATGAGGCATTTGAGCGAATACGATCGAGTGATAACCCTGAGAGCCTTCAGTGTACCGAACGAGGATAAAGTCCGCTATCACCTGGTAGAAATCCCTAAAGATTTCTTGTCCCTGGCTGCCACCCTTAAAGCAGAAAATTTCTCTGAAAGAACAAAAGGCGGCGGGAGCTCAGCGTTGGTTCAGGACCATTCGGGTATAGCGTTTCGAGTTGTACTCGACGGCAGCGTCGAGAAGGTAACTCTGACGCGAATCAGGCTCGATCGATGCATACAACATGCAATTTGGACGGTACCCACCATCCCGGATTCATCTCAATAGTTACACCTACGCGACACAAATGAGGTGGGCGCCGGAACCCGCACGCCCACTGCTCAGGCCACGGCGAGATCCAACTGGGTGAGCCTGCCGGAGGAAACGATGTCTCCGGGCCGGAGCGTAGTCCCTGGCAGGATCACTGAGTCGATTTCAGGACGTTCGCCCGTGAGAACCCACTCCGCAACTTTCGCCAGTTGATAGGAGACCATCGGGGGTACGGCGTCACCGATGTGTCGGTACATATTGGAAACCGCTCGCGCCTTGAATTGATAGTTCGCCGGAAAACCTGAGAGCAGTGCCAGCTCGCGCACAGTGCACAGCCGATCCTGCTCCGGATGAGAATAGCGGCCGTTTCCGAAATGTGAGCACTCACGCTTGATGGTTGGCGAAGGGCGGTCCCACCACAGGCGTCCATAGATGTCAGGGTAAGAGCCGAATTTACCAGCAGCGATCGTTTTCTTCATCGCAGGTGTAAGAACTACGTCTGCATCGGGGTGCTTGAGCATGTCCACCCACGAACCGCCATCGTGGGGCATTGCCTCCAAACGACGCCTCGTCACTTCGCTCCCAATGGATGGAGAAACGTGCATTGGGTCATCGGGATGACCCTCTCCTGCCGCAACTCTGGGGAGATGAGAAATAGCACGACGAACCGTCAAAGCCTCCGGCCGGACAGAATCCCCATCCCATAGCTCTTCGAGAGTGTGCAACTCGTGGTCTTGGCGTACTGCAATAACCAAAGCGCGTTCACGTTGCTGCGGGAGGCCGAACCTGGAGAGCATGTGAACGCCATGATGTACCTTGTACCCCATCTCGCTGAGATCAGCGTGAAGGGCGTTGAAGTGATGTCGAAAGTTGCCCTGCACCATTTCTCTGGCGTTCTCCATCACCAGAACCGAAGGAGTCAGCGCGGCCACGAATTCGGCTGTCTTTGCGATCAGCGAATTCCGGGCATCGTCTTCCATGTGGTTCTTCGGATTGGCTCTCGAAAGGCCGGTGCAGGGCGGACATGCGCTCAGCACGTCGAGGCGACGACCTTTGAGACGTTCGTCCAGCAGTCCACGCAATTCGATGCCGGAAAGTGTGGCGATGTCTCGGCCGAAGGGCTCAATACCCATGTTTGCCGCATAAGTGGAGTTGCACTCGAGCGTCCCGCGGCCGCTGCTCGGCTTCCCGACCTGCGCGTCCACGGCGCCCACCATTTCGTAGTCGCCATGGGCATGAAATCCGTAGCTCATACCTCCGGCACCACTGAATAGGTCAGCAAAAGTCCATCGTTGCATGTCTGCGCCTCTCTCTGCCCAGCCGGCACGCCCAGAAAGATCCTAGCGCGCATGTCCTACACATCACGTCAGGCCAGGGGTTTCACCGTGTGATGGCTGGCAGTTGCAGGTGGAGTTGACGGTTTCGCCGGGGCTGGCCCCATGGCATCCGAAGGCCGGGCGCAAGCCACGCCCAGTGACGCGGAGCGCGCGCGACTGCCTCCTGAGCAGTATGTGTCACACCACGACCACCACCGTGTAGACGGGCTCAGCGCAACCTGAAAACTTCGGATCGCCAGGACGAGCTTGGGCCGAGTCGTTCCACACCTGCCCAACGGCGTCCGCTCCCTGTTCGTCGCGATCAGGGCGGATGCCGTGCAAGATCACTGGCATCTCGTGCTCAAAGACCGGTGGAAACCTCTACGGACACCAAAAAAATCCCGGTCGTCGAGGGTCTGGTAAAGCCATACGTCACAGACAACGCCGTTTTCGCGGGCTGTGGATATCAGAGGTTCCAAGCAGAAAGAACCGCTCCACCTACCGCTGAACTCTGCGGCCTCCTCGGAAACAGCTGCAACTTGTTCATCCGACATGATCACACGTCACTCACATTTCTCTGACGCTACGCAAGCGGTCGGGGTGGCTCCGATGGTGAACCACTCGCGGCGGGGGCTGTTGAGTTGGCGCCACTGTTTGTCGGCGGCCTCGGTTGGCGCCGACGGCCGCGCGGGACGACCTGGATTCGGATTGTGGCGCCGTTGGCCGAGTCATTCAGGGTATACGTGGAGGCCAGCTTCCGTTTGCGCATGGGTGCGTATGAGTCCGGGGGCATGTGCAGTTGAGCAAAGAAGGAGAAGGTCCAGTCGTCCAGCGCGCAACCGTAGAGTTCGGTACGCGTTCAGATGCTCGGGGAAGTACGGCAGCACGGGTGCAGGCTTTTTCCGTGCTGTTCCCTGAACGGAATGAACGGCGTGGATGAGTGCAGGATCCTTCGTTCACGTCGAGAGCGTGAAGCATGTCCGCCATGAGACTGGGCGCCGTCGAAGAGGCCGAGGTGGTCTTGGTGCCTCTGATCGCGCAGTGGCGAGAGCGCTGGGTCGCGGATTCGGCGCCGTCGCAGGGTATACGCACCAGTGAAGTTGCTGGCGTCGCGGTTGACGCGGAAATTGCTGCCACGGCCGGTGGTTGCCTCCGGACGGGCAGCAAAAGCCTGAGAGGAGTGCGCGGAGTGTGACCGGCGGCGGGCGAAGCGGCCCGAGTGGCCCCATGCCCGTCGCGTGGGCCGGGGCGGTTAGCCTCGGAGGCAAGGCTTCGGGGTTGGTGCGTGAGGAGGAGGACGGGATGGCTGGGGTTCCGGCGAGTGTGGTGGCGGCGGGCGGGCTGATCGGCGGCTACGGGGTGGCCCGGTGGACGCGGAAGCGGGCCCTTGGGGGCGTCGCCCTCGCGGCGGCGGGCACGCTCGCGGCCCGCGAGTGGCACGCGCGCTCGGGACCGGCGGTCGCCACGACGCTGACCACCGTCTACGTGGCCGCTTTCGCGGGTTCGCACCCTCTCGCCCGCAAGCTCGGCGCCTGGGCCGCCGTCTTCACCGTCGCGGGTGGCGTGGCCGCCGCGTCCTGGGCCGTGACAGGCCGACGCGGCTGAGGCGGCGTGCTTGAACGCGGACGCCGACGCGGGCGCCGCGCCCACGCCGTTGAGGCCCCGCGCTTGAACGGCGACGTGGCCGCCACCCCTGAGACCACGCCCCCGCCGTGACGGGCCCGCGCGGCTGAGAGCCGCGTGTTTGAATGCCGCGCATGGACGACGACGATGTCACGACCGGCGGCGGGGCCGCCGGTTCCGGGTCGGCGCGGATATGGATCGGCGCGATCCCGTCGGTGGATCCGGACGGCGTGGAAGTGATTCTGGACCTCGATCTGGACTCGCCCGACCCGGCGGAGCGGATGATCCGTCTGCTGCTGAACCGGGGACACGAGGGCGAGGAGGGTGTCTTCTATCTGCTGCCGGACGACCTCTCGGCGCGTTATGAGCGGATCGGCGAGCGGTTGGCCGTGACCGTGCTGTCGCACCACGCGGTGCTGGACGCCGATCTGGGCGAGACGGACGAGTTGCGGACGCGCCTCGCCGGGCTGGCCCGCGATCCGCTCGACGCCGACCGTCTGGTGCTGCTGCGGGGCGAGATCGTCACCGACTTCGTGCCGGCGGTCCAGGACGACGGCGCGCAGCCGTTGCTCGTCATCGAGCACACCGATGCCGCCGCCACGCTGGCGGATGTCCTGCGCCAGTTCGACGAGGGCGAGACGGGTATCGCCGTGCTGTCGGCGACGCTGGACCGGAAGGGCCGACCGAGCGAGCCGCATGCCAACGGCCCTGGCGTCGGGGGGGGAGCGCCAGGGCCGTCGGGGTTAACCGGAGGAGCGGTCCCGGGTGGAGCGGGACCGTCCCAGATGGTTCAGACGGCGATGTCGTGGGCGCGGAGCCAGACGGCCGGGTCGATGGGGGCGGCCCCGGCGGCGGGGCGGACCTCCAGGTGGAGGTGGGGGCTGGTGACGTTGCCGGTGGCGCCGACGCGCCCGATGGTGTCGCCGGTGATGACCTCGCCGGAGGTGACGACCATGGTGGAGAGGTGGCAGTACCACAGCTCGGTGCCGTCATCGAGGGTGAGGATCACGCGGTAGCCGTACGAGCCCGCCCACCCGGCCGAGGTGACCGTACCGGTGTGGATGGCGTGCACCGGGGTGCCGGTGGGAGCGGCGAAGTCCTGGCCGGAGTGGGTGTTGGCCCACAGGGAACTGGCCTCGCCGAAGCTGTCGGTGAGCGTGTACGAGGCGAGCGGCTTGAGGTACGAGACCGCGAGGTGGGCCAGGCGCTCGGACTCGGCCTTGGCGGCGGCCTCGGCATCGGCCTTGGCCTGTGCTTCCGCCGCGGCCTTCGCGGCGGCGGCCTGCTCGCGTACCTTCTGCGCGGCGGCCTCGCGGGCGGCCTGCTGGGCCGCCGCCTTCTCGGCCGCCTCGCGCTCGGCCCGCGCGGCGGCGTCCCGCTGCCGCGTGGCCTCGTCGATGATGCGGGCGCGCAGGGCCTCACCGGGGTCGGTGGGCACGGGGGCGGCGGACGGCGCGACGTCGACGGAGGAGGCGGCCACGACGGCGGTCGGAGCCGTGATCGAAACCGGCGCCAAGTCCGTGGCCGGAACCAAGTCCGTGGCCGGAGCCAAGTCGGGGTCCGGAGCCAAGTCTGTTGCCGGAGCCAAGTCCGTGGCCGTATCGGCGGCCGTGCTCACGGAGGTGTCGGGGCCCGACACGTCCCGTACCGCCGCGCCGAAGAAGTCACCGGCCGTGGACAGCGCCGAGACGCCGGGGGAACCGGCGGGCGAGACCCCGGTCGAACTCGGGGGCAGGTCAAGGGAGTCGGGAATTTCCGGCAGGTCCGGGACCGCTATGGGCGCGGGTACGGCGTCGGCCGCGACGGCCACGCCCCCGGCCCCTACGGCGGCCATCGCGGCGACGCCGAGGACGGTCGAGCCACGGGCCACGGAGCCGACGGAGCGCTGGCGCGGAAGCCGGTGACGGTTCGCGCCCTGAACGCCGTACGCCCCGTATCCGCCCTGCGCGCCCACGGCACCGGGGTCGCCCTGGGCCGCGACGTACGCGGCGGCTTCGGCAGTGGCAGAGGCAACAGAAGCAGAAGCAGTGGCTTCGGCAGAGGCGGCGGAATCCCCTGGAGAATTCCAGTCGTCCCACTCGCCGGGGGGATCGGCCGCTGGGGCCGCCGGGGCGGGAGCGTAGGCAGGCTGGTTGGACGCCACGCGGGCGCACTCCTTTCCTTCCTTGTCGCCTACCGGGTTAGCTGACGGGTTCGGAGCAGGAAGGTCTCCTACGGGCCTGGATGCTGCCCGATTCACCCCATTGGACCCCTCCCGTACGCCAGGGTGTGGCGAGCAGGAGGGCGGGTCCCCGGTTCCCGCGGACGGGATTCGGCAAGCGCGCGGTGCCGCCTCTGTGGCGGTGGTGACAACCGCGCTGCGTTATCGAACGTTAATAGAGCCGGGGTCGTTTTCCAAGCCGAATCAAAGAGTTGACGTCGGGAACCAAACGGTCACGGAGTGCGTGATACGGGTAAACCCGGCACCGGATGTGGCCGGGTAGTGATGTGAGTGTGTGTCAGTTGTTATGCACAGGGGGACGGTTCGATTACGTACGGTCAGGGCGCGGCGCCGAATCCGTGTGCACGGCCGTGTACGGCGTCGGCCGACGGCCGGGGTCCGGCAGCCAAGCAACGGGCGGCGACGGGGGCCGCTGCGGTCTCGCCACCGGTGTGGACCTCTGCCAATTCGCGAATCGCTTGGCAGGTCACGCACCCGGACCCCACCATGAGCAGGCCCCGTACATCTGTCATGCACTCGTCCTCTCCATGACGCCCAAGGGAGCTTTTCATGGCACGCCCCAGCGACCCCCAAGTACCCGCGCCGTCAAGCCCGTTGAGCCCGGCCGGTGAATCCGGCCAGGTTGGGCGCGAAGTCGACGCCGCGGGCACGCCCGGAGTTACGTCCACGGGTACGTCCGGGGTCGTGTCCGGGGTCCCGGTCCCGTCCGGGGTCCCGGTCCCGTCCGGGGTCGTCTCCGGCGCCGAACCCACCGGCTCACCCGGGCGCATACCCGGCACCCCCGCCGGGGTCCCGCTCGCGGCGGAGACGCCCACCCGGCGCTCGCTGCTGCGCGGCACCCTCGCCTTCGGGGCCGCCGTCACCGTCGGCGTCACGGCGGACCTGACGTCCGGGATCGGCCGCGCGTCGGCCGCCACCGTGGACTACCCGTCGGCCTCCTGGACCCCGGCCAGTTCCGGCAACTACACGGCGTCCAACCGCACTTCGACCTACCCGATCAACCTCGTGGTGATCCACGTCACCCAGGAGTCCTTCACCGACACCATCAGCCTCTTCCAGGACCCCTCCCACGCGGCGGCGGCCCACTACGTCGTCCGCTCGGGCGACGGCGCCATCGCCCAGTGCGTCCGCGAGCGCGATGTCGCCTGGCACGCGGGCAACTGGGACTACAACACCCGCAGCATCGGCATCGAGCACGAGGGCTGGGTCGACCAGCCCGCCTACTTCACCACCGCGATGTACCACTCCTCGGCCGCCCTCACCGCCGAGATCTGCGACAAGTACGGCATCCCCAAGGACCGCGACCACATCATCGGCCACGTCCAGGTCCCCGGCACCGACCACACCGACCCCGGACCCAACTGGGACTGGGTCCGCTACATCCGCCTGGTCAACGGCACCTGACGCCTCCGGCGCGGAATCGGCGCGGATTCGGGGGACGGTGCCCGAGCGCACGGCGGCCTTCACCTCGTGGACGTGGCCGCGTCCAGGGGAGGCAGGAGGTCGCCGTGGTGGAGGCGGAGGAGCCGGTCGTGGGCGGGGGTGAAGAGCGCGCGGCCGGTGTCCGGCGGTACGTCGCCGGGGGCGGCCAGCGGTGGGAGTGCGGTGGCCGGGAGGGACGTGTGGCCCGTCGCGCGCAGGAGGCGGGCGAGTGCCTCTTCGCGCGCGGGGCCCGCGAGTTCCTCGTCGGTGATCACGCAGACCGCCGGGTGGCGGAGGAGCCACTGGCTCCGGCGGGCCTCGTGCATGCCGGGGAAGCCGGGGTCGGTCAGCGCGAGGGTGATGCGGGCGTCCAGGGTCGGCAGGGCGGTGAGGATGCCGCGGTAGACGAGGTGTTCCGGCAGGGAGCCCACCTGGCCCTCGGGCCGGGTGAGGGCGCGGATCTGGCTGATGATCCGGTCGCGGATGTCCCGGTGGTGGAAGACGATCGGCGGCCGTCCGCCGGAGTGCCAGACGCGCAGAAGGTCGGCGTCGGCCCGGCGCAGGTCCAGGCCGGTGACGTACCAACAGCCCCTGCCCGGCAGCAGATCGAGCAGTTCGGCGGCGGGCAGCCGGGCCAGCCGGGCTTCGGCGCCGGGGTCCACGGGTGAGCCGTGCGTGACCGGCTGGCCCAGGCGCGTCCACCACACCCGCCACAGGGCGCTGACCGCCTCGTGAAAAGCGGGCTCCGCATTCGGGTTCGGACTCGGATTCGGGTTCAGCAGGCGGGCGGCCCTCTCGGGACCGTAGGCGGCCGTGAGCAGCGAATACACCTCGCCAGGACCGGGCTGCCGCGGCCCGGCCGACTGATCTCCGCTCATCGTGCCGAGCGAGGCATACCCGAGCGCGCCGGTGATCCCGGCCACCACCGGCGTCCCACTGCCCGGCAAAGACACGACGATCAAGTGGGCAGCGGACATGTAACTCTCCGAAGAAGTCGGGGCGGGCCGGGCTTGATGCCCGGCGATGAGCGCGGCACGGTGGGGGTACGTGGGCGCGTGGCGCTCACGGCCACGGGGCCCGGTCGCGGGTCCGTGACCACGCGTGCGGGGTCCACCGGTACGTCGGGCGCACCGACGTACGTGGCGCGTGGTGCACGCGGGTGCGCGGCCAAACGGTGGGTCGCCACCCTGGGCGTGGCGCACACGCACGCGTAAGGCCACCGGGACACGGCCAGGCGTGCGGGGCACGGGGACGCGCAGGGCGAGGGGCGGTCGGCCGCGGGGGCGGACGGGACGGCCACGGACGGCGCGGGGGTACGCGGTCGGCGGTGTGGCGGTCACGCCGGAGTATGTGGCGGTCGGCGGTCGGCCGCCGGGTCAACGGAGTCGACCGGGCCGCCCGGCGTAAGGAGAAGGTCTTCGTATACGTGGTGGCGGCGGGCCGTGACGCGGTCGTGGAGCAGGGCGGCGGCGCGGGCGGGTTCTCCGGCGTCCGCGAGGGCGCGGGCGAGGGTGTCGTGGATGATCTCGCGCTCCACGCGCACCCCGCCGATCCGGTCCGCCGCCTCGCCCAGGTCGGTGAGGAGGTCGGCCGCTGCCCGGGGGCGGCCCGCGGTGATCTCCGCCAACGCCCGTACCACCGGGGCCAGTACGTCGCGGAACTCTGTGCGCGGGTCGGCGGCGGCGCGGCGGGCCAGGGCGTGCAGGTCGTCGGTCGCGGCCTCCACGGCCAGGGCGAGGGCGAGGTTGAAGGTGTGGAAGACCTCCGCCATGCCGCCCGGTCCGGCCAGCAACTCCCGTACGTGCGCGGGGTCGTTGCGCCCGGCCGGTTCCTGTCCGGCCAGCAGCAGGCGCCAGTTGGTCGCGGCCCGCATGCCGACGTCGGACCTGGACAGGGCCGCGTCCGCGCGGCGACGGGCGTCGGCGAAGTCGCCGCAGGCGATGGAGTGGAGCGCGGCGTGCCAGGTGAGATGGCGCGACTGCACCGCGCGCGGGTCCGCCGCGAGCCACGCGTCGAGGAATTCCGTGCCCGCCCGCCCGGTGCCCAACTCGTGCTCGGCGTGGGCGAGGGCGTGGGCGGCGACGCCCGAGCGCGGGCAGATTTCCAGGGCGCGTACCGCGAGCCGGTGGGCGTCGCGTACCCGCCCCTGCTCGGCGCGGGCGGCGGCCAGCCAGCTCGTCCAGGGCCAGTTGGCGGGGCCCGCGAGGGCGGCCTGTTCCTCGACGAGGGCTTCGCCCCGCGCGCGACCGGCCGGGTCCGCGTCCGCGGCGAAGGCGCCGAGCATGAGCCCGGCGACCTCGTCGGCCGGCCACCGGGCGAAGTGCGCCACCAGGTGGTCCGCGGTGAGCGCGTACTGCCGGTGCGTGAAGAGGAACACGCCGTACACCACGCTCGCCTGGCGCTCGCCGGCCGCCTGCGCGTCGCGGTACGCGACGGCCAACTCCGCCTTCAGCTCCGCGTCGCCGAGACCGTCGCCGGTCGCCAGGGTGAGCAGCGCACGGGCCAGGCCGCAGTCCGGTTCCGAGGCCGCCCACCGGCGGAGCGACGGCAGCGCCTGCCCGCTGAGGGCGAGCAGTTCGGCCACCGCCCGGTCGCCGGGCGCGGCACTCGCGGCCACACCCGTACCGACACCCGGCGCAGCGCACGTACCCGCGCCCGTACCAACGCCCGCCACCGTAACCACCGTTGTGCCCGCCGTTGCCGTCATCCGACCGGCCGCCGCTCGCCGCTCCGCCGCTCCCGCCCGGGTCAGACGGACGACATGAAGACGGCGGTGCAGACGATCCCGCTGCCGCCGCAGTGGTTGCGCGGCAGGCTGAGCGGCAGACCGGTCTGGTTGCCGCCGCCCACCCCGCTGCCCGCGACCGTCGCGCCCGCCGACCGTACGCCGTGGTCCTGGTTGACGCAGGCGTTGCCGAACACCGCGTCGCCGACCCCGAGGACGCTCGCGTGCGCGACACCGGCCGGGAGCAGCGCCGCTCCCGCGACCGCGCCCAGCACGGCGGCCCGCGCGCCCAGCTTGCCCACGCCGCCGACCATGTCCCGCACCTCTGCGCCCATCACGTTCCTCCTTGGTCTGGGACCGAGTCCCGCCGCTGACACCGACCATGCCCACCGCATATTCGCGGGGCCACGCCCTGGTCAACGAGCCACCGCCGGAACTGACACGCAGCGGCGGCGATCACGGAACACCCCGAAGGACGCTCGTCGGGCCCCGGCGGCGCGGGCCCGAAATCCAGCGGGCCAACGGCTCAGCGGCTCAACGGCTCAGCGCCCTAGCGGCTCAGCGGCTCAGCGGCTCAACGTGATGACCGGAATCGTGCGCCCCGCACGCTGCTGGAAGTCCGCGAAGAACGGCGCCGCGCGCAACTGCTGCGCCCAGAGCCGGTCGCGCTCCGCGCCCTCGGTGATGGTGGCCGTGACGTCGAAGGACTCGGTGCCGACCTCGACGTGGGCGGCGGGGTCGGCGCGGAGGTTGTAGAACCAGTTGGGGTGAGTGGGGCGGCCCCCGTTGGCGGCGAAGACGACGAGGTCCGGGCCGTCCGTGGCGTAGGCCATCGGGGAGGTGAGGCGGCGGCCGGTACGGGCGCCGGTGGTGGTGAGGAGCAGCAGAGGGAGACCTCCGCCGCCCAACTGCCCTCCATTGGCGCGGAATTGGTCAATGATTAACTGATTGCGCTCGACTCGCTCTGACACCGGCCCGGTCCTCCAGGATGTCGCCGACGCCCCCGTTGGGCGTTACGCCGGGTCCGAACCTACCCGCACGGACACGTCCGCCGTGGGCCGTACGGCCGACGGCCTCGTATCGGCTACGACCAGGTGTCCGCGTCGCCGCCGACCCACTGGATCAGGTCGGTCTCCTCGACCTCTATGTCGTCCAGACCGGCGCGGCGGAGGAATTCGACGAGGTCGGCTATGCGGTGGGCGCGGCCCACGTCGGTGCCGCGGATGGTGACCCGCCGCCCGCCGCCGGGGCCCGGCGGGTGCACGGTGATCGGCGGAGTGTCCATGACACCAGCCTGCCCCGCCTGCCCCGGGTCCGCACCCCGGATCAGCCGCGACCCGACCGGCCGGACCCGCCGCCCGACCCCGGACCCGGCTCCCGCCCCGATTCCAAGCCCGATTCCAGACCCGATTCCGCGCCCGGTTCCGCGCCCGATTCCGGTCCCGGCTCCCGCCCCGCGCCCCCTGCGGCCTCGGCCGCCAGTCCGTCCAGCACCGGCAGCCCCGCGACCAGCAGCCCCCTGCCGTACGACCGCCGCCCGCCCGCCTCCAGCAGGCGCCACAGGCCGGGGTTGGCCGCGAGCACGCGCGGGTCGAAGGCGGCGCGCCCGCCCCCGGCGTCGATGAGGACGAGCCGGGGGGTGCGGCCGGGGAAGAGGTGGATACGGACCAGGCGGTCGGTACGGACGCGGTGGCCGCGCAGCACGCCCCGCACCCGGAGCCAGCCGTCACCCGCCGTGACCAGGGGCGGACACAGCGCCCCGAAGACGGCGGCGGCCAGCGCGGTCCAGAACGCGGCCCGTACGGGGTCGAGGGTGCCCAGCGCCCAGTCCGCCGCGGTCAGCGCGGCGAGCAGGCCGCCCGCCACCCCGAGGGCGACCCGGAATCCGGCACGCCACCCGTGGTCGTACGCCGTCGCGGGCCGATGGACGCGCACCTGACCGGGCAGCCGCCCGTACGCGGATACGTGCGCTGATACGTGCGCGGCGCCGCGCGGGCGCGGGCGTCCGTACGCCGAACCGGGCCCGTACCCGGCCGCGGGCCCGTACCCGTGCCCGGCCGCGGGCGCGTGCCCGGCCGACACCGGGGAAGCCCCCGACCGTGCCGTCTCGACCGTCTCGCCGTATCCCATGTCTCCGACGCTACGGGCGCCCGGCGGCCCCGTACCGACCGCTGACGTGGCCCTGACGCCCCCGCCCGTGGTCTTGACGCGACCCTGACGCCACGCCGCCGCGCCCCCCGCGGCCCCGACGCCAGCCCGCCGCGCCCACACGACCGCGACCCCGCGACCCCGCGACCCCGACGCCAGCCCGCCGCCGCCGCTCACCCGGCTGCCGTAATCGTCCGCGCGCCGCCCCGCTGACCTGCGGCGCGGCCGTACGCCCCGGCAGAGCCCGGCAGGACACGGCCTGCGCCGTCAAGACGGTGTCAACGTGGCCGTCCGCCGCGCCAGGGAAGCGTTAACAGCGCCGGACGGGGCCCGGTCAGGCCGTCTCATGAGCGATGTCCTTCCGTTCACCTCTCCACACGATCCGGGGTTCTCGCCCATGTCCGATGTTGTCTTCGTCCTCGTGACGGTCGCGGTGTTCGCCGTGCTCGCCCTGGTGGTCAAGGGGGTCGAGAAGCTGTGAGCGCCGAGAACGTCGTCGGCCTCGTCGTGGCTGCCTGCCTGCTCGTCTACCTCGTGCTGGCCCTGATCTTCCCGGAGAAGTTCTAGTGAACGACACTCTCGCGGGCTGGCTCCAGATCACCGTCCTGATCGCGGCACTGGCGCTGTCCTACCGCCCGCTGGGCGACTACATCGCCCGCATCCTCACCACCGCCAAGCACCTGCGCGTCGAGCGCGGCATCTACCGGCTCGGCGGCGTCGACGGCGACGCGGACCAGAAGTGGTCGGCGTATCTGCGGGGCGTGCTGGCGTTCTCCGTGGTGTCCGTGCTCTTCCTCTACGCCTTCCAGCGGCTTCAGAACCACCTGTTGCTGTCGCTGGGCTTCGCGCCGGTCAAGGCCGACCAGGCGTTCAACACGGCCGCCTCGTTCGTGACGAACACCAACTGGCAGTCGTACTCGGGCGAGGTGACGATGGGTCACCTGGTCCAGATGACGGGTCTGGCGGTGCAGAACTTCGTGTCGGCCGCCGTCGGCATCGCCGTGGTCGCCGCCCTCATCCGCGGCTTCACGCGCCGCAGGACTGACCGGGTCGGCAACTTCTGGGTGGACCTGACGCGGATCGTCGTACGGCTGCTGGTGCCGATGGCGTTCGTCTTCGCGATCGTGCTGGTCGCGGCGGGCGCGGTGCAGAATCTGCACGGCGTCCACGAGATCACCACACTGATCGGCGACAAGCAGTCGATCACCGGCGGTCCTGTGGCCTCGCAGGAGGTCATCAAGGAACTGGGCACCAACGGCGGCGGGTTCTACAACGCCAACTCCGCCCACCCCTTCGAGAACCCCAACGGGATCTCCAACATCCTGGAGATCTACCTGCTGTTGGTGATCTCCTTCTCGCTGCCGCGCACCTTCGGCAAGATGGTCGGCGACCACCGCCAGGGGTACGCGATCCTCGCCGTGATGGGTCTGATCTGGGCCGCGTCGGTGGCGCTCATCACCGTCAACGAGCTGCACAGCGTGAGCAGTTCGGCCGGTCACGCGGCGGGCGGGATGATGGAGGGCAAGGAACAGCGGTTCGGGATCTGGGCGTCGACGCTCTTCGCGGCCTCGACCACGCTGACCTCGACCGGCGCCGTCAACTCCTTCCACGACTCGTTCTCGCCGGGCGGCGGCGGCATGACGATCTTCAACATGATGCTCGGCGAGATCGCGCCCGGCGGTACCGGCTCCGGTCTCTACGGCATCCTGATCCTCGCGGTCATCGCGGTGTTCGTGGCCGGGCTGATGGTCGGCCGCACACCGGAGTACCTGGGCAAGAAGCTCGGCGCGCGCGAGATGAAATTCGCGTCGCTGTACATCCTGGCCACGCCCGCGGTCGTCCTGATCGGCACCGGTACGGCGATGGCGCTGCCCGGCGAGCGCGCCGCGATGCTCAACTCCGGTCCGCACGGCTTCTCCGAGGTGCTGTACGCCTTCACCTCGGCCGCCAACAACAACGGCTCGGCGTTCGCGGGCCTCAGCGTCAACACCGAGTGGTACAACACCGCGCTCGGTCTGGCGATGCTCTTCGGCCGCTTCCTGCCGATGATCTTCGTGCTGGCGCTGGCCGGTTCGCTCGCCGGACAGCAACCGGTGCCCGTCACCGCGGGCACGCTGCCCACCCATCGGCCGCAGTTCGTCGGCCTGCTCACGGCCGTGATCATCGTGGTCGTCGGCCTCACCTACTTCCCCGCACTCTCGCTGGGCCCGCTCGCGGAAGGTCTGCACTGATGTCCGTCACCACTGACAGGCCGCCGTCCCCCTCGGGGGGCCACGGCGCCGCGGCGGCGCAGCCGTCGCACCGGATCTCCGGCGGGCTGCTCGATCCCAAGCAGTTGCTGATCTCGCTGCCCGACGCGTGCCGCAAGCTCGACCCGCGCGTCATGGCCAGGAACCCGGTCATGTTCGTGGTCGAGGCGGGCGCGGTGCTGACCACGCTCTCCGCGATCAAGGACCCGAGCATCTTCGCCTGGGTGATCACCGCGTGGCTCTGGCTGACCGCCGTCTTCGCCAATCTGGCGGAGGCCGTCGCCGAGGGCCGCGGCAAGGCGCAGGCGGAGACGCTGCGGCGTACGAAGACCGAGACGGTGGCGCGTCGGCTGGCCAACTGGAGTCACGGGCAGTCCACTTCCGCCGCGGGGTCCGCGGGGGCGGTCGCCGAGGAGCCCGTGCCCGCCGCCGAACTCCGGCTCGGCGACCACGTGGTGGTCGAGGCCGGGCAGATCATCCCCGGCGACGGTGACGTCGTCGAGGGCATCGCGTCGGTGGACGAGTCCGCGATCACCGGTGAATCGGCGCCCGTCATCCGGGAGTCGGGCGGTGACCGGTCGGCGGTGACGGGCGGCACCCGCGTGCTGTCCGACCGTATCGTCGTCAAGATCACCTCCAAGCCGGGCGAGACGTTCATCGACCGGATGATCGCCCTGGTCGAGGGCGCGTCACGGCAGAAGACGCCGAACGAGATCGCGCTGAACATCCTGCTGGCCTCACTGACCGTCGTGTTCCTGCTGGCCGTCGTCACGCTCCAGCCGATGGCGATCTACGCGGGCGCCGAGCAGTCCATCGTGATCCTCGTCGCGCTGGTCGTGGCGCTCATCCCGACCACCATCGGGGCGCTGCTGTCGGCGATCGGCATCGCGGGCATGGACCGGCTGGTGCAGCGCAATGTGCTGGCCATGTCGGGCAGGGCCGTCGAGGCGGCGGGCGACGTCAACACCCTGCTGCTCGACAAGACCGGCACCATCACCCTCGGCAACCGGCAGGCCGCCGAGTTCCTGCCGCTGGGCGGCGCCGACATCGGCCGGCTGGCCGACGCGGCGCAGCTCTCGTCGCTGTCGGACGAGACGCCCGAGGGACGGTCCGTCGTGGTGCTCGCCAAGGAGCGGTACGCGCTGCGCGCGCGGGCCGAAGGGGAGCTGCCGCACGCGGAGTTCGTGCCGTTCACGGCGCAGACCCGGATGAGCGGCGTCGACCTCGTCGAGGACGGCGGCCAGCGGTCGCTGCGCAAGGGCGCGGCCTCCGCCGTCATCCGGTGGATCCGCGACGCGGGCGGACAGCCGAGCCCCGAGGTCGGCGAGATCGTGGACGGCATCTCGGCGAGCGGCGGCACACCGCTGGTCGTCGGCGAGATCGTGCGCCGCGACGGCGGGACGACCGCGACCGTGCTCGGCGTGATCCACCTCAAGGACGTCGTCAAGGCCGGGATGCGCGAACGCTTCGCGGAGCTGCGGACGATGGGCATCCGCACGGTGATGATCACCGGCGACAACCCGATGACGGCCAAGGCCATCGCGGAGGAGGCGGGCGTGGACGACTTCCTCGCCGAGGCCACCCCCGAGGACAAGATGGCGCTCATCAAGCGGGAGCAGGCGGGCGGCAAGCTCGTCGCGATGACCGGCGACGGTACGAACGACGCGCCCGCGCTCGCGCAGGCCGACGTCGGCGTGGCCATGAACACCGGCACCTCGGCCGCCAAGGAGGCCGGGAACATGGTGGACCTGGACTCCAACCCGACCAAGCTGATCGAGATCGTCGAGATCGGCAAGCAACTGCTCATCACCCGTGGCGCGTTGACGACCTTCTCGATCGCCAACGACGTGGCGAAGTACTTCGCGATCATCCCCGCGATGTTCACCGTCGCCTATCCGGGCCTGGACAAGCTCAACGTCATGGGCCTGCACAGCCCGCAGTCGGCCATCGCCTCCGCGATCATCTTCAACGCGCTGATCATCGTCGCGCTGATCCCGCTCGCGCTGCGCGGTGTCCGCTACCGGCCGTCGTCCGCCGCCGCCCTGCTCAACCGCAACATCTGGGTCTACGGACTCGGCGGCCTCGCCCTGCCGTTCATCGGCATCAAACTCATCGACCTGATCATCCAGTTCATCCCCGGACTGCGCTGACCGCCGCCTCCGGGCGAGCGACACCTCTTCACGAAAGGAAGGTGCGACACGATGTTCACGTTCCACTCCAGCGCGGTCCGCAGGCACCTCTCGGCGCTCCGCGTCCTGCTGCTGATGACCGTGATCGCGGGGATCGTCTACCCGCTGGCCGTCACGGGCGTCGCCCAAGTCGCCTTCAGCGACCGGGCGAACGGCTCCGAGGTCACGCAGAACGGCCAGGTCGTCGGGGCCCGGCAGATCGGGCAGAGCTTCGACCTGCCGAAGAAGAACCCCGACGACGCCGACGAGGCGGCCCGTCCGGACCCCAAGTGGTTCCAGCCGCGCCCGTCGGCCGGCGGCTACGACCCGCTGGCCTCGGGCGCGTCGAACCTCGGCCCCAACGACCCGGGCCTGGTCAAGACGATCGAGCAGCGCCGCAAGGACGTCGCCGCCTTCGACGGTGTCGACCCGGCCTCGGTGCCGGTCGACGCGGTGACCGCCTCCGGCTCCGGCCTGGACCCGGACATCTCGCCCGCGTACGCGTACGAGCAGGTGAACCGGGTCGCCAAGGCCCGCGGGCTCTCCGCGGACGCGGTACGCGAGCTGGTGGCCGACCATGTGTCGGGGCGCGAGCTGGGCTTTCTCGGCCAGAAGCACGTCAATGTCCTCGACCTCAATCGCGCGTTGGCGTCGCGGCACTGAACCCGTGGCGATCGGCGTACAGAGATCCGTACCGAGATCCGTACCGAGATCCGCGGAGAGATCCTTCCGGGTATTTCCCGGGTGCGCCGTCAGCCCTCCGGTATACGCTTCCGCCGAAACGGATGCGCGTGCCGGGGGGCTTTCGCATTCTCGGGGCAGGGGGAGGGCCATGACGGACCGGCTCAGTGTGCGGAGCGTTCTCGGGCGGGTCGAGGCCATTGAGGACTGGCTGCTGACCTCGGAGGAATGGGGTGCGGTGGGGGCCGCGCTGGACGCGTTGAGTACGGCGCTGGCGGACGGGAGCGAGGAGGGCGTGCGCGACGCGCTCGGCGCGCTCCAGAGGCTGGAGGAGTCGCGGCGCGCGCTGGCGCGTCCCGGCCCGGTGAAGTCCTTCATCCCGCAGCGGCAGCGCGAGCAGCGCAACATCCTCGTGCGGCGGCTCACGTTGGACCTGAGCAGCGAGGACCGGGGCCCGGCGGCCGGGCCTTCGACGGGCGGCGGCCCCTCGTCGACCGGCCCCGCCGCCTGATGCGCGGCATCGTCAAACCGGCCCTGCTCATCGCCTGCTTCGCCCCGACCGCCTCCGCCGACGACGAATCCGCACATGCCTATCTCAACGATCTCTGGCAGGCGTGCCGGGCGCTCGGCATGACATCGCCGATTACCGGACTTCCGTTTCACGCGGCCCGCTTACCGGCCATTCCCGGCCATACGAAGGACCTGGAAATCCTCGCGGCGGCCGAACGCGGCGGCGCGACCTCCGTTCACTCCGCCTTCGTCTTCGCGGAACACGACACCGTTGGCCTGATCGCGCTGCTCGCCCCGAATGACACCCATTCCGGCCTCGAACAGTGGAATGACCTGCTGACCGAATGGAACACGGCGGTCGCGAGCACCGGACGGCCGGGCGCCGGGCCCCCGCCGGACGGAATCCTCGGCGAATTCCGCGTCTTCGAGGCATTGCGCCGGCGCACTGTCGGCGTGAACGACCACACGGTGTGCGAGGAGATACGCCGGTACGGCCCGCCGGTGCCGGGACCGGGTTCCGTCAGCGGTACGGGGTCGGTCAGCGGTACGGGCTCCGGCGGTACGGGTTCGGGCAGCACGGCCCCGGGCTCGGGCCGCGACGGCGCCTGGTGGCGCGGCTTCGACCGTACCGACCACGGCTTCGACGTGTGGCGGCCCGAGGAGGACCCGGCGCACGACGCCGTCTCCCACCTCTACGTGCTCGCCCCGGCCGCGCTGGAGGCCGAGTTGGACGCCTGGGCGTGGGCCGTGGACGGCGAGAGCGGACTGCGGCCGCTGACCCGCTATCTGCTGCACACCTCGAAACTGCGGTACGAGGCACGGCAGTACGCGGCCGACGAGCCGGTGCACGTACGGGTGGAAGTGAGTGAGCGTCATACGCGCGAGCTGTTGCGGGAGTTGGAGCCCGCGGCTTCCGGGCAGCCGATCGCGCTCGGCCGGGTGCTGCGCGCGGCGGCGCTGCTGGACGGGACGCAGCTCGGCGCGCAGGGCATGACGTGGACGATCACCGGGCTGCGGCAGTTGAGCCGTACGGTCGCCATCGCCGCCGCCAACATGCGCATCCACGCGCCCGTCGTCCACCGCCGGGGCCCGGGCGCGTCCTGGCCCGAGGCCGACCTCGCGGCGGCCGAGGCGCTGATCGCGCAGGCCGAGAGCGACCAGGTGTATCTGGAGACGACGCGCGAACGCGCCGAGGCGGCACGGGCGTTGGCGACCACCATCGTGGACCGCGCCTTCGACGACCGGCGCGGGAAGCTGACGCTCATCCAGGGCTCGGTGCTGGGCGCGGCGGCCACCGCGCTCGCCGCCGTCCAGTCGTTCTCGTACCACGTACCGCTCTCCCGCTTCCTCCAGTCCCCCACCATCGCCGTGCTCACCGCGCTCGCCCTGGCGCTGCCGCTGACCGTGCTGCGCTGGGCGGGGGTCAGGGCGACCACCTCCTACGCGTGGCTGGTCAGTTGGGCGGCCGGGCTGGTCGGCGCGTCCCTGTGCTGGCTGGTGACCGTCCTGGTCCGCCGCCACCTCGATCTCGGACCGCTCCCCGTCGCCGTGACACTGCCCTGCGCCGTGGTGTCGGGGCTGATCGCGTACGGCGCATCCCGCTGGCTCACCCGACGGCACTGAGGTTTCCCATGACATCCGCGTCACCCTCCCCAGAAGGCGCCTTAGGCCCGGCGTCCCGCCCCGCCCCCGCCCCCGGCGGCCGATCCGCCTCCTCCGCCATCCGCGCCTTCGTCGAGACGCTGGACGTCGAGGACCTGATCACCCGCTTCGACGTCGACTTCGACATCCCCATGCGCCAGTCCGACGCCGTCGGCATGCTGCGGCTCGCGGACGCGCACAGCCCGGCCCCCGGCGGCGGCACACGGACGACCGCGCGGCGCGTCGGCGCGTACTGGTGCGAGATCGTCCGGGCGGACATGGCGTACGAGCCGCTGACCGGCCTCCAGCTCATCGACGCGTCCAGGGCCGACGCGGAGGGCCTCCTGGCGCGCCTGGCGCAGGCGCCCGACGAGTTCGCCTCCTACGCGGTGGCCCGCTGGTACGACGGCGTCGGCCGTATCCGGTACCGGCTGGGCGACTTCACCCCGGCCAGGATCGCCTTCGGTACGGCCGTGCGCACGGCTGTGACCGCCGGGCTGTGGTGGGTGCTGCCCGACCTGCGGAGCAATCAGGCGCGCGCCGCCTTCGAGGAGCGCAGCCAGACCGCGCGCGACCGCCCGGAAGGCACCGACGCGCACGGTCTCGTACCGGAGCTGGAGGCGCTGTGCGCCGATGTCCGCGCCGGTCTGGCGGAGTTCGGGATCGCGCTGCCCACCTCGCCCGACGCGCCGCCCCGGCACCGGGAGTTCCTGCGCGGCTACGCGAACGCCCTGCACAATCTGGCGACGGCGGTACGGCAGGACGGCGACGCGGGCCGGGCGCTGGAGGTCATCGGCGAGTCGCTGGTCGTCAGTCGGGCCCTCGGCGACTCCTACCGGGTCGCCCAGTCGGCGAATCTGAGCGCGCAGTGCGACCCCGCGAACGCCGTCGCGTACTACGAGGACCTGCTCGACCAGCCCTGGGCGCGCGGTGCCCGGATCGCCCGGCAGAATCTCGCGATCAGGAGGGGCGGCCCCGAGGGGCTGGCCGAACTGGCGGCGCTGCTGGACGAGTTGGAGCAGGACGACAGCGGTATCGGCCGGCAGACCGGGATGGACGTCGACTTCTACGCGTACACGGTGCGCGGCTACGCGCGGGTGGCGGGGCAGCTCCCCGAGGACAGCCGTCCCGCCGACGTCCTTGACCGCCGTCTGACGATGGCCAGGACCGTACGCGGCGCGGTCGCGCTGCCGGTCTACAAGCGGGCCTACGCGCGGCACATGCGGCCCGCGTACCTCCAGGCCATCGCGGCGCGGGTCGAGACGGGCGACGGGTCGCGGGAGAATCTGGAGCAGATCCTGTCGCTGGTCGAGGAGTCCTCGGGGCGTGAACTGCTCGACCTGCTCGGCTCCTCGCGGCCGCCGCTGCTCGCGCCGCCGACGGCCCGTCAGGCGGGCGCCGAGGCAGGCGGGTCCGGGGCGGAGCCGCCGCCTGGCACGGGGCGGCGCGCCGCTCCCGGCACCCTGGCGGACGAGGAGGCGGAGCGGCTGCGGACGCTGATCGTGCGGCGCGAGCAGGAGTACGAGGAGTGGTTCCTCCAGCACCCGCTCACCTCGGTCACGCACGACGAGGACATCGCCCACCAGCTCGTGCAGTACACCCTCAACCACCAAGGGTCCTGTGTGGTGCGGTACTTCAGCTACGTGGCGCCGGACGGGGTGCGCCGCGACGGCGGGGCGGGTGCCGCCGTCGCGGACCGGCTCGGGGTCATGGTGTGCCGCGACGGCCTGCTGACGCTGCTGCCCGCCGTCCCGTACGACGACGTGACCGCGCTGGCGCGGGAGGTGACCGCCGACCTGGAGGCGGGCGCGCCCGGCACCGAGACCTGCCACCGGATCTGGGACCTGCTGATCGCGCCGGTCTGGGAACACGCCACGCGCGGCGGCCCGTTGACGCATCTCACGATCGTCCCGACCGACGACCTCTTCGCGATGCCGCTGCATGTCGCGACCGAGCGCGGCGACGCCCGGCCGCTGGCGGCGCGCGTACCGCTGTCGCACTCGGTGAGCGTCGCGGCCTTCGTGACCCGTGGACGGCATCTGCTCAAGCGGCAGTTGGCGGAGCGGGACGACGACCTGGCGGCGCTGCTGGTGACCGACGCGCACGCGACGGGCCGCGAGGTCGTCGGCACCGGCTGGCCGCCGGACCACATCGTGCTGGCCGGTGACGTCTTCGGCGGCTTCCCCGACCCCACGACGGCCCCCGGTGCCGCGCAGCGGCACCCGGCCGACTGGTCGGGGGTGGCGGCGCTCGTGGAGTGCAAGCCCGAGTTCTTCGTCTACGCCGGGCACGGCACGTACGTGGACACCGCCGAGGGCGCGGGGCCGCTGCTCAACCTCGGCCAGGAGGACGTCCTCACGCAGTTCGACCTCGCCCTGCACCTGAGCCTGCCGCGCAACAAGCTGACCGTGCTCGGCGCGTGCCTCGCGGGCCAGGGCATGCGCTCGGACGGCGGCGACGTCCTGGGCTTCATGCGGTCGCTGATGGTCAGCGGCGCGGGCGCGATCGGCGTCCCGCTGTGGAAGGTCCTCGACACCACGATGGTCGCCACCGTGCGCGCCCTGCTGCGCGAGAGCCGCCGCGTGCTGGGCCCCGGTCCGGCCGGCACCGGCGTCTTCGACGTGGTCGAGGCCCTGCACCGGCACTACCGGCAGGACATCGAGACGTACGACGGGCTCGCCGCGCGCGTCGAACGCCTGCCGCTGGCGCTGTACTTGTGAATCTATGATCGGGCCAGGCGACGGCCGGCAGGCCGCCGATCACCGACGACGGGGCAGGAGACGGGGATGGGCATCGCCGAGGACGAGACGTCGGAGAGCGGTTCCAGCGGCGCGGAGGGGTCCGCCTCCGCCGCCGACAGGGCCGACGCCGCTCGGGAGGCCGACTGGGGCCCTGAGGCCGACCGGGTCCGTGAGCGGCGCCGCGCCCGGCTGGCGGCGTACGACGAACTGCGTTCCCTGCGGCCCGAGTTGTTCGAGAATCCGCCCGGTGCGGCCGTCGAGATCCTGCTCGACAGCGCGGACCAGGACGAAGTGATGCGGCAGACGGCCGAGTCGGCGGTCGCCTGCGGCCTGTCGGAGGACGTCGGGGACATCGGCGTGGTCTACCGGGACCCGTATCTGCGGCTGGTGCGCGACGCGGTCCGGTTCAGGAGCGGGCGGCTCGGTACGTACATCCGCGCGGTGGGCGACACCGCGATCGGCGGGGCCGCCGCGCTGCCGGTGCTCAGCGACGGGCGGATCGTCCTGCTGCGCCACTTCCGGCACGCCACCCGCGCCTGGCACTGGGAGATCCCGCGCGGCTTCGGCGACGCGGGCGAGGGCGGCGAGGCGACCGCGCGGCGCGAGGCCCGCGAGGAGCTGGGCTGCGAGGTGCGCGAGGTCGTGCACCTCGGCGCCTTCGTCTCCGACTCCGGACTCAGCTCGATCGCCGACCAGTTGTACCTCGCGCGCGTCGACGCGGACGACTTCAGCGAGGAGCCGGACGAGGGCGCGCTGGAGGAGGGCATCGCCCGGAGGCTGGCGCTGACCCCCGAGGCGTTCCACACCATGCTGGTGGACGGCGCGATCTCGGACGGTTACACGCTGTCGGCGTACGGACTCGCCACGGCGCGAGGGCTGTTGGAGCGGCCGGGCGGCTGACGCGTGCGTCCCCGTGACGCATGAGGCCGGGAGTGACCTGAGGCATCCGGTGTGACGGGCGGTGAGCGATGTCACCGGCGGAGTGCGCCCGGCGCGAGCCCTTGCGCGTACGCCCTCTGGTGGAGCGGCATTTCCCGTTCCGCTTGCGCGGACACCGCGAGTGACGGTGGACTGTACGCCTGCCCCGCCACGACCACCCGGAGGGCTCATGCCGACGTCTCGCGGTCTCGACGTCTCGTCGTACCAGGGCAATCAGGACTGGAAGTCCCTGGCCAGGAGCGGCATCACCTTCGCCTTCGCCAAAGCGAGCGAGGGCGAGCACACCAAGGACAGCGCTTTCGCCACGCACATCGCGGGCATCATCGGCGCCGGACTCGTGCCGGGCGCCTACCACTTCGGCTGGCCGAACCAGAACGCGGCCACGGAGGCCGCCAATTACGTCGCCGCCGTGAAGTCCCATGCCAGAAAAGGCTTCCTGCACGTCCTGGACCTGGAGCGCCGTTCGGACGGCGCCAACTACTCGGGCCGTACCGCCGCCCAGATCCGCGCCTACGCGCAGACCTGGATCACCGCCGTACAGAAGGCGTTCCCCGGACAGCGCGTCGGCGTCTACACCTCCGCCGACGACATCGCGGCCAAGCACCTGCCCGCCAATTCGGCCTTCCTCTGGTACCCGGCGTATCCGGCCGGGGCCATGTCGTACGCCGACGCGGAGAAGCGCGCGCAGCCGTCGCCGTCCGGACTGCGCCCGCTGTTCTGGCAGTTCACCAGCACTCCCACCGACCGTAATCTCGCCTATCTCTCCCCCGCCGCCCTGCGCGCGTGGGCGAGCGGCACCCCGGAGGACGACATGCCCGATCCCAAGGACCTGTGGGCCTACAAGGGCCAGATCAACGGCAAGGCCGACCCGCACGACGCGTACAGCTATCTGCGCGGCACCAACGCCGACGTGAAGACGCTGATCACGCGCGTGACCGCGCTGACCGCCACCGTCAACACCCTCGCGCAGGCGCTGGCCACCGCGAATCCGGCGCTGGACACGGACACCCTGGTGTCGAAGGTGCACCAGGCCATCGACGACGCGGTGGCGGCGGACGCGGTCCCGGAGTAGCCCCCGGCGGCCCCGCCCCTCGGGCCGCCGCTGCCACTTGTCCCGATTCGGTGTCCCGTAACGGCGCTTTGTGGGGCCCGAGTTGCGCGCGGGGTCCTCCGCCAGGTATCCACAAGCGGTGATGCTGCGGGGGAAGGTGACACCATGGCCATGGCTGGACTGACGGCTGCCTGGAAGCGGTCCGCGCCGGGACGGCTGTGGAAGCAGGCCACCCACATAGAGTTGATGCACCGTTCGATGGGCTTCGCCGCGCTCGGCTTCGTCACGCTGATGCCGCTGCTGGTCGTGGTCGCCGCCGCGACGCCGTGGGAGAACCGGCCCGGCTTCGCGCAGTGGGTCGTCGACGGCATGGGTCTGAACGCGGACGGTTCGCACAGCGTCCGCAGCCTGTTCGCGGCGCCGCGCAACATCCTGAGCGCCACCAGCGCGTGGAGCCTGGCCTCGCTCGCCTACTTCGGCCTCACCTTCGTGGCGAGCGTCGAGACCGGCTACCGCAAGATCTGGGACCTGCCGTCCGGGCCCTGGCACCGCGACGTGCGGCGCGCGGTGTGGCTCGCGGTGCTCACCGCCTATCTGTTCTGCGAGTCGCAGAGCGCCGCGCTCATGGGCAGCGGGCTGCTGCGCGGCGGCGTACGCATCGTCCTCACCTTCGTCCTCGGCGTCGTCTTCTTCGCCTGGGGCCAGCGCTTCCTGCTCGGCGGCGGCGTGGACGTCCGCACCGCCCTGCCCGGCGCCGTGTTCACCATGCTCGGCCTCGCGGGCCTCCGGCTCTTCTCGCACCTCTTCTTCGCCCCGATGATCGTCTCCAACGCCGTCACGTACGGCCCCGTCGGGACCGTGCTCACCGTCGTCACCTGGCTGGTCGGCGTCGGCTTCGTCGTCTTCGGCGGCGCCCTGCTCGGGCGCCATGTGCGGGACGGGCGGATGCTGCGGCAGGGCGGCGAGATTCCCCGGCCGCAGCGGCCGGAAGGGTGGTACGAGGAGCCGAAGGAGACGGCGCCCGGTGTGCTGTGGCGGTCGGACGGGTCGGGCGGGACGATCGACTGACGCGGGGTCGGGGGCCGGGGGGCCTTGGGGGGTCTTGGGCGGGCCCCTTTCACGGGGCCTTGGGGCGGGACCTTTTACGCGGGGCCTCGCGCGCGCCCCTGGAGGGGGCTCAGCTCGCCGCTGTGGCCGTCTCTCCGAGGAGCGGTGCCGGCGGGACGGCGTCCCGTGCGGCGGTGCGCAGGGCGGCGCTGCGGGCGCCGTCGATGCCGGTGAGGACGCGTACGGGCTCGGGGAGCGGCGCCGCGGGTTCCAGAAGCGCCGCCGGTTCCAAAAGCGCCGCGGGCTCCAGAAGCACCGCGGGCTCCAGAGGCGGTGCGGGCTCCGGGAGTTGGATGGCCGCCGCCATCTCCGTCGCGCTCTCCGTGATCGCGATCCGCCCGCCGAGCCGTGGCGCCGGAAGCGCGCCCGCGTCACCGCGCAGCAGCAGCCGTACCGCCGACCACGGCAGGTTCACCCCGGTGAAGGCGGTCTGGAAGATGCCCGCGGAGGCACGGGGGTTGGCCTCAAGGAGCACCGGTCGCCCCATGTGGTACCGGAGTTGGACGTTGGACAGATACGCGAGCCGGAAGTGCCCGACCAGCCGCCGCGCGATGGCGACCAGCGCGGGATCGTCCAGCAGCAGCCGGTAACGCCCCTGCTTGGAGCGGGCGATGCCGGTGAGCATGGCGCCGCCCGGAGCCGACAGGCAGTCCACGCTGACCTCGGGCCCGTCCAGATACGGCATCACCAGGAATTCCGGTACGGCCTCGCCCTCGTCCGCCGCCCGCTTCAGCGCGCCCGCCACCGAGGCCACCGACGCCAGCGGTACGGGCGCGGCCAGCAGGTCCTTGAGCCGCAGCGGCCGGTCCTCCAGGATGCGGAAGCCGAACGCCGAGAACTCACCGGCGGGTTTGACGCAAATCCGTTCCCCGGTCTCCCCCAACTCCCCGACCGCCGCCCGGAACCCCTCGGCGTCCGACACCACGCGCCACGGCGGCACCGGCACCCCGGCCGCCCGCGCGGCCTCGTACGTACGGCCCTTGCTCGTCAGCACGTCGACCGCCTCGGGCGGTGAACACATCAGGCGCGTGCCGACCGCCGCGAATTCCTCCGCCCGCCCGGCGAGCGCCGCCAGCCGTCTGGGCGGGATGAGCACGTCGATCGCGTGCCGCCGGCAGAATTCGACCGCGAAGGCGGCGTATTCGTCGTCGCCCACGTACCGCGGCTCCGACTCCCCCACATCGCACGCCGCGAGCGCCGGCGCGTCCCGCAGCACATTGGTCCCGTAGATCCGTACGTCCACCGCGTCCGGGTTGTCGCGCAGCATCCCCATCACCTGGGTCGTGGCCACCCCCGCGCTGCTGAGCCATATCCGAAGTGCTATCGCGATACTCCTTCGCCCTCCGTGCGAACCCCCCAGAGCCCGCCGTCCGACCATGCGGGCGCGAGCCGCCGACGGCCCTGGAACCCCGAGGCCGCGCGCCTTTCCCCGATCATGTGTGAGCGCACCTTAACCCCGGACTGTGACGCCCACATTTCCCACCCGCTTCAACTCGCCAACATCACCGGCCGGGACGGCGGCGCGCCGTCGCTCACCAGGCCGTGGCGAGCCAGGCGGTGACGGCCGCGAGGGCGATGAGGGCGATGTTGAGGCCGGTGACCCTGGCCTCGCCGCGGGAGAGGTGGAGGGCGGTGGCCAGCACCTGGAGGACGAGGAAGCCGAGCGCGGCGACCAGCGCGAGGACGGGGGCGACGCCGGTGAGCGGCGGGAGCAGCAGCCCTGCGGCGCCCAGGATCTCGACGGCGCCGACGGCGCGGACCGCGGGCATCGGGACGGTGTCGACCCAGCCCATCATGGGCGCGAGCCGCTCCTTGCTCTGCGCGGTCTTCTTGCCGCCCGCGTAGAGGTAGAAGACCGCGAGCAGCCCGGCCAGGATCCAGTAGGCGGTCTCCATGGGTGCGTCCTCCGTCATGGTTACGACTTGTAAGTAAGCACATGATCGGTGACTATGGAGGCGCTTACAAAAGGCACATGGGTGTGCCTTACGCACACGGACCGGCCGCGCTGCCGGCTGTTGTACGACGGTCTGTGTGCTCCGGGCTTGTGCTGTGGGCTTGTGCTGTGGGCTTGTGCTGTGGGCTTGTGCTGTGTGACCACGCGACGGGGGGCGCCGATGTCGAAGTACCGCCACTCCTGCCTCATCCGCGGCGACGGCGGCCGTGCGATCCGGGGCATCCTCGACCGTGTCGGCGACAAGTGGACGCTGCTGGTCGTCGCCACCCTCGACGGCGAGCGCCTGCGCTTCACCGAGCTCCAGCAGCGCGTCCCCGGCATCTCCCAGCGCATGCTCACCCGCACCCTGCGCCACCTCGAACGCGACGGGCTGGTCTCCCGCACCGTCTACGCCGAGGTCCCGCCCCGCGTCGAGTACGAGCTGACCCCGCGGGGCCGCACGCTCATCGCCCCCGCCGTGGCCCTGGCCGAGTGGGCGGTCGACAACAATCCGGCGATCGAACAGAGCCAGGCCACGTACGACGCCGCTGCCCGCCAACCCTGAGGACGGTTCCGCATGAAGCGTGCTTACGACGACGAACGGCTCGCCCGCTCCTACGAGTCGGGCAACGAGATGCCCGACGACGCCCTGCGCGCGTGGGTCGGCCTGATCGGCTCCTACGTCGACCGCCCGGCGCCCGACGTGCTCGAAGTCGGTTCGGGGACCGGGATGTTCGCGGCGGCGATGGCCCGGTGGATCGACGGCGCGAGCGTCCTGGGCGTGGACGCCTCCGAGGCCATGCTGTCCGAGGCCCGGCGGCACCACCCGCACCCGTCGGTGCGGTACGCGCACGGCACCGCCGAAGCGCTGCCCGCCGCCGACGACGCCTTCGACCTCGCCCTGCTCTCCCGGGTGATCCACCACTTCCCCGACCGCACCGCCGCCGCCCGCGAACTCGCCCGCGTCCTGCGCCCCGGCGGCTCGGTCGTCGTCCGCACCACGTTCAAGGAGCGCCTGGACGCCGTCGTCTACGACTACTGGCCTCCCCTGCGCGCCACCGACGCCCTCCGCTTTCCGGCCGAGGACGACGTCACGGCCGAATTCACCGCCGCCGGCTTCGACTTGCGCGAGATCCGCTCCTTCGTCCAGCCCGTGACCCGCAGCCTGCGCGACTACCACGCCCGTATGACGACCCAACCCCAGTCGAAATTCGCCCACTTGACGCCGACTCAGTTCTCCTCCGGCCTCGACCGGCTCGCAGCGGCGGCGGACCGCGAGCCGTACGACGCGCCGGCCCCGGTCGACGAGCGCTACGACGTGGCCGTCTTCACGCTCCGGTGAGCGCGGGCCGGGTGGGGGACGTCGCATGCGTGACCGCGTAGGCGTGACGTCGCATGAGTGAACTGGTCGACCGGGTCGACGAGCAGGACCGCGTCCTGGCGGTCGTCGACCGGGCGGAGGCGATCCGTGAGGGCTGGCTGCACCGCGTCGCCACCATCGTGTGCCGCGACCCGGCCGGGCGCTTCCTCGTGCACCGCCGCCCGCGGGACTCCTCGCGCTTCCCCGGCCAGTACAACTGGCTCCTCGGCGGCGCCGCCGACGTCGGCGAGTCGTACGAACAGGCCGCGGCCCGCGAGCTGTTGGAGGAGCTGGGCGTGCGGGCCGCGCCCCGCTTCGTCCTCAAGTTCCTCTGTGCCGGGGCCATCAGCCCCTACTGGCTCGGCATCCACGAGACCGTCGTCACCACGGCGATCCGGCCCGACCCGTACGAAGTCCCCTGGCACACCTGGCTGACCGCTTCCGAGCTCGAATCCCTCGCCGAGGGCCCGGAGTTCGTGCCCGACGGACGCGAGGCGTTCATCCGCTACCGCGCCGTGGGCGGCGGAACGCCTGGCATGTGACGCCTCCCGTACGACGACGGTTTCCCCCCAATTCCCGCCAACGCCCCCTGCCCCCGCCCCGTCCCGAAGCGGGCCCGGGGCACCCTTCCCCCGTCGACTCCACGGTCCTGTTCGACGCGATACGCGCCTCCGGCCGCCAGGTGACCCCGGCCCCGACGTGGCCCCTGGACGCCTCCCTCCTCGACCCGGACCGCTGCTGCGTCCGCCTCATGCGCATCACCCCGGGCGCCTCCACCGCCGACCCGGGCGACGAGGACGACTACCTCCCCATGACCACCGCCGCCCTGCGCGCCGTCTCCCAGGTCACCGACCGCGCCCTGTCCCGCCTCCGCACCCTCCCCCCACCGCCCCCTCCCGCCCCCTCCCGCCCCTGGGGCGACGTCCCCCACACCCCCCACACCGCGGCCCCATCCCCTTCTCCCTCTTCCGCCCCTAATCCCCTGCGGCCCGGCCCTGTGGCGGCGTCCGAGGTCGTCCTGGGGGCGATCGGCGGATGCCGGCATGTCCGCTCTCGCATCGTCGCGCGAGGCGCCTGCCCGATCGCAGGTATAGGAGTACCATCTGGTACCTAAGGAGGCTGACACGTGGGGATCAAAGAGGAAACACGAGGTCGGGCGGCTCGTACCACAGCGCCTTTGAAGGTGGATCCGGCGGTGGACGAGCTGATCGCGGACGGCGCCCACTTTCTCGGCATGACCAAGAAGGACCTGGTCGCTGCGGCAGTGCGGACCTATCTGGAGATCCGCCGTGAGGAAGTTCGGGCCAGCATGGTGGAGAAGATGCGCAAGCTCGACGGATCGGTCGAGTCGAGCGTTTCACTCGTGACCGGACTGTCGCCCGAGCGGATCAGGGAACTCGGCGGCGTGGGCGAGGACGACTGACCATGCAACCGGCACGCCCCACGCTTCGTGCGCTCCGCGACGATCTGAGGTTACCCCTGCCCTCGGCGCGACAGCCTCTCGACGAACTGGATCACCCCCTTCTCGTGAAGGCCCGGGAGCTCTTCGCCGAGGACAAGACCGGACACGAGCGCATCCGCGCCATTGACGACGAGATCCTTTTCAAGGTCAAGATCCAGCGGTGGCGCGGAGCGGTCTGGGCCGACAAAGACCTGAACCTGCCCTGGCTCGTCGCCGCCGGGCAGCGCGAAGACGGCTCGATGGACGACTTCTACTCGGCGTTGGAGGCCAACGCCAAAGCGGCCCGCGCTCGTTACAACACCGACCACCGCCAGCCTCTCCCGGGCGGTACCTACGTAGGCCATCTTCTGCCAGGCAGGGACGATCACGACCGCTATCAGCTCGAAGCGGGCACACGTCTCGTACGACAACTCTCCTCAGCGATCCGCGAACTCACCCGCGGGTCCCTGCACGACGGACATGAACACGCCGCTGACTTCGCCACGTTCCGCCTCGGCATCCTGGTACGCGCCGAGGACGGCCACGAGACCTACGTGGCGGTACGCATCACCGGCTCCGTCCCCGAGGATCTCACCGCCGTGGTCCTCCGCCACGTCCCTGGGTGCGAACCCGCTGACTGGTACCCCGAATACGCTCTTCCCAGCCGTTCCCTGCTCCCGGCGGAACAAGCCTGGTCGACGCTGATGGATCCCAAGGCGGCAGCGGAACTCCTGAACGAGGGATGACCTGATGGGCTGCCTCTGCGGCAGTCCCTGGCCCCGGAACATCCCGTTCGGCAAGAAGTCGGGGCATCTGACCGAGAACAGCCCCGAGTCCCGCACCGCCCAGGTGTCGACCCCTTGAGAGATCGCATTCGTGAGGGTCGCCCACCGTTTGAAGAGGCGCCATCGTGCCCGAGATCGATACAACCGTCCCGCACAGCGCGAGGATCTGGAACTACTGGCTGGGCGGGAAGGACAACTATCCGGCCGACCAGCAGGCTGGCGACGCGTACGAGAACGTGTTCCCGGACATCAAGCCGTTCGCCCGCGCCTCGAGGGAGTTCCTGATCCGCAGCGTCCGCTACCTCGCCGCCGAGGTGGGCATCCGGCAGTTTTTGGACGTCGGCGCCGGGTTACCGACAGCGCACAACACACACGAGGCAGCGCAGCGAATCGCGCCCGACACGCGAGTGGTGTACGTCGACCACGACCCGCTGGCTGTGCGCTATTACGCGTCGATGATCAGCAGCTCGCCGGAAGGGGCCTGCGCCTACGTCGAGGCTGACATGCGCGACACGGACACCGTGATCGAGCGCGCTGCCCGGACCATCGACCTGGGCAGGAGGCGGACCGTGTCGTCAGCGCGGGCGACGGGGCAGCCCACGGGCCTGATCATCTCAGATGCCATGGGCCACATCGCCGACTACGGCGAAGCCCTCGCCGTGGTCCGGCGCCTCGTAGACGCGATGCCGTCCGGAAGCTACCTCATGCTCTCCCACGGCTCCGACAACGACCCCGTACAAGTCACCGCCCAGAACGCGTACAACAGCAGCGGGGCCGTACCGTACATTCTGCGGACCCCGAAACAGATCGCCGCCTTCTTCGACGGCCTCGACCTGGTCGAACCTGGCCTGGTCAAGTGGCCGGACTGGCATCCCGACGCGGCCACGACGCCCGGACCGCTCTCCGCCGGATACGGCGCCGTCGCCCGGCTCCCGTAGCTCACCGACAGGGGCCCGCTCCCCGCCCCAGCCCTACCTGACCGGGGCGGTATCGCCATTCCCCCCCAGTGACCGAGAAACCGCACATCGTGTCCATGTCCCTCATCCCCTTCCACCGGCTTCCCGTCGAGTCCGAGCAGGACGCCAGGCCGTGGAAAAGGGCGATGGCGCAGCACGCGACGACACTGGCAGGCAGGCTCGCACGCGACGGTGCCCCGGCCGCTTCGAGCGGCCGGGGCACCGTGAATTCGCAGGTCAGCGCCTCGTCACGAGACCTGACCCCGTAGGCCGTGTGGGACGTGAACCCACAACCAATGCATTAAAAGTCCTCGCCAGGAGGTGCCGGACGGTGGTGGACGGTGAGCCGCCATCCGAAACCCGCAGGTCAGACGGGCCGAGGTCGTCGCCCTGTCCGCACCGCACCGCCCGGTGCCAGCACATCCGCTCACGCATCGCTCACGCAGCCCCAACCGATCAGCGACCACGCTCGGCATAGCGGGGGACAGTCGGTTCCAGCTGGTCCGGGCGCGGCCATGGCAAGTACGAGGCGACAAGATCATGTACCGGCACTTGCACAAAATCGCATTTTTGGCCCCCAAATCATCGATCGGGGCTACGATTTGGGTGTGCCAGGCGAAGAGGCGCACCTAGTCGGTGCCGAGGCTGTCCAAAGAGTCAAGCGGTGGCTTGAAGGGACGATGCGGGTGTCGCAGTCCTACACCAACACCGACGGGGCGTGGGCCAAGAAACTTACGCGCCATTGGCCCCACGGCAACAAGAAACAGTTCTCGTTCGACCTGGGCGGCGTTATGCGCGGCGGAGAATGGGATGGTCAAATGTTCTGCGCTGAGGTCAAGTGGCGCAAGAACGCAAGCGACCAGGGGACCGAGTACAGGAGCTTCCTAGCTAAGTGCTACGTGGCACTCAGCGAGGAGTACATGCTTGGTGATCACTATATGTGGATCACCTGGGCACCCTTCCGCGCCAACGACTGGGACAAACTTACTACGCCGGAGTCCATCAAAGAGGCCGTCCTCCTGGAGGCGCCGAGAGTTCTGGGTGTCGACGACCCGCTCCAGGCTGCCGATATGATATCGGACGACCTGTTGCGGGAATTGGCGCGCCGCCTGTGGTTGGTGGTCATGTCCGAGAAGCAAGAGAAACTAGTCCCACTTGATGACTGGCGCGGCGTGGTCGCCAACTTCTACAGCAGCCAGCGGGGGGCATCGTGGTAACGCCGGTCGCGCCGGAAATCGATAGTGCCCTCGACCATCCAGATCCACGTCAGGCGGTTGAGCGCGTTAAGGATGTAGTGCAGCGTCGACTCACAAGCGTCTACCCGCAAGCACGGATCGTTCGTACTGAGTTTTTCAACCACACCTACGTCCCTGATCTACTCATGACCTGGGGCTCGGGTACACGGAAGTTCGAGCGTCGGGTATATCTGCGCACCACGTCAGATGCGGCATTGCTCGCGTCAGATGTATCTCTTTTTCAGCGCGAGGAGCAGCCTCTTCTGGTGCCCCTCGGCGAGGTTTCCGCCGGCCCTTCACTTAACCGATTGGAGAGTGTGGCAGATGAGCACCACACTCTGATCCTCGGACCATCCGGCCTTGGGGCTTTACCTCCTCACAGCGTCACCAGATCTGCTAAGGCTCTGGCCTCTGACGCGATTGTCGAAGGAGGCCGCGGAATCATGCGAGATGAGCAGATCGAAAACTTCCTCACCCGCATCAGCTCGGGAGTCGAAGCCGCGCGAGAAGGCCTGGCCAACCCAACTCGCCTAGCGCTGGGAGAAGTCGAGCGCTGGACAGTCCCTACCGTTTCTCGGCGTATGTCTACGTTTATGGCCGCCATGTGGCAGGGCAGTGGGCGCTCGATGACGGAGTTTCCTGGAGACGCTCCAGTTCTGTCGACCCTGGATGAGACGTCACTCGGGTTGCTGCTCGAATCGGAGGAGATCGTCAGCACAGGGTTCTGGAACAGAATTTGCCCTCTAATTGACGCCAAGACACTAGTACGAACCGGCGTTCGAGATACTCAGAACCTACAACGCTTGATGCGCAGTGCAGCCAGGCAGTGGAAGGGCCACGTGTGCATGATCGTGGATGAAACAAGCACCCCAACTACTACTAGCGAGACCTGGCGCTGGATCGTAGACCAGGGTCGAATTGGCCTAAGGGGACCTGGGTATGTCGCTTACGTAGCCGCAAGTCGCAAAGATCTTGAATTTCCGGATGAATATCCCGCACCATTGCTGGCAACGGTGCGCGAGCGCGCATCTCGATTTTCGATCCCAGTTACCTCCATCCGCATATTGATGACGAACCGCAGTATCGGTTACGACTCTTCCGGCGAAGATGTGACCCATGATCCGCAACTTGACGGCATCAGCGCGGCTCTGGGCCAAGAAGAAGGTGTAGTCGAAGCTCAAGCACTCACTCCAACCGGCGTATCTCTTCGTTGCGGTTTTACATCCCGAACCGCAAGTCCGCCAGGGGCAAGATCCCTAATTCCTTACTCCGAGTTGCTGAGCACTTCGCTGCGCCTTCTACTCGAACTAGACGATCACGACGCAGCAGCTATCGAAGACATTATTTCCACAACTGAACTCCCTAGGTCGGACCATTGGGAACAGCATGGCCTATTCACCGAGTGATCCCTTGGGCCCACGTACATAAATGACATCTCACCCTAGAAGTACGAAGTCACCCGGCCCATCGTCGGCGCCACGTCTCAAAAGTCTTCCAGAACGACTTCCATCGGGTGGGCCCGATCACCGATTCTGTCATTCGTGGTGCGGACGCGAAGTAGCAGACGAGGTCTATGTTGACGGTGATACCTGTCTACTCAACTCTTAAGTTCCCCATTGTGCAGAAATACGGGGGTATTGCGACCCCATGACTGCATCGCAGCGTGGAATCGGCGGCGGAGACGATCTCGGAGGGCCTGTGCGGCGAGATCGGGTGAGAGGAAGGTGACTTCAGACAGCTCCTGGTCACGGGGCTGGAGGGAGCTGACTTTCTCGCGGCTGAGCAACCCGCCGTTGAAGATGAAGGCGAGTTGGTCGTCCCAGGGGCCGTGGGGTGGGACCCAGTCGATGACGAGGAGGCCGCGGAGGGTGACGTCGAGGCCGAGTTCTTCCTTGAGTTCGCGGCGGGCTGCGTCGTCGGGGGATTCGTTGGCCTCGGCCATGCCGCCAGGGAGGTCCCAGCCGGGTTTGTAGGTGGGCTTCACCAGGAGGACGCGGCCCTGCTCGTCGCGGAGGAGGACGTCCGCGGAAACGCGTTTGCGGGCCTGGGTGGCGTTGCCTTCGGCGAGGTAGGCGTTCCAGGCTTCGGGGTCGGCGGGGGTGGGCCTCATGGGGTGGCGCCTTTGCTGGGCGGGGGAACAATGTCGGCGAGTAAGAGCATTCTCGCCCGACGCGTTTCGTCAAAACGCTGCAGCAGAGCGCGGACTGGCGGATGACTGCGGTGGACGGCGAGCGCCGTGTGGAGACCGTCGAGTTGGCAGAGCACGCGGATCGAGCCGAGGTTGGGGTCCGCTGTGAGGACGTCGTGGCTGACCGCCACGGCAGCTTCGACGTCGTCGCACCGTAGATGCAGCTCCGTCAGAGTGATACGGCTCAGGGCCAGCGACCGCGCGCGGTTCGACTCCCGTAGGTGAATGGCGTGTTCGGCACGCGTGCGGGCCTCATCGTGGCGTCGGAGGTCGCTCAGTACGAGGGCGGATTCGAGCGCCAGCGCTGCGGCATCGAAGGGGCTGAGCCAGGGTCGCTCCGCTTCCGAAGCACTGTCGAGAACTTCCTCGGCGCGCTTCGCCAGGCCGAGCAGGTGACCGGGAATCTGGAAGGCGTCGGCGATCTGCTCGAAGATGGCCAGCTTTTCAACCCTGCTCTTGCCGTTCATGTAGTCGTAGAGTCGGCCTTGGGTGATGTCGACGGCCGCGGCGATGCGTCGAGTGCTGATGCCACGGTGGTTGAGCAGTCGGAACAGCGTGCCCATGTCCCGCTCCGCGCAGGCGGCGAGCAGCCGCCGGTCGGCGAGAAGTCCCGCGACGATCTCGCGCGGTTCGCGCTCCGCAACGGTCACGAGCACCTTCTTCCGTACCGGTCTGGTCCGAGGCTACGGCCCGTATCCGCCCCCTGACTCCAACTTGGGGTCACGCGCTGGAGTCTCTTGCGTGCGGCACGCAGTCGTGTACTGAGGGTGCTCCGTTGCTCCAGGTGACGCAACGGCGCCTCCGCTCCGACCGCACTCCCGAGAGGTCAAGCGCCATGCCCAGCACCGTACTTCCGCGTCATCGCGGCCGACTTCACGTGCAGGGCCGCACATGATGGCCGGCCATCGCGCGAGCCCATTCGGATTCCGGGTCGAAGCCGAGTCCGAGGCGGTGCCCGAAGCCCGGCGGAAAATCGTCGCGTTGGTGCGGAGCTGGGACATACCTCTGGCGGACGGGGCGTACGAGGACCTGGAACTGCTGTCGACGGAACTGATCACGAACGCCATTCACTACAGCCGAGCCCCGTGTGCGGTGGTCGTGCGCTGGACCGGCGTGCGGGTCCGGGTCGAGGTCACGGACTCGGATCCGGTCCGCCCGCGACCACGCCACGGTTCGGTGGACGCCGAGGATGGGCGGGGCCTGCTCCTGGTGGAGGCTCTGTCCGCTGTGTGGGGCAGCAGTCCTGATCCGGCGGGCAAGGTCGTCTGGTTCGAGGTCGGGCCGGATGACCACCACAGCCTCGCGGCGGCGTCACGGGATCAGGCGCCACCGTGGAGCACGCCGGGGCTGTGGAGGATCACCACCACCGACGGCTCTGCGACCTCCGGTTACCTGCCCGCGTGGGCCGAGGACGACCCGTCGGAGGTTGGGGTGCCTTCCGATCAACTCCCGTCCCGCCTCGCACACATCAACCACCGGAATTTCTTCGAGGGCCTGATGATGCCGATCGTCGCGCCGGACCACTGGGACGGAGCCGAGGAGGACGCCGTCCTGGAGGGAAGCATCGACTGCGACCCGTACGACGAGGACCCGCACCTCCGAGTGCCAGTCGTCAACCTCCAGGTCTGCGTGGGGCGCTGGATCCTCGGCCTGGACCCGCCGGGAGTCGCCGAGGCCGCCGCGAAGCTCCGCGCCCACGCCAACTTCCTCGACGAGAAGGTACGCCCCGCGCTCATCGCCGCCCGCGAGGACTGGGCCGCCCACCAACCGTCAGCCCAGCATCGCTCGCCAGCCTCAGGCCCGGCGGGCCGCACATAACCCGCACACTCGGCGCCCCGGCCCTTCCCCCTCCCTGTTGGCGCGGCTGTGCGAGCGCCCATGGAGAGCCCCGGCGCCCAGTGGACGTCATCGGTTACCGGACCCCGGACTGCACGACGTCACGCCTTCAGGGTGCCGAGGAGGTCCCCAGCAGTCACGGGCGAACCAGAAGCCTTATCGATTCCCCAGATCAGGAGGACAGCATCATGACCACAGCCACGCAGATCGACAGTGGTGTCGAGTCACGCACTCGGGACCCGAAGGAACTCCTCAACGCCGTCCAGCCGCACATCGCGCACCTGACCGTCAATATCCGCGACAGCGGCATGACGCTCTGGGACCGCGAGATCGCCCTCCTGCTGCGTGACCACACCATGGTCCGCGACATGGCCGAACGGATCCTCGGCAACGCCGTCATGTACACCCTCGCCTGCATCGAGCACCCCGAGGTGCACCTCGGGGTCGGCAAACTCGTCGACATCGGCGTCCACCAACTCATCCTCGACACGCCTGTCTGGTTCGCCCTCTGCGATCTCTACAACGGCGGGCGGTACAAGCACCACGCTCCGTTCATCGAGCGCCGCAGCGACGGACTGTGCCTGCGCACCGCCGACTTCCTCACCTCGATCGGCTTCAAGATCGACACCGAGCTGTGGGCGATCGACGGCACGGACTGCTCGCCGTGCGACAACAAGGTCCCCGACAGCCACTGAACCGAACGGTGCCTCGCCCGTCCGGTGCCTACGGGCATCATGGGGCGGGGCGCCGCCTTCTTCCGCAAGCAGAGGACAGATATGCCTGCGCAACACGACATCGTCGCCGAGACCGAACTGTGGGACACCTACGCCCGCACCGCCTTCAAGGACGAAGCCGAGCCGGTCTTCCGCTGGACGCAGTACGCCGGTCACGGACCCGGCCCTGAGCTCCTGGGGGACCCGGGCAGCGTCCTGGAGATCGGCTGCGGCACCGGACGCGCGCTCGCGCACCTGGCGCAGAGCGGCGTGAAGGCCACAGGCGTGGACCTGTCTCCGGTGATGGTCGAGAAGATCTCTGAGCGCTGGGCCCCGTCGGGAGCGCAGTTCCACTGCGCCGAAGTGCTGGATTACCTCGGCTCCACCGCGGAGACCTACGACGCGGTGTACTCGATCTTCGGCGCGGCCTGGTTCGCCGACCCGTCGAAGCTCTTCCCGCTCGTCCGCCGCCGGCTCAATCCCGGCGGGACCTTCGTCTTCTCCCAGCCACCCGCGATCCCGGGCGCCTACGGCCCACAGGGCATGTACAAGGGTGGCTTCGCGGGGAAGGCCATGTTCACCTACCGCTACAGCTACCGCCCGCCCGTATGGGAACGCCTGCTGGCCCGGGCCGGTTTCACCGATGCCCAAGCCCGCATCCTCGACGCCCCCGAACCCGACCACATCGGTACGCTCCTGGTCCGCGCCCAGGCGTGACGCCGGGCCCAGCCCACGTCGCCCCCGCCGAACGGCCGGAGCCTTTCGCTGTGCGCGGCCGGATTGCCCTTTGTGGACGTCCCCGATCTCATCGTCGGCTCCAGGGACAGCGCAGACGGGGCATTCGTCGCGCGCATCCGGACAGAGCAAGTTCAACGCCCCGTTGATCGAGCATGGAGGAGGTTTGCGAAGGAAAGGGGAGGCTCCGGAACGGTACCCCTGGACGCAGGTCGGTATCAGCGAACGTCGCTACTACAAGCTATTGCCGCTGTTCGCTCAGAAGGTCAACGGCCGCTACGAGTACGAACTCGACGACGTGGTGACACGCATCAAGGCCCGCCTTAACCGGGCAGACGACGCGCGGGCCGTGCGAGCAGCCGCCCTCGATGTCCTCCGGTCCCAGGGATTCAACGAAGAGGCCGCGCGCAAATGGCTGCAGCGACACCGACCTGAGCAGGCTGTAGACGCCTGGCCGCGCAGTCGGCGGCCAAAGGAGCTGTAGGTACCCGTCGCGGTGCGGTACACCCGTCACCTGTCCTCACCGCGGCAGTGCCCCGCGTGGCTGCGGCCACGACAACCTCGCAGTCGCGCTCCCGCTCACGCACGGCCCTCGGCACGGCTGTGCCCCGGCCGTCTTCCGACGGCCGGGGCACCATAACCGCAGGTCAGCGCCTCGTCACGAGACCTGACCCTGTAGGCCCTGTGGGACTTGAACCCACAACCAATGGATTAAAAGTCCACTGCTCTGCCAATTGAGCTAACGGCCCGCACTATCTTGCGAACTTGCACATTCTATCAGTTGCTCTCGACGGCCCTCATTTCCCCAGGTCAGAACGGCCGTTGAGGTGAGCATGAGGGCTTCACGCCCTCATGGAATCTCAGTCACTCTCAGTTACTCTCACTAGCTCGTGCGAGCGCCGTGCGAGCACAAGGGCCCCCGACCCGCAGGTCGGAGGCCCTTTTGCAGCGTCCCTCAAGCCCGTCCAGCGTACCGCTGACCGCCATCACGTGGCCGGTTCTTTCGGCTCCCTGCCGTCGGTCTGAGCGTCGGCAGCAACCGTCGTTTTCCTCGCCCGAGGTACGGCTGCCGCCGACCGCTCGGCCAGCTCCGCGGACCACTCGGTGAACAGTGGCATGTACGTGTCGGCGGTCAGCGTGATGGTGCTGTGCCGCAGTTTGCGCTTCGCGTCCTCCAGGTCGCCGCCGCCCGCCTTTACGAGACCGGCGGCGCCGTGCCGGGTGTCCCGCAAGTTGACGGGCGGCAGTCCGGCGGCGTCACGGATGCGTACGAACTCGCGACTCACTTCGTCGGGGTGGAGCAGTGACCCGTCGAGCGCGGTCCAGATCTTTCCGGTGTCGATCCAGTCGTGACATGGTCGCCCCGCTGACCGTTCGGCACTGGCGTAGGCGTTCCAAGCGTCGCGCTCGGCGAGCTGCTGCACGCGGCGTGCACGGAGGACGGCCACGGTCTCGCGGTCGATCTTGACGATGTCCTGCGATCCGGCGGTCTTCGGCTTCGTCTCGGTCGGCACCCCGTCTTCGACGACGATTTCCTTCTCCACCGAGATCGTCTCGCCCCCCCAGTCCACGCCGGTCCACTCCTGACCTACGCCCTCACCTCGGCGCAGGCCGTGGTGAGTCGCGACGTGGTAGATGCTGTAGAGCCTGTGCGGCTCGGCCGCGTCCAGGAAATGGCCGAGCTGCGTGGGGGTCCAGACCATGACGGGGCTGGGAATCTCGCCCGTGGCCCGCCAGCGCTCGACGCGGGCCGCCGTCCAGAGCAGGCCCTGCGGCCTCCTGTGCGGCGTCAACTCGACGAATTTCGCGGGGTTGAAGGTGATCAGCTTCTGCCCGATGGCGGCGTTCAGCGCGGTCCGGAGCGTCCGGCGGATCGCGTGGAGCGACCCAAGTCCGGTCACCTTCCGGTACGGCTTCATCTCGTCGAGCTTGGCGCGTTCCTTCGCCAGCCGCTCGCGGGCAGCGGCGGGCGGCCGGCCCGGCTTGTCCCAGCGGCAGCGTGCTTCCTGCTCGCGGCGGGCGGCGTTCTCTGCGGCGACGACCTCGGCGGCCTCGGCGATGTCGGCGAAGAGCGCTTCGAGGTGCGCGACGCCGAGCCGGTCCAGGCGGATATGGCCGATGCGTGGGATCAGGTGGTAGGTGACGTGGCTGCGGTAGGACGCGGTGGTGGTGCCGCGGGTCTTCTTGTTGGCGAGCCACTTCGTCAGCCACTGGGCGACGGTCATCTTGCCGTCGAGCGGGACGCCGACGCCGAGCTTCTGGGCTACGTCGGCGGGCGGCGGGATGTCGGCGCGCTCGCGGGCGATGGTGGCGAGGTAGTCGCCGATGCGCCGGAGGTCTTCTTCGTCTTCCTCGCCGAGTTCGAGGACGGACTGCACGCGGGCCAAGTCGTTGTTAGCGTCCTTGACCTTCGCGTAGCCGGTGCGGCGGAACTGCCTCCGGTGTCCCTCTTCGTTCGGCGGCAGCTCAATGGCGATCTGGTACGTCCCGTGTGACGGCTTCGCGAGCTGGGGGCAGTTGTCGCCGAGTCGCTTGCCGCTGCGCCCGCCGCCCTCGCGGCACTCGCAGCGCTTCGTCACACCGCCTGCGCGCCGAGATCCGGGCATCCGGTCCCTCCTTCAGCTCGCTTCTTCGTCTGAGCTTTCACCAATATTCGCTCGCTTATCTCAGTTGGGGCGTTCCGGTTTGCAGTCTCCCATCAGTCATGCGACACCCCTATCTTCGCCAGAATCTCTGGGCGGCTCCTGTTCGATGATGCTTTGCGTCATCGCCGTAAACATCTTGAGGCCCCGTTCGCTGTGAATGCCCAGCTCCTTGGCCGCTCGCCTGATCGTGAGTTTCGGCCTCAGCGGAGCCTTGGGCACCGCACCACCGAGCGCCTTCTTGGAAGCGAGCCCGCTCTCAACCAGGAGAGTCGCCAGCTTGATCCCGAGGGCGTTTGCCAGAGATTCGAAAACCTTCGGGTCGGGGATCGTCTTGCCCGCAAGCATGCGGCTGACGCTCGGCTCGGACATGCCGGCGGCAGCGGCAAGGTCGCGCTTCCCTCCACCTCGGGGCGAGTCGATGTCGTAGCCCGCTGATCGGGCGGCCTCGGAAGTGACCCGGCCGAACCTCTCGGCCCGGTCTGCCCGAGTGGGGCCGGGGTCGTCGTCAGTCATCCTTCCACGGTAGCAAGCATGCAAGTACGTGCGCGAGAGCATGCACGCTACGCAGGGCGGTTTTCAGTCGTGCGCCGGGCGCACTCGCGAGTCTTAGCTTCCTTGCAAGCACGTTGCGTCGATGTTAGTTTCTTGCTCGCAGGCACGATCAAGATGCTTGCAAGCAAGGAGACACCCATGACCATGTACAGACTCCGCAGCTCACGGCTGCGCGAGGCGGCGAGCGCCCACGGCGACGCCACCAGCTACGCCATCGCCAAGCGGACCGGCCTGGCTCAGTCGACGCTGTCGCGGCTCCACAACGGGAAATCCAAGCCTTCGGTGAAATCGCTGCTGACGCTCGCGGACACCTACGGGGTGCCCTTCGCCGAGCTGATCGAGCAGGAGTCGGCATGACGGCCACGACCGAGGAACGGCAGACCCTCACCCTCGACGAGATCCGGGCACTGCCCGCCGTCTGCCCCGCCCAGGACACCGTCTGCGCCGTCTGGGGCATCTCGACCGCGACTTTTTTTCGGCTCCTCGGCGAGGACGGTCTGCCCGTACCGACCTTCACGATCGGCCGCTCCCGCCGGGTCTACCGCGCGGACATCCTGCGCGCTATCGGCGAGGACACCAACGACGGCGCCGGGGCTGCCACCCCGACGCCGCCTGCCGAGACGCACACCACCACCAGCTCTGACCAGTAGAAGGAAGCACGTCCCATGAGCAATTCCACCACGACCCTGCCCGCGCCTAGCGCAGACCGGCAGCCGGTGTTCACCGACGACGGCCAGATTCGCCTCGGCCCGTTCGTCGACCGCTACCTCTGCGACGCCGACGCCCGTGCTGAGAGCACCGACCTCACCAAGATGGCCGGACTCGCCAACGCCACAAGCTTGACCGCCCAGGCCCGCGCCGCCTTCCCCCGCGTCGTGGTCCAGGAGGTCGAGCTGCCGGGCGGCACCGTGGTTCTGTACCGCGAGGCGTCGAAGGGGAAGCCGCACTACATCGCGTGGGACCCGGCGCAGACGACCCGCGCCAAAGTCGAAATCCTGATCACCATCTACGTCGCGGGTTCCGGCGCGTACGTCGAGTACACCCCCGAGGTCTACCGGGCACTCCGCAGTCTCGCGACCTTCCGCAAGGCCGACCACGACCCGAAGGTCATCGCCTTCTGGGACGAGGTCGAGCAGCAGGTCATCGCCTCCACCGACCCGGCCGCCGCGATCGAGTGCATCAGCCGGACCATCACCCGCGAACACGCCGCGATCCTCGCCGAGCAGGCTGGCGGTGCGGCGTGATGGCCGCGCTGTGGGTGGCAGGCGCCGTCGTGCTGCTGTTCTTCGCCATGGGTCTCGACGACCGACGCCAGCGACGCGAGCAGGCCCGCGCCGAGCTGGAGCGCGCGCGCCGTAGGCACCCGTCCGTGGCGGCCGGTGCTGTCGACGAGGCCCATCGGCACCTGCTCAGCAGCATCCCGCGCCCGCGGTCCGGGGAGAACCGGTGACCGGCGCGAGCCCGGCCCAAGTGGCCGCATACGACCAGGCCCTTGCCACCGCCCGAGACCTCGCGGCCAGAGGCAAAACTGTCATCCTCGCCGACGCGCCCACCGGCGCCCAGTGCTCCTGGTGCGACTGCCCGGACAGCGAGCACGTCGACGAGACGTACCGGTGCGGCGGCTGCCCGGCCATGGCCGACGCGATCCTCCGCGTCCTGCCCGAGCGCCCCGAGCGCAAGGCGTTGCCGGTCTGTGCCCCGCACTTCACCGACGCCATGCGGCTGCTCACCACCGTCCTCCTGGGCTCCCTGCCGCCCGAATAACAGGCCCGCGCGGGCCCGGCGTGACTCGACTCCGCCGGGCCCGCGCGTCACGGACCACCGCCAGCACGACCCCAAGGACATCCGTGAACCCCACTGACGCGTCGCCCAACCTGCGGGCCGCCGCCGCCGAGCTTGATGCGGCCGGTCTCTGCGTCCTTCCCATCAAGGCGGACGGCAGCAAAGCCCCTGCCGTGTCCTGGATGCAGTACAAGGTCACCCGCACCACTCCTGAACAGCACGACTCGTGGTTCAACGACGACCGTCCACGCGGTATCGCGGTCGTCTACGGCGCCGTCTCGGGCGCCGTAGAGCTGATCGAGTTCGAGGGCCTCGCCATCCGCGAAGGGCTCCTCGACGAGGTCACCGAGATCATGACCGCCTCCGGCCTCGCCGAGCCGTGGACCGCCATCCAGAACGGCTGGGTGACCGAATCGCCCAGCGGTGGCCGGCACTACCGGGTGCGGCTCGACGGCGCCGCCGTGCCGCCGAACCGCAAGCTGGCGTCACGGCTGGCGGCCGAGGACGAGTACAGCGACGAGGAGCGCCAGCGCGTCGCAGAGAAGCCCGGCTCCAAGATCGTGCGCGTCCTCATCGAGACGCGCGGTGAGGGCGGCTACGGACTCGTCGAGCCGTCCGGCGGCAGCGTCCACGCCTCCGGCCGCCCGTACGTCCGGCTCGCCGGATCTCCGGCCACCATCCCCGTCCTCGACGGCGACGTCATGGACGCCATCCGGAGCGTGTGCCGGATGGTCTGCAAGCTGCCCGCAGTGGAGACGGCACGGACCGCGCCGCGGCAAGCTTCCCCGAGGCCCGACGGCGCACTGCGTCCCGGCGACGACTTCGATACCCGCGCCAGTTGGGCGGAGATTCTCCGCGGCACCTTCCGACCAGTTGGCACACGTGGCGGCGAAACGTACTGGGGCTGGGCGGACGGCGTTGGAGGCGTCAAGGCCACCACCGGCCGCGACGAACACGACCGCTTGTTCGTGTTCGCAACCGGGTCCGACTTCACTCCCGAGGTGCCGTACACCAAGTTTGGCGCCTACTCCCTGCTCGAACACGGCGGGGACCACAGGGCAGCAGCGCGGGCACTGGCCCACCTCGGGTACGGAAGTCGACGGCTGTCCTCCGTAAGTACAGGCCCGCGGGCGGAACCGGCCACGCGGCAGCCGGACGCTGAGCCGGAGATCGACGCGTCTGCGGAAGTAACGCCGTCACCCGACGACGAGGACGACGAGCAGGGGTTCAGCTACTCCCGCGCGTTCGACCTGCCCCGCTCGGTCTGCACTCCGTACGGGTACCGCGTCACCGGCATGGGCGTCGAGGTGCTCAGCCAGAGCGGCGAGAGCTGGAACCGGGTGACGTTCGCTCCTCTCGCTGTGACCGCGACGTTCGAGGACCCCGAGGGCGACCAGTACGTCGAGCTGTCGTGGATCGACAGGAGTCTCGGCCACCCCCGCCGCATCTCGCGGATCGTCAGCCGCGAGACTGCCAAGCGCGGCCGAAAGTTGATCGAGACTCTCGGCTCTGCCGGGCTGCCCGCCGTCGAGGGCGACGCAAGGGCTGTCGAGAAGTGGCTCGCCGAGTTCGAGGCGGCGAACGTCCACCGCATCCCGTCCGAGCAACTGGCCCGCTGGCTGGGCTGGCAGGACGACGGCACGTTCGTCTCGTCCCCCGAGGATGGCATCAAGGTCGACGTGGCGTTCGAGGAGCAGCGCGGCCCGGCCCGCGCGCACGCCCCGAAGGGCAGCCTCGACGCCTGGAAAGAGACCATCGCCCAGCTCGCCGAGTTCCCGGTCCCGCGCGTCGCGGTGGCCGCCGCTCTTGCCGCCCCGCTGCTGCGGCCTCTGGGCCTCAACTCGTTCACGCTGGATATCTCCAGCCGGTCTACCAAGGGCAAGACGACTGCCCTTCAGTGCGCGCTCAGCGTGTGGGCAGACCCGTCCGAGCACGCGAGCGCGCTGTCCAACTGGCGCACCACGCTGTACGCCATCGAGAAGCGGCTCAATCTGGTTCGAGGCATCGTCACGATCTTCGACGAGACCATGGCCGTCCAGGACGACAGCCTCATTGATGAGGTGCTGTACCAGCTGCCGATGAACCACGGGAAGGGGCGCAGCGGGGGCGCGTTCGGCAACATGCTGCCCTGGGAGACGATCCTGCTCTCCTCCGGCGAGCGGCCTGCCCTCTCCTTCACCACCAGCCAGGGCGCGGCGGCCCGCATCCTCGGCACCACGATCGCCCCCTTCGGAGAAAACGGCGGCAGCGCGGCAGCAGCAGCCCGCGAAGGCGTCCTCGCGAACCACGGGCACGCCGGGCCCGAGTTCATCCGCTACATCCTCAGCGGTCTCGCCCAGCCCAACGGGCAGGACGCCCTCCGCCAGCGACACCGCCAGCTCGTCGAAGAGGTCCGCGGCGGCGGCGACATGACCAACCGCCGAGCGCCGATGGTCGCCGCCCTGGTCCTCGCGGAGACCCTCGCGTGCGGCATCGGCCTGCTGCCCTACGAACCGCTCGCCTTCGATGTATGGCGCGGCCTGTTCACCGCCCACAACCCCACTGACAACCGGCCGGAGATGGCCCTCGACGTCCTGCGCGAGTACGTGGCGGGCCACGCGCACGAGCTGTACTCGACCTCGCGGACGTACATGGCTCCCGAGCAGCGTCCGCCGTACGCCGGGTGGCTCGGCGTGATGGCCAGCGACGGCGGCGTCATCAAGGTGTCGCTACTGCCTGAGCGCGTCCGCAAGATCCTCGCCGAGGCCGGCTACTCCCTGGACGCGGTAGTCGGCAGCTGGGTCGACGCGGGCTATCTGGAGACGCTCAAGAGCCAGCGGCCCGCCCATCTGGTTCCCCGCCGATTCGACGGCGCTCGCGCCAAGTGCCTCGCCTTCACCCCGGCGGGCATCAACTTCGGCGGCGACCAGGACGAGGCGGCATGAGCGCCGCCAGCACGGTGGTACGCAGCGATTGCGTACCACCCAAGACGGCCAGTAACCCCAGCTCAGAGGGGTTCTTCCGGTCTCAGCGGGGCCGGTACGCACCTGCCTGGAATTGGCACCGATCGGGTGTGGGTGCGCGTGCGTGCGCACCCGAGCGCGAGCGCGCCTGTGCGCGCACATGCACACCCCTGTCTTTCTGCGTACCTGCGTACCACTCCCTTCTTAGAGAGAGATAACCGCAGGTCATCTGCCCTTTCACCCCGGTACGCAGCCGGTACGCAGCCGGTACGCACTGCGTACCTCCCTCTCTCCTCCTTCGTCCTCAAGCGAGGTGACCTCTTGTCCGATATCGAGACCTTCGCGCCCCGGCCGTACCAGGCCGAGGCCATCCAATCCGTACTCACGGGCTGGGCCGAGCAGAAGAACCGGCTCGCCGTCGTACTGCCGACCGGCGCCGGGAAGACTGTCGTCTTCGCCAACCTGATCGCCGCCCGCGACGCCGCCGGGGAGCTGCCCGGCCGCGTCCTGGTCATCGCCCACCGCGAGGAACTGATCCAGCAGGCTGCCGACAAGATCCGGGCCGTCGTGCCCGGCCGTACGGTCGGCATCGTCAAGGCCGGCCGCGACGAGACGTACGCCGACGTCATCGTGGCCAGCGTGCAGACCCTCGCGGTCGAGCGACGGCGCCGCCGCATCGACAGCGTCGGCATGATCATCGTGGACGAGTGCCACCACGCTGCCGCACAGACCTACCGCGACGTGCTGCGGCACTTCGGTGCCTGGGACGGCGTACCCACCGTGGGCTTCACTGCGACCCTCACCCGCACAGACGGCGGCCTGGCCGACATCTGGACCGAGGTCGTCTACCGCATGGACACCCTCGACCTGATCGAGGCCGGGCACCTGGTCGACGTCGTCGGGAAGCGGGTCGTGGTCGACGGCCTCGACCTCGACCGCGTCAAGACGGCCGCGGGCGACCTCGTCGGCGGGCAGCTCGGCCAGGCCCTGGAGGACTCCAACGCGGCCGCCGTCGTCGCCGAGGCGTACCGCACGCTCGCCGCCGACCGCCCCGGCGTCGTCTTCACCCCGACCGTCAACTCCGCCCGCGTCATGGCAGAGGTGATGACGCAGGCCGGGATCGCCACCGGGGTCGTGTACGGCGACATGCCCGTCGAGGACCGCCGCGCCGCCCTCGCCCGGTACAAGGCGGGCGACCTCCAGGTGCTCGCCAACTGCATGCTGCTGACCGAGGGGTTCGACGCGCCGCACACGTCGTGCGCCGTGATCGCCCGGCCGACCAAGTCGCCGGGCCTGTACGTCCAGATGGCCGGCCGCGCGCTGCGCCTGCACCCCGGTAAGACCGACGCGCTGATCCTCGACGTCGTCGGTGCGAGCACGCGCCACAAGCTCGCCTCGCTCGTCGACCTGTCCGAGCGGTCCATCCCGGCCCCGCGCGACGGCCAGTCGCTGACAGCTGCGGCGCGCGGGCCCGTCGAGGTGGTCGCGCCCACCGTTCAGCCGGTGCTCCGCGTGGAGGACATCGAGATGTTCACCGCGTCGAGGGTGCGCTGGCTGCGCACCCGCAGGGGCACGTGGTTCATTCCTGCGGGCGACGTGCTGCTGTACCTGGTCGCCGACCACGTTGCGGGCGGCTACCGGCTCCGGAAGTGGGAGGGCGGTGCCGAGCAGGCGCCGCCCCGCGACGAGGCGTTCCACCTCGAAGAGGCGATGCACTGGATGGAGATGCACGCCCGGCGCGTTGCCCGCGGCACGCTGCTGCTCACCCGCACCGCCGGTTGGCGGAACGCCCAGCCGAGCAGTCGGCAGCTCGGCTACTGCCGTCGCTATCGCATCCCGATCCTGCCTGGCGCAACGGCGGGCGACGTCTCCGACGCAATGGACGTCCACCGCGCCTCGGCGACCCTCGATCGCGTCCTGGTCGGTGCCGCGTGACCGCCCGGAACGCGCGCCCGCGCGCCCTGGCGGCCGTGCTGCACGTCGACTTCGGGCAGTGCACCCGCGACGGCCGGTGGCTCTCCCAGCCGTCCGCGAGGTACGAGTGCTACCGGTGCGGCGGCACCGAGGGACCAGTCACCGGCCCCCACCCGGTCGCGTCGTTCGTCGAGCACGTCAAACGCGTGCACGCCACCCGCTGCGCCACCCCGCCCGCCGCGGACGCGGCGTGATCACCACCCTGGCCGCCGTCCTCGTCACCTGGACGGCCGCCTCGATCCCCGCAGGCGTGCTCATCGGCCGCCGACTCCGACACCTCACCCAGGAGACGACCATGTTCGTGATCCCCGCCGACCTCGACCGCTGGCACCCGAACGACATCAACCGCTGGCTCCGCGACATCGAGGACGACGAGAACATCAGCGACGCCGAGTTCGAGAGCGCGATGGCCGCGGTCGACGCCGCACTGCTCGGCACCACCGGCCAGGCGTGAGGAAGGAGCTGGTCATGTCGGAATCGGATTGCGAGCTGTGCGAGCGCCCCGCCGGATACGCCTACCTGTGCGAGGCGTGCGCGCAGGCCCTCGGGCAGGAACTCGCCGCGATGCCCCACCTGTACCGCGACCTCGCGGAGGAACTGGTGCCGCTCGGGTCGAACTGGCCCCGCAGCAACGGCGGGCACGGCACGCAGACAGACGCGCCGATGCCGCTCGTCGAGCGCCCCCTCGTCCTGCGCGGCCCCGGCGGGATCGTCGGTGTCCTGGAGGACTGGCGGGCGGCACTGCACTCGGACCGCGGCTGGGTGCCGCCGCGACTCGCGCCCGGCGTCGAGCCGCGCGTACACGCCGCAGTGAAGGCGCTGATCGTCGAACTGCCGTGGATCGTCGCGTGCTGGCCGCAGGCCGGTGAGTTCGCCGCCGAGATCCGCAGCCTGTACCGCGACGCCAGCTCTGTGACGGCGCCGGCCGAACGGCCGGGGGTACGCATGGGGTACTGCCCGGCGATCCGTGACGGGGCGCTGTGCGGTGCGGTGCTGCGCCTGCCGCCGGGCGTCGATGCCATCACGTGCGCCTGGTGCCAAGCGGAGTACCCGCAACGGCTGTGGCCGTGGCTCCGGACGGTGCAGGACGAGCTTGGCAGGGCGTCGTGACCATACTCAACGGGGTGTTGTGTATTAACCCCACGTTGGGTACTGTAGTGGGGATGACGAATCCGACTTGGCGCGAGCGAGTCGAGACCGAAGAGCAGCTGCTCCAGCAGCTGAACACCCAAGTCTCCGAAGCCGCGAAACGACGAGCCGCCGCCCTCGCTGAGGGCGTCGCGGAACTCGGCAGCGTCTACGCCGTCGCCAAGGAGCTGGGCCGAAGCCAGACCGCCATCGCCAACGCCATCAAGCGACACGCCCCCGAGGCGTAGCTACACCCCACAACTGAAGACGGCCCGAGGCCGGGATTGCCGTCCCAGCCAAGGGCCTGACCGAACTCCCTGACCAAACCAAGGAGACGGCTATGGCTAACTCTGCCATGCCCACGCGCAGCCCTGCGCAGCAGCTCAACGACCGCTTCACCACGATCTACGCCAAGCACAGCGAGCGCATCACCGCGCTGGTGCGCCGCGAGGTCCGGGTGGCCGACCGAGACATCGCCGAGGACCTGGCCGCCGACGCGTTCTTCCGCGCCTGGCTTGACCTCCACAAGTGCAACGCCACCACCGACGCCCAGATGTTCGCCTGGCTCGCGGTCGTTGCTCGCCGTACCGTCGGCCAGCACTACCGGATCAAGAAGAACACCATGGAACGCCCCGTCGACACCGGTCACTGGTCGTTCGCGAACCGCGACCTGGCCCCGGCCGGCGGCTGCTACACCCCATCGCGGAACGGGTTCCGCACCGCGACGGGGGACGACGGTCCGGCCATCCCGAAACTGCCGATCCCCGGCCCCCGCGGCCCCGTCGACCACGACGGCGACTCCGACCCCGACGTCGACGAGCTGCTGCGCCGCGTCCGCGAGCACCGCGCCCTGGTCGGTGCGCGATGACCGACGAGCCGATCGTGCTGCCTGCCGACCCCGACCAGCCCGTGCCCTACACGGTCGACGACACCGCCGCGAAGGACAGCCACCCGGCCGAGTCCACGTTGTCCAGCGATGTCGTCGACCTGCTCGCCGCGATCCGTGACGCCCTCGACGTGCCCCTGCCCGGTGTCGACGCCCGCGACGAACGCCGCTTCTGCTGCCTCATGGACGACCGGCGCAGCGCCGTATACGCCACGCTCAAGGCTCTCCTCGACGAGCGCGACCCGCGGATCATCGCCCGCGACGCCGAGTACATCCGCCGCCGCACCGCTGACACGCCCATCACGTACACCGTGTGGCAGCCTGCCGGGGGTGAGCAGGCGTGAAGCACCTCCGCGCGCTTCCGCGCCACCTGGCCCGCGCCGTGATCTACCTGGCCGCCGCCTCGATGGCGTCCTGGTCGCTGTACGTGGTAGCCCACGACATGTACGGCGTCCCCCGACCGCTGGCCGTCATCGTCGCCGCAGTCTTCGACGGCGCCGCCCTGGCCTGCCTGAACCTCGCCTCCGACGCCGTCGACGAGTCCCGCTCCGCCGCCGGGCCCCGCACCGCGACGCTCGCCCTCGCGACGGTCTCGATCTACCTCAACGTGAGCCACGCCCGGTACATCGGCGGCGGCTTCGGCGCCGCCCTGCTCTTCGCCTCCCCCACCGTGGCGCTGCTGCTCATCTCCGACCTGTCGTGGGCAGCGACCCGCGCCCGAGTGCGGGCTGCCCGCGGCGAGCGTCCGATGACGCTGCCCGTGTTCGGCACCTGGGGGTGGCTCCTGGCCCACCGTCAGGCGTGGCAGGCCACCGTCGACAAGGCCGCCGCCCACGTCACCGGACAGACCTCCACGCCGAAGGAGCCCGGCCCCGGCCGTACGGCGACCGCCGCACTCCGCGAGCACTTCGCCGCCCTCGACCCCGCTGATGCGGTCCGCATCGCCCATGATGCGCAACCCGCGCTGCCGCCCGCCGAACTGGCCTCGCTGCTCGTCACCTACGGCGTCACGGTCGACGCCGTCCAGGTCGCCCTCGTCCTCCACCAGCGCCGCCCCGTGGTCGAGATCGACCGTGACACGGATGATGCGGACCCTGATGCGCCGCAGGTCGGCGGCCGTCCGGAGCTGACGAAGGCCGAGGCGATTCTCGACGCCGCCTCCGCGCTCGGCCCCGGCGCGAAGGCCGCCGACGTCGTCGCCCGCGTCGCCCGCATCCACCGCATCACCACCGACGACGCCTACGTCCGCACCGTCCTGTCACGGGCCAAGAAAAACACCCGCCCGCATGACGGCATCGGCCAGGGCGGAGGCGGATACGCGTGAGCGAGATCGAGAAGGCCACCGCCGACGCGGTGCTCGCGGCCCGGCAGTCCGAGGACTACGCCGCGCTGCTCGCCACCATCCGCGCCGAGATGGAGCAGCGGCAGCAGGGCCCGCAGATCGTCCACGTCCACCAGGCGCAGCCCGACCGCACGATCCAGCGCCTCGCCCTGGGCGCAGGTCTCGGCGCCGGAGCGGTAGCGGGCGCGGTGTACTTCGGGCCGCTGCTCATCGCCTCCCTGACCACCATGGCGGTCATCGTGCTCGCCGGAGCGCTCGCCATCGCCGTGCTCGCCTGGGCGATCGTCCACGTCGTGACCGGCGTCCGCCCCGAGCCCAAGGGCAAACGGCGCTGACCTGCCCTTCCGTCCGGCCGCGCACTGTCGCGGCCGGAGCGGTGGGACCGGACAGCCCGGACCCAGGAGAGGACACCGTGCCCGTAGACCGACTCAGCGGCCTCAGCCCGCTCGACCTCGCCCGCGTCCTGCGCATCGCCGGAATGGCCGCGATCCGCAAAGACGTCCTCACCACCCGCCAGGAGAAGGCCATCGACCGCATCGCCGAGCGGGCCCGCCAGCGCCGCGAGCAGAAGGAGAACACCAAATGAGCAGCTACGTCTTCTCGCAGTTCGCGACCCTCGGCGGCGCCGTCGTGCGGGTCACGACGGCCGCCGAGGGCGACCAGGAGTGGAAGTGCCTCGGGTGCCGTGACCGCTCGCTCTTCCCCAAGCCCGAGCACCTGATCCGCGCCGAGGCCAACGACCACGCCGCGATCTGCCGGGCACTGCCGACGGACTGACCAACCCCGCGGCGGCCGTGCATCCGCCAAGACAACCGGCCGCCGCGGGCCCCCGCACCTCCGCAGAGAGCAGGAACCACCAGCATGACCGACACCGTCCTCCGCCTCGTCAAAGACCCCGACAGTCCCGACCAGGTGCCGCCCGCCGTGGAGGCCGCAGTCGTCGAGGCCGTGACCGAGACCTTCGCCGAGCCCGCCCCGGCCGCCGTCGTCGACACCCCCGCGGTGAACGCCGACACCACCACCTGGATCAGCCAGCGCCGCGCCTACCTCGCCGCCGCCCCGCCCGTCATCCCCGCCTGGCTCCGCAGCACCAAAAGCGCCGCCGACCACACCCGCTGGACCCTCAACTACGCCGCCCACCTCACCTCGTTCCACACCATCCGCACCCCCTACTACCTGGTCAAGCTCCTCGGCCGGTCCCCCCGCGGCGCCTGGCGCTTCGCCGTCCGCTGGGCCCGCTGGGTCACTGACGCCGAAGCCCGCCCCGTCGAGACCAAGGCCGCCGTCGGAGGCGACATCGAGGCGTGGCTGTCCCTGTCGCGCGAGCACTCCCGCCGGATCAGGCCGCGCCGCATCACCACCATCGCCGTCGCCACGCCCACCGCGCTCGCCGCGACGGTCGCCGGATTCGTCCTGCCGCTGTGGGAAACCGGCGGCGCCCTCGCCCTGGTCATGGCCGCCCTCGGCCTTGCCGGAGCGCCCCACGACAAGCCGCTGCTCACCCGCTACGTCTCGGTCCATCTCCAACGCCCCCTGAACAGCAGCGAGATCGCCGACGCCCTGGAGGCCATCGGCGTCCGGGGCGAACCGTCCTTCGTCAACCCCATCCAGGTCGACGGGCCCGGCTGGCTCGCCGAGCTTGACCTTCCGCGCGGCGTCCTCGCCGAGAAGCTGCTCGACAAGCGGAAAGAGCTGGCCGGGGCCATGCGGCGCCCGCTCCAGTGCGTGTGGCCCTCGGTCGGCACCGAGCACCCCAGCCGGGCGAACCTGTGGGTCGCCAAGACCGACCCGCGCACCATCAAACGGGCCTGGCCGCTGGCCGCCGACGGGCAGGCCGACATGTACGGCGAATTCCCCTTCGGCGTCACCCCCCGCGGCGAGACCGTCCCCCTCGCCCTGATCGGCACCAACGTCCTGATGGGCGGCGTCATGGGCTCCGGGAAAACCTCCGCCGTGCTGGTCATCGCCCTGGCCGGGGCCCTCGACCCCACCTGCGAGATGTGGGTATACGAACTGAAGGGCTCCGGCGACTGCGACAGCGTCGAGCCGGTCTGCCACCGGTACGTCAGCGGTGACGACGACGAGCACTGCAAAGCCGCCCTCGACGGCCTCAAGGGCCTGGAGAAGGAGATGAAGCGCCGGAAGAAGGCCGTCGCTGACCTGCCCGTCGAGGACGTCCCCAACGGCCGCAAGGTCACCCGCAAGCTCGCCGACAAGTACCCCGAGCTGCGGCTCCACCCGCTGCTCGCCATCTTCGACGAGGTCCACACCCTCTTCGAGCACCCCGAGTACGGCAAAGAAGCCGCCGAGATCGCCGGGCGCCTGATCCGCAAGGCCCGCGCCTACGGCATCATCCTGGTCTTCACCACCCAGAAGCCCGACGCCGACAGCATCCCGAAGATGGTCTCCGACAACGCGATCGTGCGGTTCTGCCTGGCCATCACCGGCCACATCCCCAACGACCTGATCCTCGGCACCGGCATGTACAAGCGCGGCATCCGCGCGAACATCTTCGAGCCCGCCGAAGGCAACGACCCCAAGGACAGCGGTACCGGGTGGCTGGCCCGCTCCGCGATGAACGCCCGCATCGTCCGCGCCTACTACATCGCCCAGGAACTGGCCCGCGAGATCGGCAAGCGCGGCCTCGCGCTCCGCATCGCCGCAGGTACCCTCACGGGCGAAGCCGCGGGCGAGACCGTCGAGCCCACCGACACCGAAACGCTCGTCGACCACCTGCGCGCCATCTGGCCCGACGGCGCCCCGGCCGTCCACTCCCACCGCCTGGTCGACGCCCTCGCCGCCTACCGGCCCGACCTGTACGCCCCATGGATCAGCACCGACCCCGCCCTGACCCCGCGCGAGATCCAGGCCGCCAGCTCCGCGACCCTGTCCGCCGCCCTCAAGCCGTACAAGGTGACCACCACCCAGATCACCATCCGCGACTGCTGCGGCGGCGCCAAGGGCGTCCGCTTCACCGACCTCCCCGAGACCCCGGACGGCCCGGAGGACGACACCGAATAGGCCCCGCCCGGTTTCCCCCGACCCGAAACCGGTTTCGGGGGTGACATCGGCCCCACGGGGCTGTGAGCTGCGGTGATTTCAGGTTTCGGGGTCCAGCAGCGGACCCCGAAAACCACCTCGGAGCGGCATCATGGACCCATGGAACCGCTGTCCGTGCCCCCAGGCCATATGTCCGCCCACCAGGCCGCCACCACCCTCGGCATCACCCTCGGCGGCGTCCGCCAGCTCGTCGCCCGCGGCCGACTCGTCCGCGCAGGCGGCTCGCCACGGCAACCCTGGTACGACACCGACGACGTCCTCGCCATCCTCGCCACCCGCGTTGCCGCTTGACACCAGGTCAGAGCGGTGTGACGATCTTTCCGCAGACGTATGTCCGCACGACGGACAACCCGAAGGCCCCGAGACCATCACCGGTCCGGGGCCTTCGTCGTACCCCGAACCATGGGAGCCGCCATGCAGCCCAGTGTCGGCCGCATCGTCCACTACAACCACGACGGCACGTGCCGCGCCGCGATCATCACGCAGGCCGACGGCGCCACCACGCTCCTCACTGTGTTCCAGCCATTCGGCCCCCAGGCGATGCTCGACGCCAAGCAGGAAGGCAACGCGCCCGGCACCTGGCACTGGCCCGAGCGGACCTAGACGGTCTGTCACAGACCAGTCACAACGGGCACACAGCAGACGGTCCTCCGGCACGCTGGCCCGATGCGTACCCGACTCACCGCCGCGGCCCTCGCCGCCGCCGCGCTCCTGGCCCTGACCGCCTGCTCGTCGAGCGACAGCAACGACGACAAGGGCCAGGCGTCGCCGACCACACCCGTTCCTACCACTACGGTCGGCGCCGCACCCACCACGACCACCAAGCACATCCCCGGCTTCCCCGATGCGCCGACCGGCGCCAAGCGGACCGCGTACCTCGCAGCTCTGAGGGTCGTCGATCCCGCCATCGTCGCCGACCCCGACAAGGCCATCACCGCAGGCCGCAACCAGTGCACGAGTCTCGACGGCGGCGCGAGGAACCCGGACCACAGTGCAGCCGAGCGGTTCGGCAACGACGCGCGCCCCCTCAGCGACGCCCAGGGCAAGCTGATCAACGCCGCCCTACGGCAGACGATCTGCCCCAAGAAGTGACCCCCGGCAGCGCCCCCGAGCCCACTCCGGCCGGGGGTGCTGCCATGCCCCCTGGACTGCCCCCCGGAGGTGATCCCCCCCGGTGCCGACACGTCCCCCCACCCGGTGCGGTGAACCGGGGTGCCACACGCTCACCACCACGGGCAGATGCCCCGGCCACCAGCGCGTGCCGTGGGCAGGCCGGGACGACAAGGCGGCCCGCTACGACGGCATCAGCTCGGGCGAGTGGCGCAAGCTCAAGCGCAGGGTCAGCCTGCGCGATCACGGCTGCTGCTACGCGTGCGGCGCCGACTCGGACGACGTCGACCCCGACGACGAGGCCGCCAAGCCGTTCGTCCTCGACCACAAGGTCCCCGTCAGCGAGGGCGGCTCGCCGCGCGACCTCGACAACCTGGGGCTGCTCTGCCCGTCCTGCGACTGGATCAAGAGCCGCGCCGAGGCACTGCGGGCGAACCTGCGGCGCCGCAACAAGCTTCCAAGGCTCTGACCTGCGGTTTTGTTACTCTCGCCTGGTCGGCGATCGAGCGGCAAGCCTCTGACCTGCGGGTTTGTGGCCTCAAGGCTCGAAATCCCAGAAGTCTTCCGGCTTTTCCGGGGGTAAGGGAGTCCAGATTTCCAGGATTTTTTTCTGGGGACCCGGCGCGGTCAACTCGGAAGACGTGTGCACAGAATCCCATAGGGGGGTCTAGCGACCCGCAAGCCCCTGACCTGCGGTTTTGTGATGGTGACTGGGGGTGACCGGCAATGGGTCGTACCGCCCAGCCCGCGGCGCTGAAGCTGATCAAGGGCCGTGCGCCCGGCAAGGACAGCGCGGGGCGGCCGGTGAACAGCGGGCCCGCCTTCAAGCGGCTGCCCCCTGACGCGCCGGAGTGGCTGACGCCCGAGGCCCGCGCGGAGTGGGACCGCGTCCTTCCCGGCCTGGCCCGCCTCGATCTGCTCAAGCCGGAGGACGCCGCGGCGCTGGCCGCGTACTGCGAGGCGTGGGCGACCTTCCGCGAGGCGACCGAGACCGTGCAGCGCGACGGCCTGACGATCGAGGCGAAGCAGGGGACGCTCCCGCACCCGGCGGTCGGCATCGCCCGCGCGGCCGGGCGCGAGCTGCGCGCGTGGGCGGCGCACTTCGGCCTGACCCCGAGCACGGAGCAGGCCCTTTCTCGGGGGGCGGACGATGGCGACGACGAGGAAGAGAACCCCTTCGCGTAAGGCGGGGGCGGGCCCGGCGCGGCCGACAACGTTCCTCGACGAGGCGGAGCTTGAGCGGCTGAAGTTGTCGCCCGAGGTGGCCTGGTACCTGGCGGAGCGGGGCATCCCGCTGCCGGACTGCGTGCCGCTGGTCAAGACACCGGAGCCCCGTGACGTGCCGGGGGCGGTGTTCGATCCTGAGCGCGTCGACCGCGTGCTGAAGGCGTTCGGGCTGCTGCGGCACACCCAGGGCCAGTGGGCGGGTCAGCCGCTGCGGCCGGACCCGTGGCAGGTGGCGTACATCCTCGCGCCGGTCTTCGGGTGGGTGCGGTGGGATCAGGACGCTGACGCCTACGTGCGGATCGTCCGCGAGCTGTACGTGGACGTGCCCCGCAAGAACGGCAAGAGCACCCTCGCGGGCGGCATCGCGATCTACCTCACGTGCGGGGACGGTGAGCCGTCCGCGCAGGTCATCACGGCGGCGACCACGAAGGAGCAGGCGGGGTTCGTTTTCGAGCCGGTCAAGCGGCTGGCCGAGCGGGCGCCCGCGCTGAAGCGGCACGTCAAGCCGATGGCCGCGGTCATCCTGCACCCGAAGTCCGGCTCGTACTTCAAGCCGATCTCGTCGGTGGCCGGTGCGCAGCACGGTGCAAATTTGCACGGCGCGATCATCGACGAGCTGCACGAGCACAAGACGCCCGAGCTGGTCGAGACGATCGAGACCGGCACAGGGTCGCGCCGTCAGCCGCTGGTGGTCATCATCACCACCGCCGACGACGGGAAGCCGGAGACGATCTACGCCCGCAAGCGCGACCGGATCGAGCAGCTCGCCCGCGGCGTTTTCACCGCACCGAGCGTGTACGGGGTGGTGTTCGCCGCCCCGAAGGACGCCGACCCGTTCGCCGAGGCCACGCAGCGGGCCGCGAATCCCGGTTTCGGGATCTCCCCGACGCGCGCGTACCTGGCCGCGAGGGTCGACGAGGCCCGGCAGTCGCCCGCGGAGCTGGCGAAGTACCTGCGCCTGCACCTCGGGATCAGGACGAAGCAGAAGACGAAGTTCCTGACGCTGGAGTCGTGGCGGGCCAACGGGGCGCTGGTCGTGGAGGAACAGCTCGCCGGGCGCGAGGCGTACGGCGGCCTGGACCTGGCCAACGTCTCGGACATCAACGCGCTGTGCTGGCTGTTCCCCGACGACGAGGACAACAGCCTTGATGTGCTGCTGCGGTTCTGGACGCCGGAGGACAACCTGCGGGCGCTGGACAAGCGGACCGCGGGCGCGGCCTCGCGGTGGGTGCGTGAGGGCTGGCTGAAGACCACGCCCGGCAACGTCACCGACTACAACGCGATCGGCGCGGTCATCCGGGCCGACCTCGACACCTTCGACGTCAAGAGCCTCGGCTTCGACCGGTGGAACTCCACGTCGCTGACGAACGATCTGGCCGGGGAGCGGGCGCCGCTGGTCGGCGTCGGCCAGGGCTACAAGACCATGAGCCCGGCTCTGAAGGCGGTGAAGCGGTACCTGCTCGCGGGCGAGCGGGCGGTCGCCGCCGGGGGCCGGCCGATGATCCGGCACGACGGCAACCCGGTGATGGTGTGGATGGTCGACAACCTCGCCGTGGAGCTGGACTCGGCCGGGAACGTCAAGCCGGACAAGGCCCACAGCGGCGACAAGATCGACGGGGTCAGCGCGCTGTGTGACGCGATGTCCGAGGTTCTGACCCGGCCGCCCAAGCGCCGGTCCGCCTACGAGGACGGCGAGTTCGAGGTCATCTGAGAGGGGGCTGCTGTGGCGTGGTGGCGTAGGAAGGGCAGTCTGCCGCGAGGCATGGTGATCACCCCCGAGGGTCTGCCGGTGACCGCGAAGTCCGCGCCGGTCCCGAGCGGCGTGCTGGCCACGTTCGAGGGCCTGGACAAGCCGTGGACGTACAACGGCCGACTGATCGTGCCCGACCCCGGAGTGCCGCTCGCGGCCTACTCCGGGGTGACGGCGTACGACGTGTGGCGCACCCAGCCGAGCGTGCGCAAGGTCGTCGACTACATCGCCAGGGCGCTGTGCACGATCCCGTGGCACGTCTACGAGCGCGTCTCGGACACCGACCGGCGGCGGGTGACGGATCATCCGCTGGCGCAACTGCTGTCCGCGCCGGGGCCGGGGCGGGCACCGTCGCGGTTGTGGCACAGCATCATCGTGGACTGGCTGATCCACGACCGGTGGGCGGCAACGCTGCTGCCGTCCGCGGACACCGCCAGCGGCTGGGAGCTGCGCAGGAAGCCCGCGCGGCGCTTTCACGTCCTGGCCGACGACGACGATCAGCCCGTGGCGCTGTATGTGGCGTACAGCGGCGGCCAGTCTGCGGCCGTTCCGGTCGGCGGCACCGGGCCCGCAGGTGAGCGGTACCTGTGGGACTCCGGCTATGCGGCCTGGGGCGCGGACGGCACCAGCCCGATGGAGACGCTGCGGCAGCTGCTCGACGAGCAGCGCGAAGCGGTGGAGTACCGGCGGCAGGTGTGGAAGAACAGCGCGAGGACACCAGTCGTCATCGAGCGGCCGGCCGACGCACCGTCCTGGTCGGACGGGGCGAAGGCCCGGTTCCTGGAGGCGTTCAAGCGCTTCGTCGGCCGCGGCGCCGAGGCGGGCGGTACGCCGATCCTGGAGGACGGCATGCGGCTGGTGCCGGTCGCCGCGTTCGCCCCGAAGGACACCGCCGACATCGAGGGCCGACAGCTAACGGACGCTGAGGTCGCCAGCCACTACCACATCCCCCCGGAGCTGGTCGGCGCGAGGGAGGGCACCTTCAGCAATTTGGACGCGTTCCGGCAAATGCTCTACACGCACAGCATCGGGCCGGACATCACGATCCTGGAGGACGTCCTCAACGCCCAGCTCGTACCTCTGCTCGCGCCCGGCTCGGCCCTGTATGTCGAGGCGAACGTCGCGGCCAAACTGCGCGGCAGTTTCGAGGAGCAGGCGTCGCTGTTGCAGACCGCGGTCGGCGCCCCGTACATGCTGCGCGCCGAGGCGCGCGCGAGGCAGAACCTGCCGTACATCGACGGCACCGACGAGCTGGTGACGCCGCTGAACGTCGTCACGGGCGGCCTCGCGTCGCCGACGGACACCGCCCCGAAGGCGAGCGGGCCGGTCCCAAAAGCGCCCGGCCGTCCGGAGGAAAGGCCGGACGGCCTGACGACCTGGCCACGTTCGCGGCCGAGCGGGACGCCCTCACCAACGCCCTGACCACGTGGGCGCAGGCCCAGGCGGACCGGCTGCTCGACCGGGCCGGGGTGAAGGCGGACGGGGAGGGGCCGCCGGACTTCTACGAGCTGTGGGCCGCGCAGTCACCTGAGCGGCAGGCGCAGCTCGCCGCGGTCCTCCAGGCGCACGGCTACCGGCTCGCGCAGATCGGCGCCTGGTCCGTGCTGGACATGTGGAACCCCGGCGCCGACGGCTGGTCACCGGAGGTGATGGAGGCGTGGCTTGCACGCGCGGCCGAGTCGCATGCCGAGCAGTACGAGCAGGCCGGGCACGCCGCGATCGTGGCGGCCGTCGCCGACGAGGGCGCCTGGCAGGACAACCTCCGCACCGGCATGGCCGCCTGGGTGTCCGCCTCGGCCACACGCGCGGTCACGGCCGCCACCGAGGCCCGCAGCTTCGGCGGCCACGACGCCGCCGGAGCGTCCGGGCTGACCCGCAAGATCTGGCGGACCGGCGGCCGGAACCCGCGGCCGTCCCACAAGGCCCTCAACGGCGAGACGGCCGGCCTGGACGACGTCTTCGGCAACGGCCTGCGCTGGCCCGGCGACGGGCTCGGCGAGGCCAAAGAGACCGCCCACTGCAACTGCGAACTCGACTACGCGAGGGAGGGCTGACCGTGCCCCGTACCAAGGAAGCGCCCGCCCGGATCAAGGCCGCCGGCCCCGCCGACGGCCTGGCGGAAGGCGAGTTCATCGCCATCGTGTCGGTGTTCGGCAACATTGACTCCGTCGGCGACAAGGTCGTGCCGGGGGCCTTCACCGACACGCTCGCCGACTGGTCGGCTACGGGTGACCCCATCCCCACCATCTGGTCGCACGCCTGGTCCGATCCGTTCTCGCACATCGGTGTCGTCAAGGAGGCCGAGCAGGTCGAGGTCGGCTTGCAGGTGCGCGGGCAGATCGAGGATCTGGACACCAACCCGACCGCCGCGCAGGTCTGGCGCTTGCTCAAGGGGCGTCGCGTCAAGCAGTTCAGCTTCGCGTACGACGTGGTCGAGGGCGCGTGGGTGGAGCCGGAGGACGGGCCGCCGTACTACGAACTGCGCAAGCTCAAGCTCTACGAGGTCGGCCCCTGCCTTGTGGGCGCCAACCAGGAGACCGAACTTCTCGCGGCCAAGGCCATGAGCCTGGTGCGCGGGGTAAAGGAAGGCCGCGTCCTCGCGCAGGCGCACGTGGACCGGCTCAAGGAAGCACACCAGGCCCTCGGCGACGTGATCGCCGCGGCCGACAGCACCACCGAGCCGAAGGGTTCGGACCCCACCGCACAGGAGACCGGCCAGCCGCCGGCCGTGACGCCCGCCAGCACCGAGCAGGTGCCCGCGAAGACGTCCGGCCCGTCGCCCGCCCAGGTGCTCGCGCGGGCACTCATCCGCAAGCACACCGAAGGAGGGCGTCATGGCGACGCTGCGTGAGAAGCACAAGAAGGCGCTCGACCGCCTGGCCGAGATCGGGGCGGCGGCCAAGGCCGACGGCCGGGACTTCACCACCGAGGAGCTGGCTGAGGTCGACCAGCTCTCGGCCGAGGCCGACGACCTCGACACCCAGATCAAGGCCGCCGACGCCGCCCAGGCGAACATCGCCCGGCTGACCACCGGGCAGCCCGCTGGCGGCAAGGGCGCCGGCCGCCCCGCCCCCGTGCTGGAGGGCGTGACCGACGTGCAGGAGCAGGTCGACGCCGCCACCTTCGGCGACGCGTACGTCAAGTCCGAGGCGTACAAGGCGTTCCGGCAGCGTTCCGGCAGCGGGTTCGGCAACGGAACGCCGATCGCCATCGACGACGTGAAGGCGGGCAGCCTGAAGTCGTTCGTGCGCGGGTTCCGCGAGGGCCGATCGGTCAAGGCGGACCCAGGGCCGTTGCAGGTCGGGCTCGGGCACGTCCCGGCCGTCCGGATGCCCACCGTCGATCTGACCACGCCGCCGCAGCTCACGCTGCTGGACCTGATCGACACCTCGGGCCACATCGACGGCCCCAGCTTCGAGTACCTCCAGATCACGTCCGTGACCCGCGGGGCGGCCGTCGTTCCGGACGAGATCCTCCCTGGCGACACCACCGTTAAGCCCCTGTCCACGTTGTCCACCAACTTGGCCACGGCGAAGGTCTACACCTACGCGGACGGCTACACGGTGACCAACCAGATGCTGGCGGACGCGGGCGCCCTGGCCACGTACCTCAACTCGCAGCTCGGCACGAACATCAACGCCGTCATCGAGAACATGATCTTCAACGGCACCGGCGCGTCCGGCCAGCCGGCGGGCATCATGCACACCACTGGTGTGCAGCAGCAGGCGTTCGACACCGACATGGTGGCCACCCTGCGGAAGGCGATCACGAAGCTCACCAAGATCAAGAGCCCGATCACCGCGGTGGCCGTCAGCCCGGAGGACGACGAGACATTCGACCTCATGAAGGACGCAGACGGCCGGTACCTCGGTCAGGGCCCGTGGTCATCCGGACCGGGCACCATCTGGGGCCGGACGCGAGTCGTGTCCGACGTGATCCCGCAGGGGACCGCGATCCTCGGCAACTGGAAGACGGTAAGCCTGATGGACCGCGAGGGCCTGTCGATCATGGCTTTCAACCAGCACGCCGACTACGCCCGCCGCAACCTCGTGTACGTGCGCGGCGAGCTGCGTGCGGCGCAAGCGATCTGGCAGCCGGCGCAGTTGTGCGTCGCCACCCTCGCGGCCTGACCGGAGGACACCATGCCCGAGCACAAGATGCTGATCATTGGCGGCGTGCGGGTCCGCCCCGAGGACGCCGACCGCTACCACGCGAAGGCACCCGCACCCGAGCGCGCAAGCACGCCCGCGCCCGCAGGGCCGCTCGACCCGTCCGCTGCCAAGGCCGAGGACGTGCTGACCTACCTCGGCACGGTCGGTGCCGCCGAGGCCGCGCGCGTCCTGGACGCCGAGGCCGCGGGCAAGGCCCGGTCGGGAATCCTCGGCAAGCGCGACGTGCTGCTCGCCGCGGCGGCCGAGCGCGACGCCGCCGAGGACGGGGGCGGCGGTGCCGCTGCCTGATGGACTGCTCGCCGACCCGGCCCGCCTCGCGGTCTGGCTGCCCGTCGGCCCGGACGACCCGAAACTGCTGGAGGCCCTGCGCGCGGCGAGCAGTCGCTTCGCCGGGGCCGTCCGGCACCCGGTCCGCCTGGTCACCAACGTCGAGGTGACGCTGTACGGGGACTGCACCGACCGGCTGCTGCTTCCCGTGGCACCGGTCGTACGGGTCGTGTCCGTCACGGTCGACGGCACCGCGCTCGCGGCCGGCACCCAGTACAAGGTGCGCCGCGACGCCGGGGTCCTGCGGCGGATCGGCGACGTGTGGCCGGACTGGGCGGAGATCGTCATCGTCCTCGACCACGGGTACGACCCGATCCCCGACGACGTCCAAGAGGTCGTCATCGACCAGGCGCGCACCATTTTCCGCGTGCAGCCCGGAGTGCAGACGATCCAGGCCGGGGGCGAGGCCATCACGTACGGCGCGACCGCGGCCGTCGGTGTCACCTCCCAGTGGACCGCCGCCGTCGAGAAGTACCGGCTCAACCGAGGCGACTCACCCTGACCCGGAAGGACACCCCATGCCCAGATACGTCAAGCTCACCAAGGGGACGCAGGCCAACCCCAATCAGAGGGTCGGCGACGAGATCGTGGTCGCCGACCCCGGCAACGTCCTGATGACCGGCACCAAGCCCGCCATCAACAACCAGGCGGCCACCTTCGCGGACCTCGCCGCGGTCACGGCCGCGTACAACGCGCTGCTCGCCGGGCTCCGCACCCGCGGCGTCATCGGCGGCACGTGAGGTGTTCGACCAGTCCGTGACCCGCCTCCGTGCGGGCACCAAGACCGACCGCGCAGGGAACACCGTCCCGGACTGGTCCGACGGCGCTGTCACACGCCTGGTGATCGGCGACGTGTCGGTGCAGCCGACCGTCCAGGACGAGGCCGCCGACGCGACCCGCACTGCGGTGGTCACCGGCTGGCACGTGCTGTCCGCGCCCGGCACCAGCCCCGATGTCCGGTCGTCGGACCGCGTCGAGTTCGGCGGCCTGATGTGCGAGGTGATCGGTGAGGTCGCCGCATGGCCCGACCCGCTCGACGGCGGCACGCACCACGTGGAGTGGAGCATGCGGCGCACGACCGGATAGGAGGTGACTGCGTGAGCGGTGTCGACTTCCGGCTCGACTACGCCGGCGTCCGTCAGATCCTGCGCGGGGCCGAGGTGCGGCAGATGGTCGACGGCGTCGCCGACGAGATCGCTACGCACGTGCGCGGACGCCTGCCTGCGGGCGTGCCCGTGCAGGTGCGCGCCTACACCACCGACCGCGGCGCCGCCACCGTCGTCATCGCCGACGTGCGCGGCATGGCGTACCAGGCGCGGGACGGCGTGCTGACCCGTGCGGCGGGCGCGGCCGGGGTGGAGGTGAGGGCGTGGCGGTAACCCGACTGGTGGTGTTCGGCGACGCGCAGGCCGCCGCGGTCATCGTGCTGCGGGAGGCGCTGGCCGGGCGGTCGGAGGACTGTACGGACGGCGTCACCGTCGGCAGCCTCGTGCCGGGCGACCGCAGCCCGGAGACCCCGCACCTGCCCTACGTCCTGGTCCGGAAGGACACCGACAGCCCGCACCTGTCTATGGGCACCTCGGTGGTGACGATCCGAGTGACGGTCTGGCACGAGGACGCCGACGCCGCGCACGACCTCGCGCAGCTCTGCCAGGCCCTGCTGGTCGTCCACAACGGGCCGGTGATCCGCAGCGTGCGCCCCGGCACCGGGCCGATCCCGGCGGTCGACGCCACGCCCGAGAAGACGGACCTGAGCACCCTGACCGTGCTCGCGAACATCCGCCCGCGCGCCATCTGACCGCGCCGCACAGCACCAGCAACCGACATCGAGGGAGGACGCCGTGGGCGACCCGACGAAGACCAATCTGTGGACCAACGCGGACGTGTACGTATCGCCGCTGGGCACTGCCAACCCCGCCACCGTGACCGCCCCGTGGCCTGTCGGATGGGGGCAGACCGGCCTGCTCGCCGGCGACGACGGCATGCCCGAGTCCCGAGACGAGGACGTCTCGGACATGTACGCCTGGGGCGGCATCCTGGTGAGGACGTCGCGTAAGAACTTCAAGTTGACCAAAAAGTTCAGCGCCTTGGAGGACAACGTCACCACCAGGGCGCTGATCTGGCCCGGCTCGACCGAGACGCAGATCGTGGTGCCGCGGCCGAGCCCGGTGAAGATCGGGTTCGAAACGCGTGACCCGTCGACGGGGAAGATCGAGCGCCTGATCACCCGGAACTACGGGCTCATCACGCTCGACGGCGACCGGGACATCAACGAGACCGACCTGACGAAGGCGGTCCTGGCGGCCGTGATCTACCCCGACGCCAACGGCGTGCTCTTCGACAGGCAGGCCGCGCCGACGCTGACCGCGCTCGCGGTCGCCCCCGGCACCCTGGCCCTGTCGGTCGGGGCCGCGAAGAAGCTCGTCGCGACCGCAACCTACTCGGACTCCTCGACGTCGGACGTGACCGGCCTGGCGTCCTGGTCCTCCTCGGCCCCGGCCAAGGCGACCGTCGAATACGGGTACGTGACCGCCGTCGCCGCGGGAACCTCCAACGTGACCGCGACCTACGGCGGCATCACGTCGTCGGCGTCCGCCGTCACCGTCTCCTGAGCCGCCGGGGCGCGCCCCGTGGCGCGGTGGCCGCGCCCCGGCACCAACCTGACCGCGCCGAAGGAGACCGCGCCATGCTGTCCTTCCCCGATGCCGAGATCCACGCCGAGGCGTTGCGCCTCGGCCTGATCAGCGACGGTGACGAACTGCCCCGCCACCTGCGCTCGCAGGCCGTCGCCTCCCTCGCCGCCGAAGAGCCCGTCGACACCGGGCCCGACGACGAGCCGCCCGTCCCTGTGCCGGGCGGTGACCTGATCATCGCCGGGGACAGGGTTCTGCTCGACGGCCAGCCGTTCTCACTCCCCGTGACCACCGAGCCGGTCGAGATCACCGCCCGGCACGGCGGCCCGACGACAGTGCGGCTGACCGTCGTCGTCGGCGCCTGCCACGTCCTCGCCACCGACACCTGAGCCATTGCAAGGAGAACCGCGCCATGACCACTCCGCCGCCTTCCACCTTCCAGGCCGTGTCCGCACCGTTGCCGCCGCAGGCCGAGCAGCCGCCCCCGGCGACGGTCGCCGCGGTGGCGTCCGCTGCGCTGGAGGCCGAGGCCAACCCGCCCGCCCTGGGCGAGGACTTCGCGGTCGTCGCCGTCCCGTACGGCGGCCAGACGTACACCGTGCCCGCTTCCGCCGAGGACTGGCCGCTGGAAGTGCTGGAGTCCATCGACGACGACAAGATCGTGATCGCGCTGCGGGTGCTGCTCGGCCCCAAGCAGTGGAAGCGCTTCAAGTCCACCAAGCCCCGCACCCGCGCCCTGGGCGAGCTGTTCGAGGCCGTCGGCAAGGCCGCGGGCTTCGAGGGCGTGGGGGAATCCGGGGCCTCCGGCGGCTGATCCGGGATCACCCGGACGCGCTGGAGGCCGACCTGTCGGCCTTTCACCACCTGGACGTGCGGGACTACTGGCGACGAGACCGGGGTGGGCGGCGGCTGCTGACGTTGCGGCAGATCGCCGTCCGCGTCCGTCACCTGCCGCCCGCGTCGGCCGTCGCCCGAGCGCTCGGAGGATCGGGTTGGAGCACCACCGACTACCTGCTGTCCGATGTCTTTCACGCGCACGCGGGCACCGCGCACCCGGCCCGGCCCACGCCGGATGCCGAGCACGCCGAGGCGCCCGACAGGCGGCGCGCCCGTACGGCCGCGCTCGCCCGCAAACGGCAGCGCGAGCAGGACATCGCAGCGGGCCGCATCACCTGACAGCAGACGGCTAGTCGCGAAGGGGGGTGGGCCCTCGTGACAGCGAACGTCGGCTACGCCAGCCTCCAGATCATCCCTAGCGTGCGCGGCATCGCGGAGGAGATCCGCCGCCAGCTCGCCCCCGCCGCGGGCGCGGGCGAGCACGCGGGCGGCGAGGCCGGGCGCGGCTTCGGCGCGGGTTTCCGGCACCTGCTCGAAGCCGCCGGGGTGATGACCGCCGTCGAGAAGATCACCGAGGGCGTGTCCGAGGCGTTCAGCTCCGCAATCGAGCAGTCTGGGATGCCCGGCAAGCTCAAGGCCCAGCTCGGCACGACCGCCCCGGTCGCCGCGCAGTACGGCAAGATCGCGGGCGGTCTCTACGCCGGGGCGATCACTGACAGCGTCGAGACCGCCGCGGAGAACGTCCGCCTGGTCGCCGGTGCCGGGCTGCTGCCGCCCGGCGCGACACAGGCCCAGATCAAATCGATCACCACTCAGTTCAGCGACTTTACCTCGACGTTCGAGCAGGACTCCGGGCTGACCGCACAGGCCGTCAGCGCCATGATCAAAAACGGTCTGGCCAAGGACGGCACCGAGGCCATCGACCTGCTCACACGTGGGTTCCAGAAGTTCGGTCCGCAGGCCGATGACTTGGTCGAGACGTTCCAGGAGTACCCGGTCCAGCTGCGGAAGCTGGGGCTTTCCGGGCAGACCGCGCTCGGTCTGATCAGCCAGGGCCTCAAGGGCGGCGCCCGCGACACCGACATCATCACCGACGCCCTGAAGGAATTCTCCATCCGGGCGATCGACGGCAGTACGTCGTCGGCCGAGGGGTACAAGCTGCTCGGGCTGTCCGCGACGAAGACGACCGCGCAGATCGCCAAGGGCGGCACGAACGCCAGCAAGGGCCTTCAGACCGTCCTCGACCGGCTCCGGGCCATGAAGGACCCGGTCAAACAGGCCGCCGCCGCGACCGCCCTGTTCGGCACGCAGTCCGAGGACGCCGGGCGAGCACTGCTGGCCCTGGACCCCTCCAAGGCCACCAAGGGTTTCGACGACTTCCGGGGCGCGGCCAACCAGATGGGCACCGACCTGCGCGACAACGCCGGCGCCCGGCTCACCGCCTTCACCCGCAGCCTCAAGCAGGGCCTCGTCAACGTCATCGGCGGGCAGGTGCTGCCGCGGCTGTTCGCGCTCGGCACGACGGTCAGCACCAAGGTCGGCCCGCCGCTCACCCGGCTCGGCGGCGTCCTGTCACGCAACGTCGGCCCGGCCATGGACCGCACCGGGCACTTCATCACCGGCACGCTCGTGCCGGGCCTGGTTGCCTCGGCCGGGTGGGTGCACCGCAATGCGACCGCTCTGGGGATCGCGGGCGGTGTCATCACCGCGGTGATGCTGCCCGTCCTGGTCACGCTGGCCGTGTCCTACGCCACGGCCGCCGCCGCGGCGGTCGCTTCCGGGGCCGCGCAGGTCGCGTCGTGGGTCAGCACCGGCACTACTGCGGTCGGCGTGGCCGCCCTGGAGGTCGCCGCGTCGTATCGCACGGTCGGCGGGTGGATCGCCTCCGGCGCCGCCGCCCTGGCCGGCGGGGCGCGGGTCGTTGCCGGGTGGGTGCTCAGTGCCGCTGCCGCGGCCGCGGGTGCCGCCGGCACGGCCATCGCGGTCGCCGGGGTCGTGGCGGGCTGGGTGATCATGGGCGTGCAGTCCCTGTTCCGGGCGGCGCAGATGGCCGCGGCCTGGCTGATCGCCCTCGGCCCGATCGGCTGGGTCACGATCGCCGTCGTCGCGATCGTCGCCCTGATCATCGCCAACTGGTCCAAGGTCAGCTCCTGGACGGTCCGGATCTGGCACGACATCACCGCATGGGTGACCGGCGCCGTCTCGGCCGTGATCGGGTTCGTACGGTCCAACTGGCCGCTGCTGTTGGGCATCCTGACCGGCCCGATCGGGCTCGCGGTGTACGCGATCGTCCACTACTGGTCCCAGATCTCCGGGGCCTTCAGTGCGGCGTACCGGGGCACGGTCGCCACGGGCCGCGCGCTCGTCACCTGGGTGACCGGGCTGCCCGGCCGGATCGCTTCCGGGCTCGCGAGCCTGGGCGCCCGCGTCTACTCCGCGGCCGTCAGCGGCTTCGGGCGGCTGAAGTCCGGGGCGTCGGCGAAGGCTGCCGAGCTTCTGGGCTACGTCAGCGGGCTGCCGGGGCAGATCAAGTCCCGGCTGGGCTCCTTGGGCGGCCTGCTGACGAGCGAGGGCCGGAACATCATCACCGGCTTGTGGTCGGGCATCTCCTCGATGGGCGGCTGGCTCGCCTCGAAGGTCTCCGGCCTGGTCAAGTCCTCGATCCCTGGCCCGATCCGCAAGGTGCTCGACATGCACTCCCCGTCCAAGGTGACGGAGGCGCTGGGCCGCTTCGCAGGCATGGGCCTGGTGCAGGGCCTGACGGGCACCTCGGCACAGGTCGCCGCGGCGGCCAAGAAGATCGCCGACCTGGTACGGCAGGGCATCGAGGCGGCGAACGCGCAGATCGCCAAGGACCGCAAGGCCCTGCCGGACGCGAGTAAGAAGCAGGCGCGGGCGCTGCGCCAGGACATCGCCTCGCAGACCCGAATCGCCCAGGCCGGGACGGCGCTCGCGAAGATCGTGGCCAAGGACAACGCGAAGCTGGCGTCTCTGGCGAAGCAGCGCGACGGCGTCGCCGCGAAGCTGAAGTCGGCGCAGGACAAGCTCTCGGGTCTCCAGAAGGACTGGACGGATCTGAGGGACCAGATCGCGTCCGGCATCACCTCGGCTGCCTCGATCACGCGGGAGATGCCGGACGGCACCGAGGTCACCGCGGCCACGATCCTCGCCCGCCTCAAGGGCGACGTGGCGGCTGCGCGGGCCTTCGCCGCGCAGCTCGCCACGCTGCGGAAGCGCGGCCTGTCCGCGGACCTGATCAACGAGATCGGGGCGGCCGGGGTCGAGGGCGGGGGCGCCACGGCCGCGGCCCTCGCGCGGGCTTCCGACTCCGACCTGCGGGCCATCGCCACCCAGCAGAAGGCCCTCACCCAGGCCGCGACCGCAGCCGGGACCGCGGTGGCCGACGCGATGTACCGGGCGGGTATTCAGGCCGCACAGGGCCTGGTGGCCGGGCTGAAAGCGCAGCAGGCCGCGATCGAGCGGCAGATGCTCGCCATCGCCAAGAGCATGCAGACCGCGATCCGGAAGGCGCTCGGCATCAGGTCGCCGTCAACGGTGATGGCACGGCTGATGTCGTACGTCGGGCAGGGCGCGGTTGTGGGCCTGGACCGCGAGCGGGGCCGGGTGGACGCGGCGATGCGGCGACTGGTCGCCGTACCGCCCGCCCCCCAGCTCGGCGCTGCGGGCGCGCGCGGGGGCACGGGCGCGGGCGCGCCCCAGGTGAACATCGTCATGAACGCCGCAGACCAGTCCTTCGCGGAGCAGAGCGCGGACCTTGCCCGACGTCTGGCATTCGCGGGATGAGGGGGGTGAGGTCCGGTGGCCACTGATCTGGCGGGGATTCGCGTCGACCTCGGCGGGATCTCTTTCAACCGGGTGGACGACGACGGCACGTGGTGGGTCGGGGAGAATTTGGAGGGCTGGGACGGCAGCGACGTGCGCACGCAGGTCGGCGCCCGTGAGGGCGACCACGGGTCGTGGCTCGGGACGGTGTATCTCGCCGAGCGGGTGCTGACGCTGACCGGGTCGATCGGCGCAGCCAGCCCGGCCGCGCTGGACGACGCGGTCGAGCGCCTGCTCGCCGAGGTCACCCTGACCGACACGACCCTGACGGTCTGGGAGACGGTCGCGAAGCAGGTCACCGTACGCCGCTCGGGCAAACCGCTCGTCCAGCGACAGGGCCCGGTCGACGCGGACGTGAGCCTGCTCATGACCGCTGGCGACCCGCGCCGGTACGCCGTCGACGCGCAGGCCGGATCGACACCGCTGGCCTCGACCACCGGCGGCCTGACCGTGCCCTACACCGTTCCGTACACGCTGGCTGCTGTGACCGTGTCCGGGCAGGTCGACTGCCTGAACAGCGGCAGCATCGAGACCCGCCCGGTGCTCGTGATCGACGGCCCCGTGTCGCAGCCGACCGTCCTGGCGCAGATGCCGGACGGAACGGTGATCCCGATGATCTACTCCCAGGATCTCGGGACCGGCGACCGGCTGCTGATCGACATCGGCGCTAAGACCGTGACGCTCAACGGCACCGTCTCCCGCCGGCGATTCCTGGCCCTGCCGCTGGGCTGGCCGACGATCCCGCCTGCGGCGGTCGTGTCCTTCCGCTTCACCGCGGTCACCTATAACGCTGACGCGCTGCTCACCGTGCGCTGGCGTTCCGCCTGGATCTGAAAAGGGGGCCGCTCAATGGCCGCGAACCTGATCACCCCGTTCGACATCGACACGCTGACGTACGACGGCGGCAAGTTGCGGCGGGCCGCGTTGATGACGGTCATGCACAACGGCGGCACCCTGACCGGCCGGTCCGGCGTGCGGCCGGGTGACAGCGGCCTGACAGTGACGCTGTCCGGCACCACCATCAACGTCTCTGCGGGTGTGGCGTCTGTCTTCTGGCCCGCGCGGGGGGTCTACCGTGCCGGTCTGGAGTCCTCGGCGACCTCCACCCCGTCGACTCTGACGGCCGCCCACGCCACGCTGACCAGGGTGGATCTTGTCTACCTGCGGATCTTCGACAGCGCGGTGGACAGCTCCGGGCTCTACGGCGGCGACATCATCTACCTGGCGGGCACGCCCGGCGCCGGTGTCGCCCCGGCGCCACCAGCGCCGCAGATCTGGATGCCGTTGGCCACGGTCACCGTGCCGCCGGTCGGAGGCGGCGCCGCGTCCGTGTCCACGACGGTCCGGCCGGTCACCGTCGCACCGGGCGGAATCCTGCCCGCGCAGACTTCCACCCCGCCCAGCCCGTATTCCGGGCAGGCGTGGCACGACGGCACCGACCTGAAGCTGTGGAATGGCACGTCGGTCGACACTTACGCGAAGGTCAAGTCCGTCCCGTGGATTGATCTGAACACCGCGTCCGGCCTGGCCTCCGGGTACACCACCCCACAGGGCAACCTCCAGAAGTGCCAGTTCCGGATGATCACGGTGGACGGGACGCAGCGCGTGGAGTGGCGCGGCTCGATCTCCTGCACCGCCGACGTCGTCGGACAGTCCACGTTCGCCACGCTCCCGACGCCCTACGCCGCGTACCGGCCCAGCGTGCTGCGCACCATCGGCGCGACCCGCAACTTCACCGCCGCGAGCAGCGGAGCGACGCGCATCGAGATCACCACGACCGGCGCGATGAGCGTGTTCGGCGCCCCCGCGCCCGCCCAGACGTCCTGGTTCTGCCTGGACAACCAGCACTATGACATCTGATGTGGCCAGGGCCGACCTGGCCGTCGACACCGGCACCGGCCCGGCGCAGCAGCCCTACAACCTCGCCTGGTACGGGGCCGATCTGACAACCGGCGGGATCATCGAGGAGCTGGCCGGGGTCACCCTCACGCAGCCGCTCGGCCTGAAGGTGGGCGCGGCCACCACCTCGGCGGTGAGCCTGAACCTGGCCGGTGCCCCGCGCGGGTGGCAGGAGGCCACGACTCCTGGGCGCTGCATGCTCGTCGCGGTCGACACCGTCACCGACACCCCGCTGTGGGCGGGCAGCATCCTGCCGACCACGGGCGGCAGCGCCTCCACCCTCGACATCTCGCTCGCCACGCTGGAGGCGTATTTCGACAGGCGTTTTCCGGGCGACGTGGCGATGGTGCAGCAGGACCAGGCGGTGATCGCCACCGCGGTCATGGGGAATTTGTTCGTCGACGGGCCGTGCTTCGTCCTGGACGCGCCGCCGACCGGCGTCCTCGCGGACTACGCCGTCGCGGACTCCGACGACAAGTCGATCCTGTCGTGTATGCAGGAGCTGATGGGCCAGGGCGGCCCGGAGTTCACCGTCGACGTCGAATGGGCACCGGGGCACACCGGGTTCGTGCTGCCCATCCGCGTCCGCCCGTCGATCGGCGTCCAGACCGACCAGCCCGAGGGCACCTTTGACTTCCCCGGCTCCGTGACCGACTACACGCTCACGCACACCTACGAGGCCGGGCAGGGCGCCACCGTCGTCGTCGCCCGCGGCGAGGGCGAGGGCGCCGCCCGCCTGACGTCGGCCGTGCACGTCGCGGCCGACCTGATCGCCGCAGGGTGGCCGCGGTACGTCTACCGCTACACCCCCGCGTCCGGGGTCACGTCCGTCGACCAGCTCGACGCACACGCCGCGGCGGCGCTGGCGATGATGCGCCTGGGCGGGCAGGCGTGGACGGTCCAGGCCACCGCGAGCCGCGCTCCCCGGATCGGCGCCGACTGGCGACTCGGCGACAGCGTGCGCCTGGCCGTCGAGACGTCCCCGAGGCATCCGGACGGCACGGACGTCGTGGCACGGGCGTGGGCGTGGCAGCTCGACCCCGGCGCCGACACCATTACCCCGATCCTGATCGAGGAGGGCTGATGGCCGCCAAGACCCCCGCCGACCAGGTCCCGCCCGACCTCGCCACCCTCGCCCGCAGAATCCAGGCCCTGGAGCGCGAAGTCACCGAGCTACGGGCCGCGAAACGCCTGGAGTCCGCGTCGGTCGGCGCGGGCGGCCTGCGGATCGTCGCGGGCGGGCGGCTGGCGATGGACCGCCCGGACGGCACCCGCATGTTGGACATCGGCGCGATGACCAACCCGATCTACAACCGCGGCGACGGCTCGCCGCAGCAGGCGGCTTTCCTGCGCCGCGACGACGGCTCCACCGCCCTGAGTCTGTACGCCTATCCGCAGGGCTCCGGCAGTACGCAGTTCCTCGTGATCCGGGACGCGTCCTCGAACATCATCGTGGGCGACGACGCGGGCAGCGGCCAGGGTCTGGCCCGCCCGTACCTGCCCCTGGCCCTGTCGCCCGCGATCGGGACCGGCTGGGACTACTGGCCGCGTACGACCTCGGCGACGATGGCCGATCTGTGGGTGGGCCAGATCTACAAGCAGCAGCCCAGGGTCGTCGTGGTCGCGGTCGCGGCCTGCGACACCGCGGGGACGACCGGCCAGATCCAGTTGTCCGTCAACGGCACGGCGGCCGGGGCCGCGCAGGCTGTCACCACGGCCGGGCAGGTCTACACCTTCGGCCCGTTCTCCCTGGCCGCCTACGACCACATGCAGCAGGTCACGCTCGCCGTGACCGGCCGCCGCACCGCGGGCACCGGGACGGTCCGGGCCGGTTTCTACTCCGGCTACACGATCCAGAGCTGAGGCACCGTGAGCACACCACCGCCCGAGCTGATCTGGCCCGACGGGCCGCTGATGCCGGTACCGCCGTCTGACCCGGCGGACCCGCCGCCGGAACCCCCGCCGCCCCCGCGCGGGCCCGCACCGGGTTCGGACCCCGGCACCTGACCACCACCCCTTGAGCCCTCGCCGACCGGCGGGGGCTCCGTCATGCCCTGGGAGGGCGAATGGCCGTACCACTGACCGCTGATCAGATGCTGGCCGCTCTGCGCGCGGAGGGCGTGCGCGTGGTGGAGCATCCGGGCTGGCGCACGCATGACCGGGCCGGGCACGGGGCGTGGGGCCCGGTGCACGGCTTGATCATCCACCACACGGGCGGCACCGCGCCGTCGGACGGGGACATCGTCTGGGCGGGACGGGCGGATCTGCCGGGCCCGTGCGCGCACGCCTACCTCGCCAAGGGCGGCACGCTCACCCTGACCTCGGCGGGGCGCGCGAATCACGCCGGAGGCGGCGACGGGAACGTACTCCAGGCCGTCATCGACGAGTCGTACGGCGACCGGCCCCCTGCCCCGTACCAGCACGAAGGCAGCACGGGCGCGGTCGACGGCAACGCCCGCTTCTACGGCCTGGAGTGCTCCAACCGGGGTGACGGCGCGGACCCCTGGCCGGCCACGCAGCGGGACCAGGCGGTCCGCTGGGCGGCCGGGATCTGCCGCGCCCACGGCTGGTCCGAGAAGTCCGTGATCGGCCACAAGGAATGGTCGGACTGGAAGCCGGACCCGGTTATCGGCATGGCCGAATTCCGGGCCGCTGTCGCCACCCGGCTCGCCCACCCGGCGAGCTGGAATCCCACCACCCCGGAGGACAACGAGATGACCTTCAGCGCCACCGACGCACGCACGAACTGGGCCTTCAAGGGGTCGACCGACAAGGTCGACATGCGGCAGTACCTCGTCAGCACATACGAGACCGTGCAGCGGCTCGTGGCGACCGAGACCGCGCAGACCGCCGCGATCAGCGCCCTGGCCAAGGCCCTCAGCGACGCCCACCCCGGCGTCGACACCGCCCAGGTCGTGGCCGCCGTCCAGAAGGCCATCGCCGACGCCGTCATCCACGTCGACGTCACCGTCGGCGACACCACCACCAAGGAGAGCTGATGAGCGACATCAACCTGCCCCCGCTCGGCACCATCGAGAAGAACGCGAAGACCTTCGCCCGCGACCTCACCGAGCGCGTCCTGTCGTCCGCGCTCGGCGGGTTCGTCGGCGGCCTGGTCGTCACCCAGCCGCTGAACGGCTCCATGTGGTACACCGCCGCGACGGCGGGCGCCGCGGCCGGAGTGTCCGTCGTGAAGGGCCTGATCGCCCTGCTCGTCGGCGACCGGTCCAGCGCGAGCCTGGCCAAGGGGGTGTGATGCGGGCCGCGGTGCGCCTGGTCGGCGGGCTGCGCCCTGCGGCCCTGGCCGTCCTCGGTATCGGATGGATCGTGTACGGCCACGGGATCGCCACCGACCCCGGCTACGCCCGCTCGCGCGGTCTGGCGGGCATCACACGGTATGTGCCGATGACCGCGCTCGGCTGGGTGTGGATTGCCGCTGGTGCCGTCGCGGTCGCGGCGAGCCTGACCCGGTCCGGCATCCGCGCGCAGGCGGCCGGTTTCGCAGCGCTCGCCGCTCCGGCGGTCCTGTGGGGGGTGACCTACGCGCGGTCGGCGTGGTCCGGCGGGCTGCCATCCGCGTCCGCGTCGGCGGCGGCCTGGCTCGCCTTCGCCGCTTTCGTGGTGCTGACCGCGGGCATGGCCGAGCCGGGCTGGGTGATCGACGCCCTGTACGACGAGAACGAGAAGGGGGGCGGCGATGGCCGTTGACTTCGCCACGATCGGCACGGCTGTCGCCACAGTCCTCGGCGGCGCCGCGGCGTGGCGGCAGTCGAGGCGCAGCAGCTTCACCACGATCACCAACCGGCTGGACCGCGAGCTGCGGCAGGAGCGGATGCAGCGGAAGATGCTCACCAGCTACGTGCTGGAGCTGACCCGCTGGGCCCGCCGCGTCGACCCCGGCGGTCCCGCCGGACCGCCCCCGACGCCACCCGACGACCTCGACCTGTCCCCCTGGCAGTGACCTGCGCCCCCGTTCGGCTTCGGCCGGCGGGGGCCCTTTTTTGTGCGGGAGCGGATCCCACTGACCTCCTTGAGGGAGGTCAGTCCTCGAGGTCGGTGTCACTGTGACGAGAACTCCCCGTGCTGTCGTACCCGAGCCGTAGGCTGGCCGCATCCCATCCTTCGCTGACTGCGCGGCTGGGCGGCCCCTGCTGGTTGAGCAGCAGGGGCCTCAGTCGCCCAGGTCGATGGCGAACTCGACCACGGTGGCGTCGCCCCTTCTGACGATCGGGTGGGCGACCTCGACGATCCGGCCGTCGTCGGCGACGTGGCGCCTGGTGAAGCGGAGGACCGGCACGGCCGCGCCGAGCTGGAGGGTTGTGGCCTCTTCTTCCGTGGGCATGCCGGTGGTGAAGGACTCCAGGATGCGGGTGACGCGGATGCCGAGCGTGGCGAGCTGGGCGCGGGTGCCGCCGGGCCACGGCTCGTTGATCGGGTCGGAGACGGGTGTGCCCGCGACGTCGGACCAGCGGACGTAGCTGGTGGACATCTGCGTCGGGGCGTCGTTGTCGTAGAACACGAAGTGCCGGGCGAGCAGCGGCTCGCCGACCTCGCACTCGAAGAGCGAGGCCAAGTTGGCGCCGGCGCGGACCTTCTCGAACCGCTTGTCGAGCCGGTACTCCGACCAGCCGATGCCCTGGTCTCGGGTGAAGGCGGTCGACGGCTTCTCAGGGGTGGTGCGGTAGCGGTCGGCAGCGAGGCGGTGCACGGGCGGCCGGTTGCGGACAGTCGTGCCCGCGCGGGTGCGCGTCTCGATCAGGCCCTCGGAGCGCAGGACCGCGAGCGCGTTGCGGATCGTCGTCTCCGACACGCCGTAGACGTCGCCGAGTTCGGGCAGGGTGGGGAGCTTGTCGCCGGGCCCGTAGGTGCCGCCGCTGATCTGCTCGCGGATCTCGGCCGCGATACGGAGGTACTCGGGTCGCTCGGCGGTCACGTGCACCACCCTCCGGGGTGATCGTTTCTTTTCTGTACACACATATTGCTGGCTCGCCTTGACCTATGCCAACTCGCGCGTGATTCTGAGTACAGAACGCAGCTTTCCGTACTCAGAACGCTAGCGACGTTGGGATAAATCCATGCCTGAAACAGGCCAGAGCTGGCAGCGCGCCTTCCTCGCCGAAGCGGAGCAGGCTCGCGTCGCGCGGAGGTGGATTAGCGCCCGCACATCGCACCCCGACGCTCACCAGATCGCCGGTGAGTTGTTCATCGCGGTCCTGGCCACGCGCCCCGGAAAGGTCTTGATGACGTTGTCGACGGCCGGAGCACGGGCGCGGATCACCGCCTCCGGCGACCGACCCCTGCCGCTCCACAGCCTCCACGGACCAGGCCGGTCGATCATCCGCGGCCTCGCTGAGCATCACGGCACCGCGCCCGACGACTGCGGTCTGTGGGCCGAACTCCCCTGGGAGAAACCATGAGCACAACGACCGTCCCGATCTCCGTCGACTGCGTCGCCGCCCTGGAACTGGACTGGCCCGAGGTCCACAAGCGGTGCCGCGGTAATGGGGCCCTGTACCTGCCCGGCACCTGCGCGCCAGTCTTGCCGCAGGTTCCGTGCGGCTGCGCCTGCCACAAGCCCGCCGAACCCGCGTCATGACGAGCTGCGAGTGGTGCGGCGAGGACGTGCCGGAAGAGACGACCGTTCTGGTCTCGGTCGCCACGGTGAGCAGCGGCGGCCGGACAGCGCGCGCGTGCTTGGCGTGCGCACACAGATTCAGGATCACGCCGGTTGGTGAGCCCCCCGTGCTGGCCGCCCGAAGGACTGACCGTGGGTGACCTGCTGGAGGCGTACTTCGCACATGTCGAGGAGTGCGGGTGGTGTCATCTGCGCCTCACCAACTGCCCGCGTGGCAAGGAGTTGTGGGCGTTGTACATCTCCACGCGCAGTCTCCCGTGCCCGGTCATCGGCGAGAACCCCCGGTCTAGCTGACCGGACCGCCGCCAGCGTTCCCTACTTCACTTCGGAGCACATCAATGTCGACCCACCCCGAAATCCGGCACGGTTCGTGCGCTACCTGCGGTGCTCTGATCGCGTGGACCGCTCAGGTCGATGACGAGACCGGCATGGAGATGGTGGCCGAGGTGGTCTATTGCCGCAACGGGCACCCGAACTGACCACCGTTTGAGCTGGGTTATCGGCGCTCCGGCAAGAGCATCGCCGACGACCCGAGGGGAGCACGGTCCTTAGCGGCCGTGCTCCTCTGCGTGCTGACCCCGCACAGGGCGCGGCACGCGGCTTGACGGGGACGCCTGGGGACCGGTGTCGGCGGCCATCTCCATGTGCTCCATGGCCTGCTGGTAGCCCGCGAGGTGGGCGTCGGCGACCTGGTCCTGGCTGAGCTGCCCCGCTCGCCGTGTCGCCACAACGATCCACGGCGGCAGGGAGGTCAGGGCGACCACCACACCGATTCGGGTGACCGTGGGGCTGTTCACCGACGGATGGAAGCCAGCGACGCCGACCGCCAAGCCGGCGCCGAACAGGCTGAGGGCCAGTCCTTCGAGAATTCGGGTTTGCAATGGTCCTCCAGGTGTCTTGCCGGAGACGGCTATGCCGTCGCTGCGGAGGTGGGGGGTTGCACGCCACCAGCACCGTCGAGCGGCCTGTGTGCGTGGCGTTGGGGCCTGAGCGGGCCGCCCGTGGGGGACGGCAGCCGCGCGGGTCAGGGGCCGCGCCGTGCGATCGTTCCGCTAGCAGCTGGCGCAGCACTGCGGACAGAAGCGGCGGGCGCGCCGCTCAGCGCTCGGGTAACTCGTCGCGTGTCGGCATCAAACACCCCCGGAACTCGAACACAGAATCGAATTGTGTTCGGCGTGACACTGATTGAACGCCCTGTGTGATCGTTTGTCCACCGTGAAGCACTCAGATTCACCCAAGCGGGCGATAGCACGGTGGACACGCTGAGGCTCGATGAGACCTCGACGCAGCGACAGCGACCGGGCGAGAGCCTGATTCTCGTGCGAGCGCCGTGCGAGCGCCGCCCTCAAAGCCCCCCCAAAATACCAACAGCCCTGGCCAGCTACCTCGCTGACCAGGGCCATCTACGGTAGGCCCTGTGGGACTTGAACCCACAACCAATGGATTAAAAGTCCACTGCTCTGCCAATTGAGCTAAGGGCCCGCTCCCCGCAGCATAGCTGGGACCTGCGGGGGAGGCCGAACCGGTTAGGGCCTGTCCGGCGGATCATGGGCGGTCCAGGCGGCGCCTGGCGCCGGACAGGCCCTAGGGCTGGGGGGTGTCCGTGGGGCGGCGGAGGAACCAGTGGCGGGCGGAGACGAGCCACCAGGTGGTGGCGAAGCCGAGGACGACGAGGACGGCGATGGGGGCGTAGTTGAAGGTCTTCCAGGTGATGGGAGAGAGCTGGGGGAGCATGAAGAGGACGGTGATGAGGGCGACCCAGGCGACGGCGACGACGCCGATGGGGCGGGACCAGCGGCCGAGGTGCCAGGGGCCGGGCTCGAAGGCGGGGCCTTTGCGGAGGCGGAGCAAGGTGGGGATGACGTAGGCGATGTAGAGGCCGATCACGGCGATCGAGGTGACGGCGGCGTAGGCGGTGGCGTTGATGAGGTACGGCAGGCCGAGGCAGAGCGCGCCGGCCGCGGCGAGCCAGACGGCGGCGACGGGGGTACGGGTGCGCGGGCTGACGGTGCGCCAGACGCGCGAGTAGGGCAGCGCGCCGTCGCGTGAAAAGGCGTAGATCATACGGCTGTTGGCGGTCACGGACGCCATGCCGCAGAAGAGCTGGGCGCCGATGACGACGAGCAGCAGGAGTTTGCCGCTGGTCGCGCCGAGCAGGATCTGCGCGGGCGGCGCGCCGGTCGGTGAGCCCAACTCGGCGTCGTACGACTGGATCGCGAAGGTGAAGCCGAGCAACAGCACGAAGCCCGCGATCCAGGACGTCCAGATGGAACGGACGATGCCGCGCGGACCGGCGGTGGCGGCGTCGTGCGTCTCCTCGGTCATGTGCGCGGAGGCGTCGTACCCGGTGAATGTGTACTGCGCCATCAGCAAGCCGATCAGCACCACGTAAATGCCGCTGCCGAAGCCGGTGTTGTTCACGTAGTGCGTGAACACGAAGCTCGCCGAGCGGTGGTGGTCGGGCACGAAGGCGAGCGCGCCGACGATCAGGCCGACGCCGAGCACGTGCCACCACACGCTGACGTTGTTCAGGACGGCGACGATCCGTACGCCGAAGGTGTTGAGCAGGCCGTGCAGGAGCAGGATCGCTGCGTAGAGCAGGATCGTCCGGCCGGGGCTGACGCGGAAGTCGAACTGGAGGTTCAGATACGCGCCCAGGAACGACGCCGCGCCGAAGTCGATGCCCGCGGTGACGGCGACCTGGCCGAGGACGTTGAACCAGCCGGTGAACCACGCCCACGCGGCGGCGCTGCGCTCCGGGGCCAGCCGGTGCGCCCAGAAGTACAGGCCCGCGGACGTCGGGTACGCCGAACAGATCTCAGCCATCGCCAGCCCGACGACCAGCGTCATCAGGCCGACCCCGACCCAGCCCCAGGTGATCAGGGCCGGGCCGCCGGTGTTCATCCCGAACAGGTACAGCGTCAGACAGCCGGACAGCACCGAGATGATCGTGAACGAGACCGCGTAGTTCGAGAACGCCGACATCCGGCGCGCCAGATTCTGCGTGTAGCCGAGCTGCGCGAGCCGCTCCTCGTCCGACACGGACGAGGAAACGGACGAGGAGACGGGAGAGGAGATGGGAGCGGAGACGGGAGAGGAGACGGGAGCGGAATCCGGGGGTACGGAAGAGGCGGAGAGAGGGACGTCCTCAGGTGTCATGCCCCAGGCTTCCCGCACCCAGGGCATGACATGCACACGCCCTCAGAAGAGCCGCCCGTACCCGTTCCACCCCGTCCCGACCCGCACCCGCGCGCCGAACTGCCCGTTCGCCGTCGCCGCGTACCGCCACAGGCCGCCCGCCGCGTCCCGCGCCAGCAGATCCGCGCGACCGTCCCGGTTCAGGTCACCGGGGCCGACGAGCACGTTGTACGTGTTCCAGCCCGAGCCGATCCGCACCCGCGCCATCAGACCGCCCGTGCCGTCGCCGTCGTACCGCCACAGCACGCCGGACGTGTCCCGCGCGACGATGTCGCCGACGCCGTCGCCCGTCAGGTCGCCCGTCCCGACGATCGCCGAGAAGATCCCGAATCCGTGCCCGATCTTGACCCGGGTCCTGAAGGAGCCCGCGCCGTTGTCCGCGTAGAGGTAGAGATCGCCGCCGGGCGTACGCGCGAGCAGGTCGGAGCGGCCGTCGCCGGTCAGATCACCGGGCGAGAGAAGGGAGTTGTAGATGTTCCAGCCGGATCCGATCAGCTTGGACGGCTGGGACCGCAGGAAGGAGCCCTCGCAACCACCGGGGTAGGAACGCAGTTGGCCGTCGCTGGTGCGCACCAGCAGATTGCCGCAGCCGTTGTCGTCCAGGTCGTCGAAGGCGAGATACGTGGCGGTGGTCGGCCAGCCGTGGTCGGCGGTCCGGGGCGGCAACAGGCCGCCGGAACCGTTGCCCACGTACAGCCGCAGAACGCCGCCCGGGGTGAGGCCGACGACTCCGCCGTCGGCTCCGGAGGTGAGGGCGTGGTGGTTGGGGCTGGAACGGGCGACCCCGACCATGCCGGAGGCCGTGGTGCCGGGGCTCAGGCCGTTGGCCGGGGTGGCGGTCAGCGTCCAGCGGTAGGTGCCGTCCGGGGCGTACGCGCCCTTGGCGTCCTTGCCGTCCCAGTTCGCGAAGACCTCCGCGCGGGCCGCCCCGCCGGTGACGGTCGCGAAGAGCGCGCCGGTCGCCGCGTTGCGGAAGTCGATCTTCCACCCGGAGGTGGCACCGCTGAGCACCCACCAGCCCTGCCATCGGCTGTTCGCCTGCCGCGGCCTGACCGGCAGATCGACCTGCGACCAGAGGGCGTTGAGCGCCGACGGGGCGATCCCCGCGGAAATCAGGTGAATTGACGCGTCGGGGGCCGTATACGCGATCCCGCTGCGGTACTTGTCCACCGTCCACGAGAGTCCGCGGTCACCGCCGGGCGCCTTCGGGTCGGCGGGCAGCTCGGCCACGACACGCGTCTTCCCCGCGCCCGACGTGCCCGACCGCACGTCGGTGAGCGTGAGTTGGTCACCGGAGTGGCGTACGACGAAGCCGTCGCCGAGCAGGGCGGGTCCCGCGGGTACGGCGACGGACTTCTTCGCCGTACGGTCGTACACACCGGCCGGACCGTTCGCGCCGCAGGACCAGTACAACAGGCGTCCCAGCGCCTGCACTTCCTTGATCGCGCAGGGCGCGTCGGTGGTGAGCGAGGACGGCGCGGCCGGCCCCGTCGAGTCGTTGCTCCGCAGATCCGTCGAGGTGAGCTGCCCCTTGGCGGCGGTCGCACTCCACAGGATGTCGCCCCACAGCGCCGCCGGGACGGTCGGCCGGGAGATGACCACCTTCCGGTATCCGGGCGAGATGACGTACTGACGGCCGTTGGAGCCACCGTTGTAGAGCGTGAATCTCTCCGACGCGTCCACGATCCGGCCGCCGGTCGCGGCGACCTGGACGCCGTAGAACCCGCCGCCGCTCATGACGTCGACCACGTCACCGCCGACACCGCCGACACCGTCGGCACCGTCGCGGATGTAGGCGGTGCCCTGCCCTTCGCTGCCCGCGACCAGGCTGACCGCGCAGTGGCCCGGCGCGCCGCAGGTGGAGACCGGGCTCGGTTCCACGACGGTGTGCGGGGGCCCGGTGACGGGCTGCGGGACCGCTCCCGTCCCCTCGTCCTGTGCGTAGAAACGCGCTCCGGGGACGGCACCCGTCCAGTCCGGCATGCCCTCCATGAAGCTCAGACGGCCTCGGGCCAGCGCGAGCCCGTACCGTACCGGCTTCTCGACCTCGTGGTGGAACAGCGTGACGGGGGCAGCCCCGGACGGCGCGAAACGGTAGGAGTTCCAGTGGTCCGAGTCGGCGCCGCCGCTCACGACCGTGCCGCCGTCCTGCGACGCGGTCGGGGCCGCGGCGTCCGGCAGCGGCTGGGTGACCGGGCCGCCGTCCAGCGGCACCGAGTACAGCGGGTCGGCCCGGCCGTCGTTCCAGACCGAGCCCTTGCGGACGGCGAGCAGCGCGGTGTCGGACAGGGTGACGGCGTACGTGGTGGTGTCGGCGTGCGCCTCGGGCGGCAGGGCGACCGTACGGGGCGCGGCCTGCGGGTCGTCCAGGGAGTAGTACGTCAGAACACCGGCGCTGTACCAGCCGAAGGAACGCGTGTTGCTGAATTTGGGGACGCCCGCGGGTGGCTCCATCGTGCGGACGACGGCGCCGGTCGTGAGGTCCAGGACGCTGAGGCTCATCTGGCCCGCGACCGTGGTGGCGACCACGACGCGCGTCGCGCGCTCGCCGCGCAGCAGCGTGGCGGTGTACGTGGCGCCCGTGGGCAGCCCGGTCAGCGGGCGCTCGGTGAAGGCGGTCGCGTCCCCGGCAACGGTCAGCAGGTGGACGGTCTGGCCGGTGACGGTGGTGCCGTCGGTGTCGTCCGTCGTCGTGATCACGGCCCACCCGTCGGGCGTGCCGATCGCGCTGCGGTAGGTGTGGCCGGGCGGCAGCGCGAAGTCGACGGCGGTGCCGGCCGCCGGGTCGAGCAGCCGCACGCCCTTACGGAGGTTCGTGCTGGCGTACCGTTCCGCGCCGCCGGGCAGGAGCACGAGATTCGTGCCCCCGCTGCCGAGCGTCCGCGGCGCCCCGGTCCCGTACGGCACCCACTGGTCGACGCCGCCGAACACCCTCAGGTAGCCGGTGGCGCCGGACGAGACGACCCATTCCTCGGCGAGCACGGGCTTGTTCACCGGCGGCACGACCACGTCGTACGGCGCCGGTTCCGCCGCGGCGGCCGGCCCCACGCCCGTGAACGGTGCCGCGCCCACCGCGAGGGCGAGCGATATCGCGACGGCGACGCCGCCGCGGACAAGGGTGCGCTTGGCCACCCGTTCCTCCTGCTGATCCCTGAGGAAGGCGTCCGCAGCGGACGCCTGATGAAGCCCGGAGCACGGGCGAAGAAGCCCGTACTCCGGGCGAAGAAGCGCGGCTCCGCGCCGCGGGCCGGGTCTCAGAACAGGGACTTGTACGTCTGCCACCCCGTGCCGATCTTCACCCGCGCGCCGAACTGCCCGGTGCCCGTACCGGAGTAGCGCCACAACACGCCCGCCGCGTCACGGGCGACGAGGTCGGCGCGGCCGTCTCCGGTGATGTCGCCGACGCCGACGAGGGCGTTGTAGACGTTCCAGCCGGAGCCGATTTTGACGCGCGGCTTGAACGTGCCCGCGCCCGTGGCGTCGTAGCGCCACAGCACACCCGCCGCGTCACGGGCGAGCAGATCGGCGAGGCCGTCACCGGTCACATCCTGGGCGCCGACCAGCAGGTTGTACGTGTTCCAGCCGGACCCGATCTTCACCCGCGCCGTAAACACGCCGGCGGCCGTGCCGTCGTACCGCCACAGGACGCCCGCGGCGTCCCGCCCGAGCAGGTCGGGGCGGCCGTCGCCGGTCAGATCGCCGGGCGAGACAAGGAAGTTGTACGTGTTCCAGCCCGACCCGATCACCCTGCGCGACAGCGCGGGTGTGAGCGCCGCGCCGCACTTGCCGTCGTAACGCGTGAGCTGACCGGCGGAGTTGCGCACCAGCAGGTCGTTGCACCGGTTGCCGGTCAGGTCGTTGACCGCGACGAGCGTGGACGACATCGGCCAGCCCGCCCCCTGCGGGCCGGAACCCCCGCTGACGGAACCGGTGCCCGTACCCGTCCTGATGTCGAGCCGGCCGGCCGAGGTCACCGCGAGCAGGTCGCCGACGCCGTCGCGCGTGTAGTCCCGCGGCTCGGCGCTCCCGCCGTGGACGGCCACGGTGCCGGTGCTCGTGGTGACCGGCACGAGCGCGTCCCGGGTCCACAGGCTCAGTGTCCAGATGTAGTCGCCGGTCACGGGCACGGCGCCGCTGTCCCTGGCACCGTCCCAGGTCAGGGAGACGGTGTCCCGGGCGGTGCCGCGGAACGTACGGACGACCGCGGACACCCCCTTCTTCCTCAGCTCCACCGTCCAGTGGGTGACCGGCCCCGTGAGGTCCCACCGCGGTGTCCACGGGGCGTAGTACACCTCCATGAGCGGCTCGTTCCTGGTCGTCAGCACCGTGGTCGCGGTCCTCGGCAGACCGGACGGGACGACGTGGGTCGTGCCGTCGGCGTCCGTGTAGGCGAGGAAGCCGCGGAATTTGTCGAGCGTCCAGACGACGCCGCGGTCGTCCGGGTAGGCGTTCGCGGGGAGGTCCGCGATCGTGCGGTCGACGGCGGTGCCGCCGCGGACGTCGGTCAGGGTGAGCCGGCCGTCGGTGTGCCGCAGGACGTAACCGTCGCCGAGCAGGGCGTTGCCCGCTGGTACGCGGACGGACTTCTTCGTGTCGAGGTCGTGGACACCCGCGGGGCCGTTCGTGCCGCAGGACCAGTAGAGCCAGCGGCCCAGTACCTGGATCTCCCGCGGTACGCACGGCACGTCCGTCGTCACCGTTCCGGTCACGCCGCCGGTGAGGAGGTCGGTCGTGGTGAACCGCCCCGCCGTCGCCGTGGCCGACCACATCGTGTCCCCCCACAGCGTGGCGGTGGTGATCGGGCCCGAGGAGGTGACCTGGCCCTCCGCGAGATTCACGACGTACTGCTTGCCGTTGGAGCCGCTCTCGTACAGCACGTACTGGTTGCCGGCCGCGACGATCCGGCCGCCGCTGGAGTCGAGAAGGACTCCCGACGGGGCGTCCACCGCCTTCACGTAGTCGTGCCCCGTGGTGTAGTCCACTTCGATAGCACCGGTGCCGGTCGTGCCCCCGCCGTCAGCGAGCGGCACGCAGCGGGCCTGACCGCCGCAGCGCGGGATGGCGTCGTCCATCGGCGTGCCCGAATCGAGCGGCTGCGGCTCGCTGAACAGACCGGGAGTCAGATTGTCGCCCACGTCGGCGGTGTACGTGCGCGAGGTGACGGACGTGCCGGGCGCGGTCTGGACGAAGGTGAGCCGGCCGCGGGCGAGCGAGAGGCCGATCCGCTCGGGGGTGTACGTCGTGAACCGGCCCAGGACGGTGAGGGGACCGTCGACCGCAGGTATCCGGTAGGTGGCCCAGCCGCCGGAACCGTCGCTCCCCTCGGCATAGGAGCCGCCGTCCGAGGCCACACCGGGCTGGCCCGCGTCGTCGAGCAGTACGCGCGCGGGTCCGCCGTCGAGCGGCACGGAGTACAGCGGGTCCCGCCTGCTGTCCTGGATGGTGGCATCCACGTGCACGGCGAGCAGGGCGTCGCCGGTGAGCTTGGTGACGAATTCGGTCGTGTCGCCGCCGGGCACCGCAAGGCGCCGCGGTGCGGCCTGCGGGTCCGCGATCGGCCGCAGTTCGGCCGTGCCGTGGGCGTACCAGCCGAAGGACACGTCGTTGATCAGCGGCAGCCGGGAAATGGAAGCGGCCTCGGGCAGCGGTTGCGAGGACACCAAGGTGCCGGTGGCGAAGTCGATCAGGCCGAGCCGGTGGTCGTCTCCGAGGGAGTAACCCACCGCCAGGCGCGACTGGTTGTTGCGCCAGCCGTCCAGCCCGGTGACGCCCGTCGTGGGCCAGCCGGCCACCGGGCGTTCGGAGAGTTGGCCGTCGGCGGCCGGGGCGAGCAGATGGAGGACTTGCGAGGTGACGTGGCCGCCCGAATCCGTGGCGAGTGTCCGGCTGAGGATCGTCCATCCGGTGCCGTTGGGGAAGAAGGCGAGCGGCGAGTACGCGGGCGGGACCGGGTACTGCGTCCACTTCCCCGAGGCCAGGTCGTAGATCCGCACGAGGTGGTCCAGCGCGGGCAGCACGCCCAGCACTTCGGTGCCGTCGGGGCCAGGCAGCGGCCGGGGGGCGTTGCGCAGCACGCCGAGGTCGCGGGTCACGACGCCGTCGAAGGAGTGCCAGGTGTAGCTGAACGACACAGCGCTGTGGTCGGTGCGTTGGACGTACCCGGTGGCGCCGACGCCGGTCACCGGTCCTCCGGCGGGACCCGTGGTGCCGATCGGCGCGATGGCCGGGTTCTGCGCCGTGTCGGCCGCCGCGGTGCCCGGCAGCGGTCCGAGTCCGAGACCGGCGGTCAGGACGGCGGCGACCACCGCGAGCACCCCGCGCCGCGGCCATCCCAGACGGCGTGACATCCGGTTCCCTCCCCAGGGCATACGCTCCGCCTCCCGGCAGAGTCGGCAGAGCTTAGCAACCGGCTACGCGGACGGGCCCGCCCGGCGTGAAGTGATCACACCGGGCGGGCCCGTTCTGCGGCTGAGCGGTCAGCGGTCAGCCGTTGCGCTTCCAGCGGGGCTTGCGGTCGTAGGAGGAGCCGGCGGCCGGGGCGGCGCCGGGGGCGCGGCGGTCGTCACGGTTGCCGTACGAGGGACGCGAGTCGCGGTCGCCGTAGGAGGGGCGGCTGTCGCGGCGGTCGTACGAGGACGACGTGGACGGACGGCTGCTGTCGCGGCGGTCGCGGTTGAAGGGGCGGTCGCGGTCGTCGCGGCTGTTGTACGCGGGACGGCGGTCGTCACGGTTGCCGTACGAGGGGCGCGAGTCGCGGCTGTCGCGGCTGGTGTACGGGGTGGACGGACGGCCGCTGCGCTCGCCGTACGAGGGGCGGGAGTCACGACGGTCGTCGCCGCGGCGGTCGTCACGGTTGCCGTACGACGGACGGCTGTCACGGCGGTCGTCACGGTTGCCGTCACGGTTGCCGTACGACGGACGGGAGTCGCGGTTGCCGTCACGGTTGCCGTACGACGGGCGGCTGTCACGGCGCTCGTCACGGTTGCCGTACGAGGGACGGTCGTCACGGTTGCCGTACGACGGGCGGCTGTCGCGACGGTCGTCACGGTTGCCGTACGAGGGACGGGAGTCGCGGTTGCCGTAGGACGAACGGTCGTTGCGGCGGTCGAAGTTGCCGCGGTCGTCGCGGCGGTCCTCGCGCTGCTCCGGCACGGGGGCCGGGGCGGCGGCGGCCAACGCGGCGGCCTCGGCGGCGAGTTCGGCGGCCTTGGCGGCCACCGCCTCCTCCGGGTCCTCGCCGCGCTCACGGGCCGAACGGGCGGTGAGGCGGTCGGCCTCCTCGCGCAGTTCGGTCGCGCGGCGCTGGAGCCGCTCCAACTGACGCGTGACGTCGGCGACTTCGCGCTCCGCCTGGAGAGCGGCGTTCTGTACGGCGTCGGCCTGGACGTCGGTCAGCGAGCGCGCGCCGGTGATCTTGGCGACGTCCTCGTCGAAGACGCCCGCGCCGCCGATGATGTGGCGCGAGGCGTCGACGCCCGCGTCCTCCATCAGCCGGAAGATCTGCTTGCGCTGGTGCGGCAGGGCGAGCGAGACGACCGTGCCGGACTCGCCCGCGCGGGCGGTACGGCCCGAGCGGTGCAGGTAGTCCTTGTGGTCGGCGGCCGGGTCGACGTTGAGCACCAGGCCGATGCCGTCGACGTGGATGCCGCGGGCGGCGACGTCGGTGGCGACCAGGACGTTGACCTGACCGGCCTTGAAGTCCTCAAGGGTGCGGGTACGGGCGCCCTGGGTCATGCCGCCGTGCAGCGCGTCGGCGCGGACACCGGCCTCGATGAGCTGCTCGGCGACGCGGTCGGCGCCCATCTGGGTGCGGACGAAGATGATCGTGCGGCCCTTGCGGGCGGCGATGGCGGCGGTGACCGGCGCCTTGTCCTTCGGCTTCACGACGAGCACGTGGTGGCTCATGGTGGTGACGGCGCCCTGGGCGGCGTCCACCTCGTGGGTGACCGGGTCGACCAGGTAGCGGCGGACGAGGCTGTCGATCTCGTTCTCCAGCGTCGCGGAGAACAGCAGGCGCTGGCCGCCCGCCGGGATGAGGTCGAGGATCTCGGTGACCTCGGGCAGGAAGCCCATGTCGGCCATCTGGTCGGCCTCGTCGAGGACCGCGATCTGCACCTGGTCGAGCACGGCGGAGCCGCGGTTGATCAGGTCGCGCAGCCGGCCGGGGGTGGCGACGAGGACGTCGACGCCGCGGTCCAGCGCGTAGATCTGGTTCTGCATGGACGTGCCGCCGCAGACGACCTTCATCTTCAGGCCGAGGACGTCGCCGTACGGCTGGAGCGCGTCGGCCACCTGCATGGCCAGCTCGCGGGTCGGGGTGAGGATGACGCCGCGCGGGCGCTTGCGCTCGGTGTGGCCGCCGGACAGCAGGGTCAGCAGCGGCAGGCCGAAGGAGAGCGTCTTGCCGGAGCCGGTACGGCCGCGGCCCAGGATGTCCCGGCCCGCCAGCGCGTCCGGGATGGTCGCGGCCTGGATCGGGAAGGGGGTGGTGACGCCGTTCTGCGCGAGCTTGCGGACGATGCCGTCGGCGAGGCCGAGGTCGGCGAAGGTCACGGTGGGCTCGGCGTCGGTGTCGGCGTCGGTGTCGTCCTCGGCGTCGGCCTCGGTGTCCGCGTCGATGACGTCGGTGATGTCGGTGGTGATGCCGGTGTCGAGGACGTCGGTCGCGTCGTCGGCGCCGGTGATGTCGGTGTTCTCTGCGGTGTCGGCGGTGGTGATGTCCACCACGTCCGCTACGGCGAGGATCTCGTCGTTCTCGGGCATGACGGAACGGTCGGCACTGTCAATGGACATGCTGAAGCTAAACCTCTCGGAGACTTACGGCACGCGCCAGCTCCGTAGGTTGCTTACAACCGCCTCGATGCGGTCAGCCACAGGAGAAAAGGAACGCGCCACGCGGCGCACATCGGATCAGGCGCCAGGCAGTGGGATCAAACGATCTACCAGCATACGCATCTGTCGGCGCCTTTGCCAATCGCCTTTCGGACCGGGCGCTGACCAGCGGCGATACCGCCACGATGCGGTCAGCGGTCGCGGCGGTCCCCGCGCCGTTCGGCGCTCGGGTCGGGCGACCCGCTGGGGTCGGAGCTGGGGCTGGCGGTCGGCGGGTCGGTGGTCGGCGGCGCGGTCGGCGCGTCCGTCGTCGGCTGGCCGGTCGGCTGGGAGGCCGTCGGCGAGGGCTGGGCGGTCGGCTGCGGCGCCGAGGTGCCGTCGGAGGCGGTCGGTACGCCGCCGGGTCCTGCCGGGCCGCCGCCCGCGCCGCCCGCCCGGGCCGTCGCGGGGGCCCGCGTGTCGCCGGGCGAGGCCGTACCGGTGACGGACGGGGACGGGGACATCGGGCCGCCGCCGCGGTGCGGGTCGCCCGCGCCCTGCGGGACCCGCGAACCGTCCGCGACGGTCCCCGCGCTCACGCCGGGCGCGTGCTTCGGCGCCTTGGGGTCGGACTCGCTCCCCGCGCTCACGCACGCCGCGACCCCGGCGGCCACCAGCGTGACGAGGACGGCGGACCGCAGCCCCGTACGGACGGCTCGGGCCCGGTCGCGGCGGGGGTCGCGGGGGCGGTCTGGGGCAGGGAGCACGTGTACGCACCTCGGGCTCGGTACAGGCGGACGCGTACGGTCGTACGGTCGTCGTACCGCCGCACGTCCGTACGCACCGGTCGGCGGTCGGATCGCCGTGTCCAACGCCGCGCCTCCCGCCAGGACACGCCCCGCGTCCCTGGCGTCACCCGTGGCGCGCAGCCGGGCCGCCGCCCGCGGCCGTCAGCGCGAAAGGGCCCCCGAAACCGTCACCCGTACCCCAGGGCGTGCAGCCGCTCGTCGTCGATGCCGAAGTGGTGGGCGATCTCGTGCACGACGGTCACCTCCGTCTCGGCGACGACCTCCTCGCGCGTGGCGCACATCCGCAGCGTCGGGCCCCGGTAGACGGTGATCCGGTCCGGCAGCACCCCGGCGTACCACTCGCCGCGCTCGGTCAGCGGCGTCCCCTCGTACAGCCCGAGCAGGTCCGGCTCCCCCGGCGCGGGCTCGTCCTCCACGAAGACCGCCACGTTGTCCATCAGCCGGGTCAGCTCGCCGGGAATCCGGTCGAGCGCCTCCCCGACCAGCTCCTCGAACTCCTCACGCGTCATCTCCAGCACGCTGCCCATTGTCCGCCACCCCGCCGCGAAAAGCGTTTTGGCGAACCCCCGGCCCATCCCATATGCTGCACCCGTCCCCGACGTGCGCCTCGGCGCCCACGGTCGGCCATCCAGCCCTCATCGTCTAGTGGCCCAGGACGCCGCCCTTTCAAGGCGGTAGCACGGGTTCGAATCCCGTTGGGGGCACCACAGATCTCGGTCCGACGAGTCCGGCCCCGGCGCGATGTGCGTCGGGGCCGGGCTTGGTTCGGGGTGGGGGCGGGTGAGGGGCGGGGGTCAGCCGCGGGCTACGGCGATTTTGCCGGCCAGGCGTTCGCCGGACTCGTAGACCATGTAGGGGACGCCGTTCTCGGTGCCGAAGCTGGGGGCGGCGCTGCGGCCGTTGTCGGGGGCTCCGTCGGAGGAGTTGAAGAAGACGCCGAGGTGCTTGCGGAGGCTGAAGTCGTTGCCGACCTCGGTGATCATCAGGTCGCCGCCGTGCGCCTTGTCCTTGTTGTAGGTGACGTACGCGCTGCCGTCGCGGGTGAGCAGGTGGGGGCCGCCGACGTCGCCCGCGCCGACGTCGGTGTGGCGGATGAGGGGCGTCTGGGAGAAGGTCCAGTTGCGGGCGTCCGCCGACCAGCCCCAGCCGATGTCACGGTGGTTGGTGGTGTTGTTCAGCATGAACAGCATGACGAAGTGGGCGTTCTTCGCGGGGAGTTCGTGGGCGAAGACCCGGGCGTAGGAGGTCTCGGTGGTGCCGGACGGCAGCATCGAGGTCGACAGGACCACCTTGTCGTACGTGAAGTGGATGCCGTCCTTGGACCGGGCGAGCCGGGTCGTGGTGTTCTCGCCGTGGAAGTAGAGCCACATCTCCTTGGCGCCCTCGACCCATATGACGTGCGGCGACGAGACATGGCTGACCGAGTAGTGGGGCGACCACGTGCGGGAGACGACCGGGTTGCCCGCGTACTCCGTGAACGGGCCCTCGATGTGGTCGCCGTAGGCGAGGCAGACGCCGCCGGGGGCGTCGTGCGGCGCGTAGTAGAGGTAGTAGCGGCCGAGCGGCGCGGTGAGGCGGCCGACCGTGCCGCGTATGCACGGGAAGATGATCTCGCCGGTCGGGTTGTACGCGAGCTGAGACGGCGTCAGAAGGGTCTTGACGTAACGGTAGTCGGGGAATCCGCCGGGGGTGGCGGCCGAGGCCGTCGCCGTGCCCGCCGTCGTGCCCACGGCGAGGGCGGCGGAGGTGGCGACGGCCCCGCGCAGGATGACGCGACGGCTCGGGCTCTGCGGGTTCTGCGGACTCTGCGGGTTCTGCTGCTCTGACATGGGGAACTCCGTCCCGGAGGGATGTCGGAAAGGGCAGAAGTACGGGAAGTGCGGGAAGCGGGAAGTGCGGGAAGCGGGAGGGAAGTACGGGACGTACGAAGGAACGCGGACGAGCCGCTCAGAGGTACTGCACGGCCGTGACGCAGAAGCCGCCGAGCGCGACGCACCAGACGTACGGCAGCGTGCGGACCATCACCGTCTGCGGGGTGACGCCCGCGTACTGAGCGGCCCAGACCGTCTGCGTACTGGTCGGGTCGGCGACGCCGAAGACCTGGTTGTACGAGGTGGTCAGGCCGAGGACGGCGATCGCCGGGTACACGCCCGCGGCGATCAGGACCCCGGCGATGCCCGCGCCGAGACCGAACACGTTCAGCGGCCCGCGGTAGAGGCACAGCGGCACGAGCACGGTGAAGACCAGGACGAACAGCACGGCGTTCTGCGGGCTGACGGCCTTCACGAGCGGTTCGAGCGCGTCGACCGCGCCGGGCAGTTTCACCGCCGCCAGCAGGATGCCGATGGAGATGAAGAGCGTGATCGGCGGCGCCGCGACCTCGAATCCGGCGTAGAGCGTACGCAGCAGCCGCTTGTTCATCTCGCGCGGCCGGGTGGTGGTGACCAGGGCGTAGAGCACGCCCGCCAGCAGCGACGGGATGATCGCGATGTCGAAGCCGAGCGCGAGGATCAGCGGCACGGCGGGGGTGAACAGCGCGTACCAGGGCGCGTCGCCGAGCTGCTTGCGGCGCGTGCCGGAGTTCGGCCCGGGTCGCTCGGCCACCGACTTGAGGGACCAGGAGTGCTCGACGCCCTTGCGGCGGTTCTCGATCAGGACGAAGAGGACCGCGGCGACCAGCGCGAACGGGAACAGCTTGATCATGAAGCCGCGCACGGTGTGCACGGGCAGTTCGAGCGCCGTGGAGAAGAACTGCCAGACGGGCAGTTCGAACGGCATGCCGGCGGCGATGCCCATCAGGATCGTGCCCGCGGCGGTGGCCTTGGGGATGCCGACGGCGATCATCGCGGGGATGCCGATGATGCCCGCGAGCATCGCGGCGGGCGCCGAGCCGGTGACCGTGCCGACCAGCGTGGAGACGGCCAGCACGCCGAGCGCGACCACCACGGGCCGGTCGCCGCCGAATTCGACGATCTTGCGGACGAGGGTGCCCGCGATGCCCGTCTCGTCCAGCAGCTTGCCGAGCCACGACCCGAGCAGGATCGCGATCATGGTGGCGGCCAGCGCCGGGGCGCCCTCCTGGAGCACCGTGTCCAGCACGCTGTTCTTGCCGGTCAGCGGCGCCCCGGAGACCAGGGCGATGGCGACGGCCAGCAGGATGAGCGCGAAGGCCGTGGGGAGCTTGCGGGTGAGCATCGCGGCGACACCCGCCGCCATGATCAGCAGAATGACGACACCCATGGCGTCACTTCTCTCTTCCGTGCGGTGTGCGTCTCCGCGGGGTCCGTGTTTGCGGGGTGGTCGCCACAGGGGCGCGTGTCGGCGAGGTACGTGCCTGCCCGGCGGTCGCCACAGGGGCGCCTGCCCGCGAGGTACGCGACTCCGGCGCAGTCCCCGGCGACGCGGTCACCCACTCGGCGAGCGCCGCCGTCAGCAGCAGCGGACTGCGGCCGAGACCGCAGACCGTACGGGCGTACGCGTGCGCCGCGATCTCGTCGGCGCCGGCGACGTGCCCGTACCAGCGGCGGCTGCCGAGCCGCAGCACGACATGGCCGAGCGTGCGCCTCAACTCGGCCTTGGCCGGCCCGTGGTGGAGCCGCGCGTGCGCGGCCTCGTGGGCGACGGCCGCGGCGCGGACGGAACCGGCCGGGTACCAGTCGCGCCAGCCGAGCCGCTCCGCGAGGCCGTCGGCCGCCGCGATCGTGTCGGTGAACAGCTCGATGGCGTCGGGCCGCGAGGTGTAGCGCGCCAACAGGCCCATTTCCAGGCCGCCGTCGCTCTCCACGACGTCCGCCGCGCAGGCGACGGGTGCGAGCGCGGCACCGAACTCGGCCGCCGCGCGGGCCCATTGACGCAGCAGCGCGGGGTCGCGGCCCTCGTGGGTCGGGGTGCCCGCGAGCAGCCGCACGCCGAACTCGACGTCGTCCAGGTCGGCGAGGCGGCGCAGCGCGGCCAGGTCGGGCGTACGGGTCAGGACGGATGCCGTCATGTCCGTGCCTCCACAACGGCCACCACCGGCTCGTCGGCGGCGCGGCTGCTCAGTTCGCTGCGGGCGAGCGCGAGCAGCGACTGCGGTTCCACGACGCCCGACAGGTCGGAGATCCGGGACCCGATGAGCAGCCGCAGCGCGGGCGCGCGGACCCCGCCGTCGCCGTACGAGGTGACCTCGTCCACGAGCGTGGCGAGGACTTGGGGCGCGGCGCCCGCCGTGGTGGTCTCGACGCGGGCGTCGGGCGAGTGCAGCCGGACGACTCCGTCGGCGTCCACGACCCGCACGGGGTGGCGGGTGGCGCGGTACCGGCGGCGCAGCTCCGTGCCGTACACGGTGTGCGAGGGCGTGCCCGCGAGCACCCGCACCTCGGCGGGGTCGGCCTTGAGGCTAACGGCGGCGGCGCGCAGCCGTTCCCCGTCGTCGGCGCGGTGGGCCCGGTCCTGGGTACGCAGTTCGGTGGCGCCGGTGGCGACCGCGCGTACGGTGCTGGTCTGCGGGTCGACGGTGACCTCGACCTCGACGCCGTCGGCGGCGGCGCCCTGGGCGACGACCGCGCGTTCCGCCTCGGCCCGTACGGCCAGGATCTGTTCCTGTCCGGCGCCCGGGATGATCCGCTCGATCTGCTCGCGGACCAGCGCGAGGGCGACGCCGATGGGGCTGATGACCTCGCTGTGGGCGGCGATCCTGCCGTCGCGTTCGCAGACGACGGCCAGGTGCGGTGTCACGGACGCGGCGCCGCCGCCCCCGCCGACCAGGACGGCGTTGTCCTTGTCCAGGCGGTACTCGGAGATCAGGGTGTCGACCACGGCCTTCACCTGGGCCGTACCGGCGTCGAGCACCTGGGTCGCGGCGGTGGCGACGTCCACGCCGAGCGCGGCGGCCAGCGGCGCCAGCGCGGCCTTGGCCGTTTCCTGGTCCGAGCGGGCGAAGTCGCCCTCGGGGACCCGGCCGAGCGCGTTGGCCGCGCAGGTCATGGTGATCGCGAACCGGCCGCCCGCGGCGTCGAGGACCGCGTAGTCGGCGGGGTCGTCGGCGAGCGGGCTGACCGTGGCGAGCGCGGCGTCGCGCAGGTCGTCGGGGTCGGCGAAGCAGGCGTACGGCAGGCCCGCGATGTGGGCGCTGCGCGGTCCGACCGCGGTGACCTTCCGGCCGGAGCCGCCGGAGCCGCCGGTCCCGCCGGAGCCGCCAGAGCCGCCGGTCCCGCCCGTCCCGCCCGTACCGCCGGTCCTGCCCGTCCCGCCCGTGCCGCCCGTCCCGCCGCTGATCCTGACCATGGACCCGCCGCCGACGCCGACCGTCCGCACGTCGAGCGCGGACAGATAGGACGTCTTGCCGAGGATCGTGGCGTGCCGGACGGCGACCTTGCCGCGCCGTACGACGCTGATGTCGGTCGAGGTGCCGCCGGTCTCCAGGAACAGGCCCTCGCTGATCCGCTCCTGCATCAGGGCGCCCGCGACGCCGGCCGCGGGTCCCGACAGGACGGTCAGCAGCGGCCTGCGCCGCATCTCGTCCAGCGACATCACGCCGCCGTCGCAGCGCATCACCATGAGCGGGGACGTGACGCCCGCCTTGGTGATGGCCGCGTCGACCAGGTCGGCGGTGGCGAGCATGCGCGGCAGGATCGCGGCGTTGACCACGGCGGTACGGGTCCGCTTCTGGAGCCCGTACAGCGAGGTGATCCCGTGGGCCGCCGTCATCGGCAGGCCCTTGCCGCGGGCCGCTTCGAGCACGGCCTCCTCGCCCTCGGGGCGGTCGACGCTGAACGGCTGGCTGGCGACGAGGACTTCGGCGCCTTCCCGTACGACCTCGTCGACGGCCCTGCGCACATCGGCCGCGTCGTCGGGGTCGGCGACATGGGCGTAGTGCAGCGGGAGCCGCTTGCCGGGGGTGAGTTCGAGGTTGCGGAAGGACGCGAGCCGACGGGTGAACGCGGCCCCCGGACCCGTACCGATGCCGATCAGGCCGACGGTGGCGACGTCACCCTCCAGGAGGGCGTTGGTAGCCTGGGTCGTACCGTGGGCCAGGAAGGCGACGTCCTCAGGGGCGTTCCCGGTCTGCTCCAGCAGGCGGTCGAGCGCTTCGACGATGCCGTGGGCTACGCCGTCCTCGTGGTGGTGGCTGGTGGGCACTTTCACCTGCCCCCGGAGTTCGAGGGTCGCGGCGTCTACGGCCACGGCGTCGGTGAAGGTCCCGCCCACGTCGATGCCGACGCGGATACGGTGGGTGGTCATGGTCTGGGCACCTCCTTGTGCAGTGTTGGCGAATACGCGGGCGGTGGGCCGGGCGGGGCAGGTGGAGCTGCTTCCGTCCGGCCGTTCTCCCTTGGGGGCGGCAGGTCCCGCTCAGTAGCCGCGCACGTCGGGCCAGTGGCGCTGGATCCCGGCGCGGTCGAGCACGGCGGCGAACGCGTCGAACCGCTTGTCCTCGGCCTGGACCCGGTGCGGTTCCACGCCTTCGGCGAGGCAGTGGGCGGCGAGGGCACCGGCGACCTCGCCGATGTTCCACTCCACCGGGTGCAGCCGGTAGCAGCCGTTGGTGATGTGGGTGGTGCCGATGTTCTTGCCCGCGGGCAGCAGATTGCGGACCCTGCGCGGGATGAGCGCGCCGAGCGGGATCTCGAACGGCACGGAGCCGATGTCGATGTAGTTGTCACCTCCGGTGGACGGGTGCAGGTCGATGCGGTAGCCGCCGACGCCGACCGAGTCGCGGTACGTGGTGCCGCCGTGCGGGCCGACGAGGTCGATCGCGAGGTCCTGCTCGGTGATGGTGGTGACGGCCTTGATCCGGCGGGACTCGCGGACGTACGGCGCCTTGGCCAGGCCGTCCGCGGTGCCGGTGATGTCGGGGCGGAGCCTGAGGCCGGGGAAGCCCTTGCCGCCGTCGGCGCGCGGCGCCTCGGTCTGGAGCCAGTACAGGACGGACAGCGACAGCTGCCGCGCCTCGGCCACGGCCTGGGCCGAGGTCTCGGGGCCCGCGCCGATCAGCGGCTTGAGCCAGTAGTCGTTGAGCGGCCAGTTGACGAGCGTGATGTCGGAGTCGAAGGCGCCGGGCCGGTGCAACCGGCGGGCCAGAATGCGGCGGAAGCCCCACAGCTCCTTGTCGCCCGCGTCCTCCGACTGGTCGGCGTTGACGTCGAGCGGGTCGAGGTCGGGGTTGGGGACGAAGGTGCGCGGCACCGCTTCGAGCGTGCGTGGGTCGGGGGCGAGGAAGCCGAGCAGCGGGCCCGGCCAGAAGTCGGGGCGGTAGTCCCGCCAGAACTCGTAGTCGGCGGGCTTGTCGATGGTGTGGTCCTCGCCCTCGTGGTGCGAGAGCGCGAAGCACACCGTGATGCCCTGCTGGTTGAGCGGGTCGGCGGTCTCCGGGGCGTGCGGCTCGCCGAATTCGTCGCGCGACTCGGCGCCGACGGCGTGTTCGACACCGGCCAGCTCCAGCAGTTCGCCGGTCTCGGTCGCGTCGATCACGTACCGCGCCGCGATGGTGCGGCGGCTGCCGTCGCGCAGGCTCTCCACCGTGACGGACCGTACGGTGTCGTCCTCGGCCGCCGCCGCGACCGGGCGGTGCTCGGTCAGCAGCGTGAGGCGGCCGGACGCGAGGTGCGGCGCGAGCATCGACTCCAGCACGGCGAGGCCGACGCGCGGCTCGTGGCAGAGCTTGCTGACCCGTCCGGCGCCGGGGTTCAGCTCGGTGAGGGCCAGCGCCTCCGAGCGCATCGGGTACCACTGGCGGTAGTACGACCTGATGGATTCCCGCAGGTGGCGGTACGAGGCGGTGGTGCCGAACTGTTCCACCCACGGGTGCTCGTCCGGCGGGACGGCCTGCGAGGTGAGCTGGCCGCCGATCCAGTCGGTCTCCTCGGTCAGTACGACGCCGCGCCCGGCGCGGCACGCGGCGAGTGCCGCCGCCACGCCGCCGAGGCCGCCGCCGACGATGAGAATGTCCGGTCCGGGTTTCACGAGTCTCCTTGAGGTGGTGCGTACCGCCTGCGGCGGTGCTGTCGAAAGATTGCGCGGTGCGTCGGATGACGGCTCTGCCCGGTACCCCGGACCCTCCGGCGTCCGGTTCGCCGAGGACGCCCTACGGCCACGTGCCCTGGCGCCGACCGGCCGCGGGGCCCTCGCCCGTTAAGGGCTCCGCCCCCAAAGGCCCCGGCCCCCCGGGGCGAGGGCCCACGGCGAGCGGGCCGCCGAGCACCGGGCCGCCGGGGCGAGGGCCCACGGCGAGCGGGCCGCCGAGCACCGGCCCCCCGGCGCGTGGGCTCGCGGGCGGCGGGCAGGGCGGGTGGGGGGTCATGGGCGTGGGTCCCGGGGCCGCGCCGGAGGCGGTCCCGCGCTGGCGCCCGGCCGGAAGGGGCAGGCCACCAGCGGCTCGGTGGCCGCCGCGATGTCCTCGCCCGCCACGAGGGCGGCCAGCATGCGGACGGCCGCGGCGCCCAACTCCGGCCGGGGGATGTCGAATCCGGTGGGCACCGGCTCGCCCGCGAGGTCGGGCGGCGGGCTGCCGAGCAGGGCGAGCGAGGCGTCGCGCGGGGCCTCGATCCCGGCGGCGCGGGCGGCGCCGCGCAGGGCCCGCCACGCGCTGCCGGTGTCGGTCTCCTCGGCGACGAACGCGGTGACGCCCTCGGCGAGCCAGCCGCGCAGCCGCTCGGGCGTCAGCTCGCGCTCGGGCGCCGCCGAGCGGAAGACGGCCGCGGGGCCGCCGGGCAGCCCGGCCGCCTCCAGGCCCTTGAGGAAGCCGTGTTCACGGTCGGTCGACGCGGGCGCCTCGTCGTCCTCGCGTACGAGCACGATCCGGCGGTGGCCGAGCTCCGCGAGCCGGGCCACGACCTCACGAGTGGCGTTGACGTAGTCCGCGCCGACCCAGGGCAGACCCTCCAGCTCGTCCCTGCGGCCGATGTGGACCACGGGGAAGCCGTCGCCGACCAGGCGGCTCAGCTCCTGCGCGGGCGCGTGACGGCCGAGGAAGAGACAGCCGTCCGCCAGCCGGACCCGGCTCAGCGCCTCGGGTCCGGCGGCCCCCGCGCCGCCGGAACTGGAGCCGGTGAAGAGCACCAGGTCGTAGCCGCGCGCGGCGGCCTCCTGCTCGACGCCCACCAGGAACGGGTAGTACGAGTGCTGCACGTCGGTGGGGAAGGTCGCGGTGAAGCTGAAGACGCCCAGCAGGTCGTTGCGGGCGGCGGCCAGCCTGCGGGCGGCCGGGTCGGGGACGTATCCGAGGCTGCGAGCGGCGTCGAGCACCTTGCGCCGGGTCTCCTCCGAGATCGCGACACCCTCCCGCTTGCCGCCGAGCACCAGCGAGACAGTGGCCTGCGAGACGCCCGCGAGCCGCGCGACCTCCGCCTGGCGCGGCCGTGACGTACGCCCGGTCGGCGAGGGCGCCCGGCCCGGCCGGGATCGCTTCCTGGGTTCGTCCACCTGTGCTCCTCCTTCGTTAATGCGCATTAGTAATGCGCATTAACGAGCACTGTGGACCTTGCCACGCGTCACGTCAAGAGGATGGACCGCATTTTCCGGCCACGCCCGCGCGCCCCGCCGACCTGTGGTTATCGTCGGAAGCGCCGTCTTGGGTGGCGGGAAACCTTGTCCCGCTGGGGCCGCGGCACCTCATCGGCGGCCGTCGGCGTCACCGTCCCGCCCGGCCGCTCAGGGAGCGGCCGGGCGGGACACATCCGCGCGGAACGTATCGGCGCGGGAACGTATCGGCGCGGGAACCTGCACCGGCCGAGGACGTACGAGCCAAGGACGTACGAGTCGAGGACGTACGAGCCGAGGACGCACGAGCCGTTACGGCTTGTACGCCACTCCCCCGTACATCGCGACCTGCGAGTCGTCGACCGTGCCCTCGGCGGCCGGGTCCGGGCGCCAGTTGTGGACGAGGGTGACACCGGGCTCGACCAGGTCGAGGCCCGCGAAGAAGGGCAGCACCTCGGCGTGGGTCCGGTTGCGGGCGGGCATGCCGCGCTTGGTGTACTCGGCGACGACACCCCCGATCGGCTTCGGGCTGGAGTCGGTGGTGACCGTGGAGATCGCCAGGTAGCTGCCGGACGGCAGGATGTCCACGTACTGCTTGACCAGGTCGTACGCCTTCTGGTCGTCCGTGACGAACTGGAGCACGGCGATGATCGACAGGGCGACCGGCCGGGACAGGTCCAGGGTCTCGGCCAGCTCGGCCGAGCCCAGGATCGCCGCCGGGTCCTTCATGTCCGCGTGGATGTAGGCGGTACGGCCCTCGGGCGTGCTGGTCAGCCGGGCGCCCGCGTGGGCCAGCACGATCGGGTCGTTGTCCATGTAGACCACGCGCGCGCTCGGGGTGACGCCCTGCGCGACCTCGTGGAGATTCGGCGAGGTCGGAATGCCGGTGCCGATGTCAAGGAACTGGTCGATGCCCTGCTCGGCCATGAAGCGGACGGCCCGGTGCATGAATTTACGGTTCTCACGCATCGATATCCGCAGACTGGGCCAGCCGCTCAGCATCTGCTCGGCGGCCTCGCGGTCCAGCGGGTAGTTGTCCTTGCCGCCGAGAATGTAGTCGTACACGCGTGCCGAGTGCGCGACGCTCGTGTCGATCTCGGGCGGCTCGTAGTTCGCAGGCCGCCGCGTCCAGGCCATGTCGTCGGGCATCCGCTGTTCCTCCTGAGTACGCCTGCGTTAAGTAAGTGATGAGCGTCAGGAAACCGGGAGGCTGGCCTGTCCAGCCTCCCAGCCCTGGGAGAAGACGTCGAGTTCGATCTGCGTGAAGATCAGCGCGGGACCTTCCGGATCAGTGGACTGGCGGACCGCGTAACGGCCGTCGGGAAGCCTGCGGACCTCCACGCAACTGCCGCCGTTGCTCCCGCTCCACGGCTTGTGCCAGCCTTCCGCTCCCAGCGTGAGAACAGCGTTGTGTATGCGATTCACTGGCCTAGAGCTCCTTGCGAATGGCACCGAGGAATTCTCCGGTGCGTTGTACTGGCAGGGCGTGGGCGCACATACGGTCCAGGGCTTCCTGGAACGTCGTGACATCGTCGTACTCGTCGAGATAGACGGCACCGACGAGATTCTCGACATAGACGATGTCGGAGATCTCCTCGTGCGGGAATCGGAAGATGTGGAACGACCCGTACATGCCCTCGTGCGCGCAGATGCCGAAAGGCATCACCTGAAGCTTGATGTTCGGCTGTTCGGCCGCTTCGATGAGGCGGTCGATCTGGGCCCGCATGATCTCGGCGGGCACCATGGGACGGCGGAACACGGTCTCGTCCATGACCACCCACAATTCGGGCGGATTCGCGGAGGTGAGCAGTTGCTGCCGCTGTTTGCGGACGGCGACCCGGCGCTCGACCTCCTGGGCGGCCTTCTCCTCCGCGTCGTGGAGGCCGGCCCGCAGCACGGTCAGCGCGTATTCCTCGGTCTGGAGCAGGCCGGGGATGTAGTGGGGTTCGTAGGCCCGGATGAGGCTGGCCTCTTCCTCCAGGCTGACGTAGCCGCTGAACCAGGTGGGCAGCGCGTCCCGGTAACGGTGCCACCAGCCGGGCTGATTGGCCTCGCGGACGAGGGCGAGGAAGGTCCTGGCCTCGTCGCCCGGGACGCCGTACTCCTCCAGCAGCGTCTTGACGTAGGGGAGCTTCCACTTGCCCTTGGCCAGCTCCATGCGTCGGATCGTCAGAGGAGCCACGTCGAGGACGACGGCGGCGTCCTCGAACGACTTCCCGGCGGCGACCCGCAGGTCGCGCAATCGTCTGCCGAGCACCATCAGCCGAACGGTCGAGCCGCCCGACGACTGCGCAGCGGTCACGCCCCGGCTCCTCTCACCGAGTCCATGGGAGAAGTGTGCCACCCCCTCAGTGATATCCACACCTCGATTGCCTTCTCGGTGAAATTATCAAGATTAACCTTGCCCACTGAGCGCGTCGGGGCGCATAGTGGCCAGGTGACCACGTTCACGCACACGCGATGGAGAGGAATCTCCGCTGTGGGTTCACCTACCACCGATACCGTGAGTTCCCGTCTGACTACTCCCGGCATTGGCTCCGCTTCCCGTACGCCCCGCCCCCGTGCCGACGGCTGCACTTTCGAACTGCTGGCATGCGGCGCGTCGGTTTCCGAGGCCCGGCGCCGTGCGCGCGCATATCTGACCGCGCGCGGATGCGGGCTGGACGCCTGCGATACGGCCGCTCTGTTGGTGAGTGAACTCGTCACCAATGCCGTGCGTCATACGACGAGCCCGACCGTCATCTGTTCCGTCCGGCGGGACGGCGTACGAGTCCGTATCGAGGTCGAGGACCACGGAAACGTCGGCGAGGGCCCGGTGATGCGCGACAGCGGCACCCATGAGGTCAACGGCCGCGGGCTGCTGCTGGTGGACGCGGTGTGCGACGAGTGGGAAGTGGCCCCGGGCCGCGACGGCATCGGCCGGATCGTGCGCGCGGTGTTCCGCGACGAGACGGTCTGACGGCCTCGCCCTCGCCTGCTCACCGGCACCCCGCTCCGCCCGCTCACCGAAAAGGACCACCTCGGGGGTCTGCTACGCTGATCCAGCGACGTGCCCCTGTCCCAGCGTGATCCTGCGGTCACTTTCTGGTCCCAGATCAGCGGCGGACAAGCGGTACGGAGCACCCGAGATCCTGTGCGAGAATTATCCCGCACAAGCTTGGTCCTGTGGAGCAGTTTGGAGTGCTCGCCACCCTGTCAAGGTGGAGGCCGCGGGTTCAAATCCCGTCAGGACCGCTGCGGCTGGGTAGCTCAGTTGGTACGAGCGACCGCCTGAAAAGCGGTAGGTCGCCGGTTCGACCCCGGCCCCAGCCACCGCACGACGTAGGCCCCGTCTCCGGACGGGGCCTCCGTCGTTCCCGTGCGCCATGCGCCCCACCGTCACCGTGCGTACCGCCGCGGGGAAATGCGTTCGCCGCGCGCCCGCCGCAGATGCGATCCTGGACCGCGTATGTCTACCCAACCCACCTCCGCTGATCTCGCCGAACGGCTGCCGTCGCTGACTTTGCGCGACGAGCAGCGGCTCGGCCGCCGACTCGACGGCGCCCGCCGTATCCGCAAGCCGGAGGCGCGGGCCGCGGTGCTGGCCGAGATCGCCGCCGAGATGGACAAGGGCGAGGCGCGGCTGGCGGCCCGCCGCGCCGCCGTGCCGAGGATCAGCTATCCCGAGGCGCTGCCGGTCAGCCAGAAGAAGGACGACATCCTGGCGGCGATCCGCGACCACCAGGTGGTGATCGTCGCGGGCGAGACCGGCTCGGGCAAGACGACGCAGATCCCGAAGATCTGCCTGGAGCTGGGCCGCGGGGTGCGCGGCCTGATCGGCCACACCCAGCCGCGCCGGATCGCGGCCCGTACCGTCGCCGAGCGCGTGGCGGAGGAGCTGGCGACACCGCTCGGGGAGGCGGTCGGCTGGAAGGTCCGCTTCACCGACCAGGTCGGCGACTCCACGCTGGTCAAGCTGATGACCGACGGCATCATGCTCGCCGAGATCCAGACCGACCGCGAGCTGCGCGCGTACGACACGATCATCATCGACGAGGCGCACGAGCGCAGCCTCAACATCGACTTCATCCTCGGCTACCTGGCCCAACTCCTGCCGCGCCGCCCGGACCTGAAGGTGATCATCACCTCGGCGACGATCGACCCGCAGCGCTTCTCCCGGCACTTCGGGGACGCGCCGGTGGTCGAGGTCAGCGGCCGGACGTATCCGGTGGAGGTCCGCTACCGGCCGCTGGCCGACGAGGGCGCGGACGGTGACGAGGGGGCCGACGACCGCGACCAGATCACCGCGATCTGCGACGCGGTCGACGAACTCCAGGCCGAGGGGCCGGGCGACATCCTGGTCTTCCTCTCCGGCGAGCGCGAGATCCGCGACACCGCGGACGCGCTGACCAAGAAGAACCTGCGCTCGACCGAGGTGCTGCCGCTGTACGCGCGGCTGTCGTCGGCCGAGCAGCACCGCGTGTTCCAGCAGCACAGCGGGCGCCGCGTCGTGCTGGCCACGAACGTCGCCGAGACGTCGCTGACCGTCCCCGGCATCCGGTACGTGATCGACCCCGGCACCGCCCGGATCTCCCGCTACAGCCACCGCACCAAGGTGCAGCGGCTGCCGATCGAGCGGATCAGCCAGGCCAGCGCCAACCAGCGCAAGGGCCGCTGCGGCCGTACGTCGGACGGCGTCTGCATCCGGCTGTACGACGAGGACGACTTCCTGTCCCGGCCGGAGTTCACCGACGCCGAGATCCTGCGCACCAACCTGGCCTCGGTCATCCTCCAGATGACGGCGGCCGGGCTCGGCGACATCGCGCGCTTCCCCTTCATCGACCCGCCGGACAGCCGGAACATCAAGGACGGTGTCCAACTCCTCGAAGAGCTGGGCGCGTTGGACCCCAAGGAGAAGGACCCGCGCAAGCGGCTGACCCCGCTGGGCCGCAAGCTCTCGCAGCTCCCGGTGGACCCGCGGCTCGCCCGTATGGTGCTGGAGGCCGACCGCAACGGGTGCGCGCGCGAGGTCATGGTGATCGCGGCGGCGCTGTCCATCCAGGACCCGCGCGAACGCCCCGCGGACAAGCAGACGCAGGCCGACCAGCAGCACGCCCGCTTCCGCGACGAGACCAGCGACTTCCTGTCCTTCCTCAGCCTGTGGGGCTATGTCCGCGACCGGCAGAAGGACCTGTCCTCGTCGGCCTTCCGCCGCATGTGCCGCTCGGAGTTCCTGAACTACCTGCGCATCCGCGAGTGGCAGGACATCTACAGCCAGCTCCGTACGGTCGCCAAGTCCCTGGGCATCACGGTCACCGAGCCCAGGTCCGAGGACGACGCGGCCGATCCGGTACGGGTCCACCAGTCGTTGCTGGCGGGGCTGTTGTCGCACCTGGGGCTCAAGGACACCGACAAGAACGAGTACTTGGGCGCCCGCAGCGCGAAATTCGCCGTCTTCCCCGGCTCGGCGCTGTTCAAGAAGCCGCCGCGCTGGATCATGTCGGCCGAGCTGGTGGAGACCTCCCGGCTGTGGGCGCGGGTCAACGCGCGGATCGAGCCGGAGTGGGTGGAGCCGCTGGCCCAGCACCTGGTCAAGCGCACCTACAGCGAGCCGCACTGGGAGAAGGACCAGGCGGCCGTGATGGCGTACGAGCGCGTCACCCTCTACGGCGTCCCGCTGGTCGCCCAGCGCAAGGTCACCTACGGCCGGATCGACCCCGAGGTCTCCCGCGAGCTGTTCATCCGCAACGCGCTGGTCGAGGGCGACTGGCGCACCCACCACCAGTTCTTCCACGACAACCGCAAACTCCTCGGCGAGGTCGAGGAGTTGGAGCACCGCGCCCGGCGCCGCGACATCCTCGTGGACGACGAGACGCTCTTCGACTTCTACGACGCGCGGCTGCCCGAGGACGTCGTCTCCGGCGCCCACTTCGACTCCTGGTGGAAGCAGAAGCGGCGCGAAGAGCCGGAGTTGCTGAACTTCGAGCACTCCATGCTGATCAACGAGAACGCGGAGGCCGTCACCAAGGACGACTACCCGGACTCCTGGCGGCAGGGCGCGCTCAAATTCCGCGTCACGTACCAGTTCGAACCGGGCGCCGACGCCGACGGCGTCACCGTCCACATCCCGCTCCAGGTCCTCAACCAGGTCTCGGCCGACGGCTTCGACTGGCAGATCCCGGGCCTGCGCGAGGAGGTCGTCACCGAGCTGATCCGCTCGCTGCCCAAGGCGATCCGCCGGCATTACGTCCCCGCGCCGAACTACGCCAAGAAGTTCCTGGAGCGCGCGGTCGCCGGGCCCGACCCCCTGCCGTCCGTGCTGGCGCGGGAGTTGCAGAAGATGGTGGGGGTGCCGGTCACCGGGGAGGACTTCGACCTCGGCAAGGTGCCCGAGCATCTGAAGATCACCTTCCGAGTGGTGGACGAGCGGCGCCGCAAGCTCGCCGAGGACAAGGACCTGGACGCGCTGCGGCTGCGGCTGAAGCCGAAGACGCGGGAGGCGATCACGAGGGCCTTCGAGTCGGCCTCCGACCCCGCGCTGGCCTCGGTCCAGCAGCGCACCGGGCTCACCGACTGGACGATCGGCGCGCTGCCGCGCACCTTCGAGGCGCGGCGCGCGGGCCAGCCCGTCAAGGCGTTCCCGGCGCTCGTCGACGAGGGCGCCACCGTGGCCGTACGGCTCTTCGACACCGAGCCGGAGCAGGCAGCGGCGATGTGGCGGGGCACACGGCGGCTGATCCTGCTCAACGTGCCGGTGAATCCGGCGAAGTTCGCCGCGGACAAGCTGTCCAACCAGCAGAAGCTGGCGCTCTCGCGCAATCCGCACGGCAGCGTGCAGGCGCTCTTCGAGGACTGCGCGACCGCCGCGGCCGACCGGCTGATCGCCGACCACGGCGGGCCCGCGTGGGACGAGGAGTCCTTCCGCAAGCTGTACGACGCGGTCCGCGCCGATCTGGTCGAGCTGACCTCGCGCAGCGTCCAGCGGGTCCAGCAGGTGCTGGCCGCCTGGCAGTCCTGTGAGCGGCGCCTGAAGGACACCACGAGCCTCGCGCTGGTCGCCAACCTCCAGGACGTACGGGAGCAGCTCGCGGGCCTGGTGCACGCCGGTTTCGTGACCGAGGCGGGGCTCAAGCGGCTGCCCGACCTGATGCGGTATCTGGTCGGCGTCGACCGCCGCCTCCAGCAGATGCCGACGGGGGTCCAGCGGGACACCACGCGGATGGAGAAGATCCGGGAGATCCAGGCCGAGTACGGCGAGCTGCTGGCCGCCCAGCCGGCCGGACGGCCGGTGCCGGCCGCGGTGCGGGACATCCGCTGGATGATCGAGGAGCTGCGCGTCAGCTACTTCGCGCACGCGCTGGGCACGGCGTTCCCGGTCTCCGACAAACGCGTCTTCAAGGCCCTCGACGACGCCTGGGCCTGACCGCCCCGCACCGCCCGGCCGCCCCCCGGCAACGAGTTCGACCCCACCCCCTGACCTGCTGTACAGTCTGTCTCGCAGCCGAGCCCAACAGGCTGTGACACCAGGTCCTGTGGAGCAGTTTGGAGTGCTCGCCACCCTGTCAAGGTGGAGGCCGCGGGTTCAAATCCCGTCAGGACCGCCGTACCGTCTGCCACTAGGCCCGCACCTGCTCAGGTGCGGGTCTTTTCGCTGTCCCCGCAGACCGCACCACAGTACGTCGTAAGGCCCGTGCCTCCTCAAGGTGCGGGCCCTTTCGCTGTTCCCCGAAGCCGCGCCCGCTACGGCCTCCTCGTACCGCCGCGGGCGGGGCATCGGCGTCGGCGCGGAGAGCGCTCTCGGCCTACTCCCTCCGCACCGGGGGGAGTTCATTAGCGCACGGGGATCAAGATCCACAAGAGCCCGGCGTGTGACGGGAGTCACGGAAACCCGTTTCGGGAGTGGGGAACTTGACGCCCTCCGGAAGGCTCTCGATTTAATATGTGCAATTGCACCTCCCTGGGGACGACTCCGGCGCTAGCACGCAACCGCCCCCAGGACCCCACAGACCACGCCCCCGGCGCGCACGGAACGCCCACAAACCGCCCGCGCGGCCCCACATGACCCCGCGGCGCCCCGGCGCCGCCCCGGGCCGCCGCGGGCACGAAAAAGACCGCATCGGACCCGGCGGAGTCCGATGCGGTCTTGGTGAAGCTGGGTGGAGCTGGTAGAGCTCGTAGCTCCCTCCGGCGTCCCTGATGGGGGCAGGTGGCCTTCGGGCCGGGCGACGTATGGGGTGGGGGCCCCGTTAGCCGCCCAAAAGGGCTGTCAGGCCTCGCTGCGCTGCTGCGGAATGCCCGCCAACAGCGCGCGGACCTCCGCCTCGCGGTAGCGGCGGTGCCCGCCGAGCGTGCGGATGGATGTGAGCTTGCCGGCCTTTGCCCAGCGCGTGACCGTCTTCGGGTCGACGCGGAACATGGTGGCGACCTCAGCAGGGGTTAGCAACGGCTCGGCATCAGGGGTGCGAGCGGTCATGAGCGGCCTCCTCGAGAGAACCGAACCAACGCGGTTCTTTCCTCTAAATTCTGCACCTTGACCCACGTTGCCCGAAATGGCAGACGCGGGCCGAGTCGGTAATAGGACGAACGGCTTGTCCTCGGCACTACAACTACACCATCCGTCCAGCCTCGTCGGCCAAACCGATGGAATTGCCCTCTCAGGTGTTCAAGCTCGGCGGAAGCCGATGGACCGTGTCATAGCGGACAGTCACACCAACGTGACGATCAGTCACAACCTGATCATCTGCCCCATCCCCACCTTCGAAACGAGTCCGAGGAGGACCCGATGTCCCATTTTGACACGAGACATGGTGATGCAGGCAAGAGTCCGCTTACGTGCTCTCCGTCACGCTTGGGCCATTACCGCCGCTCTCGATGCCAAAAGGCAAGCTGAGAGGCGGAAGAGACACAACGAGACAACAGAGGACCCGCGAACCCTGCGCCGAAGGTCACATCGGCCCATGCGTCGAACGCGGAGTCGATGCCAGGGCCAGAGCTTCGGCGCACATTCCGCCGGAGCCCCGACCGTGACCCGCGTCACGTCCCGCCTGCCCTCAACTGGAGAACTGAAGCTCCCTGACCGCCCGCCATCGGTCGGTCAGCCGCTCGTACGCCACCCCGGCCGCCGCCGAGTCCCCGGCCCGCAGCGCGGCGAGCCCCTCGGCCACATCGGCCGCCGAGCGGTCCTCCGCGAGGGTGTCCTGGCCCATCACGTGCACCAGGCCGCCGTAGTCCAGCTCGACCAGCGAACGCGGGTGGAACTCCTCGAGCCAGCGCCCCACATCGATCAGCCCGTCGATCAACGGGCCCTCGTCCAGGGCGTCCTTGAGCACCCGCAGCGCCCGCGCGACCCGCCGCCTGGCCTGGACCATGGGCGTGCGGTACCGCAGCAGCGGCTCCTTCGACTCCCCCGCGCCCGACGGCTCGTACTCCCGCTCGTCGTCCCCGACGAGGGCGAACCAGCGCACCGGCACGTGCCAGGTGGCCGAGCGGATCCACGGCCGGGCGTCCGGATTCCGCTCCCGCCAGCTCTCGTGGTCGGCGGCGGCCTGCCGGCGTACGACCGGCGGCAGCATCGCGTCCAGCACCGGCTCGGGCAGCAGCTCCCCCACGTTCTCCAGGGCGAGCCAGCCGCGCAGCCGGGTGCGCCAGGGGCAGATGTGGGTGACGCCGGAGACCACGGCCACGAAGGCGTCGCCGCTCTCGTGCACCGGGACGGCCACCGGGGGCACCGGCAGGAGGTCGGCCAGGGACTGCCGTAGCTCGTCCTGAGCGGTACGCGTCAGCCCGGCCGACGCATACCGGTACCAGTGGGTGCGTTCGGGCTCTGGAAAGGCCGCCAGGGGCTCGTAGACCCGCAAATAGGCCGCGTACGGGACCAGTACCGGTGAACCGCCCACACCCGCTCCCTCGTCACGGCCTTGATGCTCCGATCGTCCCACGCGACCCCCCGCCCCGGAGGTGATCCCGGCCACTGTGAAAAACCGTCGCGGGATCACCGGAAACCCACACATGTACGCGGTCCCATGATCGCCCGCCCAGGGCCTACCCTTCTGCATATCCGGCCTCCCGCCACCCGCACGGGGAGCCGGAGGCCAGCAAGGCCAACCGGGTTCGCCCGGAAAAACTGGACTATGGGAGTCACCACCGTGACCGACGTACGACAGACCGACCGCTCCTCGTCAGTCGAGTCGACCGGCTCCACCGCGTCGACCGTCCTCGCCAAACTGTTCCGATCGGAACAGGGCGGGCACGAGCAGGTCGTCCTGTGCCAGGACCGCGCAACCGGCCTCAAGGCCGTCATCGCGCTCCACTCGACCGCCCTGGGCCCGGCCCTCGGCGGCACCCGCTTCCACGCCTACGCCTCCGACGAGGAGGCCGTCGAGGACGCGCTCAACCTCTCCCGCGGCATGTCGTACAAGAACGCGCTCGCCGGGCTCGACCACGGCGGCGGCAAGGCCGTCGTCATCGGCGACCCCGACACGCTCAAGACCGAGGAACTGCTGCTCGCCTACGGCCGGTTCGTGGCCTCGCTCGGCGGCCGGTACGTCACGGCGTGCGACGTCGGCACGTATGTCGCGGACATGGACGTCGTGGCCCGCGAGAACCGCTGGACGACCGGCCGCTCGCCGGAGAACGGCGGCGCCGGCGACTCCTCCGTGCTCACCGCCTTCGGTGTCTTCCAGGGCATGCGCGCCGCCGCGAAGACCCAGTGGGGCGAGCCGACGCTGCGCGGCCGCCGGGTCGGCGTGGCCGGCGTCGGCAAGGTCGGCCACCACCTGGTGGAGCACCTGCTGGAGGACGGCGCCGAGGTCGTGATCACCGATGTCCGCGCGGACGCCGTCGACCGGATCGTCGCCCGTCACCCGCGGGTCACCTCGGTGAGCGACGCGCAGGTGCTGGTGCGCACCCCGCTCGACGTGTACGCGCCCTGCGCGCTCGGCGGCGCCCTGGACGACGCGACGGTCGCCGCGCTGACCGCCACGGTGGTCTGCGGCGCGGCCAACAACCAGCTCGCCCACCCCGGCGTCGAGAAGGACCTCGCCGACCGCGGCATCCTCTACGCGCCGGACTACGTGGTGAACGCCGGTGGCGTGATCCAGGTCGCGGACGAGCTGCACGGTTTTGATTTTGACCGCGCGAAGACCAAGGCCACGAAGATCTACGACACGACTCTGGCCATTTTCGACCGGGCCAGGACCGACGGCGTCCCCCCGGCCGTGGCCGCGGACAGGCTCGCGGAACAGCGGATCGCGGACCGTACACCGGCTTCGGAATGGCTGCGTCCGGAGGGGTCCGCGTGACCGACAGCACGGCCCGATAGCAAGTTCGCGCTAGAAGAAGGTAAAATCGGCCCTGACCAGGCAGAACAGGGCCGTGAACGACCCCTGTTCCGACGCGTGTCGTGCGGGCGACGTACCGTGCGGCGTCGGAAGCAGGTACCGTTGTGGGCCTACGGACCGGTCTCTCTCCGGGGAGGCCGCTCCGAATCATGAACGCGTGTCAAGACTCGGGGCCGCTGAGCCCCGCCGTTAAGGGGGTCGAGCCATGGGGCGCGGCCGGGCCAAGGCCAAGCAGACGAAGGTCGCCCGCCAGCTGAAGTACAACAGCGGCGGCACGGATCTCTCACGTCTGGCCGACGAGCTGGGCGCATCGTCACCGCTTCCGGTCAATCCGGAGCCTGTCGAGGACGATGACGACGAGGATGACGACCCGTACGCACAGTACGCGGATCGCTACAACAACGACGGGGACGAGGACGACGAGTCCGAGTCATCCCCCCAGCGCCGTCACGCTTGACACCTGTCACGTAGACGCACATCACCGCATGTCACGTCGGCCCGGTCCGGGGTCCCGCCCGGACCGGGTTTCGTCGTCGGCTCGTCGGCGCTGAGGACCCCACCGCTCTACCGCGCGTAGTCGCCGGTCAGTTCGACGGCCGCCGTGCCGCTTTCGCGTGCCGTGATCTCGCCGCTCACCCAGGCCCCGACGCCCCGGTCGGCGAGGGTCGCGAGGGCGACGTCCACGGACTCCTGCGGCAGGACGGCGATCATGCCGACGCCCATGTTCAGCGTCTTCTCCAGCTCCAGGCGCTCGACCCCGCCCAGCTCCCCGACCAGTCCGAAGACCGGCGCGGGCTCCCAGGTGGAGCGGTCGACGGTGGCCCGCAGGTGGTCGGGGACGACCCGCGCCAGGTTGTTGGCGAGCCCGCCGCCGGTGATGTGCGAGAAGGCGTGCACCTCGGTGGTACGGGTCAGCGCCAGGCAGTCCAGCGAGTAGATCTTCGTCGGCTCCAGCAGCTCCTCACCGAGCGTGCGGCCGAACTCCGGCACCTGCCGGTCCAGCGACCAGCCCGCCCGGTCGAACAGCACGTGCCGGACCAGGCTGTAGCCGTTGGAGTGCAGCCCCGACGACTCGATGGCGACGACCGCGTCACCGGGCCGGATCAGGTCCGCGCCCAGCACCTGGTCGGCCTCGACCACTCCGGTGCCCGCGCCCGCCACGTCGAAGTCGTCCGCGGCCAGCAGCCCCGGGTGCTCGGCGGTCTCGCCGCCGACCAGCGCGCAGCCCGCGAGCACACAGCCCTCGGCGATGCCCTTGACGATGGCCGCGACCCGCTCGGGGTAGACCTTGCCGACGCAGATGTAGTCGGTCATGAACAGCGGTTCCGCGCCGCACACCACGAGGTCGTCCACGACCATGCCGACCAGGTCGTGGCCGATCGTGTCGTAGACGCCCATACGGCGGGCGATGTCCACCTTGGTGCCGACGCCGTCGGTCGCGGAGGCGAGCAGCGGGCGCTCGTACCGCTTGAGCGCGGAGGCGTCGAAGAGTCCGGCGAAGCCGCCGAGCCCGCCGACCACCTCGGGGCGGGTGGCCTTGCGGACCCACTCCTTCATCAGGTGGACGGCACGGTCGCCGGCCTCGATGTCGACGCCCGCGGAGGCGTAGCTGGCACCGGAGAAGTCAGCGCCGGTGGAGGCGGCGCCGGTTGACTCAGACATAGCTGGGGAACCTTCGTGTCGTTCGTGCGGAGGGCTGCGTGGCTGCCGCGGAGCCTACGGGCGGCGGAGCGCGTCCGCGGCGTCCGCGCCACCGGCCAGTTCGGTCTCCAGCAACTGCTTGCCCAGCAGCTCCGGGTCGGGCAGGTCCATCGGGTACACGCCGTCGAAGCAGGCGCGGCAGAGGTTGTCCTTGGGGATGGTGGTCGCCTCGACCATGGCGTCGATGGAGATGTACGCGAGCGAGTCCGCGCCCAGCGAGGTGCCGATCTCGTCCACGGTCATGCCGTTGGCGATCAGTTCGGCGCGGGTGGCGAAGTCGATGCCGAAGAAGCAGGGCCACTTCACGGGCGGCGACGAGATCCGTACGTGCACCTCGGCGGCGCCCGCCTCGCGGAGCATCCGGACCAGGGCGCGCTGGGTGTTGCCGCGGACGATCGAGTCGTCCACGACCACCAGGCGCTTGCCGCGGATGACTTCCTTGAGCGGATTGAGCTTGAGCCGGATGCCGAGCTGCCTGATGGTCTGCGACGGCTGGATGAACGTACGGCCGACGTAGCTGTTCTTGACCAGCCCGGAGCCGTACGGGATACCGCTGGCCTCGGCGTACCCGACGGCGGCCGGGGTGCCGGACTCCGGAGTCGGTATCACCAGGTCGGCGTCGACCGGGGCCTCCTTGGCGAGACGGCGGCCCATCTCGACGCGGGAGAGGTAGACGTTGCGCCCGGCGATGTCGGTGTCGGGGCGGGCGAGGTAGACGTACTCGAAGACGCAGCCCTTGGGGGCGGCCTCGGCGAAGCGGGAGGTGCGCAGGCCGTTCTCGTCGATGGCGATCAGCTCGCCGGGCTCGATCTCCCGGACGAAGCTGGCGCCGCAGATGTCGAGGGCGGCGGTCTCGGAGGCGACGACCCAGCCGCGCTCCAGGCGGCCGAGGACCAGCGGGCGGATGCCCTGGAGGTCGCGGGCCGCGTACAGGGTGTGCTCGTCCATGAAGACGAGGCTGAAGGCGCCCTTGACCTGCGGCAGCACCTTCGTGGCGGCCTGCTCGACGGAGAGCGGGTTGCCCTCGTCGTCGACCTGGCCCGCGAGCAGCGCGGTGACCAGGTCGGTGTCGTTGGTGGCGGCGACCTTGGTGGCCCGCCCCGGGCCCTGCGGGAGGGAGGCGACCAGTTCGGCCAGCTCGGCCGTGTTGACCAGATTGCCGTTGTGCCCGAGGGCGATGGAGCCCTGGGCGGTGGCGCGGAAGGTGGGCTGCGCGTTCTCCCACACGGAGGCGCCGGTGGTCGAGTAGCGGGCGTGGCCGACGGCGATGTGGCCGGTCAGCGAGCCGAGGGAGGTCTCGTCGAAGACCTGGGAGACCAGGCCCATGTCCTTGAAGACCAGAATCTGGGAGCCGTTGCTCACTGCGATGCCCGCGGACTCCTGACCGCGGTGCTGCAGGGCATACAGCCCGAAATAGGTGAGTTTGGCGACCTCTTCACCGGGGGCCCAGACACCGAAAACGCCGCAGGCGTCCTGGGGGCCCTTCTCACCGGGGAGCAGGTCGTGGCTGAGTCGTCCATCACCACGAGGCACGTTCACGAGTCTAGGGCAGGATTGCCCATCGTCCGAACGGGCGACCCTTGCATCTCCAGGTTCTATGCGCGTAGTGCCTTGCGGGGCAAGGGCATGTGACGTGGGCCCCGCCGTTCGGGTGCCACCGGTCCGGGCGGGGCAGCTCCGGGCGCCGCCAGGTCCGGGGGCCGGGTCGGCTCCGGGTGCCGCCGGTCCCGGGGGCCGGGTCGTCGTCCGGTGGGGAGGTCAGCCCAGGACGGGGAGGTACGCGTCCAGGTCGGCGCGCTCGCCGCTGGCGCTCACGGTCGCGGCGTCCACTTCCCGCGCCCAGGTCGTACGGCCGGTCGCCAGCCGGATCCAGGTCAGCGGATCGGTCTCCACGACGTTCGGCGGCGTGCCCCGGGTGTGCCGCGGGCCCTCGACGCACTGCACCGCCGCGTACGGCGGGACGCGGACCTCCACGGAATTGCCCGGCGCCTTGGCGGCGAGCGCGTCCGCAAGCAGCCGGACGACGGCCGCGACGGCGTGCCGGTCCAGCGGCACGTCCACGCCGGTCGCCCGCGCCAGGTCGTCGCTGTGCACCACCAGCTCCACGAGCCGCGTCACGGTGAAGTCCAGCGCCCGCATCCCGCCGAACACGTCCGGCACCGCCAGATCCGTCCGCAGCGCCCGCTCCCTGCACCCGGCCAGTTCCTCGGCCGCCGCCGCCATCGCCTCGGCCGGGTCCCCCATGGCCGCGGCGGCCTCCTTGGTCGTGGCGTCCAGCCGGTCGGCGATCCCGGCCGTCGAGACGGCCCAGGTGTCCAGGTCGGTCAGCTGCCCTTTCCCGGCGGGCACGGCTTCGGCCACGTAACGCGGCAGCACCACGGTCTGCCGTACGACATGCGCGACGAGCGTCCGTACGTCCCAGCCGGGCAGCCCGCTCTCCCGCTGGAGCCGCTCCCCCGTCAGGGCGTTCACGGCCGACCGGAGATGCCCCGCCTGCGCGGTGAGCGCCCCCCACGTCCGGTCGGGCTCATACGTCCGCGCGCGTCGGCGCCGTTCAACGGGCATGCGCCCGAGGTTATACGGGCCCACTGACAGCGACGGTCATCGGCGGGACGGGGCCGGGAGGGCGGGCATGAGGGCGAGACGGCGGGCGAGGGCGCTGACCTGTTGGGGGCCGAGAGCGAAGGCGTACCGCTTGAGGGCGAAGGTGGCGGCGTCCTTCATGTCCGCCTCGGCGAGACCGGCGACGAGGTCGGCCAGGATGGGCGGGCTGCTCTCGGTGAGGGAGCGGCTGGCGATGACCGCGTTGACGCACTCCGGCAGGGAGTGGTCGTGCAGGGCGACGAGCCACCTCACCAGGTAGGTGCCTGTCGCCACGTAGTGCTGGCGGGACAGGGCGGTGCGGACCTGCTCGCCGTATCCGGCGGCCCACAGCGCGGCGGTGGCGTAGACGCGCGCTTCGAGGGCGGCGGTCGGACCGACCAGACGGCTCACCTCGGCGACCGACAGCTCGCTGTCGCCGTCCCGCTCCTTGGCGGCGAGCGCGGCCAGCACCGCCCTCTCGACGCCGAACGCCTCCGCGTTGTCGATGAGGAAGAGCAGCCGCCTCGCGGCTCCCATCGGGTCGGCGCGGATCTGGAAACGGAACAGCGTGACCAGGGCGGTCGGGTCGTCGGCGGCGCGCAGCGCCTCCAGGACCTCCAGGAAGTCCTCGTCCGGCAGGAGCGCGACCGAGGCGAGGAAGTCCTCGTAGTCGCCCGGCGCTGCCAGCAGACCGCTGAGGAGCCGGAGCCGGTCGGCGACCGGGCGGCTGTTGACGGCCGTGACCAGTTGAGCGCGGTCCCGCTCCCGGCCCGGCCCGAACGACGCGAGCAGCGCCGCGATCTCCTCTGGCGAGCGGGTCAGGGCGGTGGCGAGCAGCCGGTTGGCGTCCACCGGCCAGCCCATGTCGCGCAGCGCCTCCACGAAGTAGGGGGTCGTCTCGACGGGATGCGTGAAAGCGGCGGCGCGCATCAGGTGGCGTACGCCGTCCGCGTGGCCGCTCTCGCGGAGGGCGTCGGCCAGCTCCACGACGGCAGGGGCGTCGTACGACTCGGCGGCTGCCGCGAGCGCGATCAGCGCGCGGCCCTCCATGCCCGCGCTCCACAGCGCCTCGCACAACTCGGCCAGCCCGGCGGGTGTTTCGGCCTCCGCGACGGCGGTGTCGAGCAGGGTGGTCGCGAATCCCTGGAGCAGGACGATCCGCGCGTCCGCCGCCTCGGGCGGCCGGCCCCCGGTCCGCTCCTCCTCCCGCTCCTCGTCCAACGCCTTGAGGACACGGATGAGGTCGCCCGGCGACCTTCGGACGACGACCGCCGCGGCCCGCACGTACAGCTCGAACGCCTTCTGCCGACGGCCCATCGTCAGCAGCGCGTCCGCGAACCGTACGGCCTCCTCGCCCGACTCGGTGGTGGCCTCGGCCAGGACGCGGTCGGCGTCGGCGTCCAGCTCCGCGGACCACAGGGCGCCGAGCAGACCGAGGACGTACTCGGTGTACGCGTTCTCCGCGACCGTCCTGGACAGCAGCCGGTCCGCCTCCGCCGGGTATCCGGCGGCGCGCAGCGCCCGCACCGTGCCCACGACGATTTCGGGGATCTGGGTGGTCACCACCTCGATCAGCCCGTGCGGGGCCTCTTCCGCGCCGTCCACGGCGTACAGCGCCTCCAGGCACTCCACGACCGCCTGCGGGCCGCGCGCGGCGACTTCCTGGAAGGGGATGCCCCAACTGTCCCCGTTCAGAAGGGCGACGAGCGCCGCGACCTCCTGCGGGGGCCGCAACGCGCCCGCGAGGCGCAGCAGTTCCCGGGCGTGCGCGCGTCCGCCTTCGGTCTGCCCCAACCGCACGTACTCCCTCGCGAGGGCGCGGGGCTTTCCTCGCAGCGCCTCCTTCAGGTCGTCCGGGATCGTGAGGGCGGGCGGGGCGGGCTTCGGGCCCGGCAGCGTCTCGGACGGCGGCGGCGCCGCGTGCGCCGCCCCGTACCGGTTGCGGGCGATGGCCAGCGTGCGGCCGGTGTTGCTCAGCCGCTGCTGCGGCAACGGCCGTCCCTTGGCGAGGAGTTCGCCGCGCAGCCGCTCGTAGACGCTGGTGACCTCGATCAGGGAGTCGCCGCCGGGCAGGCCCTGGTCGAGGAGGCGGATCAGCTCGCCGGTGAAGGCGGTGTAGGTCTCGCCGGGCGGGGCGAGCGCCTTGCGGGTGGCGGCGCTCGCGGTGAGGAGGTACGACCCGGCGATACGGGTCTGCTCGGCCATCTCGACCGGTGCGTTCGCCGCGCCGCCGCCGCTCATGCCGCCGACGAGCGCGCCGCCGCTGTAGCAGCAGTCGAGGATCACGATGCGGTTCGCGTCCCGTCGGGCGGTGAGGACTTCGCGGCGCACGGAGTCGAAACCGACCGAGGTGTACGGGCGTTGGGGGTCGGTGGACGGCAGCGTCAGCAGCAGGCCGTCGGCGTCGCTGAGGCCGTGGCCCGCGTAGTACACGAGCAGCGTGTCCTCGGTCCTGCGGGCCGCGTCGTGGACCGCGTCCAGCACCTCGCCCGGCGACGCGGGTTCCGGGACCCGTACGCAGCGGTCGGGCGGCAGGCCCCAGACGGTGGGGTCTTCGAGCAACTCCCCTAAGCGGGCGAGGTTGTTCGCGACGGCCGGCAGGTCGTCGAGGCCCGGGTCGGCGAAGGTCGATGAGCCGATGAGGACGGCGTACGAGCGGAGCGGGTCGGCGAGTTCCACGGCCCTACTCCACCTCGGGCGGCCCCGCGGGCGGCTGCTGCGGCTCCGCGAGGACGGCCAGCAGGCGGCGTACGGACTCTTCGGAACCGTCCTGCCCCGACACGGTCACGCTCAGCCCGTCGGATTCACGGGTGAAGGTGAAGCCCGATCCCGGCGGGCGCGGCGCCCGCGACTTCCACCAACCGGCGTACACCACGGCGAGGTTGGCGAGGGCCACGGCGTGCGTGAGCACGAGGTCGATGACCTCGACGGGGCCCATCTCCCCGGCCTTACCGCCGGTCCGCGTCGCCAGCCGGACCTCGTCGGGACCGTCCTCGTCGGTGCGCAGCCACTCGGACAGCTCCCGCAGCTCAGCGGCCCCGTCCTCGTCCACCGCCGCAATACTCAACCGCACTACCGCCACCCCCCGGCGTCCGTTCCCGCGCCCACCAGAACACGGTCTCACCGGATCGTGTCACAGCCGGGCGCGCGCCCGGCACCGGTTCGCCACAAGTGAGCCGGTCGGCCGGTGCGGACGCGCGCCGCGGGCGGGCAGGCGGGGCCGGACGCCGGCCGACCGCGACCCGGCCCGGTCTCCTTCCGCCGCCGGTTCACACACCTGACACGACGCCGTCACACTCGGCGGAATACCTGGTCAGGAGCGCGGGGTTCTCACCACCATGACTGTAGGAGTGACACTCCACGCGTCCGAGGCGGCGAACCAGGTCGACGCCACCGTAGAACTCGCCCGTGAGGCCGCGGCCCACGGCCTGCGCTCGGCCTGGTTCGGGCAGACCTTCGGCGCCGACTCGCCGCAGCTCGCCGCGATCGTCGGACGGGAGGTGCCCGGCCTCCACGTCGGCACCTCCGCGATCCCGGTCTTCGGGCGGCACCCGCTGCTGGTCTCCAGCCAGGCCCAGACCGCCCAGGCGGCCACGCACGGCCGCTACCACCTCGGGCTCGCGCTCGGCACCAAGCTGCTGACCGAGGCCGGATTCGGCATCCCCTTCGAGCGGCCCGTGGCCCGCCTGCGCGAATTCCTCACCGCCCTGCGGCAGTTGACGCAGACCGGCGCCGCCGACTTCCACGGCGAACTGCTCACCGCCGCCACCCCGGTCCCCGCGCGCGTGCCGGGCGCCGAGGGCGGTGTTCCGCTGCTGGTCGCCGCGATGGGGCCGCAGGCCCTGCGCGTCAGCGGGGAACTGGCCGACGGCATCCTGCCCTACCTGGCCGGGCCGCGCGCCCTGAGCGAGCACATCGTCCCGGCCGTCACCGCGGCGGCGCGGGCGGCGGGCCGCCCCGCGCCCCGGATCGTGGCCCTGGTGTCCGGCGTGGTGACGGACGACGTCGACGCGGTCCGGGCGAAGGCCACCGAGCAACTGGCCTTCTACGAGCAGATCCCCTCCTACGCGCGCGCCATCGAACTCTCCGGCGGCCGGCGCGCCTCCGACGTCGCGGTCATCGGCGACGAGGAGACGGTCGCGGCCGAGGTACGGCGCTACCGGGACGCCGGCGCGACCGAGGTGGTGTTCTCGGGCACCGACATCGCGGGCGAGGCGGACCGCCTGCGCACCTGGAGGCTCCTCGGCGAACTGGCGGGCTGACCACGCCACTTCACCGGGCGGGCGTGGTTATCGCCGTCGTCAATCGCCGTCATCTGTCGCCGTCATCAGTCGCCGTCATCCTCAATCGCCGTCGTCAGTCGCCCAGGAGGTCCAGGTCGGCCTTGGTGATCGTGGTGGTGAGCAGAAGGTCGGTGATGAGGTTGTGGTTGAGCGCGTTGCCGACCGGCGGGGGCACCTCGTGTTCGAGGAGGCCGCGGATGTCGGTCTCGCGGTGGAGACGGCGGCGGAGCTTGGCGACGACGTGGGCCGCGCGTTTGGCGCTCCAGGGGTCGGCGGGGTGGAGGTCGGTGAGTTCGTAGGCGACCTGGGACCAGGTGAGGGGCTGGGGCTGGGGGTCGTTGCGGAGGTAGCGCTGGGCGAGGCAGGTGAGGACCAGCTTCTCCTCGTCGGTGAGGTCGCGGGTCTCGCGGTCGCTGGTCTCGCGCTCGTGGGCGACGGAGGCCGAGCCCCGGACGGCGGCGCCGGGCTGCGGGCCGGCGGAGGCGATCCGGACCTCCAGCAGGTGCTCCTGGCGCGGGGCGACGATGAAGAGCGGGGTGTAGCCGGTGCTCAACTCGGCCTGGTCGCCGCCGAGTACGAGACGTGAACCGGGAAAGCGGATCGGCAGCTTGCCCATGTTGCCGAGGGTCCAGCGGGAGTGCGCGTAGGTGATGATCCCCTGGCGGCGGCTGACGCACGCGTCGCCCGTGCCGACGCAGACGTGGACGTCCAGCTCGTTGCGGCCGAACATCACGGCGAAGTCCGCGTCCGGGGCGACACTCATGCCGCCGCTCGGGCCGAGCACGAAGAGCGTGCCGGGCGCGGCGGCGGGAATTCCCCGGCTGAGGCTGCCGATGTCCTTGGGCAGGAAGCTGACTTTGCTCACCATGGTGAATGCCTTTCTCCTCGGCCGGGGGCGCACACGCTAACCGTCGAGCCCCGGGAGGGGTCCCGGCAGGGAACTGGACCCGCCCCCCGCGATGTCGGTGGGATACGTCGGACCGAACGGCGTTTTGGTGGGAGCGCGTTGGTCGAACACCGCGCTGCCGTCCAGCAGGATGCGGCAGTGCGCCGTGCCCGAGCCGAGGGTGAGCCTGATCTCCCAGCCGACGGAGCCCGCGACCCCCGGCACCTCGACCGTCCTGCGCCAGGGCAGCTTCTGCGGCTTCCTGCTCCTGGTCACCTTGCCGTTGACGGCGTACGAGACCGTCGTCAGGGTGCCGGTCCCCGTGACCTCGAAGACCAGGGAGACCGGCTTCGCCGAGGGCGTGGGGGTCGTGGGGGCCGCCGTGGCCGTGGGAGTGGCGCTCGCGCGCGAACGCGTGGGCGACGTACGCGACTTCCCGTCACCGCCCGGTCCCTCACCGGACGACGAGCCGTCCGAGCGCGTGGCCAGCACCGCCGCCGTGCCCCCGGCCACGGCCACGACGGCCGCCGCCACGCCGCCCAGCAGGACGCGGCGCCGCCCCGGCCCGGTTGACGGCGACGAGAGGCCGGGCGGGTTGTCGGCGGCGCTCGCGTTCGCGTCGATGGCCGTGACGACCTGCGGCGGGAGCCAGTGGACGGCGGGGACCGCGCTCTCGTTCGGCGCCGGGGCGAGCCGTTGGACCAGCGCGGCGGCGGTCGGGCGCGCGGCGGCGTCGGGCCGTCGGCAGTCGGCGACGAGGGCACGCAGCGCGTCCGTACCGCCGCCGTCCTCGACCCCGCCGTCGGCGCTCCCGTACGCGTACGCCAGCGTCGCGCCCAACGAGTAGACGTCGCTCGGCGGACCGGCCGCGCCCGCGACCTGCTCCGGGGACATGAAGCCCCAAGAGCCCGCGTGGCCGGACGCGTTGACCGATACGTGGCCGGGTCCGGGCGGCGTCCCGGGCGGCGCGGGCGGGGCCGTCGTCGCGATGCCGAAGTCGATCAGCCGGGGGCCGTCGGCCGTCAGCAGGACGTTCGCCGGCTTGACGTCGAGGTGGGCGACCCCGTTGCGGTGGAGGTCGGCGAGGGCTTCGGCGAGACCGGCGGCGAGGCGGCGGACAGAGGCGGCCGGGAGCGGGCCGAAGCGCTCGACGGTGTCGCGCAGGGAGAGCGACGGCAGGAATTCGGTGGCCATCCAGGGCGTGGCGGCGTCGGGGTCCGCGCCGAGGACGGAGGGGCTGTGGACGCCGCCCACGGCGGAGTTGGCGGCGATCTCACGTCGGAACCGTTCGCGGTACGGGAGTTCGCGGGCGAGGTCGGCGTGCATGACCTTGACGGCGACGGACCGGCCGCCCCGGGAACGGGCCAGGTAGACGGTGGCCATGCCGCCCGTGCCGATGCGCGCCAGGGTCTGGTACGGGCCGACCGTACCGGGGTCGCCGGGTTCAAGCCGCAGCATTCGGGGCTCCGTTCGGTGATCCACTCGGTGTGACGGTCGGCGCTCCACCCGGTGTGACGGTCGGTGCCACGCCGCCTGACGTCGCGCCCGGCGTTCCGTTCCGGCTTCCGCCCGGCGTTCCGTTCCGGATTCCGTCCGGCGGGCTGACCGCGTCGAGGTAGCCGTCCCGTGTGCCCAGGACGACGAGCCCGCCGACTGCCAGCGCGCCCCACGCCGGATCGGCGGAGGCGCCGGGTTCGTTCATCGCGTCGGCGCCGTAGGTCCACAGGACGCTGCCGTCTGCGGCGTCGAGGGCGTGGACGACGGAGTCGGTCGTGCCGACCCACAGCGTGCCGCCCGACAGGCCGATCGCCGTCGACTCGCCGTACGGACTCGCCGTGTCCTGGCCCATGCGGCGCGACCAGACCTCCGCGCCCGTACTGGCCCGCAGCGCGCGGATGTGGCCGTCGACGTCGTCGGCGAAGAGCAGGCCGCCGCCGGTGCGGCGGTACGAACTCCGCGTGTCCACCGTCTTGTTCCACGCGGCCTTGCCGGTGGCGGAGTGGAGAGCGAACAGGTTGCCGTAAGCGTCGTGGGTGAACACGAAGCCGTCGCCGCCGATGACGGTGTCCATCGGCTGGTCCGCCAGCTTGTGCGTCCAGCGGACGCGGCCGGTGGTCGCGGACAGGGCGGTGATCGCGTTGGTGCCCCGCGCGGTGCTCTCGACCAGGACGAGCCCGGCGCCCGCCGTGGCGTACTGCCCTTCCACGGTCGTCCGCCAGATGACCTTGCCGCTCTTGGCGTCGAACGCCGTCACCGCGTCGCCGCCCGTGACGCAGACCATCGAGCCGGTGGCCGCCGCGCCCCACACGAAGTTCATGAGCGGCACCCGGTAGGTCCACAGGGTGGCTCCCGACGCCGGGTCGAGGGCGCGCAGCGTGGAGGTGTCGTTCTTGCGCTCGTCGATCACGAACACGGCGCCGTCGCCGACGGTGATCTTGGATGCCTGGGTGGCGAAGTCGATGGGTCGCGACCAGAGTTGCCTTCCGGTGCGCGCGTCGAGGGCGCGGGCCACGGCGGCGCCCGTGTCGTTCGCCGTGAGGAGGACGTCGCCGGTGGCGTAGATGTCGGGGTAGCCCTGCCCGTTGGCGGGCACCTTGGTCTTCCACCGCGAGGTGGCCTCCGGGGGCGCGGCGGGGGACGGGGCCGGGGCGCTGGAGGGTTTCGGCCGACCGGAGTCGGCGGACGTACGGTCCTTGCCGGACGACGGGGAGCCCTTGTCCGATCCCGTGCCCCGTACGGCCAGTACGACCCCTGCCGTGACGGGTACGGCGGCGACGGCGGCCACCGTCAGCAGCAGTGTGCGGCGGCTCGGGTCGCGGAGGGTGCCGGGTGGCTTCGGGGGCCGGGGCGGCAGCGGCGGCGGACCGGCGGGCGGGTCGGCCGTCGGGTCGGCCGTCGGGTCGGCCGTCGTCTGGCCCGGCGCCACGGCCTGCGGTCCCGGCGCTCCTTCGTGCCACACCCGCCCCGGCGTCGGGGCGTACGGCGGCGGCTCCGCTCCCGTCATCCGCCGGTCCACCGCCTCGGCCATCGGCGGCGGCAGCCACCGCGTGCCCTGCACGGACGCCTCCGGCTCGCCGAGCCGTTCCAACAGGGCGGCGGCGCTGGGGCGTTCGCCGGGCTCGCGGCGCAGGCAGGACGCGACGAGGGCCCGCAGCCCCCGATCCGTCACCCCGGTGAGATCCGTCCGCGCGCGCCGTACCCGTTCCAGCGTGGCCGCCCGGTCGCCGTCGCCGAAGGGCTCCCGCCCGGTCGCCGCGAACACCAGCACCGCGCCGAGCGCGAAGATGTCGCTGTCGGAGCCCGCGAGCCCGCCGGACGCCTGTTCGGGCGACATGAAGCCCGGCGTGCCGAGCAGCGCGCCGGGGGCGGTGATCGACGTGGCGTCGTCGGGGCGGGCGATCCCGAAGTCGATCACGCGGGGGCCGCCCGCCGTGAGCATGATGTTCTCCGGCTTGAGGTCCCGGTGCGCGAGGCCCGCGCGGTGGATGTCCACCAGCGCCTCGGCCAGGGCGGCGGTCAACAGGCGTACGGCGGCGGGCGGCAGACCGCCGTACGCGCCGACCGCCTCCCGCAGCGACAGGCCCGGCAGGTACTCGGTCACCAGCCACGGCACGGCGGCGTCCGCGTCGGCGTCCAGCAGCGGCGCGGTGAACGCCCCCGTCACCGTACGGGCCGCCGCCACCTCCCTGCGAAAGCGCGCCCGATAGCGCGCGTCCCGCGCGAACCCGGCCTTGACGACCTTGACCGCCACCGCGCGTCCGCCCGGCGAACGCCCCAGGTACACCACGCCCATTCCGCCCGCGCCCAGTCGCGCCAGCAGCCGATGGCCCCCGATCTGCTCGGGGTCCTCCGGTTGTAGCGGCTCCACGGCGCTCATTCCTTCTCGGCCGCCGGGGCGGGAGTCACAGGAGCACCAATTGTCGCCTTGTGCGGGGCGGGGATCGCGGGGTCCTCACAAGGACTTCACAGCACGTTCTAGAGGGGGCGGGAGCGGGTGCTTCAACGCGTCCGGTCAGTGGCGGACTTCGCTTGCCAGTGGGCCAGCCGCTCGCGTACGAGAAGGAGGTCGCGATGCTCGGGGTCGAGCACCTTGACCATGTCGTCCAGCACCGACGTGAGAGCGGTGACAGCGGCGGCGGCGCTCCTGTCCACGCCGAGCCAGTTGGCAAGCCTGGCACGGAGGAGGAAGGTCTGCGGATGCTCGGGGCCGAGGACCCGCGCGTAGTCCTCGTACAGCGCCTCGTACGCGGCCACGGCACCGGACGGAGCACCGGCTCTGCCCTGCCATTCGGCGAGGTGCCCACGGATGGCGAGCGTCTGATCGTGATCGGGGCCGAGCACCCGCGTGGCGTCCGCCAGGAGTTCGACGTACGTCGCGACGGCTGAGGACGGATCGCCTGTGCCGCCTTCCTGGTGAGCGAGGTCGCTGCGGATGGCGAACGTGAGCGGATCGTCGGGGCTCACCTTCAGATGCGGGCTCTCCAGCCACTCCCCGAGCGCGGCGGCGGCCGTACCGTCTCCCGCCCGCCCGTACCAGTTGGCGAGGACGGCACGGTTGAACAAGGTGTGCCGGTGGGCGGGGCCCAAAAGCGTGTGCGACACGCGTACGACGTTCGCGTAGTAGGAGATGGCATCGGAGACTTGGCCCGCCATTCCCAGCGACCTGCCGTAGCGGTGCAGCACGACGTGCGACGCGGGCTCGTACAGCGCCTTCTCCGCGACCCCGATCACGGCGGCCGTGTTCGCCCGCAGCGACTGCGCCAGTTCGGTGTCCCGCTCGACCTCGGGCCAGGCTTCCACCAACCCGTCGGCGGCCACCCGCGCCAGCGCGTCCTGTTCCGCCTCGGTCAAGGTGTCGCGCACCGCGCGCTGGACGAGGCGGTGGACGCGGACGGCGCGGTGCGGGGTACGGGGGCTGTGGTCGAGGAGGCTGAGGCGGTGGAGGACGCGGAGGGTGCGGACGGCGTCGTCGGAGGAGACCGTGTCCTGGGAAGGGGCTTCTTGGGCAAGCCAGTTGAGCGCCGGGGCGCCGGTGAGGACGGCCTCGGGGATGCCGTTGGGGTCGAGCATCGAGGCGAGTTGGAGCATGGGGCGGGCGAGGCCGACCGGGGCGTGGTGGTCGGCGCGGTCGAGCGACAGGGTCCAGGCGGCGGCGACGCCGGTGGTCTGGTCGTCGGGCAGGGCGGTGGGTCGCAGGTCGGCGAGGCGCTGGGCGCGGTCGGCGAGGCGGGCGCGGTAGGTCGCGCAGGTGATTCCGGCGTCCACGACGTACGCCGTGGCCTGGGACATGGCGAGCGGCAGCCAGCCCAATGCGCTGCCCAGCGCCATGAGTTCGCGCAGCGGCTCGCGGTCGTGGGCGGCGAGGGCGGTGGTCAGATAGCCCTCGCTCTCCTCTTCGGTGAAGACGCCGACGGTGACCTGTCGGCGGCCCCGGCCGGTGAGGGCGGCGTCGCGGCTGCGGGTGGTGACGACCGTACGGCCGGTGGGGCTGTCGGGCGGCCACAGGCCGGTGAGGTCGGCGGGGTCGGTGACGTCGTCCAGGACGACGAGCCAACGCGGCGCTTCCGGGGCGGGTTTGGGCTCAAGCCACGCCAGGAAGGCGCGGGCGGCGCGCTCGGGGTCCTCGCGGTCCGCCCCGAGCAGCGTCTGCGCGGCCTCCGCGAGGCCGTCCACCACCGCCTGGCGGCTGGTCGCCGTGACCCACACCAGCAGGTCGAGGCGGCCGGACCGCCACGCGTCCCGGGCGTGCCGCGCGGCGAGTTGGGTCTTGCCCACGCCGCCCATGCCGGTCAGGACCTGGCCGACCACGGCCGTACTGGCGTCGGTGAGCGCCGCGTCCAGGGCGCCGACGGCCGCGCGGACCTGGAAGCAGTCCGCCTCGCGCGGGACGACGCCGATCTGTACGGGCCAGGCGGCGGGCGGGCGCGGGGGCGGGTGGTGGTGCTGGTGGAGTCCGCCGTGGACGGTGTGGGCCGCGACGGAGCCGTCAACGGCCCTTATCGTGACGGCCGTTGGCGTCCTCGTGGGCTCGTCGGGTGGAGCGCCGGGTGCGCTCAGCCCTGCGGCGGACCCGGCACCTGAGGGTCCGGCGCCGGGGGGTTTCCGATCGTCACGTCACCCATCCGTACGGCGGCGGCCGAGCCGCCGTCCGCGCGGATCTCGACGTTCCCTCCGATGGCGACGCCGTCGCCTTCCGCCGAGGCCGTCGCGGGCGTCAACGCCCGTACCTCGTCAACGACGCGGCGCAGCGCCTCCGCCAACTCCCCGTCCTGCTCGACCGCTTCGTCCAGCGCGTCGGTCAGACGACGGCGCGTCCTGGCGGACACCTCCCCGGCGTCCGCCTCCCGCGCCGCCCGTACCAGCGCCGGGTCCTCCCCCAGCGCACCGGAGACCAGCGTGTGCAGCCGGTCCATTCCGGCGTCCAGACCCCGGTCCACCTCCGCGTCCGCCCGCCCCGCCACCCGCCGCGCCTTGGCCACCAGCCACGCGCACACGTACCCGATCGCAATCTCCACACCGGTCACTCTTCGACGGTAGCCCCAACTCCCGTGCCGCCGCACCGAAAGCGGCGGCACCACCGGGGCGCGGCGGGCGGCCCCGTGAACTCCGCCCCCTCCGCCGCCCTCACCCACGACGTGCCCCGCCATGGGCCGCGACCCACCCCCGCCGGGCTGCCAGCCCGAAAACAACCGCATCTGCCCCACTGGGGCCGGTTCTCAAAGGCGCACCAACCCCGTGGCCGGTCGCGCAGTTCCCCGCGCCCCTCAAAAGACCGGCCCACCGCCCGGACAAAAGACAGTGCGCCCCGTCACGGGCAAAGGCCCTCGCGGATGGGGACAAGGGCCGCTGGCCTTGCGCAAGGCGGGGCATTTCAGGGGCGCGGGGAACTGCGCGACAAGCCACCACCGGTCGGTGGTCCGGGAACAGCCGAACTGCCCCGCCCGGGGCGGGTGGTGACCTGCGGGAGCGCGGTGGGTGAGCGCGCCCACGCGGAACGGCGCCGTCAGGCGCCGACGGTGCCGTCGATGGCCTCGCGGAGCAGATCGGCGTGGCCGTTGTGACGGGCGTATTCGAGGATGACGTGCTGCATGACCAGGCGGAGCGAAACATCCTCGTCGTGGCGGGAGTTGTGGACGACGAGGTCGAGGGTGGGGGCGGCGCCCTCGATGCGGCGGGAGTGGGCGACCTCGGCGTGCCAGGCGGAGAAGGCTTCGTCGCGGGTGGAGCCGGAGGCGTCGTACGCCTCCTGGAAGTCGCCGGTGGCGGACCAGACGAGAGGGATGTCCTCGCCGTCGATGATCCGGCGGAACCAGGCGCGTTCGACCTCGGCCATGTGCCGGACGAGCCCGAGCAGGCTGAGGGTGGACGGCGGCATGGAACAGCGGCGCAGTTCGTCGTCGGTGAGGCCGTCGCACTTCATGGCGAGGGTCTCGCGGTGGTAGTCGAGGAAGCCGCGCAGCGTCTCGCGCTCACCGCCCGTGGTCGGCGGGCCGGTGCGCGGGTCGGGGGTCTCGGTCTGCTCTGAGGTCACGGTCCATTCTGACCGGCCCCCCAGCACCCTGGCACCCTGGCCTCCCGGCGCCCGCGGCACCGGGAGGCGGTCATCCCCGAGTGGCGAACGCTCTCAGCACTCCCGCAGGCCGGGCGCCGGGTCCTGGCCGGTGTAGAGGTCGACGGCCGGGACGTTGCCCCAGGCGCCGTTGTCGAGCTGCGTCCAGTACCAGATGTCGTTCTGGCCCGCGTGCGGGTCGCCGTGGCCCCAGCAGACGAACCAGTTGAAGCCGGTGGTCAGGGTGCCGCGGGTCGCCGAGCGGTAGGAGCGGTCCGCGAAGCCCCTGGCCCCGACCTTGTTGCCGCAGTACAGACGGCCGTCGGACCGGACACCGCACTCGGCGGCCGGCCTGACCTTCTCCTTCGCCGGAGCTGCGGCGGCGGCCGTGGCCGAGGCCCCGCCGGTCATGGCGAGACCCGCCGTCATCACGGCGGCGGACAGCAGCACGGCGATGTTCTTACGTGTGATCACTGCACATTCCCCTCGTTTCGTGCGCCAACGTGCGAGCGCGCGAAACGATCATGGGTGACGGCGCACAGCCCCGAGCACCGCCATACGGGTGGATCCGGCACATGCCGTCTTATGACGCCTCCGGCAATTGCCACGACGCCCGATTCCCGTAAAACGTCAAGCCGTTCGTCAGACCGTTAAGACCATCGCCGGTCCACGCCACACCACACAGATGCCCCGGCCGCGTCATCGCGGCCGGGGCACCCGGTGGACTTTTCCGTCACATCAGCGGAACGCTCAGGCGAGCAGCGCCGGAATCGTCCCCTCGTGCGCGGCGCGCAGTTCGCCCAGCGGAATGCTGAACTCCCCCTGCACGTCGATCTCGTCGCCGTCGATGACGCCGATCCGCGCCGCCGGAAGCCCCCGCGCCCCGCACATGTCGGTGAAGCGCAGTTCCTCGGAGCGCGGCACCGCGACGACGGCGCGGCCCGCGGACTCGGAGAACAGGAACGTGAAGGCGTCCAGACCGTCCGGGACGACCAGCCGCGCGCCGTGCCCGCCGCGCAGGCAGGACTCGGTGACCGCCTGGACGAGACCGCCGTCGCTGAGGTCGTGGGCGGCGTCGATCATGCCGTCGCGCGACGCGGAGATCAGGATCTCGCCGAGCAGCCGCTCGCGGTCCAGGTCGACGGCGGGCGGCAGACCGCCGAGGTGGTCGTGGACGACCTGCGACCAGGCCGAGCCGCCGAACTCCTCGCGGGTGTCACCGAGCAGGTAGATCAGGTGGCCCTCGTCCTTGAAGGCCATCGGCGTACGCCGGTTGACGTCGTCGATCACGCCGAGCACCGCGACCACCGGGGTCGGGTGGATCGCCACGTCGCCGGTCTGGTTGTACAGCGACACATTGCCGCCGGTCACCGGGGTGCCGAGCTGGAGGCAGCCGTCGGCGAGACCGCGGGTGGCCTCGGCGAACTGCCACATCACGGCCGGGTCCTCGGGCGAGCCGAAGTTCAGGCAGTCCGAGATGGCCAGCGGCCTGGCCCCGGAGGCGGCGACATTGCGGTACGCCTCCGCGAGCGCCAACTGCGCGCCCGTGTACGGGTCGAGCTTCGCGAAGCGGCCGTTGCCGTCGGTGGCGATGGCCACGCCGAGGTCGGTCTCCTCGTCGATCCGGATCATGCCGGAGTCCTCGGGCTGCGCCAGCACCGTGTTGCCCTGCACGAAGCGGTCGTACTGGTCGGTGACCCACGCCTTGGACGCCTGGTTCGGCGAGCCGACCAGCTTGAGCACCTGCTCGCGCAGTTCGGCGGAGGTGCCGGGCCGCGGCAGCTTCCCCGCGTCGTCGGCCTGGAGCGCGTCCTGCCAGTCCGGCCGGGCGTACGGGCGGTGGTACGTCGGCCCGTCGTGCGCGACCGAGCGCGGCGGCACGTCCACGATCTGCTCGCCGTGCCAGAAGATCTCCAGTTGCGAGCCCTCGGTCACCTCACCGATGACGGTGGCGATGACGTCCCACTTCTCGCAGATCGCCAGGAAGCGCTCGACCTTGTCGGGCTCGACGATCGCGCACATGCGCTCCTGCGACTCGCTCATGAGGATTTCCTCGGGCGAGAGCGTCGCGTCGCGCAGCGGCACGGTGTCCAGTTCGACGCGCATGCCGCCGGAGCCGGCCGAGGCCAGCTCGCTGGTGGCGCAGGACAGGCCCGCGCCGCCGAGGTCCTGGATGCCCGCGACCAGTTGCTCGCGGAAGATCTCCAGGGTGCACTCGATGAGCAGTTTCTCCTGGAAGGGGTCGCCGACCTGGACGGCGGGGCGGCGGGACGGGCCGGTCGAGTCGAAGGTCTCGCTGGCCAGCACCGAGACGCCGCCGATGCCGTCGCCGCCGGTCCTGGCGCCGTACAGGATCACCTTGTTGCCGGGGCCCGACGCCTGCGCGAGGTGGATGTCCTCGTGCTTCATGACGCCCACGCACAGCGCGTTGACCAGCGGATTGCCCTGGTAGCAGGGGTCGAAGACGACCTCGCCGCCGATGTTGGGCAGGCCGAGGCAGTTTCCGTAGCCGCCGACGCCCGAGACGATGCCGGGCAGGACGCGCCGGGTGTCGGGGTGGTCGGCCGCGCCGAACCGCAGCGGGTCCATCACGGCGACCGGCCGCGCGCCCATCGCGAGGATGTCGCGGACGATGCCGCCGACGCCGGTGGCCGCGCCCTGGTAGGGCTCGATGTACGACGGGTGGTTGTGCGACTCGATCTTGAAGGTGACGGCGTAGCCCTGGCCGACGTCCACGACGCCCGCGTTCTCACCGATGCCGACGAGCAGCGCGTCGGTCTGCGGGGCCTTCTCGCCGAACTGCTTCAGGTGCACCTTGCTCGACTTGTACGAGCAGTGCTCCGACCACATGACCGAGTACATCGCCAGTTCCGCGCCGGTCGGGCGGCGGCCCAGGATCTCGCGGATCCGGGCGTACTCGTCCTCCTTGAGGCCGAGTTCCTTCCACGGCTGCCCGGCCTCGGGCGTCTCGGCGGCGTGCTTGACGGTATCGAGGGTCATGCGGAGACCAACTTCTTCAGGACCGAGGTGAAGAATCCGAGGCCGTCGGTGCGGCCGGTGCCGATCAGCGGCTCGACGGCGTGCTCGGGGTGCGGCATGAGGCCGACGACATTGCCCGCGGCATTGCTGATGCCCGCGATGTCACGGAGCGACCCGTTCGGATTGCCGTCCAGATAGCGGAAGACCACCCGGCCCTCGGCTTCCAGTTCGTCCAGCACCCGCTCGGCGGCGGTGTAGCGGCCGTCGATGTTCTTCAGCGGGATGGAGATCTCCTGGCCGTCCGCGTACTGGGACGTCCAGGCGGTGGCGCTGGTCTCGACCCGCAGCTTCTGGTCGCGGCAGACGAAGTGGAGGTGGTTGTTGCGCAGCATCGCGCCTGGCAGCAGATGCGACTCGGTGAGCACCTGGAACCCATTGCAGATGCCGAGAACCGGCATTCCGGCCTTCGCCTGTTCGATGATCGTTTCCATCACCGGCGAGAAACGCGAGATCGCGCCGGCCCGCAGATAGTCGCCGTACGAGAAGCCGCCCGGCAGAACCACCGCGTCGACCTGCTGGAGATCCTTGTCACGGTGCCACAGCGGTACGGCTTCGGCGCCCGCGACCCGGACGGCGCGCTGTGTGTCACGGTCGTCGAGCGTGCCGGGGAATGTGACGACGCCAACGCGCGCAGTCACGACTCCACCTTTACGGCGAAGTCCTCGATCACGGTGTTCGCGAGAAAGGTTTCCGCCATCTCGCGAATGCGGGCGAGGGCGGCGTCGTCGACCGGCCCCTCGACCTCTAGTTCAAAGCGCTTTCCCTGGCGGACGTCGGAGATCCCGTCGAAGCCCAGGCGCGGCAGTGCTCGCTGCACCGCCTGGCCCTGGGGGTCGAGGATCTCCGGCTTGAGCATGACGTCGACTACGACGCGTGCCACTTGCACTCCCGGTGGTGTGGTGCGTGAGGTTCTCTCAGCGTACCCGGTGCGAAAATCTACGCGAGTAGATATGAACGCGACCCCTAGCGCACCCCTAGATCACTGATCACGTTTATGTATCGGCCGCCGAAATGCTTGGGGAAACCCGTAGGTGAAACATAGGGTCCCGATTACGAAGCGGCACCCGGGGGAATTAACAGGTGTCACGATGTATCACGCGGTGCCCATTTCGTGGCATCGTACAAATGAAAACTTGTCGACACTCGACTTGTCGGCCCACCCGTGACACCGGGGCCCGGCGTCCGGTCGCGACCGTTCCCGCTCGCGACCGCCACGACACACGGGCCGCGTGCGATCGCCGGGCCCCGGCAAGGCCGATGGCGTACGAAAGGACCACATCCCTATGGCGCAACGCGTACTGGTCACCCTCGCCGACGACCTGGACGGCGGAGAAGCGGCGGAAACCATCGCATTCGGCGTCGACGGTCAGTGGTACGAGATCGACCTCTCGTCCCAGAACGCGGACAAGCTGCGCAATGACCTGGCTCCTTACGTGGAGGCCGGCCGCCGCCGCACCCTTTCGGGCCGCGCCTACAAGCGCACGCCGATCGCCCCGACCCCGGCCACCGTCCGCGCCTGGGCGCAGTCGAACGGCTTCGAGGTCCCGGCCCGCGGGCGCATCCCCAAGAAGGTCTACGAAGCGTTCAACAAGGCCAGTTGACGGTTCCGCGACAACTCACTGACAACCGCCGGGCGAACGGGCGGGGGCGGTGGTGCCGACTGGACAGCCACCCCCACCCTTCCGCTAGTGTGTGGAGCACGCCGAGGGCAGGGCCGGAAAGGCCAGGTCAGCGGAGGTCACGCGGGTGTAGCTCAGTAGCAGAGCGCCCCCCTTCCAGGGGGGAGGGGCAGTGTGCAATTCCTGTCGCCCGCTCTGGTCGCTCCGGCCGGTCCTATGGATCGGGTAGAGTGGCCGCAGCAATGCGGACGTGGCTCAGTTGGTAGAGCATCACCTTGCCAAGGTGAGGGTCGCGAGTTCGAATCTCGTCGTCCGCTCCAGCGTCACGAAGGCCCCGGTCACCACGACCGGGGCCTTCGTCGTATCCGGGCGTCCGCTCGGCGCGTCGCCGGGCGTCCGCTCGGCGCGTCGCCGGGCGTCCGCTCGGCGCGTCACGGGGCGACGGGATATATCGGTTTCTAATGGCCGCGTCCGATCGGGTACAGTGTCTGCACGGCCTGCGGACGTGGCTCAGTTGGTAGAGCATCACCTTGCCAAGGTGAGGGTCGCGAGTTCGAATCTCGTCGTCCGCTCCAGCATCGCGAAGGCCCCGGTCACCACGACCGGGGCCTTCGTCGTCTCTCCGCTTCCGCGCCGGGGTGCTACGACCAGGCGGTGCCGGTGAGGCGCTCGTACGCCTCCACGTAGCGGGCGCGGGACTGCTCGACGACCTCGGCGGGCAGGCCGGGCGGCGGCTCCTCGCCGTTGCGGTCCCAGCCCAGCGCCGGGTCGGTGAGGTGGTCGCGGACGAACTGCTTGTCGAAGGACGGCTGCGCGTGGCCCGGCTCCCACAGGTCGGCCGGCCAGAAGCGGGACGAGTCGGGGGTCAGCACCTCGTCGGCGATGACCAGCGTGCCCTGTTCGTCGTAACCGAACTCGAACTTCGTGTCGGCCAGGATGATGCCCCGCTCGCGCGCGATGTCGCGGGCCCTGCCGTAGACGGCCAGCGTGGTCTGCCGGAGCAGCGTCGCGGTCTCGGCGCCGACCTCGCGGGCGACCTCCTCGTACGACACGTTCTCGTCGTGCTCGCCGACCTCGGCCTTGGTGGCGGGGGTGAAGATCGGCGCGGGCAGCTCGGAGCCGTCCACCAGGCCCTCGGGGAGCGCGAGGCCGCACACCGTACGGTCCCGGTTGTACTCGACCAGGCCGGAGCCGGTCAGATAGCCGCGTGCGACGCACTCGACCGGCACCATGCGCAGCGAACGGCACACCATGGTGCGGCCCGCCCACTGCGCGGGGGCGCCCTCGGGCAGCTCGGTGGAGATCACGTGGTTGGGCACGATGTCGGCGAGCAGGTCGAACCACCACAGCGAGAGCTGCGTGAGAATCCGGCCCTTGTCGGGGATCTCGGTGGGCAGTACCCAGTCGTAGACGGAGGTGCGGTCGCTGGCGACCATCACCAGGTCGCCCTCCGCGTTCTGGTATAGATCGCGCACCTTGCCGGTGTGCAGATGTACCAGTCCCGGCACCTGGACAGGTTCGGGTTTCTCGACGAATCCGGACACGGGTCGTCCTCCCCACTCGGCGGTTCAGCTCCCGATTCTCGCTTATCGGGACAGGTGGAGCGCGCAGGGGCTCCTCCTTTCGCCGCCCGCTCGCCTCCGGCGGCTTGGACCCGGTGCGCCGCCTCCGGCGCGCCGGCCACCGGCGGACCCACCCCTCAGTCGTGCTTGCAGATGCGGTCGAGGAGGTTGGCGGTGGCGCGCTGGACGCGCGGGTCGACGTGGTTGGGGCGGTCGAGCGCCGGGGACCAGGCGAAGGTGCCGGAGGCGAAGACGTAGGCGCCGCTGGGGGCCTGGTAGAGCGAGGTCTCCTGGTGGCAGCGGCGGCCGTCGGTGGACTCGTACGGCGAGTGGGCCAGCAGGATGCGTTCGATGCTCTCGGGCAGCGGGGCGCGCGGGTAGTAGCGGTCGGCCTCGCCCGCGACCAGGCCGTCGATCTCGTCGCCCTCGGTGGCGCCGGTGGCCTCCCACAGCCAGTGCTCCGCGTTGCGGACGACGAGCGGCGACGGCTGGGGGACGCGGCCCGCGTACTGCACGCCGAGCACGAGCTGTTCCGGCTCGCCGAGGTCGCGCCAGAGCGCGGTGCGGCCCTTGTTGTCGCCGCGGCGCTTGCGGCAGCTCAGCAGCCGGTCCGCGTCCCCGGCCGGGGACGCTGCCAGCTCGACCTGCCAGTACATGGTGTTGGCCGACAGGAAGACCAGCGAGGTGCCCGCGTCGCGCGCGGTCTCGGCGGCCCGGCGCATCGGCTTGGACCAGTACTCGTCGTGGCCGGGGAAGACCAGGCCGCGGTAGCGCGTGGGGTCGATACGGCCCGCGTGCAGGTCGCGGGCGTCGGCGTACGCGAGGTCGTAGCCGTAGCGCTCGGCGAAGCGTACGAAGTCGTAGGCGTGGCCGATGTGCAGCGGGAGCCCGGCGCCCGCGTAGGGGCGGTCGAAGGAGACGGTGGTGGCGGCCTGTTCCTCGCCGAGGAGCTGCCCCTTCTCGTCCCACGCGTGGTACAGGCTGGCGCCGGTCCTGCCGTCCTCGGGGTAGAGGTTGTACGCCTGCCACGTCACGTCGGGCATCAGCAGGAGCAGGTCCGCCTCGTGGGTGGCGCGGACGGTGAAGGGGACGTGGCTGCGGTAGCCGTCGGCGGTGGTGAGGACGGCCACGTACGCGCCGGTGTTCCAGTACGTGGGGATCTGCAACCGCCAGGACTGCCACCAGTGGTGGCAGGAAACCGTCCTTCCGGCGGCCAGCGGCGCGGGCTGGACGATGCCGGACAGCCGGGGGCTCGCGGACATCTTCGCGGCGCCGTCGCCGCCGTAGTGGCCGATCCGGTAGACGTCGACCGTGAACTCCTGCGGCGGGTCCACGGTGATCCGGAAGTCGATGGCCTCGCCGGGCACGACGGATCCCGCGGAGGCGAAGCCCTTGATCTGACGGCGTACGTCGTCGGCGGTACGCGGTCCGGGGAAGCGCGGGCGGTGCGCGGCGTCGCCGCTGCTCACGGCCAGGTCGACGTACCAGGGGACGACCTGGCCGTCGTCGTCCAGGTACTGGGAGGCGCCGCGCAGCCAGGGCAGCGGGCCCTGGCCGAAGGGGTCGGAGACCCCGTGGGCATGCGCTCCGGACTCCCACCGTCGGATCTGGTCCGTACTCATCGAAGCCCCTCCCTCACCCGATCCCCGGCCGCGCCGGCTCCCGCGGTTCCCCGCTCCACCCGTGGTTCACCCATGCGGTGCAATAGTGCGGCGCACATACCCAGCACATCACAGAAAGCACCGCACCGGTTACCGTTCGTGGTGAATTATCGGAACGGATCGGGCGACGAGTGAAGCAGATTCGGTCAACCGGCGTGTGGTGAACGTCACATGACCCAGGTCAAGAGGTCGCGCCGCGCGCTCCGAGCGGTCGGGAGCGGGCGGTACGGGCCAGAAGCCGGGCGGGTTCCACGCCGTGTGGCGCGCCGCGCGGCGGTGCGCGAGGCGGTGCCGGGCGGTGTGCGGTCGTGGCCGAAACGCACCGCCCCCGGACGGCGCTCGCGCGGGGGCGACGTGGCGCTTGTCACATTGGTTGATCATGACGGCGCGTCCGTCGGTTGGTCACGACGGCGCGTCACGTCGGTCGATCACGACGACGGGTCACGCCCGTCGATCACGACGGCGCATTACGTCGGTTGATCACACCAGCCGGATCGGCTTGTCGGGGCGGACGCCGACGGCCCTGAGCCAGGAGCGCAGCGGTGCCGCGTCGCCGTTCTCGACCAGGCGGAGCACCGGCCAGGTCAGATCGGCCCGGCGGGCGCCGCCGACGAGCAGCGTGGGCCCGTCCAGCCAGTCCAGGCCCGCGTCGGCGCCCGCGGTGTCCACGGCGGCGCAGCAGACGACGGCGGTGACGTGGTCGGTCAGCAGCTCACGGCCGGTACGGGGCGGCAGCAACGGGGAGACGGGCACGGGGGTTTCCTCCGTACCGCCGCCCGTTCCGCCCCCGCTTCCGCCACCGTTTCCGCCGCCGCCCTTGGCGTTCTCGGCCGTCGCGGCGTGCCGGGCCGCCTCGTCGCGGGCGGCGAGCGCGCCGATCCTGGCGGCCAGCTCCTCGCTGCCGCCGCGCGAGAGCCGGTCGATGACGCGGGTGAGGGTGGCGCGGCCCGGCTCGTCGGCGAGCGCGGCGGCGGCCCGTTCCGCCGCCGAGGTGCGGGCGGCGGCGGTCGGCCCGGTCATGGCCCGGTCGCCGAGGAGCAGGCCGCTGCGGCGCCCGCCGCCGATCGCGGCCGGTCCTTCGTCCTCCTCCTCGGCCGCGGCGGCGATGCCGGGCTCCGGCGGCGGCACCTCGTCCAGGACGCGTATCAACCGGGCGGCCTCGGTGCGCCAGATGCGGTCGACGACCTCGTCCGGATAGCCGTTCCAGCTCACCGGCGCCCAGTCGGGGCCGGGCCGCTGCGGGCCCGCGTGGAAGAGCCGGGCGGCCAGCAGTGAGACGGCCTCGTCCATCGCGCCGGGCTCCTCCAGGAGATCGCAGGCCGGGCGTTCGCCCAGCCGGGTCTCGAAGCCGTCGGCGAGCCGGTCGCGCCGGGACAGCTCGGTGAGCGCGGCGACCACCCCGGCGTCCAGCCGGGACGGCCAGCGGCCCATCCGCCAGGCGGGCAGCGCGACGCGGGTGAGCAGCCGGTCCCAGCCCGCGTAGGCCAGGCCCACCTGTTCCTGGGCGACGATCCGCAGCCCGTAGTCGACGGCCTGCGCGCGCTCGGAGGCGGAGGCGGCGACGCCCCGCTCCATCTCGGCGACATGGACACGGCAGCCGTTCAGCAGCAGCCGGACCGTCCAGCCGAGGACGCCGAACACCGGTCGCAGCAGCACAGTGCCCTCGCGGCCGTGCGCGGCGACTCCGGCCGCCGCGTCGAGGCCGCGCACGAAGCGGCGGGCGGCCGCTATCTCCGGATCGGCGGCGGGTCCCGTGCCCGCCACCACGGGCGCGAGCAGCGCGCGCAGCTCCGCGATCCGCATCCACCACATGAAGGGCGAGCCGATCACCAGCACGGGCGCGGTCCGCCTGCCCTCTTCCCTGGCGGCCTTCCTGGCCTTGCGGCCCGCGGGCCGGTCGGCCCTGCGCTCCTCCAGCCAGCTGTCGCAGTCCGGCGTCAGCTCTATCGCCGACGGCGCGGGCACCTCCATCCGCTCCGCCAGGTCGCGGACCATCCGGTAGAGGTCGGGCGCGGCGGTCTCGGCCACCGGCACCGCGGGACTGACCGCGGGCCTGGCCCGTACGATCACCGCCGCGACGGCCGCCGCGACCAGCAGCACCACCAGCGCGCCACCGGTCATTCCCCAGCGCACACCGTCCCAGCGCGAGCCGATCCGGCCGGTCGCGCCGCCCGCGTGCAGGACGACGGCGACGGCGGCGGGCAGCAGGGCCGCGCCGAGCGCGGCGCCCCGGACCCGGAGCACCGCCAGGGCACGGGAGCGCGCGACCGCCTCACCTGCTTCTCCGGCCATCGGCGACTCACCCCCTGCGCTGTGGTGACCGCCCCGATGGCGGCCTCCCCCCACTGTCGCACCGCCCACGGACATCGCAATGGCCGTACGGCTGATTGCCGCAATGTCCCGCAGTGCGCTTTCGGGGCACCCTAGTTCGGCGCCGGGAAGGAGTCAGCCTTATGGCCGAGTCATCACTCCTTGGAGTGGCTTTGGTCAGAGACCGGCCGCTTTCGCGGCGATGTCCGTACGGTGGTGGCCACCGTCAAGACCGATCCGGTCGACCGCGCGGTAGGCCCGGTCACGGGCCTTGGCGAGGTCGGAACCGGTCGCGGTGACCGACAGCACCCGGCCGCCCGCGCTGACGATCCGCCCGTCGTCCTCCCGGGTGCCCGCGTGCAGGACGTACGCGTGCTCGTCCTTCTCGGCGACGTCCGCGAGCCCGGAGATCGGGTCGCCGGTGCGCGGGGTGTCCGGGTAGTTGTACGAGGCGATGACCACGGTCACCGCCGCGCCGTCGCTCCAGCGCAGCCGCGGGAAGGCGGCGAGCTGCCCGGTGGCCGCGGCCCGCAGCAGTCCGGCCAGCGGCGTCTTGAGCCGGGCGAGTACGACCTGCGTCTCGGGGTCGCCGAAGCGCGCGTTGAACTCGATGACCCGCACACCGCGCGAGGTGATGGCGAGACCGGCGTAGAGCAGGCCCGCGAAGGGCGTGCCGCGGCGGCGCAGCTCGTCCACGGTCGGCTGGAGCACGGTCCGCTCGACCTCGTCGACGAGCTTGGGGTCGGCCCACGGCAGCGGCGAATAGGCGCCCATACCGCCGGTGTTGGGGCCCTCGTCGTCGTCCAGCGCCCGCTTGAAGTCCTGCGCGGGCTGGAGCGGTACGACCGTCTCGCCGTCGGTGACCGCGAACAGCGACACCTCGGGGCCGTCGAGGAACTCCTCGATGACCACCCGGTCGCAGCTCAGCGCGTGCGCGCGGGCGGTGGCCAGGTCGCCGGTGACGACCACGCCCTTGCCCGCCGCGAGCCCGTCGTCCTTGACGACATAGGGCGCGCCGAAAGCGTCGAGCGCCACGTCGACCTCGTCGGCCGTCGTGCAGACGTAACTGCGCGCGGTCGGCACCCCGGCCGCCGCCATCACGTCCTTGGCGAACGCCTTGGAGCCCTCCAGCTCCGCGGCCCGCGCCGACGGGCCGAAGCAGTCGATGCCGCTGGCCCGTACCGCGTCGGCGACCCCGGCGACCAGCGGGGCCTCGGGCCCCACGATCACGAAGTCGGCGCCGAGGGAGACGGCGAGTTCTGCGACGGCCGCGCCGTCGAGGGCGTCGACCTGGTGCAGCTCGGCGACCTCGCCGATTCCGGCGTTGCCGGGCGCGCAGTGCAGCGAGGTGACGTCGGGGTCGAGCGAGAGGGAGCGGCACAGGGCGTGTTCGCGGGCGCCGCCGCCGATGACAAGGACCTTCACGCGCACCAGGGTAGTGGGCCGCGGGGCGGCGGGCCGCCCTCACTCTTTCGAGCGACCGCATTCATCGGCCTATACCTGATCACGCTGCCCGTATGGGCGGATATCCGGAGATCGCTACCCCGCGCTCAGCCGTTCGGCGGTAAGAAGAGTGCTTCACCACCGGGCCGGACATCCGGCGCCGAAAGCCGCATATGAGGTCCACGAGGGGCCCTTGGGGCCATACGAGGGAGCGTGCAGTGAGCCAGCCGGACATGTTTCCCGAGGAAGCACCTCGGGACGAGCCTCAGCGGCGGGCGCTGCACCATCAGCACGAGGACCTGCGGGCGCTGCCGTTCCCGCTCGGCGACTGGGGCGAGCCCGCGGAACGCCTGGCGGAGCTGTACCGCTGGGCCGAGACGGGCGCCCTGCGCACCGCCGACTGGTACCTCGACGACCGTATCCGCAAGCGCCGCGCCGCCCGCGCCCTGCGTCTGGGCGCCGTCCTCTTCGGCACCGCCGGCGCCGCCCTGCCGCTGGTGGAGCTGACCGGCACCGCGGACACCAGCGCGAGCTGGGGCTATCTCGCGCTGCTCCTGGCGGGTGTCTGCCTCGGCACCGACCGCCTCTTCGGCCTGACCTCGGGGTGGATGCGCGACGTCGCCACCGCCCAGGCCGTCCAGCGCCGCCTGGAGTCCCTGCGCTTCGACTGGGCCTCCGAGAGCGTCCGCGAGGTCCTCGGCCCCACCGAGGGCACCGCCGCCGAGGCCGCGGAACGCTGTCTGGCCATCCTGCGCCGCTTCTGCGACGACCTGGCCGACCTCGTCCGGATGGAGACGTCCGACTGGATCGTCGAATTCGGCGGCCACACCTCCGGCGCTCCGCTGCGCACCCAGTCCGCCGCCTGGTGGCCGAGCCGCCAGGAGCCGTCGCCGGGTCCGCGCCTGGCGCACCCGAGCACGCGCCCCAACATGCCGCGCCAACGGCCGCCGGAGAGCCCGAGGTAGCCGGGGGCGGCTCGCCAAGTGGCCGGGGTGGCCGGGTGCGGCTCGCCAGGCAGCGCGGTGCGGCTCACCAAGGAGCCCGGTGCGGCTCGCCAAGGAGCCCGGTGCGATTAGCTGAAGACGATCATCGAGCCCTGGCCCAGGCTCCGCGTCGCCGCCGCGTGCAGGCCGAGCCACACGTGGTGTTCCCGCGCGAACGGCCCGTTGCCCACGACCGGTGAGACGGCCGGCTCCTCAAGAGTGGTGTGGTGTTCGGGCGGCGCGGGCGGCAGCGGCGGGTTGGCGGGGTCGATGCCGATGACGGGGGCCACGAATTCGAGTTCGCGCAGCAGCCCGTGGCTGGAGCCGAGGGGGCCGCCGCCTTCGAGGAGTTCGTCGTTGACGACGGGCTGGGGGAAGTCGAGGGGGACGTACGCCCCCGCGTGGTCGTAGTGCCAGACCAGGTGCGACCGCTGGGCGGTGGCCTCGAACATCTCCAGGAGCTGTTCGTAGTCGCCGCCGAGGGCGTCGACCGGGGTGACCTCGAGCCCCTGGAGGCTGAGCAGATAGGCGCGGCGCAGGAAGTGCAGGGCGTCGTAGTCGAAGCACGCGATCGGGCCGACGTCGCCCGACAGCCCCGGCATGTAGTTGTAGACGGGGACGGGCGGCTGTCCGGCGTCGTTCAACGCCTTGTCGTATCGGGCGAGTTCCTCGGAGAAGGGGTTTTCCGGGCTGTGGCAGAGCACGTCCACGAGGGGCACCAGCCACAAGTCGCAGGCCACGAACACTCCATCCGGTCGGGGGCGTACAGCCTAAAACGCCCGTGCCGGTCGCGTCATGGCCGGGCGGGGACGAGCTTTTCGATGAGGGCGCTGGTGTGGTCGCTGTGCTCCAGGGTGAGCTGCCGGGCGGTCGCGGTGTCGCGTGCGGCGACGGCGTCCACGAGGGCGACGTGGTCGGACCAGCAGACCCCGGCGGTGTCGTGCAGGGCGCGCAGGTGGGGGACGGCGTAGATCCAGGTCTGGGTGCGCATGCGGTCGAGGAATTCGCAGATGTGCGGGTTGCCGCCGAGGGCGGTCAACTCGCGCCAGAAGCGCAGGTCGCAGCCGATGAGGATGTCGAGGACACCGGAGCGGGCGGCGCGGGCGGCGGCTTCGGCGCGGCGCCGTACGGACGCGATGGCGTCGGGCGGCACGTCGCCCATGCCGACCTCGGCCATCCGCCGGAAGGACGCCTCGACGACGAAGAGCCGCGCTTCGGTGAGGGTGCGGAAGTCCTGCGCGGTGAAACGGCGGACCTGGAAGCCGCGGTGCTGCTCGACTTCGAGCAGTCCCTGTGCCGCGAGGTCGACCAGGGCCTCGCGGACGGGGGTCGCGGAGACGCCGTACAGCTCGGCGATCTCCTTGACGGTGAAGTGGCGGCCGGCCGGGAGCCGTCCGGTCAGCACCTCGTCGCGCAGGGCGTCGGCGATCTGCTGGCGCAGACTGCTGCGCCGCACAGGCGATACGCCGCCGTCCGGCATGCCGTCTCCTTCGTCGTCCTTGTGCGTCGCGCGCGCCCACGTACTCCGGTGATTCGTACGTTCGTACGCGCGGGTGACTGCCGCACACGATATGCGAAGCCCGTACGCGTATGCGCGGCGAGCGGAACGGGGAACACCTCTGACCCCCTGCCGTTCATACGCTTATTCTTCGCCGTACGGGTGGGCGGCGGCGCGGTGCCGGGACGGAGCCGCACAGTGCGGAGCGGGACGGGGAAGAGCGACGATGGACGAGCTGAGGTCCGGCGATCCGCGGTCGATCGGCGCGTACCGCCTCCTGGGCAGGCTCGGGGTGGGCGGGATGGGCATCGTCTACCTGGCGCGTTCCGAGCGCGGGCGCACGGTGGCGGTGAAGCTGGTCCGCGACGAACTGGCGTCCCAGGAGGAGTTCCGCACCCGTTTCCGCCGTGAGGTGCAGGCCGCGCGCCGGGTGGGCGGGAAGTGGACCGCGCCGGTGCTGGACGCCGACACCGAGGCCGAGGTCCCGTGGGTGGCGACCGGTTATGTGGCGGGGCCCTCGCTCAGCCAGGTGGTCAAGGAGTACGGTCCGCTGCCGGAGCGTTCGGTGCGGGTGCTCGCCTCCGGGCTCGCGCACGCGCTGCGCGACATCCACGCCGCCGGTCTGGTGCACCGCGATCTCAAACCCTCGAACGTGATGATCACCATCGACGGTCCGCGGGTGATCGACTTCGGAATCGCGCGCGCCCTGGAGACGGTCGTCGACGGCGGCTCCCTCACCTATACCGGCGCCATGGTGGGCTCCCCCGGTTTCATGTCGCCCGAGCAGGTGCGCGGCGACCGGGTGACGCCCGCCTGCGACATCTTCTGCCTCGGCTCGGTGCTGGCCTACGCGTCGACCGGTCTCCAGCCGTTCGGCGCGGCGGCCAGCGGTGTGCACGCCCAGATGTTCCGGATCGTGCAGGAGCCGCCCGACCTGGACGAAGTGCCCGACGGGCTGCGCGAGTTGGTGGCCGCCTGCCTGGTGAAGGAGCCCGAGGAGCGGCCCTCGCTGGCGCGGGTGCTGGAGCGGCTGGGCGAGGCGGACGGCGGGAGCGACGACAGCGCGGCGCAGGACTCGACCGCCGAGCCGTGGCTGTCCGGCGCGATCGTGGCGCAGCTCGGACGGCACGCGGTGCGGCTGCTGGAGGTGGAGGCGGCGGCGGAGTCCCCCACGCCCACGGAGCTGGACGTGGGGGTCGTGGCCGCGAGCGGACCGGGCGCCCCCACGCCGACACGGGCGGACCCCGGCCACCTCTCGGGCACCGGCGCGCGCACCGACGGCGCGACCCCGGTCAGGCAACCGCCGCCGACCGCGTACTCACCGACCTACGGCTCGTACGCGCCCCCGGCCGGTGCGGCACCGGCCGGTCCGACGCCGCCCCCGCCGACGTACACGCAACCGCAGGCGGCAGGGCCGGACGCGGGCGGGCCGCGCAAGACGCGGCGCGGGCCGCTGATCGCGGCGATCGTCGCCCTGGTGGTCGTCGCGGGCGGCGTGACGGCGTACATCGCGGGCCAGGGGGGCACGAAGAACACGGCCGATCCGGACCCCGGTGTGAGCACACCCACCGGTCCGACGTCCCCGCCGGTCTCGGGTCCCGCGCGGACGTCGCCGGGCCAGGCGGACCCCGCGAACGCGGCGGTGCCCAGCGGCATGGTCGGCACCTGGCGGACCTCCTTCACCAGTGACGACGCGGGCGACAACACCCGGACGCTGACGGTGAAGGCGGACGGCTCCGTGGAGCTGTCGGGCGACAGCGCCTCCTACGCCTGCTTCTGGTCCATGCACGTCGTCTCGGTGGGCCCGCCGGTCGAGTTGAGCCCGTCGCAGGTGGTGACGGGGAAGCCCGCGTCCTCGTGCAGCCCCGGCGACGGCACCACGCTCACCCTGGTGGACGACACCCATCTGCGCCGCGACAACCTCGACACGAGCAAGGCGCCGCTGACGTACACCAAGGTCGACCAGTGACCGCGTACGGACACAGGTAAGCCCCGCTCACCTGGGTGGGCGGGGCTTACCTGTGGAACCGGGGCCTGGGGCCTGGGGCCGTTCTAGAGGAACGAGTTGATCTCGATCGTCTCGGTACGGCCGGGGCCGACGCCGATCGCGGAGATCGGGGCGCCCGACATCTCCTCCAGCGCCTTCACGTACGCCTGCGCGTTCTTCGGCAGGTCGGAGAGCGACTTGGCCTTGCTGATGTCCTCCGTCCAGCCGGGCAGGTACTCGTAGACCGGCTTGGCGTGGTGGAAGTCGGACTGGCTGTAGGGCAGTTCCTCGACCCGGCGGCCGTCGATCTCGTACGCGACGCAGACCGGGATCTGCTCCCAGCCGGTGAGGATGTCCAGCTTGGTGAGGAAGAAGTCGGTGAGGCCGTTGACCCGGGTCGCGTAACGGGCGATGACCGCGTCGAACCAGCCGCAGCGCCGGTTGCGCCCGGTGGTGACGCCGAACTCGTGCCCCACGGTGCGCAGTCGCTCGCCGTCCGCGTCGAACAGCTCGGTGGGGAACGGTCCGGAGCCCACACGCGTGGTGTAGGCCTTGAGGATGCCGATCACCCGGCTGATCTTCGTGGGGCCGATACCGCTGCCGGTGCAGGCGCCGCCGGACGTCGGGTTGGACGACGTGACGAAGGGGTACGTGCCGTGGTCGACGTCGAGGAGCGTGCCCTGGCCGCCCTCCATCAGGACGACCTTGCCCTCGTCGAGCGCGTTGTTGAGGATCAGGGTCGTGTCGGCGACGTAGCTCCTGATCTGCTCCGCGTAGCCGAGGTACTCCTCGACGACCTGGGCGGTGCTGATCGCGCGCCGGTTGAAGAGCTTGACCAGCACCTGGTTCTTCTCGCTGAGCGCCGCGTCGACCTTCTGCTGGAGGATCGATTCGTCGAACAGATCCTGGATGCGGATGCCCACCCGGTTGATCTTGTCGGCGTAGGCCGGGCCGATGCCGCGCCCGGTGGTGCCGATCTTGCGGTTGCCGAGGAACCGCTCCGTCACCTTGTCGATGGTCTGGTGATACGGCGTGATCAGGTGCGCGTTACCGCTGATCAGGAGCTTGGACGTGTCGACACCGCGCTCGTTCAGCCCGCTCAGCTCGGAGAGCAGGACCGCCGGGTCGACGACGACACCGTTCCCAATGACCGGGGTGCACCCCGGTGACAGGATTCCGGAGGGGAGGAGATGCAGTGCGTACTTCTGGTCGCCGACGACGACCGTGTGGCCGGCGTTGTTGCCGCCCTGGTATCGCACCACATAGTCCACGGAGCCACCGAGCAGGTCGGTGGCCTTCCCCTTGCCCTCGTCACCCCACTGAGCACCGAGCAGCACAAGTGCGGGCACAGGCGTACACCCCTTCCGGGCGGGGCATGTCCAACGTGCAGAGAGCCGTCGAACCTGCCCCGGAATAGACGAAGCCCCTGACGCAAAGGCGCAAGGGGCTCTTGCACCGAGATTTTACCTGAGGAAGGACCAAGGTGTCGGCCGTGTCTCCTGGGCATCCTCCCCCGGACTCCGACCGGGGGCACCCCCTGCTCCTGGTCATCGACCCCGCGGCACGCGCGGTCGACGGCGAATCCGTGCGGATCGCCAAAGATGTCCTGTGCGCGGGCGCGTACTCCGTAAAAGTTTGCGTCCCGGATTCCGCGGAGGAGGCGGAGCGCGCGCTGGCGCACCGCGGTCGCCGTCACCCTGTGGTGCTCGGCGACGACGCGGCGCTGCTGCGGATGGTGCGCGCGCTGCACCGCGACCGCACGCTCGGGGAGGCGCCGGTCGCGCTGGTGCCGATCGGGCCGCGGTCCGCGCTGGCTCGCGGCCTCGGGGTGCCGGGCCAGGTGCTGGCGGCGGCGCGGGCGGTGCTCGACGGCGTCGAGCGGGAGCTCGACCTGCTGGTCGACGAGAGCGGCGGGATCGTGCTCGGCACGCTGAGCATCCCGTGCGGCACCCCGGTCTCGCAGACCGCCGCGCACTGGTGGACGCCGGTCGAGAAGACCGCCCGCTCCCTGGTCCGCACCCTCACCGCGCCGATCCCGGTCAACGGTCAGCAGCCGCGGCAACGGCTGCGCGTGGAGGCCGACGGTGTGCTGCTGGCCGATCTGGACCAGCCGGTGCAGGAGATCTCGGTCCGCACCTCGCCGTCGGGCGTGGCGGAGGTCTTCGTCCGCCGTACGGAGGGCGCGGAGCACGTACGCGCGCAGGCGCGGACCATCACCGTCTCGGGCCGGGACTTCCGCTACCGCGCGGACTCCGCCGTCACCGGGCCGGTGCGCAGCCGTACGTGGACGGTGGAGCGGTCGGCGTGGCGGCTGACGGTGCCGCGCTGAGGGCGGCAGGAGCGTTTCAGCGGGCCGCGCGTCACATCGTGGCCTTGTGCTCCCGCCAGCGGTCCATCATCGCGCCGAGCTCCCTTTGCAGGAAGTCGAAGAAGGCGGCGGTCTCGGCGAGCCGCTGACCCGCGTCCGTCTCCTCGCCGACGGTGTCTATTCCGGTGCGCAAGGTGTTCTCCCAGCGGGCGAGGACGCCGCTGCGGCTGGTGAACGTCTCGTACCACTGGTCGTGGTGCACCCGGTACAGCTCGCGGCGCGAGCCGGGGTCGCGCTCGCGGTGCACCATCCCGACCTGGGCGAGGTAGCGCACGGCGCCGGAGACCGCGGCCGGGCTGACCTGGAGCCTTTCGCTCAGCTCGGCGGAGCTGAGCGCGCCGTTCTCGGACACGAGCAGCGCGGAGAAGACCCGGGCTGCCATCCGCTGCATTCCGGCCTCGACCATCTCGGCGGCGAAGCGCTCGATGAAGGTCAGCACCTCCGCAGGTCTCTCCTCGTCCCGCGGGTCCGCCATGGCCGCCGCCTCCCTCGTCCGATCCGCCCAAGTCACGCTGAGTGAAGTTTATCCGCTTCGTCATCTTCACAAATTTCTGAATGTACTGTAGCTTCACAAGCATGACGGACGCAATCATGGTGGCCGGGCTCCACAAGACCTTCGGCCGCACACACGCACTCGACGGACTCGACCTGTCCGTCCGCACCGGCGAGGTGCACGGCTTCCTGGGTCCCAACGGGGCGGGGAAGTCCACCACGATCCGCGTCCTGCTCGGCCTGATCAGAGCCGACGGCGGCGAGGCCCGGCTGCTCGGCGGCGACCCGTGGCGGGACGCGGTGGCCCTGCACCGGCGGATCGCCTACGTGCCGGGCGATGTCACGCTGTGGCCCAATCTCAGCGGCGGCGAGATCATCGACCTCTTCGGCAGACTGCGCGGCGGAGGCGGCGGAGGCGCTGTGCGCGGGCGGTGGCGCGGGCGCGGGCGCAGGGAGCCCGGCGAGCGGGGCCACGGCGGTGCCGCGAGCCGGAAACGGGAACTGCTCGACCGGTTCGAGCTGGATCCGACGAAGAAGGGCGGCGCGTATTCGAAGGGCAACCGGCAGAAGGTCGCCCTGGTCGCCGCCTTCGCCTCGGACGCCGACCTGCTGATCCTGGACGAGCCGACCTCGGGACTCGACCCGCTGATGGAAGAGGTCTTCCAGGGCTGCGTGGAGCAGGCCAGGGACCGCGGGGCGACCGTGCTGCTGTCCAGCCACATCCTCAGCGAGGTCGAGGCGCTCTGCGACCGGGTCAGCATCATCCGCCAGGGCCGCACCGTGGAGACCGGCGCCCTCGGCGAGCTGCGCCATCTGACCCGCACCAGCGTCACCGCGGAGCTGGCCGCCCCACCGCACGGCCTCGACGAACTGCCCGGCGTGCACGACGTGGACGTCAGCGGGCACCACGTCACCCTCCAGGCCGACACCGACAAGCTCGACGCCCTGCTGCGCGCCCTCGCCGACACCGGCGTCCGCAGCCTCACCAGCCGCCCGCCCACCCTGGAGGAGCTGTTCCGCAGGCACTACGAGGACCCGGACGTCGACGGTCACGCGTCGGCTGCCGAGGGCCGGGCCGGTACGCGGTCCGGACCCGACGGGCCGTCCGCGACCGGTACGTCCGCATCCGGTACGCCGTCCGGACCCGACGGGACGACCGCATCCGGTACGCCGTCCGCGACCGGTCCGCGTAAGGCGACGCCCCGATGAGCGGCTTCGCGGGCACCGGCGCCCTCACCCAACTGGCCCTGCGCCGCGACCGGCTGATGATCCCGGCCTGGCTGTACGTGCTGGCCGCGTCCGTCATCGGCACCGCCGCCTCCTTCCGCACGCTCTACGGCGACCAGGCCGAACGCGCGGACCTCGCGCGCAGCACCAACGCCAGCGCGCCGCTGCGCGCGCTCTTCGGACCCATCTACGACTGGGACACGATCGGCGCGCTCACCGGCTGGCGGATGGGCGTGCTCGGCGCGTCCCTCACCGGGCTGATGAGCATGCTGATCGTCGTCCGGCACACCCGTGAGGAAGAGGAGACCGGCCGCCAGGACATGCTCGGCGCGACCATGGTCGACCGCCGGGCCCCGCTCACCGCCGCCCTGTCGGCCGCCGCGACCGCCGACGTCGCCATCGCCCTGGTCGTCCTGTGCGGCATGACCGTGCTCGGCCAGAGCCTGACGGGCTCGGTCGCGCTCGCCCTCGCCCTCGCGGTCGGCGGCATGATGTTCGCCGGGGTCGCCGCGGTGACCGCCCAGGTCACCGAGACCGCGCGGCTCGCCAAGGGTGTCGCGGGAGCCGTGCTCGGCGGCGCCTTCCTGCTGCGCGCCGCCGGGGACGCCGCGACCACCGACTCCTCCTCGCCCCTGGTGTGGATCTCGCCGCTGGGCTGGCTCGAACACCTCCATCCGTACGCCGACGAGGCGTGGTGGGTGCTGCTGCCCGCCGCCGCCTTCGCCGTACTGACCTGCGGCGCCGCGTACGCCCTGGTCGCCCGCCGGGACACCGGGGCCGGTCTGCTGCCCGCCCGTCCGGGACCCGCGCGGGCGGCCCGCTCGCTGAACGGACCCCTCGCCCTGGCCTGGCGGTTGCAGCGCGGCACCCTGTACGCGTGGGCCGCGGGCCTGGCGGTCGCGGGCGGGGTCTACGGCTCGGTCACCGACTCCGTCGGGGATCTGATCGGCGGCAACGGCCAGGTGGACGACATCTTCCAGCGGATGGGCGGCCACCAGGGCCTGACCGACGCGTTCCTGTCGACCGCGATGGGCCTGCTCGGCATCATGGCCGCCGTCTTCGCCGTGCAGAGCGTGCTGCGGCTGCGCACCGAGGAGACCGGGCAGGGCGCGGAGGCCGTGCTCGCCCAGCCGGTCGGCAGGGTGCGCTGGGCCGCGAGCCACCTCGTCCACGCGCTGCTCGGCACGGTCGTCCTGCTGGCCACCGGCGGCCTGCTGATGGGCCTGGCCTACGGCGGCGCCATCGACGACATCGGCGGGCAGGTCCCCCGGCTGATCGGGGCGGCCGTCGCGCAGGCGCCCGCCGTGTGGGTGCTGATCGGGCTCGGCACCCTGCTGTTCGGCCTGCTCCCGAGGGCGTCCACGGCCGCCTGGGGCCTGCTCGGGCTCTTCGTGATGATGGGCCAGCTCGGCCCGGTGCTGCGGCTGCCGCAGCCCCTGCTCGACCTGTCGCCGTTCACCCACGTGCCGAAGCTGCCCGGCGGCGAGATCACCGCGACGCCGTACGCCTGGCTGATACTCGTGGCCGCCGGGACCCTCGCGGCCGGCCTGGCCGGGCTGCGCCGCCGCGACCTCGTCACCGGCTGACCCGCGGCGATCCGCGCAGGGGGCCGTGCGCGCGGGCCCGCCGTACGGTCCCGCGCGCGGCTGCCCGTACGGTCCTGCGCCCGTCCGCCCCGCGGCCTGCGCGCGGTTCCGCGCCGTCACCAGGTGACCAGCAGCTCCTCCGGTCCGCGGATCACGTAGCCGGGGCTCCAGGCGGGCTCGGCGACCAGCCGCAGGCCGGGCGCCTGGCGCAGGAAGGTGCCGAAGGACGCGCCGAGTTCGAGGCGGGCCAGCGGGGCGCCGAGGCAGTAGTGGATGCCCGCGCCGAAGCTGACATGGCGGTTGTCGGCGGCGGGGCGGGTGACGTCGAAGCGGTCGGGGTCGGTGAAGCGGGCCGGGTCGCGGTTGGCGGAGCCGAAGAGCAGGGCGACCTCGGAGCCGCGCGGGATGACCGTGCCGCCGACCTCGATGTCGTCCAGCACCCAGCGTTCGAACATCTGCAAGGGGGTGTCGTAGCGCAGCATCTCGTCCACGCCGTCCCGCAGCCGCTCGGGGGCGTCGTAGAGGAGTTGGAGTTGGTCGGGGTGGTGGAAGAGGGTGAGCCAGCCGATGGTGGTGGTGTTGACCGTGGCCTCGTGGCCCGCGTTCAGCAGCAGCACGATGGTGGAGATCATCTCCTGCTCGCTGAGCACGTCCCCGTCCTCGCGGGCCGCGATCAGCGCGCTGATCAGGTCCTCGCCGGGGTCGGCGCGCCGGGCGGCGATGAGTTCGTGCAGATACGCGGAGAACTCCTCGCTGGCGGTGACCGCGCGGCGGGCGCTCTCCTCGGTGGGGTTCAGCTCGAACATCCCGGTGATCGCCGCCGACCAGGGCCGCAGCAGACCGCGGTCGGCGGCCGGGATGCCCAGCATCTCGGCGATGACCGCGACCGGCAGCGGCTCGGCGATCCGGGAGAGCAGGTCGCCGCCGCCGTCGGCGTGCAGGGAGGTGATGAGTCCGGCGGCCAGGCGCTCGACGGTGGGGGCCAGATTCTCCACCGTGCGCGGGGTGAAGGCCTTGGCGACCAGGCGGCGGATGCGGGAGTGCGCGGGGGCTTCGAGATCCAGCATCCCGTTGCCGTTGAGCGTGGTGAACGGCTCGTGCTCGGCGGGCGGCGCCTCGCGGCCGAACTCCTCGTGGGTGAAGCGGTGCAGGTAGGTGCGGCCCAGACGGCGGTCGCGCAGCAGGGCGTTGACGTCGTCGTAGTGCGGGATGAGCCACTGCCTGGTCGGCTCGAACCAGTGCGCGCGGCCGGCCGCGCGCAGGGCCTCGTAGGCCGGGTAGGGGTCGGCGACGAAGGAGGGCGACCAGGGCTCGAAGGCGGGTCCGGGCGAAGGGGCGGCGGGTGACGCGGGAGGGGTGGGTGTCATGGCAGATCGATGAGTCCGTGTTCGCGTAGGTAGGCCAGCTGGGCCCGGACGGAGAGCTCGGCGGCGGGCCACAGGGAGCGGTCGACGTCGGCGTAGACGTGGGCGACGACGTCGGCGGCGGTGAGCAGCCCCGACTCGACGGCGGTCTCGACCTGGGCGAGCCGGTGCGCGCGGTGGGCGAGGTAGTACTCGACGGCGCCGCGGGCGTCGGTGAGCACGGGGCCGTGCCCGGGCAGCACGGTGTCCACCCCGCCGTCGACCGTCAGGGCCTGGAGCCGCCGCAGCGAGTCCAGGTAGTCGCCGAGCCGCCCGTCGGGGTGCGCGACCACGGTGGTGCCGCGGCCCAGCACGGTGTCGCCGGTCAGGACGGCGCCGTCGGCCGGGAGGTGGAAGGAGAGCGAGTCGGCGGTGTGGCCGGGTGTGGAGACGACCTGGAGTTCCAGGCCGCCGGTGGTGACGGTGTCGCCCGCGGCCAGGCCCTCGTCGCCGAGCCGCAGCGCCGGGTCCAGGGCCCGTACGCGGGTGCCGGTCAGTTCGGCGAAGCGGGCCGCGCCCTCCGCGTGGTCGGGGTGGCCGTGGGTGAGCAGGGTGAGGGCGACGCGCTTGCCCGCCCGCTCGGCGACCTCCACCACGTGGGCGAGGTGGCCCTCGTCCAGCGGGCCGGGGTCGATGACGACGGCCAGCGGTGAGTCGGGTTCTGCCACGATCCAGGTGTTGGTGCCGTCCAGGGTCATCGCCGAGGGGTTGGGCGCCAGCACGCACAGGGCGCGGGCGGTGGCCCGACCGCCGATGGTGGCCCGCGGCTCGCCCGGCGGCTTCGCGGCGGTCATCGGCCCGCTCCCTCGTCCTGAGCCCGGTCCTGGTCCCGGCCCTGACCCTGGCCCTGGCCCTGGCCCCGGTCCGGCAGCGGACCCGCCGTGCCCGGGATGAAGCGGGTGAACTCGTCGTGTCCCGGCCAGGTCAGGACGACGTCGCCGTGCTCGTCGAGGGCGGCGCGGGCCAGGACCGGGGTGAGGTCCCGGTCACCCGCGGCGGTGAGCGCGTCCGCGGCAGAGGCGTACGGCAGCAGGTCGCGCAGTGTGGTGACGGTCGGCGGCAGCATGCTCAGCTCGCCGCGGTCGTAGCCCGCGACGGCCTCGGCGGGCGGCAGCCATACGGTGTGGTCCGCCTCGCCCGACACGTCCCGCGTGCGCTGCCCGGCCGGGAGGGTGGCGAGGAAGAACCAGGTGTCGTAGCGGCGCTCCTCGAACTCCGGGGTGATCCAGCGGGCCCAGGGGCCGAGCAGGTCGGAGCGCAGGACGAGTTCGCGGCGGGCCAGGAAGTCGGCGAAGGACAGGTGGTGAGCGGCCAGCGCGGCCCGGTCCGCCTCCCAGTCCGCCCCGGTGATGTCGGCGACGACGGTCTCCGGGTCGGGCCCGGCGAGCAGCACCCCCGACTCCTCGAAGGTCTCCCGCACCGCCGCGCACACCACGGCCTGCGCGACCGCCTCGCTCGCCCCCAGCGCCGCCGCCCACGCCTCCAGCGACGGCCCGGCCCACCCCACGGGACGCTCGTCGCGCGGGTCCACGCCGCCGCCCGGATACGCGTACGCGCCCCCGGCGAAGGCCATGGAGGCGCGTCTGCGCAGCATGTGGACGGCCGGTCCGCCTGCGTCGGTGTCCCGCAGCAGCAGTACGGTCGCCGCCCGCCGCGGCGTGACGGGGACCAGTTCCCCGCTCGTCAGCGCCCGGATGCGGTCCGGCCACGAGGCGGGGAACATCTGTCCGTCGGTCCTGGTCATGGGCGGGATGCTACGTCCATCCGGCGCGATTTTCGAGAGCCGCCGCCCGCGGGGGCCTCCCCGCGACGTTCGAGAGCCGCCGCCCGCGGGGGCCTCCCCGCGACGTTCGAGAGCCGCCGCCCGCAGGGGCCTCCCCGCGGGCGGCGGACCGGCGGACTCAGTCCGTCAGCTCGACCTGGACCTCGACCTCGACCGGGGCGTCCAGCGGGAGGACGGCCACGCCGACGGCGCTGCGCGCGTGCACGCCCTTCTCACCGAGGACCTCGCCGAGCAGCTCGCTGGCGCCGTTGATCACACCGGGCTGGCCGGTGAAGTCGGGGGCGGAGGCGACGAAGCCGACGACCTTGACCACACGGGCGATCCGGTCGAGGTCACCGATGACCGAGCGGACGGCGGCCAGCGCGTTGAGCGCGCAGATGCGGGCCAGGTCCTTCGCCTCGTCGGCGGTCACCTCGGCGCCGACCTTGCCGGTCAGCGCGAGCTTGCCCTCGACCATGGGGAGCTGCCCCGAGGTGAAGACGTACCGCCCGGAGATCACCGCGGGCTGGTAGGCCGCCAGCGGCGGGACCACGTCCGGCAGCGTCAGCCCCAGCTCCGCGAGCCGCGCGTCGACGGCGCCGCTCACGCGGCCTTCTCCCGCTTGAAGTACGCCACGAGCTGCTCGGGGCTCATCCCCGGCACGACCTGCACCAGTTCCCAGCCGTCCTCGCCCCACGTGTCGAGGATCTGCTTCGTCGCGTGCACGAGCAGCGGCACGGTCGCGTATTCCCACTTCTTCGCCATACGGCGACTGTAGTGCCTCCCCGGCGGCCGTCCGGCACGGCGCTCCCCGACCGGCGGGGACCGTACGCGGACCACCCGCGGACCACTGCCGCGCCCCCCGTTCGGCCCCGCGCCGCCGCCCCGGATCGACACCCGGCGGTCATCGCGCCGTCACCCCAACCGCACGGCCGCCCGAGTACGTGGTGCCTTCAGTGGTTAGGCTCGCAAGGTGAGCCCTCAACAGTCTTCCGCCGTCAGGCTCCACATCGTGACGGGCAAGGGCGGCACGGGAAAGACCACGGTCGCCGCCGCGCTGTCCCTCGCGCTCGCGTCCGAGGGACGGCGTGTGCTGCTGGCCGAGGTGGAGGAGCGGCAGGGCATCGCCCAGCTCTTCGAGACCGAGGCGCTGCCGTACCAGGAGCGGAAAATCGCTTCCGCACCCGGCGGCGGCGAGGTGCACGCGCTGGCCATCGACGCCGAGCTGGCGATGCTGGACTACCTGGACATGTTCTACAAGCTCGGCCGCGCCGGGCGCGCGCTCAAGAAGCTCGGCGCGATCGACTTCGCCACCACCGTCGCCCCCGGGCTGCGGGACGTGCTGCTGACCGGCAAGGTCTGCGAGGCCGTCCGCCGCAAGGACAAGGCGGGCTGGCCGGTGTACGACGCGGTGGTGCTCGACGCCCCGCCCACCGGGCGGATCACCCGCTTCCTCAACGTCAACGACGAGGTCGCCGGGCTGGCCCGGATGGGCCCCATACACAACCAGGCGCAGACCGTGATGCGCGTGATGAAGTCCCCGCAGACCGCCGTCCACCTGGTGACGCTCCTGGAGGAGATGCCGGTCCAGGAGACGATGGACGGCGTCGCGGACCTGCGCTCCGCCGGGCTGCCGGTGGGCGCCGTCATCGTCAACATGGTGCGCCCCGTCCTCCTGGAGGACGCCGCCCTCGCCCAGGTCACCGACCTCCCGGCGGGCGGCAGCGGTGGCGGCGTCGGCAAGCGGCGCACGGCCGTCGCCAAGGCGCTGTCCCAGGCCGGGCTCGGCGGCGCCCGGCGCGGCGGGGTCGCCGAGCGGCTGGTCGACCCGCTGCTCGCCCAGGCGTACGAGCACGCCGAGCGGGTGGTCCTGGAGCGCGAGCAGCGCGCCGAGATCGGCGGACTCGGCCTTCCCGTACGGGAGTTGGAGCTGATCGGCGAGGGCGTGGACCTCGGCGGGCTCTACCGGCTGGCCGACAGCCTGCGCAAGCAGGCCGTGCCGGGCTTCGGCGGCACCTTCGCCAAGGACGGCGCCCGCGGGAAATCCGCCGCTCACCCGGACGAAGACACCGACACCGGAGACGAGGCCTGACCCATGAGCCTGGAGAGCCCCGTGCTGGAGATCGACCCGCTGCTCGACGACCCCAAGACGCGGATCATCGTGTGCTGCGGTTCCGGCGGTGTCGGCAAGACGACGACCGCCGCGTCCCTGGGCGTACGCGCGGCCGAGCGCGGCCGTACGGCCGTCGTACTCACGATCGACCCGGCGCGGCGGCTGGCCCAGTCCATGGGCCTGACCGAACTGGACAACACCCCGCGCGAGGTGGCCGGAATCGATCGGTCCGCCGGCGGTTCGCTGCACGCGATGATGCTGGACATGAAGCGGACCTTCGACGAGGTCGTGGTCCAGCACTCCGATCAGGAGCGGGCCCGCGCGATCCTGGAGAACCCCTTCTACCAGTCCCTGTCGGCCGGTTTCGCGGGCACGCAGGAGTACATGGCGATGGAGAAGCTGGGCCAGCTCAGGGCCCAGGACGCCTGGGACCTGATCATCGTCGACACCCCGCCGAGCCGCAGCGCGCTGGACTTCCTGGACGCGCCCAAGCGGCTTGGCTCCTTCCTCGACGGCAAGTTCATCAAGCTGCTGATGGCCCCGGCCAAGGTCGGCGGCCGGGCCGGGGTGAAATTCCTCAACATCGGGATGTCGATGATGACCGGCACCCTCAGCAAGGTGATGGGCGCGGGACTGCTGCGTGACGTGCAGACCTTCGTGGCGGCCATGGACACCATGTTCGGCGGCTTCAGGACCCGCGCCGACGCCACGTACCGGCTGCTCCAGGCGCCGGGCACGGCCTTCCTGGTGGTCGCCGCCCCGGAGCGGGACGCCCTTCGGGAGGCGGCCTACTTCGTGGAACGCCTGGCGGCCGAGGACATGCCGCTCGCCGGTCTGGTCCTCAACCGCGTCCACGGCAGCGGCGCCGCGCACCTCACCGCGGAGCGGGCGCTGGCCGCCGCCGAGGCCCTGGAGGAGGCGCTGGAAGAAAATCTTGCGGACGGCGGCATTGTGGATCATCCGACCGGGAAGGCTGACTCCCAGCGGGCCTCCGCGTCCAGTCAGGCAAGCACCGCCGGCAGCTCGAGCGCCAGCGGCTCAGGCACGTCCAGCACTGCGAGCACGGGCAGCACAGCGAGTACGTCCAGCACAGCGACCGCGGCCGGTACCGAACGGCTGGCCGCCGGATTGCTGCGCCTCCATGCCGAACGCATGCAGGTGGTGGCGCGTGAACGACGCACGCGCGACCGCTTTGTGTCCGTCCACCCGGAGGTACCCATGGTGGACGTGACAGCGCTGCCCGGTGACGTACACGATCTGACCGGGTTGCGGGCGATCGGCGAGCAGTTGGCGGACGGTCGGCCCGCGGCCGCGTAGTGGTGCGAGGTCGGACCGCGCGGTGAGGCGGGGCCGGACCACGTACGTCATGGTGCGGTTCTGACCGGTCGTCAGCCCGCGGCGGCGTAGTCGTCCTCGTCGTCGAGCGGGATGAGGCCGGTGCTGCGCTCGTACTCGGTGCGTGCCGTCTCCAGCAGTCTGCGCCACGAGGTCACCATGGGGCGCCGTCGCAGCAGCGCACGGCGTTCACGCTCGGTCATACCCCCCCACACGCCGAACTCCACCCGGTTGTCGAGCGCGTCCGCCAGGCACTCGGTCCGCACCGGGCAGCCGGTGCACACCGCCTTGGCCCTGTTCTGAGCCGCGCCCTGGACGAACAGCTCGTCCGGATCTGTGGTCCTGCACGCCGCCTGCGTGCTCCAGTCGGTTACCCAGCTACTCATGCTGGCGCCGTCCTCTCCCGAATCGAGGCTCCCCCACGGCGGCAAGCGGCATATTCACCGTTGCCAGTTGAGGACGTTACGGAAGGTAGGCGCGGCGCAACAGCCCTTTCCGGCCCAATCTTGCATGGCCCGAACGGACTATGCGTGCGCGGGAGATCACCCAACGGAGTGAGGCGGGCTTATGTGGCACCAATATCGGACTTAAGAGGCGAAGTAGCACACATCGTCTCGCCATAAGGGACAAGTCCCTCGGCATATGCCGAATTTCGGGCAGTTCTCATCACTCACAAGAGTGACGAAGGAAGGCAGGAACGCGCCCGACGATCGCGCCCTGTCCGTTACAGAGTAGGCGAACAGTTGGGCGCACGTCCGGGGAATCGCAACGTAGGCTGCCTCCATGGCACACAAGCGATCGGGCGGGGGGCTGAGCACAGCCCAGCAGGCCGCCAAGTTCCTCGGCGTCAGCGTGCTCTCCGGCGTGGTCCTCGCGGGCATCGCGCTGCCCGCCGTGGGCGCGCTCGGCCTGTCGGCCAAGGGCACCGCGGCCGGCTTCGACGACCTGCCGGGCGAGCTGAAGACCCCGCCGCTCAGCCAGGCGTCGAAGATCCTGGACGCGCACGGCGGCCTGATCGCCACGGTCTACTCGCGCGACCGCACCGTCGTCCCGATCGAGGACATGAGCCCCAATGTCCTCAGCGCCATCGTCGCCATCGAGGACTCGCGCTTCTACGAGCACGGCGCGCTCGACCCCAAGGGCATCCTGCGCGCGCTCAGCAACAACGCGTCGGAGGGCGGCACCCAGGGTGCCTCGACCCTGACGCAGCAGTACGTGAAGAACGTCTTCGTGGAGGAGGCGGGCGACGACCCCAACAAGGTCGCCCTCGCCACCCAGCAGACGATCGGCCGCAAGATCAAGGAAATGAAGTACGCGATCCAGGTCGAGAAGGAACTCGGCAAGAAGAAGATCCTGGAGAACTACCTCAACATCACCTTCTTCGGCGAGCAGGCGTACGGCGTCGAGGCGGCCTCGCAGCGGTATTTCAGCAAGCACGCCAAGAACCTGTCGCTCACCGAGGCCGCGCTGCTGGCGGGCCTGGTCCAGTCGCCGAGCCGCTACGACCCGATCAACGACGAGCAGGAAGCCCTCAAGCGCCGCAATACGGTGCTGGCGCGCATGGCGCAGCTCAAGGACATCACCCCTGAGCAGTCCGCCACCGCGCAGAAGGCGCCGCTCGGCCTGAAGGTCAGCTCGCCGAAGAACGGCTGCATCACCGCCGTCAACGGCGCGGGCTTCTTCTGCGACTACGTGCGCAACACCTTCCTCACCAACGCCGCCTTCGGCAAGACGAAGGAGGAGCGCGCCAAGACCTGGGACACCGGCGGTCTGACCATCAAGACCACGCTCGACCCCAAGGCGCAGGCGGGTGTGCTGGACGGCATCAGCAAGCACGTCTACAAGAGCGACGCCATCGCCGCCGCCGTCACCCTGGTGGAGCCCGGCACCGGCAAGATCGTCGCGATGGGCCAGAGCAAGCCGTACGGCTTCGGCAAGAACGAGACGCAGATCAACTTCTCGGTCAACGCCAACATGGGCGGCGGCCAGGGCTTCCAGAACGGTTCGACGTTCAAGCCCATCACGGCCGCCGCGGCGCTCGAAGCGGGCTACAAGCCGGACCAGTCGGAGCCGTCGCCGAACAAGATGACGTACCCCGACGTCACGACCTGCGACAACAACACGATCCACGGCACCGACGAGACGGGCAACGAGGACCCGTCCGAGGTGGGCCCGTACCAGATGCCCGAGGCGCTGAAGAAGTCGATCAACACCTACTTCCTCCAGCTCGAGAGCCAGACCGGGCTCTGCCCGATCGTCAACATGGCGACCAAGCTGGGCCTCAACCGCGCCGACGGCAAGCCGCTGAACCAGATCGCCTCGCTCACCCTCGGCACCAACGAGGTGTCGCCGCTCAATGTGGCCGCCGCGTACGCCGCCTTCGCCAACCGCGGCGTCTACTGCACGCCGATCGCCATCCAGTCCGTGACGGCGGCGGGCGGCAAGAAGCTGACGGTGCCCAAGTCGCTCTGCTCGCAGGCGATGTCGCAGAACACGGCCGACACCATCAACACGATGCTCAAGGGCGTCGTCGACGACGGTACGGGCGAGGCGGCCAACCTGGACGACGGCCGGGACACCGCCGGTAAGACCGGTACGACCGACGACCGGTGGGCGGCCTGGTTCGCCGGCTACACGCCGAACATGGCGGCGGCCGTGTGGATGGGTGACCCCAAGCACTCCAAGAAGATGAAGAACATCACCATCGGCGGCAAGTACTACCCGCTGGTGTACGGCGCCGACGGCCCCGCCCCCATCTGGAAGGACGCCGTCTCCGCGTCCCTGGAGGGCAAGCCGGTGCTCAGCTTCGTGACGGTGCCGCTCAACATCCAGGACAAGGGCAAGAACCCCCCGGCGTCGCCCGATCCGAACAACCCGGGCAACGCCACCAACACCGACGACAAGCACAAGGGCCGCGGCCACGGCCCCGGCGGCGTCACCACGATGGGCACGACCACCGGCGCCATCACGGCGGGCGCCGCCGGCGGCGGCACCAACGGCGGTACGACGACGGGTACGACCGTGGGCGCGACCGGTGCCAACGGCGCCACCAACGGCAGCCCCAACCCCTTCCCGACCTTCCCCGGCCTGACCACCGGCGGCGGGAACGGCCGGGCGGGGGGTACGACGGGGGCGACGTAGGGGTCGACGCGGGCCGATGCGGGCCGGCGCAGGTCGGCGCAGGTGTGAGGCGTCGGCCCGCGCATAAGTGACGTCGTAAGGGGCGCCCTCCTGGGAGGGCGCCCCTTACGCGTGAGGTCTGCTGATGAGTGCGCGGATCAGCCCGCGAGCTGGCGCTTCACCTCGGCGGCGACCCGGCCGCCCTCCGCGAGCCCGGCCACCTTCGGGTTGACGATCTTCATGACGGCGCCCATGGCGCGCGGTCCCTCGGCCCCCGACTCGGCGATGGCGTCCCGGACGATCGCGGTCAGCTCCTCGTCCCCGAGCTGCTTGGGCAGGTACTCCGCCAGCACCTCGCCCTCGGCGCGCTCCCGCTCCGCCGACTCCGCCCGGCCGCCCTGCGCGAAGGCCTCGGCCGCCTCCCGCCGCTTCTTCGCCTCGCGCGTGATCACCTTCAGCACCTCGTCGTCGGAGAGGGTGCGCGCGGTGGTGCCCGCGACCTCCTCCTTCGTGATGGCCGTGAGGGTGAGCCGGAGCGTGGCGGAGCGCAGTTCGTCGCGTCCCTTGATCGCCTTGGTGAGGTCGTCGTGCAGTCGCTGCTTGAGCGTGGTGGTCATACGCCGAGTTTCGCATCCCTGCGGGGCGGTCGCGCCGCATATACGAGGGAGGCGGGGGGCGACTGCCCGTCGGGGGGCTGTGCGGCTGGCCGTGGCAGGGTGCGCCCTGGCTGAAGGGTGCCCGGCTGAAGGGGGCTCCTGTCTGAAGGGTGCGCCCGGCTGAAGGGCGCCCGTTTGAAGGGAGCGCCTGTCTGAAGGGTGCGCCCGGCGCCGGTCGAGGGGCCTTGGCGCGCGTACGGCCCGGACTCTGACACGATGGACGTATGCGCGCGCGATACGGAATTCCCCTCGGTGTGACGGCGGCCGGCGCGGCCGGCCTGGCGTACGCGGCCGGTTTCGAGGCGCGGTCCTTCCGCCTGCGCCGCGTCGACATCCCGGTGCTGCCCGAGGGCATGCGCCCGATCCGTATCCTCCAGGTCTCCGACATCCACATGGTGTCGGGCCAGAACAAGAAGCGCCGCTGGCTCCAGTCGCTGGCGGGCCTGCGCCCCGACCTGGTCGTCAACACCGGCGACAATCTGTCGGACCCCACCGCCGTACCCGAAGTCCTGGACGCGCTGGGCCCGTTGATGCAATTCCCCGGCACGTACGTCTTCGGGTCGAACGACTACTACGGCCCCAAGTTCCGTAATCCCGCCCGGTACTTGGTGGAGAAGGCGCGCGGCCAGCACGGGCTGAACGGCAAGGACCGCGCCGCGCACGGCGTCCTGCGCAACCCCTGGGGCGAGCTGCGCGACGCGTTCGACGCGGCGGGCTGGGTCGGCCTCAGCAACTCCCGCGGGCAGCTCAAGCTCGACCACGGCCCCGTGCTCGGCCTCACCGGCCTGGACGACCCGCACATCAAGCGCGACCGCTACGCCGCGGTCGCGGGCGGCCCCGACCCGGACACCGACTTCAACCTGGCGGTCGTCCACGCGCCCTACCTGCGCGTCCTGGACGCCTTCACCTCCGACCGCTACCCGCTGATCCTCGCCGGGCACACCCACGGCGGCCAGATCTGCGTCCCCTTCTACGGCGCGCTGGTCACCAACTGCGACCTCGACACCGACCGCGTCAAGGGCCTGTCCACCCATACGGCCACCGGCTCCACGTCCTACCTGCACGTCTCCGCGGGCTGCGGTGCCAACCGCTTCACCCCGGTCCGCATCGCCTGCCCGCCCGAGGCGACACTCCTGACGCTCACCAGCCGCTGACCCGTCCCGCCGTCCGCCGTCTCGTACGGTGAGGCATGCCTGCAATCCCCCGTTCGTACGTGGCGGCCTTCCGGCTGCTGATCGCGGCAGCGGCGGTGACGGGAATCACCATCGAGTGCGCGCACTTCCCGCCGCTGCGGGTCTTCACGTACTTCACGGTCCTCACCAACGCGGCGATCGCGCTGACCTTCGCCTGGTCCGCGTACCGCACCTGGACCCGGCGTCCCCCGATCCCCCCGCTGATCCACGGCGCCGTCCTGCTCTGCATCGTGATCACCGGCCTCGTCTACCACCTCGTCCTCGCCAATGACGCGAGCGACTTCTCCGAGTCCGAGGCCCTGGGTGCCCGCACCGGCGCCCTGGCCTTCTCCAACCAGCTCCTCCACACCGTGACCCCCCTCACGGTCGTCCTCGACTGGCTCCTGCTCACCGCCCCCGGCCGCTTCCCCTGGCGCTACGCCGGCCAATGGCTCCTGCTCCCCCTCGCCTACTTCGCCTTCGCCCTCATTCGCGGCCCCTTCTCCGGCTACCCCTATCCCTTCCTCGACGTCGACACCCGCGGCTACCCCGCCACCCTCCTCACCGCCCTCCTCCTCGCCCTCGCCTTCGCCGCCCTCTCCCTCCTCCTGATCCTCCTCGACCACCACCGCCCCGCCCCCGAGGAAACCGGATTTCGCCCTCAGCCCCCCGTCCGCTAAAGTAAACCCCGTTGCACCGGGGTGTGGCGCAGCTTGGTAGCGCGCTTCGTTCGGGACGAAGAGGCCGTGGGTTCAAATCCCGCCACCCCGACTGGTGACACTGCACGTGAGGGGCGGTCTTCCGATCAGGAAGACCGCCCCTCACGGCGTTTGCGGGGGGGCCTTGGGAGAAGATCGTGGTCGGGGCCGCCCTACCCTCCGCCGAGCTGCGGCGGGGGCACGCGGTCGCGGCCGGAGCGACGGGCCCATGGACGAAGCCACGTCCCCGGCGTCCGGTGCCATGGATCAGCCACTCGCGGGGCGCCTGAGTACATCGCATGCGAGTCCGGCTCGATCCTGACCGCCGCCGCTCGATCGAGACAGAAAGCCAGCCGAATAGTGCGCGGCTTCGGGTCTCTCCGCTCAAAGGCACCACCGCATCTGGTCATCCCTTCTCAGCGCTCGTTAGGATCACGATTCATGGCCGGTCACCTCTTGCGGCAGCCCGACAACCGCGTTCTCGCATGCGCTCTCGCGAAGCGAGTCCGTGAACTGCGGGCTGAACGAGGCTGGACACGTGAACAGCTTGCGGAAGGAGCCGGAATCCAACCCTCCACACTCGCACGGCTGGAGAATCAAGGGGCTAGCCAGCCGGGCTTCTTCACCGTCGGCAAGATCGCGAGTGTTCTCGGGGTCTCGCTGGACGATCTGTTCCGGGATGCCAAAGCCAGCCCGGGCCTGTGGTCCGCCGGCTACGAGGGGCGGGACATCGACTCGTTCGTCGCCTCACTCGTGGACAGCCGAATCGACATCGTGGCCGACGTTCGACTCACGCCCATCAGTCGTAAGCCGGGCTTCAGCAAGACACGACTCGGAGCCGCACTGAGCGGAGCGGGCATTGAGTACGCCCACCTGCGCACCCTGGGCAATCCGAAGGCCAACAGGGCGCCCTTCTGGGACGGCCGCCTCGCCGAGGGCAAGGCTCAGTTCCGCAGCGTCCTGCGTTCCGACGAGGCTCGCTCGGACCTCGACCGCCTCGCCGCCCACGCCAAGCACTCACGCGTCGCGGTGTTGTGTTTCGAGGCGGACGAGAATCGCTGCCACCGCCAGGTGGTCTTGGAAACGGTCCGAAAACAGGCTTCCGTAGCCGTACACCCGCTGGCCTGACTTCGCCCCAAGCCTCGTAAGCACTCTTGCATAATGCGCATAGCTCCTTTCTCATCTGATCGAGGGGATCAGGGGAGGGGGCGAAATGGCGGGGACGCCGGAACGCGCGCGGATCATGATCACGGTCAAGACGTATCCCGAGCTGTCGAACAAATACCGCGAGACCAGCTGTGTCGCCGGCATAAGGCTGGACCAGAGAGTGCCTCAGCACGTTCGCCTGTTCCCGGTGCCGTTCCGGCTTCTCGAAGAAGGCGTTCAGTTCGCCAAGTATTCGATCATCGAAGTCGATGTCGAGCCGCACAGTCGGGACAGACGCCCGGAGAGCCTACGGCCGAACCTCGACCAGGACGCGGCACGTCGCTCGGCATCTTCCGGCCCGCCGAGGTCACGGACTTCCGCCTGGTGGATGCCCAGCCCTGGACGGCATCCAAGGCCGCACTGGCCGACCAGCTCGATCTGTTCGACAACGACATGAGTCGGCTCGAATGGGTACCGATCGAGTTCCGCTATCGCTTCCGGTGCGTGGACGACGACTGTCCGGGCCACCACATGGGGCTTCAGGACTGGGAAGCCGGAGCGTCGTACCGCAGGTTCCTGTGCAAGTACGGCGAGCAGGAAGTTCTGAACAAGCTACGGCAACGCTGGTTCGACGAGATCTTCACCTCTGACCGGGCCGTCCACTTCTTCGTCGGGAACATCGCGGCCCACCCCAAGACGTTCATGCTCCTGGGCCTGTTCTACCCGCAGCGGCGCGTCGTGGAATACGTCCAGGACGGCCTCTTCAGCTTGTGAGCCGAACGCACGGCAGATGAACTGTTCGAGGGCGAGCGAGCCGGCCCGCCGCCGGGGAGGCCGACGACGGGCCGACACTGTGCTACTTGCGCCGACAACGCCGAAGGACGCTCACCAGTGCGGCAAGTTCACTCAGTACGGCCGGGACGGAGGCCGGGGTGGTGTTCCAGCGTTCGCTAGCCGGAGCCTGTAACCACAGGAGCGAAACAGCAGCGACCGGACGCCGAAAGGCACCCGGTCGTCTGCATCAGACACTTTGGACCCAACAGATCTGATAGTTACTCACCTGCCACCCAGAAGGTCAGCCTGACTGCCAGACAGCTCGGCACGTGTCGACGCGCGAGCGGCCACGTCCTGCGAATTGGCCCACCGCCGCGGAAGAGAGTGCGCCAACTCATGCTCAGCGACGTCCATGCCCAGCTCACAGAGCACCTGGCAGATCAGCGAACACCGTCGTCGGCATGTGCGAGCCCCAAGCCCAAGAAACGGTAGCCCCGCGGACGTGACCGACGAAGACGACGGCCAGGGAGCAGGTTCGCCAGAGTAGAAGGATGTGTCTTCGACCTGGAGAACGCGGCCCCGTTCACGGCAACCAGCGGGCGGCCTGCTCGCGGGTGACGCGTTCGGCATCCACGTGCCACAGACGGCTCTTGCTGTCCCACCGGGCGCCAACGGCTCGTTTCGCATCGTCCTTCTCCGCGAACGGTACGTTCAGGTAGAGGCGGCCCGCGACGACGGCGCCGGGGCGGATGCTTTCGGCACCCGCCGAGGCGGACGAGGCGGCTGATGTAGAGGACACGAAGGACGCGGCGCGGGGGTTCCAGGCGGCCCGGTCCTTGCGGGCGCGGTCGACGACGCGGCCGACACGTGCGCAGGACGTCGGGTCGGTGAGCCTCATCATCAGGTCCGTCGGGCCGGTGTTCGCCAGAAGATTGAGTGAGCCGTGCCAGAGGACCGTGTCGTCGAGGATGAGGACCTTCTCGTGCATGCGCTCGCGGAAATCCACCTCGCAGCCGGCCGAACGCAGTTCGTCGATCCGCTGCTGGTGACGGATCACAGCGGCGCTTTCGCGCTGTTCCTCAGCCGGCCGGGTATGGACGACGACGCGTACCCCCGCGGCTGTGCGTGCGGCGAAATGTGCCGACCACTTGGCCACAGGTCTCGGATCAAGGAAGGCGCAGTAGATCTCGACGGAGGTGGTCGCGTGGGCGACGTCCCACTCGACGGCCCGGTACACCTCGTCCGCGGGGAAGAACGCGGGGCGGGCGAGTTCCTCCTCGGACAAGCCGCCGAGCTGGTCGGCGCCGCGCGTGGGGATGAGCTGGTCGGCGGATATCAGCTGCGCGTGGGCCCCGAGGTGGTCGAGCATCCGCACGACCTCGCTGTGGGGGGCCAGATGCCGCCTCAGGTGGTCGACATCGGAGACGACGACAAGGTGGTCCTGGGCGCGGCTCAGCGCCACGTTGAGCAGGCGGCAGGTCTGCGAGTCCAGGCCGGCGCCCTCATAGAAGTAGCCGGGCCCTTTCCCGGCTCCCGCCACGGTGTCCAGGATGACGACCGGGCGCTGGCTGCCCTGGAAACGGTGCACGGTATCGACCAGGCCCTCGTATCCCTGGCCGAAGCGGTACTTCAGACTTCCCTGGAGCGCACGGACCTGGTCCCGGTAGGGGGCGATCACTCCGAGGCGGTCGGCGGGGCCCTCACCTCGCCCGATCTCGTCCTGGTCCCATTTGCGGCCCGGGAGCACGCCCTCGTGCTGGAGTCCTCGCACGATCTCGTGGACGACCGCCTCGTTGACGGTGTTGGTCCTGTGATCCGAGCCGATGATGCGCTGTTCGGAAGTGTCCACGAGGATCACGGGCGCGTCGATCAGGCCGTTGAACGGAATCCTGCTCCGGTCGTCACGGCCGGTGGCGAGCCGGGCGTCCGGATACGCGACTGTGTTGACGAGGTCGCAGATCGGCGCCCGCATGCGGTATTGGGTGTCGAGTGCGACGAGACGGGGGTCCACACGCACTCGGCCGCGGGGGTCCACCAGACCGGCCGCCCGGAAGGGATCCCGGGCAGTCCACTGCCGTGAGTGTCCTCGCTCCGCCTCGGTCGCCTTGGGATCACTGTCGCCCTTGGTCACCGCAGGCAGTTGACGGAAGTCCCCCGCGACGACCAGACGCTTGCCCGCGAGCCCGGCGGCCAGCCAGGCGGAGGGCAGATTCACCATGCCGGCCTCATCCATGACGACGACATCGACCCGGTCGAGGAGTTTGCGCGACTGAATGGCCTTGGCGACGGTCGCTCCCATGACACGGCACTTCGCCCGCACGGTGTCCTGGATCTTTCTGCCCTGCTTGTCGAGTCCGTCGATCTGCTCCTGGAGCCGCTCGGCCTGCCGGGCAAGGGCAGGCCGGGGCGACGTCCCCGCGAGCCGGGCGCGGGCAGCGGCTGCTCGCCCCTGCAAGTCCTCGATGGTGACGGCGGTCCTGCGGGCACGGAACAAGCTGTCGGCCGCGAACGCCCGAGCCCCGGCTGCGACGGCATCAGCCTGGGCGGCCTCCCCCTGGAGCTGCGCCAGCTGGAGCTCCTTGCGCTTGGCGAACACGCCCTTCGGCAGGCCCGTCCGATGGATTTTCAGGCGGAGTTGTGCGGCATGGGCCTCGGCCCTCAGCTGATCCGCCTCCGCGACCTGCGCAGCCTGCGCGTCAGCAGTCCGGGCGGCACGGGCTCGGGCGAGCTCCCCCTCGACCGTCGCGGCCTCGTCGTGCAGGGCAATGACGGAGCGCGTTTCGGACAGCGCCTGTACGGCCTGGGCCAGTGCGGCATCCAGCTGCGTCGACATGCGGGCGGTGATCTGGGCGGTGTCGACCTGGTCGCCGTAGCGCTCGTTCAGGGAGAGGAGTTCGATGTCACCTGCGCGCTGTACCAGGCCGTCGGCGAAGCCCGGTTCGGCGCGCATAAGGTCGCAGATACGTTCCAGCGCCTGGTCGACGGCCACCTTCGTCGGGGCGAGGAACAGGACATTGAGGCCCTGCCGGACGCTGCCTTCGATGATGTGGCCGACCACATCGGTCTTGCCGGTGCCCGGCGGTCCCCAAAGAAACAGCACCTCGCTCGCGAGGGCCTGTTCCACGGCCTGGCGCTGGCGTGCGTTGAGGTTGAGGCCCGGCCAACCGGCGACCCACCGGGCGGGATCGGGATCCCGCGCGACGCGCGGATTACCCTGGCCGAGTATCCAGCCCGCGCTCTCCAGCCGCACGACGCCGTCCGCCGTACCCGCTGTTTCGAGGCTCCGGGCCATGACGGCCCAGCTCTCCGCATCGTCCCTGCGCAGCTGGGCGTTGGCCACCGACCGCCCCCATTCGGGTCCGGAGACCACGACCCGCACCTTGCCGTCAGGCATACGGGACGCCTCGGCCGGTGTCCAGGTTCCGCGGGCCTGCGAGGGGCGGATCAGGACCTTGGCGCCGTTCAGCGCCGGAATCCACTTTAGGCACGTGAAGACGTGTTCGGCGCGTCCTCCCTCGGTGGAGACCAGCCGCCCCGAGCCGAGGGAGACCTTCTCTGCGTCCTTGCCGTCGCCCCGCCATTCGGCAGCGATCTCCGACCGTACCGCCGCGAGAAGTTGCGGTATCGGAAACGGCTGCACGGCCCGCACCATTCGTGTGCTCCCCCAAGACGTTCGCGACAAGTCGCACGACTTTACGTGACTACCGAGGCCGAGGACCCGCAACCGGCCAGACCCGCATTACGTTACGTCGCCAGTCGGTCACCGGCGAATCGTTGGGTCATCAGCCACCGGGCTCCGGTCACCGAATGAGCGGCCGGATGAATCTGCTCGGCTCACCGCTCCAGGTGATCGTCAGGGCGTCGCGGGCACGCGTCGCCGCGACGAACAGCAGCGACCGTGCCCGCTGGAGTTCTCTGCGATGGCGCACCGCGTCGGCGCGCGCCCAGGAGTCCACCGATGAGCGCGGGACAAGGCCTTCCGAAACTCCGACGAGGATCATGCACCGGTATTCGAGCCCCTTGAACCGGTACATCGTGCCGATGTGCACTCCCTCGTCGCTCCGAGGGCCGTCGCGCGTGATCTCCGCGGAGACGATGCCCTGCCGCGCGAGCCGCTGCCCGACTTCCGCGACCATGTCATTGGTCGGGACGCAGATCGCCACCGACTCCCGGGGGACGTCGTGCCATTCCTTCAATAGGTCGGCCACCAATTCGAGTTCACCGGACCGGTCGGAGGCACCGCGCAGCATGGGTGTCGGCCCGTGCAGGATCGAGCGGTATCCGTCGAGGGTGTCGCGAGCGCCGTCCAGGTCGTCGTATTCCTGTTCGACGCCGTCCAGGATTCCCTTCGCGAACCTCAGGATCTCCCTCGTGGTGCGATAGCTCAGGGTCAGCCGGCTCGACCTACCGCGGATGTTGATGCCGAGACTGCCCAGTGTGACCTGATTGTCGTAGATGCGCTGGTGGGTGTCCCCGACGAGGAAGATGTCGTCGGGCCCGGTGGGGGCCATAGCCCGAAGCATCTTCCAGTGCGCCGCGCTCAGGTCCTGGGCCTCGTCGACAACGATGTGGCGATACCGATATTGCAGCCAGGCACCGGATCCGGACTCCACGTGGATGTTGCCCGGTCCCCCGCTCGCGTCCCGCTTCTCCTGCCGCGAGTCGATCCTGGCTTTGCGGACCGTCTCCAGCTGGGCCGCGCGCTCGGCGACCTGCCGGTGGGTTTCCCGTCCCTGGAGTTCGAGCCGTTGCGTGAACCGCTCCGCCATCTGCCAGATCTCGGCACGTTCGGCCCGGCTGATGCTGCGGCCGCGGCCACGCCGGCTCGCGCCCACATCGCTCGCCGCTGGTGCGCGTTGCCCGGCATCTCCTGGGCGGTGTCGAAGGAGTGGGCGGCCCAGCTGTTCTCCGACGCGGTCCGCTCGACGGCCGTCGACCAATGCAGGTGGGCGTCTATCCACGCATCGGCTCTATCGCGGAAGATCTCGACGGCGGATGACAGTTTCCTCAGGTGATCGCGGCCGGTGGGGAGTAGGTGCTCAGCGGCGAGCCGGCTGAGGGTGCGCAGGGAGTTCGCGACCTCGGCCTCATGGTCGGCCAGAACGCCTACCGCACCCCGTACGGCGTCATCCCGGACACCGCCGCCTTCCTCGGCCCGGTCCCAGTTCCGGCGTTTTGCGTCGGGCAGCGAGGTCCGCTTCCAGCCGGGAGCGCCGTTCACGCAGGTCCCGCACCTGCCCGTCGAGCACCGCGATGGTGTCGTTCACTTCCGAGAGTCGCTCGGTGAGTTCGGCGATACGGCGGTGCCTGACCCTTTCGCGGGCGACAGAGCCGATGTGGACCGGCTCCGACTTACTCCATGTACCGGTGGCGGAGCCTCCGTCGGCGCCGATCGCGGCCAGGTACTCGGTGGGAAGGAGCAGGCCGAAGGCGCTACCGGTCAGGAGTCGGGACACGATGTCAGCAGGTACGGCGGCATCGGGTTCGGGACGCAGCACGTCCAGCAGCGACGGTCCTGGAGCCGGCACCGCCCAAGCGACGTCCGCCTGGGTGTCGTGACCGGGCAGCGCGACGCCGCCGTAGGGGCTCACCCAGGCGTCCAGCAGGCCGGATACCTCCAACGCCGCCTCCACGCCGGATTGGACAGTGCCGGGAACGGCGTCGTGAAAAGCCACCAGCGGCCCAACGGCGCTCCACTCATCGTCGAACGGTCTGCGGTCCGGGTCGGCGGAGCCACCGGAGGCAGGTCGGTTTCCCCATGCAGCGTGTCGATGGCACTCGCGAGCTCGGCGCGCTCGGTCAAAGCGGTTCCGCGAACCGCTTCCGCCCGGGTCCGGGCCTCGGTGATGTCCCGGTCCGCGAGACGGGCCGAGGAATCCACGGTCGCCACCACGTCGGCCTCGACCGCCGTCCGGGAAACCAACTCCTCGATGTCCTCGAAGCGCAGTTCGACACACCCGGCAGCCCACTCCGTCAGCAACTCCGCCTGTCGGACGAGACCTTTGGGCTTTCAGCGCTCCGTGGAGATCTTTGCCGGAGATGGCATCCAACCAGCCCGCCGTGCGCAGCCGTTCCCGAATGTCGTCCAATACGAGGGCGGTCTCCAAGCGCTCATTAGCAGCGCCGAAGGCGCTCACGATCGCGCCATAGAGATCAGCACACTCCCCCGTAGCGAAGCGGAACATCTCCGGTGGAACCCTGCCCACGCCTCCTCCCCCTCCGCCCGGCACCGTGACCCCCGCTCACTACAACGGAAGGGGAAGGGTCCGACAGCGGAGTCGGAAATGACGGATTCGGCAGCTCACGGCGGCACCGACGGGCATTGTGACTGGCCGCAGCCCGGACGACCGGACCGAGCACTCCTCGAAGACGGTGGGCGGCACTTCGTCGCCGGCTCTTCCCAACCCCCGGACGTCAGGGCGCGGTGAAGTTCTGCTCTCCCAACTGGCGCTTCCCGGCGGCCGCAACGATATGCGCGAACCATTCCAGCACTGCGCAGAGCTCGTCGCTGTGCTCCGCGAAGACCTCCACCGGGAACGACGGCCGCAGGTCCAGCTTGGCTGCCGCCAGAGCAATCCCGTCGATACCGTTGAGCCGATCGAGCAGCTCGCGCCGCAACGGTTCGTCGTCGAACGGGGGGCGGCGCTTGAGGTACTGGAAGACGACCTCGACCGTCCCGGACACCGGGTAGAGCCCCAGGGGCCACGTCATGCGAATGCCAGGCGTTCCCTCGAGGTGTGCCGTGGGGAAGCAGCTCGTCTCGTGCGCCCGGCCGTAGGTGAGGTAACCGCCTTGCTGTTCCCAGAAGCGCAGTGCGCTCAGGACGCCGTCCACCGTCTCTGCGGTCTGGTTGTCCCGCAGCTGCGTCTCGAAGCGTACGGCCGCAGTCGACTGCTGATCGGCGTTGTCCCCTGCGGCGGCGGGTGCGGGCTCCTCGTCGACATCGCGGCCCGTCAGGGCTGCCAGATCTCCTGTCGTCAGCCTGTGGGAGCGTCGGGCTCGGCCGGCTTCGTCTAAGGGGACGCCTTCGGCTTCCAGGAGGTCGCGCGCGTCTCCGGACCCCTTACCGTCCGGCCATCGGAAGCCGGCCGAGACGCGGCCGTCAGCCGTCAGGACCCGGTGGGCGCCGAGGATTCCGGCCTTGGTCGCCAGATGCTGGCCGACCGGGACGGCGTGTGTGCCGATCAGGCCGGCGACGTCGCCGTACGTCGTCCACGTTCCGGTCGGCATGGCGAGGAGCGCGGCGCGCAACTCCTTCCAGCCGGTCCACTCGTCGTCGGCGGAGACCGTTCCCGCGACAGGTCCGGGCCACAGCCGCACGGCCCGCCCGGCGAGGTCGTCGGCGCGCTCCAGGATCTCCGCCCGCCCCCACCGTTCCTGCTCTGCAATCGTCTGGTTCATCCGCAGAGCACTGGAATCCAGGATCTCCTGCTTCCGGCGGAAAGGATGGTTGGACAATTTCGCATTGTCCGCCGACAGCGTCAGGTTGCCCAACGTGTGGACCAGCAGCGCATGCAGCTCGTCCGGGGTCTGCCCGTCCCCCGTCTCTTCGGCGAGGAGGTCGAGCCACTGATGAGCAGGGCGCTGCGGAAGGACGTGTTCGACGGTGAGATGCGCCTTGGCGTAGTCGACCGGTTCGCTGCCTCCGTAGCTCTCCTCAAGCCTTCGCAAGACCTGGAAGCGCTGGTTGCTGCGACCCGCCTTGTAGAAGGGCCTCGTACGGATCGCCTCGCGGAGAGCCTCGTCGTCGGGCCAGACGCGTGCGCCCGTGGTGTTCCGCGACAGGAAGCGACGCACCGCCTCTGCGGGATCGTCGTCCTTCTCCAGCTCCTTGGGCATCTCCATGAACACCCGGTTGCTGCCCATCGTGGAGTATCCGGTGAGCAGACGTCGCACCATGTAGCTCTCGGCGTACGCCAGCGCCTGGGCGGCCTGGCGAGCCGTTGCCCGCCCGGTATCCACGCGGTCGAGCAGCTGGAGTGCCAGGGGATAGTGCGTCTGGCCACCCCACCGGGACAGCCTTTCCAGGATTTCACGCAGGTCCGGGTCGGGTTCCCGTGCGGGCTGCAGGATGCGCACGAGGCGTTCCGCGCGCCTCCCTAGGGCTGCGATCTCTTCCTCAAGCGCCGCCTCATCGTTGCTGATGGATTCCAGGCGGCTCTTCTGGTCGCGGTAGATCTCGCTCTGCTTGGCCCGGCTGTTGCCCCCCACCACCAGGTCGAGCCACACAAGGAGTTCGAGATTGGCGGGGCCCAGGAGTTCCTGCATGGGCAGCCAGCGGTTGCGGTACACCGACTCACCACGGGTCGGCAGGCACATGAAGAGGTAGTTGCGCAGCAGGTCGCTCTGGCTGAGTCCGACCCCGGTGTTGTTGATGGACTCGAAGATGCGGTAGACGTTGTCGCTCTCTGCCGCGGTGATCTCGACGATCGAGACCAGGCTGCTCAGGACGGCTTCCACGGCGTCCGTCCACGCCTCTCCGCCAGTTTCCTCGCCCACGGTCAGCGCCGCCAGGAAGAACCGGTACGCGGCGCCGACGTTGCCGGGGCCACCCGCTCTGGGAGAAGTCTCGACGCAGGCGGTGAAGGCGTCACGGTCGGCCTGCGTGGGCAAAAGCCGATAGTGGTCGTCACCGCCCCGGTATTTGTTGACCAGCATCAGGTCATGGATGCGGTCGGCCTTCACTTCCGAGCCTTCCGTGCCACGTGCGCGGTGGCGATCACGCAGTGCGGTGAAGGCGAGCATGAGGGTGGTGAGCCGCTGCTGCCCGTCGACGACGAGCCAGCGCTGCATTCCACCCGCGGTGATCCGGCCGGGTGCCAGGACGACGGAACCGAGGAAGTGAGCCGCCGGGTCACGGCCTTCCAACCGGTCCTCGACCAGCTCCTGCACGTCGTTCCAGAGTTGCTTGAGCTGATCTCGCTCCCAACTGTACGTGCGCTGGTAGAGGGGAATCTGGTACTGCTTCTCGCCTTGGACGAGATCTTTGAACGTGGTCTCCTGAGCGTGCACGTACGCCTCTCCCCGAGGTGGGTCTTGAACTGCCGCATTCGTTCTGCGTCGCTGAACCGCCGGGAATACAACCGGAGGATCGTCAAGCCCTCATCCGCTGCTCGTCATGCCGCTGGCCGTTTCCGTGAGGGCACCTTCGGCGAGCAGCGCGGCGATGTCTGTGTCCAGGGCGGAGCGAATGTCCGGACCCCGGCGCTTCCAACCGAAGTAGTCGCAGGTCTGGCGGACGAGTTCATCGCGCGACATACCCGGGCTCTCCGCGGTGAGTTCCCGCAAGGCGAGCTGTCTCTCAACGGCCGGAATGTGCGCACATTTGCGCAGCACGTCCGCTGCCGGATGCCGTGCCCGAAGCTCCGAACGGGCAACGGCGTCAAGGAATTCGCCGTCTGCCACGACAAGCCCGGCTGCAGCCAGAGCCCGGACGACCTGGTGGATGTTCTCGCGAATCCGGACACCGGCACGGCCTACACCCCATATCTCGCGGGCACGTTGAACGAGCAGGTCCTCGTGGATCGGGCCTTCGGTCTCGATCACGCGAGTCAGCAGCCTGCGCAGAACGGGACGGGCCTCGGCGGTGTGGAGCTCGTACCTCGGCGTCACCTCCAGCGCGCACACCTCGTACGGTGCACTCCAGGGCCGGTCCGGGGCGGTGTCAACGGGTACCCGTTGTTCCGCGGGAGTCGGCTCGGCTGTCACCTGAGGCGGGACAGGTGGCGGCTCCGCAAGAGCTTGACGAGGCTCGGCGGCCACCGCCGACTCGACGGCCTTCCGCAGGCGCTGCTCGGCCGCGGTGCGGTCCCGGTACCAATCGGTTCCCCAGATGCGGTGGAGCGTCCATCCCAGTCCGGCCAGGACCTCCTCGCGCAACCGGTCGCGGTCGCGGGCCGCCCTGGAGGAGTGGTACATCGCCCCGTCGCATTCGATTCCGAGGGCGTACGCGCCGGGGATCAGCGGGTGTCGCAGACCCAGGTCGATCCGGTAGCCGGCGACCCCGACCTGCGGCCGCACATCGTATCCCCATGTGCGGAGCACCTGGAGAACGGAGACCTCGAACGGACTCTCCGGCTCGGCATCCGGCTGGACGAGGTCGAGGGCCAGGGATGCGGGGCCCTTCTCCGCATACTCCAGGTACCGCTTGAGGTGCTGGACGCTGGGATTCGGGCTCTCGCCAAGTGCTCCTCCCGCGAAGGACGCGACGACCTCCATGCGATGGCGCGCCCGGGTAACCGCGACGTTGAGGCGCCGCCATCCGGCCTCCTTGTTAATGGGGCCGAAGTTGAGGCCGAGCTTGCCGTTCTCGTCCGGGCCGTATCCGACCGACATGATCATGACGTCCCGCTCGTCGCCCTGCACGGACTCCAGGTTCTTGATGAAGAAGCCGTCCAGACGGTCTTCCGTGAAGTACGGGTCGAGGTCCGGGCGGACCAACCGGGCCTGCTGGAGCTCCTGGTCGATGGCTGACGCCTGGGCCTGCGAGAGGGCCACAACTCCCAGTGTGCGGCCGGGGCGCGTGTCGAAGTGGTGGATGACCCGCTCCGCTACCGCTGCGGCCTCGGTGCGGTTGTCCCGGCGACCGCCGCGGTCGTATGTACCCGCGGCGTTGATGAACGCGACTCCCACGTCGTTGCCCTGTTCGGTGGCGCCGGGGAAGGTCACCATTGAGTTTCCGTAGAACGAGCGGTTGCTGAAGGCGATCAGGTTCTCGTGGCGGCTGCGGTAGTGCCAGCGCAGCGGGAGTTCGCGCAATGCGCCGGCCTTACACGCCTGGAGGAGCGACTCGAACGAATCGGGTGCGTCCTCATTGAACTCCTCGCTGTCGTCTTCCACGGAGGAGTCGAAGAACGAGGTGGGAGGCAGTTGCTTGTCATCGCCGGCGACGACCAGGGAACGCCCTCGATAGACACAGTTCACCGCGTCGGCCGGCCGTACCTGGGATGCCTCGTCGAAGATCACCACGTCAAAGGTGAAGTCAGACGGGAGGAACTGGCTCACGGTGAGCGGGCTCATCATGAAGCACGGCTTGATGAGGTGCACCACGTCCTTGGTGCGGGAGAGGAGTTCGCGTACGGGCATGTGCCGTCGCTTCAACTCCGCCTGCCGCTTGATCACGGCAGCCGCCCCCACTCCGAAGCTACGCGGCCGACGCTTGTTGCACGCCTCGATCACGGCCCCGGATGCAGCGGCGACCAGCCGGCGATCAGCCGCTTGAAAGTCGCCCACCCGAATGTCCAGTTCCGCGGAGCGGGTGACCCGCAGCCTTGCGTCAGAGGCCAGCTGGCGGTCGGCCCAGGCCCTTAGGACGGCGTACTCGACCGCGTCCGGCAGAAGTGCCGGCGAGACGTTGCGCTCAGCCGCTAGCAGCAACAGCTCCGCGACTCCGTGACGTACGAAGACGGACCTCCCGCCCTGGTAAGTCCGCCATTCCTCTGGCCCGTGCGGATCGGACAGCAGCCTGTCGACAGTCTGCTGCGCTTGGTCCAACGTCCCCAGGACCGTCGTCGAGAGCTGCCCGCGCCGGGCGGTGCCGAAAAGGCTGAGGACCCCATCGGCCGCGGAAGACCAGCGCGCCGCCCGCTCCTCCGCGGCTCGGCACCAAGCAGACAGCGATGTACGGACGTTCGCTGCCAGCAGGGCGGCCAGCTGGTCGCCTTCTGCACCATCCGCCAGGCGGGATCCGAGTACGTCTCGCCGTTCTACCTGGGTGGAGAGCGCGTCAATACGATCCGCGACGGCCAGTGCCTCATCGAGGACATCGAGATCTTGCGACGTGCGAGGCGTGTAGCGCCCCAGCAGGGGGGCATGTTCCATGGCCGCGCGCCCCACCTCGGCTGCAGCCCTCTGCCAGGTGAGTGCATCCTCCAAACGGGTGGGCAGACTCTTGTGCCACGTCCCTTCGCGGGTCAGGAGCACTACCGCCTGACGGTCGGCCTTGTACTGGCCGGAGAACCGTGCCGTGATCCCCCGGTGCTGATCGGCGAAACGACGGACGAGGTCGCCCAATTCCGCCGCGTCGACGGCCTGCTCCCCAAAGGTGTCCTCGGCAGCGGTACGCGCCCGCGTCTCCTCATCCAGCAACCGTCGCATCTCCCCCGTCGCCGCATGCGCCGCACTCAGGCCCTTCGGATCGAGCCACTGCCGGACCGGCCGGTTCTCTACCTCGGCCAGGTCGGTGAGCGCAAGGAGCTCATGGGCCTGTTGGGCGGCCATGGGTTTGCGGACTCCGTGCATGTCGGCAAGCTGGGCGAGAGCTGCGGTCACGTCCTCGGGTAGTCGGTCCCCGTGCGGGTCGTCGGCCTGGGTCTCGAGCTCGGTGCCGCCCGGCAGTCCATCCCGCACGGAGGTGACGAGGGTCCGCAACTCGCGGAGCGTGCGGGGCTCGGTGGTATCGGTGAACGGCCGTCGCTCGATAACAGTCCGCAGTCCTCGAAGCGCCTCGGCCCCCTCTTCCACAACGGCCAGCGGCGTGTCCCCCTCCAGACCTCGCCATGCGAACGCCTCCCCTTCGGCGACCGGTCGCCAAGCGCGTCCGACAACGCCCGCCGCGGCTATCAGGTCGGAGAGGACGGCCTCGGTGAGGTCTTTTGCCGGGCCGTTCCGTGGAAGGCGTGCGGTCAGTTGCGGTGTCCCTGCGCGGTCGAGCAGGACGAGACGGCCCAGCACATCGTGCAGCCTTCGCCCCAAGGGATCGCGCGGCTGGTTCATGGCCGCGGCATAGCCCGTCAGCTCCTCGCGCAGCCGGCGCGCCCGGTCCAGCTCGTGGTGTGCCGCTCCCGTTGTGCGGACCTCGGTGGAGAGCACACGGTGCAATTCCGTGGCGACGGCCTTCTTGGACGTGTCGCCGCTGTGCAGCGCGAGAACGAAATCGCCCAGACCTACGGAACTGAGCCGGTTGCGTACGACATCGAGCGCGGCGGCCTTCTCGCTCACGAACAGGACAGTTCGCCCCGCGTGCATCAACGCGGCGATCATGTTCGTGATGGTCTGGCTCTTGCCCGTACCGGGCGGCCCGCTGACGACGAAGGAGCGGCCGTCGAGCGCAGCAGCCACACTCTGACGCTGCGAGGCATCGGCGTCGAGCACCAACGGCGTGTGTTCAGGGAGTTGGATCTCGTCGATCCGGTCCAGGTCCGGCGGGTCGAAATCAATGGCGTCGTCGCGCAGCCCCGCATCAGGGCCGAGCGCCACGGCCCGCACCAGCGGATGGGCCGCTATCAGGCCCTCATTCTGGAGCAGGTCCTGGTACATGGCCTCCTTGTAGGAGGCGAACAAGCCGAGCACCAGACGTTCTTCGACCGACCAGCCCTCCTGTCCGGCAGCCACCTGCCGAGCCGCAGACAGAACGGCGGACGTGTCCGCCGGGTCCGCCTCGGCCACACGGGACCAGTCGATCCCCAATCGCTCTGTCTTCACCGCCAATGCTGCGTTGAGCATGCGCTCTTGACCGTCGGCAGCGTGCAGTCGAAGGCGGCCGTCGCCGTTGGGGCGCAAGTCCACGGGTACCAGGAGAAGGGGTGCGGCGCTGGCCTCCCGAGCCCCGGGCTCGCGCCAGTTGAGCATTCCCACGCCCAGCCACAGCACCCAGAGACCGTAATCGTTGAATGTCCCCGCTGCCCGGTTCCGCAGCAGACGAAGAGCAGCGTCCAGCGAGGTCTGCTTGGTCTTATGCGTGCACAGCCCTTGTGCACCCGCCCCACGATCGGGAGCGGTCGGCGCCGACGCCTTCCGCAAGTCCACACCCGTATCGGTACCCGGCTGCGGGATCGACGCGAACTGCCATCCCTTGCCCAGCCGTTCTAGTACCGTCGCGACTTCCGGGGCCGTGACCTCTAACGTCGCTGTCCTGGTGTGCCGAAAGTTGAGCAGTCGGTTGCGACCACCCAGGTCGAGCAGCGAGTCGCGCCACTCACTCAAGACCTTCTGCAATTTCGGGTGCACCTGGGTGCCGACCCCTGGCCCTGCTATGTGGCCAAGGCCGGTCGGATAACGGTCAGACATGAGAAGGGCACCTCCGGGTGTGGTCAGCACACAACAAGGGCGCTCCCCCGAAGGCCCCAATACCCGTACTTATCACTCCGCGCAGTGCAATGTCGGCAAAACTGGGCTTCGTTGTACGAGGTAGTGCAGATGTGGAGCACCGTTGTCACATCGAGCGGCCGTGGGCTCACGATGCGAAAGCCAGGCGGTCGCTCAGGGCCGCAGTCGCCGGTTGCCGGCTGGCGCTGCCTGTCTTCAGGCAGGCTCGTTCAGCGCCGACGTCTCTATGCCACTGCCCGATTGCCCGATCCAAGGCAAATGTGCCGGTCACCGGTCCGCCGCGGCGGGCCTCGCGGCGACGGGCTGAAAACGCCGCCGATGACCTATGGAAGGCGATGGTGGCGCCTGTCACGGGAGCGCCTCCAGCCCGGTCAGGAGATAGGCGGCGTCGAGCCCCGCCGTGAGGTACTGCTCGAACACCTCGTTGTTCAGCGCCCAGGGCGACCGCTTCCGGCGGATCAGATCCACGGCCGCGCCCGGGTCGCTCCCCAGCTCAATCAGCACCTGGCCGACGACCAGGCCCGAGCGGTTGTAGCCGGAGTGGCAGCGTACGAGGACGGAACGCCCCGCCCGAGCGGCAGCGGAGACACGGATAGCTAGTTGCTGGACCGCAGCGATCTGGTCCGGCACCAGCGGGCCGTCGGGGAGCTCTAAGACCACATGCTCGACGGCGGCGGACGGGCCGTGCCCGGGGAGGGTGAAGAGGCTCACCACGAGGTCGAACTCACCGCCCACGACAGCCGTCTGCAACTCGCCCGCCATGTCGATCCAGTAGTGCCCGCCCATCCACAGGCCGGGGCGTATCTCACTCCACGGCTCATCGGGCCCAGGGACCTCTCGATCCTTCTGTCGTGTCTTCACCGGCGCTCCCCTCCGACCAGGAGAACGAGCGTCCGCTGTACGGACGTTCCCGCCGCCGTGGCTTGCTGGTGTCACCTCCTCCGCCGCGGGCCGAGAGACGACAAAGGGGCACGTCAAACCGGGAATTCCTGGGAGCCATATGGGAGCCGAACCGCTCCCCGAGTCCCCTCGACACCACCCCAGGCCCACTCAGCCCGACGCCCCTGACCTGCGGCAACGCAAAACGCCCAGCGAGTAACCGTGGTTCGACGGCGTTCGGGACGAAGTGGTCGTGGGTTCAAATCCTGCCGCTCCGACTGGTGAAACTGCAGTTGAGGGGCGGTCTTCCGATGGGGAAGGCCGCCCCCACGGCGTTGTGGGAGCCTCCCGGGTGGTCGAGGTTGGAGGCGGGGGCGGCACAGATGCGGTACGTGCTGATGGCAGGTTCGAAGGATGGGGCTGCGATCAGCGGGGGGACTGAGTCCGGCTGCTTCAGGAGGCGGAAGCCCGGCTGTTGGGCCCATGCCCTGAGGAACTTCGCTGAGCAGTATGCGGCGGTCCACGGTTCGGTCATCACAGCGAGGCTGCCCGGAGGGACAGCCACAATCGAGTTCGGCGTTGGCGACGCCGCCGGCCATGTCCGTGACAGCGGCTGTCAGGGAGGCCGTGATGACGTGGTCGGCGGGGGGCGGGGTGGGGGCCCGTCAGGGGTTCCTGGTCCGCCTCGTCGGCGTGTTCGGTGCCGCGGAGCGGACCAGTGCGGGGACGGACTCCGCCGGCTCGGTCGCCAATACCGGTCCGGCCGTGGCTCGGAGCGCATCCAGCCGGGTCATCGTCCCCCATGGATCACGCGGATAGCGCGCGAGCTGCTACGCGGCGGGGAACTGGCGGTCAGAGGGCGGTGTTGTACTGGTGGGCGGGGAGGACTCCGGTGAGCTCTCGTTTGGCGAAGGGGGCGGCGGCGTTTCCGGTGCCGAGGTAGCGCCATGTCGTGCCGGTACTGTCCCGGGTGATGAGGTCGGGCTTGCCGTCGATGTTGCTGTCGCCGATGCCGAACATCTGCGTGTAGACGTTCCAGCCCGGACCGATCTTGATGCCGGGGGGCGAAGGTGCCGTTGCCCCTGCCCGTGTACAGCCACAGCAGACCGGCGTTGTCCCGGGCGATCAGGTCACCGGCTGAGGAGCCGGCGACGTTGCCGACCGCGACGATCCGGCTGTAGATGTTCCAGCCCGGACCGACCTTGACCCGGTCGGAGGCGGTCAGTTGGTGGCTCTCGGGGTAGTACACGGTGTCCTCGCGCCACAGGACGCCGGAGCTGTCGCGGGCCAGGATGTCCGGGGAGCCGTTGTCGGTGTAGTCGTGCGGAGCGGGCGGGCGCGCGACGGTGAAGCCGCCGCTCACGTTCAGCGTCGGCCCGAGGTTGTCGTACGGCTTCGCCGTGATCTGCCAGGTGTAGGCGCCATTGGGGGCGGAGCCGCTGTCGATCCCCCCGTCCAGTCCATGAAGATCCGCCCGGCCCAGTCCATCCGCACCCAATCGGTGGTGTTGTCGGTCCGGTCCAGATGCCACCGGCCCACGGCTCCCGTCGCGGTGTGGCGCAGGGTGAGGGTCACTTCGGCGTTACTGCGGGACAGTTGCCACCGCGCCTTCCACGGCGCCGGGTCGAGAGTCGCCACCGCGGGGACGCTGGAGCCGAGGAGAGCGAGCTTGGTCGGAGCCCCCTTGCTGGCGACCATGTCGGCGACCGGCGCGCCGTCGGGGCCGACGGAAACCCGGTACACGCCCTCGCCCTTGGCGACGGTGCCGCCCGTCACGAGCACCGCGCCGTCCGGCGCCGGGACGACGGTGGTGGCGTGGTCCAGGACCTTGCGCACGGCGCCGCCGCCCACCGGGACGGCCCGCAAGGAGAAGTCCCAGTCGGCCGAGCCCGCCCCGAGCTGTGTGTTCGGACCGAACACCGCCCAGTTCCCTGCCAGGCCGGTCAGGGGGTAGCCGGGACCCAGCGCGGACAGCCGCGTCACCGTGCCCGTGGCCCGGTTCTCCACGCTCAGCACCGGAGCGTTCCCGGTGCTCACGCTGGACACGTACGCCGGGGAAATGGCGGTCGTGAATCCGGCCGAGGCGAGGTGCGACGTGGTCGCGGTACCGGACGCGAGGTCGACCACCGCGAGACCGTCGGCCGTGGTCCCGCCCGCCGCGGAGGTCTTGTAGGACAGCGCGAGCGCGCCGGTCGTGGCGGCCGCCGCCCGCAGTCCGAACGCACCGCTGGGCAGGCCCGTGACCACCCGGTCGGTCGTGACTCCGTCAGCGACACTCATCAAGTGCGCCTCGGTGCACGTGTCATCCGTGGGATACGGCACCCGGCACGCCACCACCGTCGATCCGACGACCCCCTTCAGGGAACGGTTCCTCCCCAACGGAACGACCGAGATGTCACCGGTCCCCATGTCGTGCAGTTCCACCCGGTGGTCCGTGTCGTACTCGGTGCCGCGCTCCAGGGCGACGACGTCGGACACCGACCCGTGCATCAAGGTCGCGGTGGACCGGCCGATGTCCCTGCCGAGCGGCGTGGTGGCGCCGCCCGCGTACCGGGTCCACAGCAGGTCGGAGTCCAGGCCGATCGAGAGGAAGCCGGTCGTACCGGCGCTGATGACATCCGCCGGAACCGGCAACGGCGGGGTGGCGCGGGGCGTGAGGCGTGAGGAGGGACGGTTCGAACGGTACCGATCCGCCGGGAACGTGAATCCTCCGGCGGCCCCCCACGTTCGAATTCGCCAGGATCGTAGCAGTCCACGGTCTCGATCGCCGAGGTCCGCGCGGCGGGCCCGGACCCCGACAACCTGACTGATCTGCGGCTCCGCGCCCCGGCCGACGCCGACAGTGACACCTCCCACCTGGTGATCAACTGCGCTGCGCAAGCCGGGAGTTGGCGCGTGCCGGGTCAGAAGGTGCCGTTGAGGCCGTACCAATCGGCGCCGGTCCTCGATGCCGTCACCGGTGAAGTCGCCGTGCCGGGTCATCGCCGTCATGGAATTCCAGCCGGGGCCGATCAGCCGTCCGCGACCGCTGCTGCCGGGAACGAACCACAGCCGACCGGCCAGGTCGCGGGACAGCACGTCCGCGTACCGGTCGCCGTCGATGTCCCCGAACCCCGCCTTCACCGGGTTCTTCTCCGCCAGCCACCACCCGTAGGACGGCTCCGTGCACTCGCGCTCGGTCTTGAAGAACTTCAGCGAGGTCATCGTCCGCAGATACGAACCACCCGCGCCTTCCCCCGCACTGCCGGGCTGCCGGCGGGACACCGATCCGTCGAGCCGATGCCCGGCGGTGGTGGGGTACTTGACGCGATCGGGAACGCGGGCGCCGGGCCATTGCCGGTTTGCCTCGGGTGTGGTCAGGCCGGGTGGAGTACCGCCGTGGCGATCTCGCGGACGCGGGCGGGCGTGATTCCGGTGCGCTGTTCGACGGCGAGGGGGTGGTCGGTGGGTTCGAGCTTGATGAAGGGGCGGGTGCCGAGCGGCCGGGTGTGGGCGTTGGTCTTGAGGTCGGTGGTGCTCTCGGGATAGAGGGACAGCTCGGTGCTGAGCCAGCCGAAGTACGGCTTCTCGGTCTCGCGGCCCTCGGTGTCCCACAGGTCGACGGCGCGGGTGAAACTCTCCTTGCTCAGGGAGACCCAGACGCCCCATGAGAAGACGTCCTCGCCGCCGATCACGGGTATCTCGATCAGGCCCTTGATGAAGAAGTGCTGGCCCCTGATGACGCACTGGTCCGACGACAGCATGCTGTTCGTATCGGCCTCGAAGGCGGGGTCCCAGACGTCCGGGGCGGGGGTCGAGTAGCTCATGGGGAGCTCCGCGTGATGGTTTCCGCAGCACGAACACGTGAAGCCGAGATCGTCAGACATGGCGGGATCCTAGTGGTCACGAAGCGCGAGGCCGCACCCCGAGGTTTCGGGCCCGCGCCCCGGGGATTCCCGTTGCCCGTACGCATCGCCGGGCGCGTACGGGTGGATCGGTTCCGTGCCGGAAGCCGCCGTCCCGCGAGACCTCGGAGCTGGGCGCGGGCCGAGCCGAGCGTGGGACGTGGGACGTGGGACGTGGCGGGAGGGGCGGCGGAATCCGTACGTTCCGGCGGTCAGCGTTTGGAGCGGACCAGGCCGGCGTCGTAGGCGAGGATGACGGCTTGGATGCGGTCGCGGGCACCGATCTTGGCGAGGACGCGGCCGACGTGTTTTTTGACGGTGGACTCGGAGAGGACGAGGTGGCGGGCGATCTCGGAGTTGGTCCAGCCGTTGCCGATGGCGACGAGGACTTCGCGTTCGCGGGCGCTGAGTTCGCGGAGTCGGGGGTCCTGGGCGGCCGGGGAGTCGGGCGGGGTGAGGACATGGTGGGCGTGGGCGTCGAGGAGGCGGCGGGTGAGGCTGGGGGCGACGACGGCGTCACCGGTGGCCACGGCCTGGATGCCCGAGACGAGTTCCTCGGGGCCCGCGTCCTTGAGGAGGAAGCCGCTGGCCCCGGCGCGCAGGCCCTCGTAGGCGTACTCGTCGAGGTCGAAGGTGGTCACGATGAGGACGCGGGTACGGCCGCCGGCCGCGATGATCTGGCGGGTGGCCTCCAGCCCGTCCATGCCGGGCATGCGGATGTCCATGAGGACGACGTCGGGGCGCAGTTCGGCGGCCATGCGGACGGCCTCGGCGCCGTGGGTGGCCTCGCCGACGGGGGTCACGCCGGGGCTGCCCTCGAGGAGCATGCGCAGGCCGAAGCGCTGCATGGGCTGGTCGTCGACGATCAGCACGGAGGTGGTCATGGCAGGTGGCTTTCCGCCTTGTGGTCGGTGGGGTCGACGGTCGCGTCGAGCTGGACGTCGACGGTCCATCCGGGCTGGTCGGTGGTGGGGCCGATGGTGACCGTACCGCCGTACAGGGCGACGCGCTGGCGGATGCCGACGAGGCCGTGGCCGTGCTCGTCGTCCCCGGTGGCGGGCGCCGCGGGGCCGGCGGCGTGCGACGGGGGGCCGGTGTCGGTGACGCGGATGCGTACCGTCCCCGCGTCGGCGGTCACGGTGACCTGCGAGGCGGTGGCCGTACCGGCGTGCTTGAGGGTGTTGGTCAGGGCTTCCTGGACGATGCGGTAGACGGTGAGTTGCAGGCCCTCGCCCAGTTTGGCGAGTTCGCCCGTGGTGCGGTACGTGACCGCGAGGCCCGCCGCGCGGACCCGTGCGAGGAGCATGTCGAGGTCGCCGATGCCCGGTTGCGGTCTGAGCCGCCGGTCCGCGGCGTCGTCGTCCCCGCGCAGGACGCCGAGCACGCGGCGCAGTTCGCCCAGCGCCTGCCGCCCGGTGTCGCCGACCATGCGCAGGACCGGGGTCGAGCTCTCGTTGTTGCGGGCGGCGAGCGTCGAGGCGCCGTCGGCGAGGGTGACCATGACGGAGAGGTTGTGGCCGACGATGTCGTGCATCTCGCGGGCGATACGGGTGCGTTCGGCGGCGGCGGTGAGCCTCGCGCGCTGGTCCCGTTCGACCTCCAGGCGCCGGGCGCGGTCCTCCAGCGCGGTCAGGTACAACCTGCGGGTCCGCAGGGTCAGACCGGTGGCGACGGCGGCGGTCACCAGTCCGAGGAGGAAGAAGAGGACGAGGAACTCGCTGCCCGCGGGCTCCAGGGCGAAGACGTCGACCACGTTCGCGGCGGCGGCCACGGCGGTGGCCCAGCCCAGCACGCGCGGGGAGCTGTGCCGGGCGACATTGTGCAGGGCGATGAGCGGGCTGAACGAGGCGACGAGCCCGGCGTCCATCGCGGACTGGACGAGGAAGGCGGCGATCGTCACGACCAGCACGGTGGCCGGGGCGCGGCGGCGCCACCACAGCGGCAGGACGAGCGCGGCGAACAGCACGTAGAGGGTGGCGGTCGACGGCGCCCCGTGCGCGTCGGCCGCCGCGACGGCCGCGGGCGCGCCGCCGGAGAGCAGGTTGGGCAGGCAGACGCCCGCGAAGAGCAGGACGACCGCGGTGTCCAGCAGCCAGGGGTGCCGCCGGTCGTACTCCCGCAGGAGGCCGCTGGCTTGCAGCATGAGGTTCAGGACCGGGTGCCCCAGGGCGGCCTCGGGACCGAGGGACGGCACCGGCGTCCCCCGGTCCGGGGCGGCGAAGGCGGTTCGGGGGTCGCGGTCGAAGAATCCGGCACCGGGGCCCCGGTCCCGGGCGGAGACCTCGACGCGGGGGTTCCGCCTCCTGGCCAGAAACCCGACTCTGAGATCCCGCCTCCCGGCCAGGAACCACGCCCTGACATCCCGGCCACGAGCCGAAAGCCCGTCCCTGACATCCCGGCCCCGGGCCGCGATCGTGGCCCTGAAGTCCCGGTCCCGGTGCATAAGCCTCATTGTCACCGCTGGTGACCCTTCCGACGAACGGTCGGCCGCCGCGACGATCAGACGTCGGACCGCTTCAGCCGGATGGCTGCGGCGCCCAGGGCCACGGCCACCCAGGCGGCGAAGACGGCGAGTCCCGCGCCGGGCGACAGGGAGTCCGACGCCTTGTGCAGGGCGTAGATCGCCGAGCCCGCGTTGCCGGGGGCGTACCGCTCGACCGCGTCCTGGAGCGAGTCGGGCAGCAGCGCGGTCAGGCCGGGCAGCAGCATCAGCAGGCCGACCAGAGCGGCGATGCTCCCGGAGGCGGAGCGGATCAGCGTCCCCAGGGCCACGCCGAACACGGCGAACAGCGCGAGGTAGACACCGGCGCCGACCAGGCCGCGCAGCACGCCCTCGTCGCCCAGGGACAGCGCGATGTCGTCGCCGCGCAGGCTCGCCGCGCCCAGGCCGAAGGTGACCACGGCGGCGACCGCGGTGAGGACCAGGACCAGCGAGCCGATCACGGCGCTCTTCGACGCCAGGACCGGCCACCGGCGCGGCACCGCCACGTAGGTCGAACGGACCATGCCGGTGCTGTACTCGCCCGCGGACATCATCACCCCGAGCACGCCGACGATCAGGCCGGTGACGCCCGCGCCCGTCAGCGCGAGGCCGACCGGGTCGTCGGGCGTCCCGGTCGCGTCGGCGCCGGGGGGACGGTAGACGGCGGCGGCGATCACGCCGAAGGCGACGAGTACGGCGACCGAGGCCCCCAGGGTGATCCAACTGGAGCGCAGCGAAAGGAACTTGCTCAGCTCCGAGCGCAGGACGCGGCGGCCGGTCACCCCCTGCCCGTCCCGGTCGGCGCGTACGGCGACGGCGATCGTGTCGGTGGTCATCAGGCGGCCTTCCGCTCGGTGCCCGCGGGGTCGCTGTGGTACTCCACGGAGTCATGGGTGAGGCGCATGAAGGCCGTCTCCAACGAGACGGTCTGCGGGGCCAGTTCGTACAGCGCGATCCCGCAGTGCGCGGCGACCGTACCGATGTCGCGGGCCGCCCAGCCGTGGACGAGCAACTCCTCGTCGGAGGAGGACGTGATGGTGACGCCCGGCGCGGCCAGCGCGTCCCGCAGCCGGGCGGCCTCGCCGCTGACGACCCGCACCCCGCCGCCGCCGGCCTGGTGCGTGAAGTCCTTGAGCGAGGTGTCGGCGAGGAGCCGTCCGCGCCCGATGACCACGAGGTGATCGGCGATCAGCTCCATCTCGCTCATCAGGTGCGAGGAGAGCATCACGGCCCGGCCCTCGGCGGCCAGCCCGGTCAGCAGATTGCGCACCCACAGCACGCCCTCGGGGTCGAGGCCGTTGACCGGCTCGTCGAGCATGACGGCCTCGGGGTCGCCGAGCAGGGCGGCGGCGATGCCGAGCCGCTGGCCCATGCCGAGCGAGAACGCGCCCACCCGCTTGCCCGCCACGCTGCCGAGTCCCGCCAGTTCGATGACCTCGTCCACCCGGCCGCGCGGAATGCCGTGCGTGAGCGCGAGCGCCTTGAGGTGCCCGAACGCGCTGCGCCCCGGGTGGACCCCCTTGGCGTCGAGCAGGACACCGATCTGGCGCAACGGCGCCCGGTGCCGGGCGTACGAGCGGCCCCCGACGGTCGCCGAGCCCCGGGTCGGGGCGTCCAGGCCGACGATCATGCGCATCGTCGTCGACTTCCCCGCACCGTTCGGCCCGAGGAAGCCCGTCACCTCACCGGGCTTCACGGAGAACGACAGCCGGTCGACCACCGTCTTGTCCCCGTACCGCTTCGTCAGTTCACGCACTTCGATCATCGGCCTCTGGTCCCCTGGTCCTCTCACGTCCCGCGCGCACGCCTCGCGTACGGAACTCACGCGCTCACCGCGTTCGCAGCAGTCGTCGCACTCATCGCACTCGTCACGCTCGTCGCGTTCCTCGCACTCGTCGAGAACGCGGCGCGACCCGCACCTTCGACGTTACGAGGGCGGGCGGGGCGATCCCTGGAACCGTGGGAGACCCTTCGGCACGGCACTGGTACCGCGGTACCAGTGCGCTCTCATCACCCAGAACGACGGGCGCCGCTCACGGCGTGACGAGGGGGAAGTCCGGGTCCGGGGTGGCGAGGAGGGAGAGGAGGCGGGAGAGGGTGTCGGGGGTGCCCTCGGTGGTGACGTTGTCCAGGTTCCGGGTGGCGAGGGCGGTGAGGAGCTGGGCTTGGGTGAGGGTCAGGGTGAGGTCCGCGGTGGTGGCGGTGGGGGCGCCGGGAGTGGACCGGTAGGTGAGGGCGCCGTTGGACAGGGTCAGGCGCCAGGTGCGGCGGTGGTCGGTGACGTGCCAGTCCATCGTCAGCCGGGTGTCCCAGGCGCGGGGGCCGTCGACGCGGACGGCGAGGGAGTCGATGAGCTGGTCGACGGTGAGGGCCATGGCCATCTCGGGGTTGGCGGTGTCGAGGCGGACCTTGGCGAGGCGGCCGCGCAGCTCCATGGCGCCGGTGAGGTAGAAGTTGCGCCAGGTGCCGTTCTCCGCGCCCTGGCCGAGGCGGTCGTAGACGGCGGCCAGCGCCTCGCGCGCGCCCCGGTGTCCGGGCTCGGCGAACACGGCGTGGTTGAGGAGCGTGGCGGCGAACCGCAGGTCGTCGGCGTCGGCGTACTCCCGGCCCTTGGCCACGAGGGCGTCGGTGCCGCCGTAGTCGGCGGCGAAGCGGCGGGCCTGCTCGACCGGCGGGTGCTCCCACAGGTGGGCCGGGTTGCCGTCGAACCAGCCCATGTAGCGCTGGTAGACCGCCTTGACGTTGTGCGAGACCGAGCCGTAGTAGCCGCGGGCCGCCCACGTACGTTCCAGAGCGGGCGGGAGGGTGAGCTCCTCGGCGATCTCCGGGCCGGTCAGGCCCTGATTGATGAGCCGCAGGGTCTGGTCGTGGAGGTAGGAGTAGAGGTCGCGCTGCCCGGTGAGGAACGCGGTGATCTCCTCCTGACCCCAGGTGGGCCAGTGGTGCGAGGCGAAGACGACGTCCGCCTTGCCCTCGAACATCGCCAGGGCCTCGGAGAGGTAGTGCGCCCAGATCCGGGGGTCGCGGACGACCGCCCCGCGCAGGGTCAGCACATTGTGCAGCGTGTGGGTGGCGTTCTCGGCCATGCACAGGGCCCGGTGGTCGGGGAAGAGGAAGTTCATCTCCGAGGGGGCCTCGGTGCCGGGGGTGAGCTGGAAGGCGATGCGTACGCCGTCGACCGTCTCCTCCTGCCCGGTGCTGGTGATGTGCACCGTCGGCGGCACCAGGCTGATCGTGCCGGTCGAGGTCGTCGCGCCGAGACCGGCGCCGATCTGGCCCGCCGGTCCCTTGGGCAGCTCCGCCCCGTACATGTAGACCGCGCGGCGGGTCATCGCGGTGCCCGCGTACACGTTCTCCGCGACCGCGTGCTCCAGGAATCCGGCCGGGGCCAGGACCGGGATGTCCTGCTCGGTGCCGTGCGGGACGATGGCGCGCGAGCCGCCGAAGTGGTCGCCGTGGGAGTGGGTGTAGACCAATCCGGTGACCGGGCGGTCGCCGCGGTGCTCGCGGTACAGCGCCAGGGCCGCCGCCGCGGTCTCCGTCGAGATCAGCGGGTCGATGACGACGACGCCGCGCTCCCCCTCGACCAGGGTCATGTTCGACAGGTCGAACCCCCTGACCTGGTAGATCCCCCGCGTGACCTCGTACAGGCCGTACCGGGCGCAGAGCTGCCCCTGCCGCCACAGCGACGGATTCGCGGTCGGCGGGCACTGCGCCGCCGTCATGAACGCGTACGCCCCGCAGTCCCACACCACCGACCCGTCCTCGGCCGTCACCGCGGTGGACGCGGGCGCGGCGACGAAGCCGCGGTCGGCGTTCGCGAAGTCCCGGACGTCGTCGAAAGGGAGGTCAGCCATGAGACGAGGCTAGGGCGCTATGCGGCTTTTGTCCTCGGGGCGCCGAGATGAATGGCTGAGGTGAACGCCGAGGTGAGCAAGGGGCGGCGGCCCCGGGGGGCGGGCGGGGTCAGATACCGGCCGTGCGGGGCGGGACGCGGAGCGCCAGCAGGGCGGTGTCGTCGCTCGCCCACCCACCGCTGTGGTCGTCGAGGACGCGGCCGATCCGCTGGACGACGGAAGGGGCGTCCATGCCGTGGCAGGCGGCGAGGGCGGCGGCGAGATTCTCCTCGCCGAACAGCGGCCGCGGGGCTCCGGGGACGATGGGGCGGGGACGGGCCTCGGTGGCGCCGTCGGTGTAGAGCAGAAGCGTGTCGCCGGGCGCGAGCCGGAAGCGGACGTCGGTGAGGTGCACGTCGGGCAGGACGCCCAGCAGGCTGCCGCGGCGGCCCGACTCCTGGACGCGGCCGTCGGCGCGCAGGATCAGGGCGGGCGGGTGCCCGGCGGTGCACAGCCGGCCGGACACGCCGGTGGCGGTGGTACGGAAGGTGGCGTGCACGGCGGTCAGGAACCGGCCGTCCGTGCGCTGGTCGAGCAGCGCGGAATTGAGGTGGTCGAGGACCACGGCGGGCGACAGGTGTTGCGTGGCCTGCGCGCGCAGGGTGTACCGGGCCAGCGCCGTGACCTTGGCGGCCTCCGGGCCCTTCCCGCACACGTCGCCCATCGTGGCGCACCACCAGGGGCCGCGGGCCTGGAAGAGGTCGTAGAAGTCGCCGACGACCATGCCGCCGTCCGCCGGGGTGTACGAGGCGGCGGCGTCCAGACCGGAGACCGTCGGCAGGACGGGCGGCAGGAAACTGTCCTGGAGGCTGCGTACGAGGTCGGTGGTCGCAGCCAGCGCGGTGCGCGCCGTCTCCAGCGAGGTCCGCAGATTGATCTCGTTGCCGACCGCCCGCGCGAGGGTGGCCAGCGTGGCCAGTTCCGTGGGGCGCCAGGCGTGCGGGCGGTCGTCGATCACGCACATGCTGCCCAGCACCTCGCCGCCCGGTCCGAGGATCGGGTAACCCGCCCACGCGCCGATCTTCATCGGCTGTACGGAGGGGTGGTCGCGGGTGCGCGGGTCGGTGGCCGCGTCCTCGACGGCGAAGGGCTCGCCGTCCAGGCCCACCAGGAAGTAGCAGAAGCTCTCGCGCACCGGATTCTGCCGCCCCGCGATCTCCGTGATGTCGACCCCGACGCACGACTTCCAGAACGAGCGGCGCTCGTCGACCAGCGTGATGAACGCCCGTGAGCAGCCGGTCACCGCACCGGCCAGGGCCGCCAGGTCCTCGAACTCCGGCTCGGGACCGGTGTCCAGCAGGCCGGTCGCCGCCACCGCGGCCAGCCGCCTCGGATCGTCGAGCGCGGCGGGCAGCCCGTCCGCCCGCAGGCCGCCCCGGAAAGCCACACCCTGCATCGCAGCGCCCTCCCGGACGATCCCGGCCACCCGCGACCGGGGGCCAGAGAGGAGCCGCCGCGCACACCGACGGACGCCAAACATTTGACGTATGGCAACAATAACCACGGACGGGGGCGGGGAGCGGTCGGGCGGGCCACATTCTCCCGCCGCGGGAGGCCGGGCGGCGGCGGGGAGCCGGGCACGCCACGGCCACGGGCACCGCGACGCCGAGTGGTGTGATCGTGAGCACAGGGGCCGCGGGCGCGGCCGGTGCCTGGTCCGGGCCTGATCCGGGCCTGAACCCGGAGCGGCCGGTGGCTGGTCCGGGCCCGGTCGGGGAGGCCGGGCGTCGGGGGCGGGCGTAGAGACGTACCGCAGGGGCGTACGTACGCGGGCACGTACGCCCCTCCCGCCGCGGCCGGGACCCGCGCACCGGCTTGTCGGGGCACCGGCCGCCCACCCCCCCGAGGCCGGTCCGGGCTCAGCCCGGAAGCGTCCACGCCTGGTTCGCGCCCCCGTTGCAGTCCCAGAGCTCCACGAGGGCGCCGTTGGCGGTGGCGGCCCCGGCGATGTCGAGGCAGCCGCCCAGCACGCGGACCGCGGCGCCCGCGCCGGGAGTGACCGTCCACTTCTGCGCGGCCGTGCCGTTGCGGGTGTAGAGCTGGACGGCCGTGCCGTTCGCGGTGCCGCTGTTCGCGATGTCGACGCACTTGCCGGGGATGCCGGAGGTGATCGCGCCCGCCGTCGTGACGCGGGCCCGGCGCCTCACGCACGGGCCCGCGGCGGCGACCTCAGTGCCGCTGCGTCGGGAACCGTCCGCACAGCCAGTTGCCCGGCTCCGCCGGGTCGTCGCTGATCCAGAACTGGCGCCACAGCAGGGTGAATTCCTCACGGCTGAGGTGGCCGTCCCCGTTGAGGTCGAGGAGTTCGAAGACGCCGGTCATGTCGACGGGCCGGCCGTTCCAGGTCTCCACGAGCGTGCGGTGCTCCTCCGGGGAGATGACGCCGTCACCGTTGGCGTCCACGGCCTCGAACACGGTGTCGGCGGTGGCGACGACGTCCGCGATCATCGTGGGCAACCGGTCGACGAGCGCGAGCAGTTCACCCCAGTCGACCGCGCCGTCCCCATTGGTGTCGCCGGTCTCCAGCAGCGCCGCCCACCAGCCCATCAGCAGCGTCTCGACGCGTGCGCGCAACTCCGTGCCCGGCGCCACCGCGGGCAGCCGGTTCCAGCGGGCGACGAGCGCCCTGAAGTCCTCCTCGCGCAGGTAGCCGTCACCGTCGGCGTCGAACGCGCCGAACATCCCCCTGAGCTTCTGCTCCTGAAACGCGCTGGCCATGAGCGGTCCCCCTCGACCTCGACCCGAACCACGAAGCACCCGTGCCCGCCGCCGCGCGGCGACAGCGGGCAACAATCAACGGTAGGCCGGGACGCGCTCGCGCCACCACAAGCACATATGTATGGACATTCACCCTTTGGGGCCAGGGGTGCCCTCGCCTCCAACACCAGTCCGCCGCGCGGCAGTCGACTCCTGACGGATGCGCGGAGATGCCGGACGGCCGCGTCCGCTCCGCGGCCCCCACCTGGCACCTCACCGCCTGCGGGGTCCTCGCGAACGCCTAGGGCCCGCCCGGCGGTCGGCGGTCGGCTAGCCGACGCCGTCGATGACCGGCGGTGAGAGCGTGGCGATCTCGCGGTCGAAGAAGTCGCCGAAGGGCTCGCCCCGCGCGTAGAGCGACGCGAACCCCGCCCTGGTCTCCGCGATCAGGGCGGGTTCCGCGTACCGCCTGGCCCCGTCCGCGTTTCCCTCGTCGTCGTACTGCACCTCGTACATCACCACGTCACCGAGGATCACGACCTCCGGCACCGTGCGCTCGCGCTCGATGTCCGCGATCGTCCGCGCGTCCAGGACCCTGATCCGGTCGCCCACGGCCGCGCGCAGGCGCAGGACGTGCAATTCCCACTGCACGTAGGGCGTCACGGGGAATTCGACGACTCGGAGCCGCCGCTGCGCGACGCCCAACTCCTCCGCCTCGGCGAATTGCCGGGCGTAGGCCGGACGCCTTTCCTCGATGAGCGCGAGTGCTTCTTCCCAGCGCCCGGCGGCGAATGCCTCCCAGCTCGCGAAACCGCGTTCCTGGAAATGCTGGCCGCGTTCCAGCTTGTCCTGGCTCCTGACGCCGCTTTTGAGGATCCGGAAGAATTCCTCGTGGTAGGCGGGCCGGGCGAGGCGTTCGAAGGTGCCGTTGGGAAAGGAGTCAAACACTGGGAATGTCCGGTTTCGCCGCGATCAGCATGTTTCTCGGGATGACGACGAGTCGCTCGTCGGAGCCGACCGAGACCCCGGCGGGCAGATTCCGCCCGAGGGAAGCCGTCAGATCCCGGCCGATGACGGCGATGTCGCCGTTCTCCAGCTCCCAGATGTCGGGGCAGTCGGGGGTGTCGGTCGTATTCCCCAGCTCCTGAGGTGATTTACCGAGGCGCTTTAAGAATGTGGTGTCGGGATTTGCTTCCCATGGTCTGGTCATGGTTGCCCCCAGGATCGGCTGCGTACTGTCGTACCGCGTGCGGATCGTACCCGCATCGGCGTCACTACAGCCGGAGCGTACCCGATAACCAGCCGTCTGGCATATGCCACGACGGCGGCGACCGCCTTCGGATGCCTATCGCAATTCGACTCCCGGTGCAATAATGATCCACGCCGGACGTGAACGGTCCTCGAATTGGCTCAAAGCCAATATGATCAGATTATTGAATGGTAGGGGGAGCTGTGGATCCGGAACTCGCGGTGCTCACGCGGACCGCCGGAGCCCCCGTGGTCGCCCCGATGGCGACCGACGCCTGGCGGACCACGACCACGCGTCACCGCGTCCTGGCACAAGGGCGCCGCGCCCAAACCCGCCGCGACCAGCGCGTCACCGAGCGGTGAGCGGTACGACCGGCGGGTCCATGGACGGCCGCGCCCAGGACGACGGCCGGGTCTACCAGGCGTCGGGAGATCAGCACATCAGCGAGCACCACCACTACGACGGCGGCCCGCAGGCCCCGGCCGGTCCCGACTCGGTGCGCCGGCCCGCCGTCGGCCGCCCGCCCCTGGTCCTGCGGGACCGCACCGAAGTCCTCGACCGGTTGAGGAGCGCCCTCACCGCGCAGAGCGGCGACGACATCTTCGTGCTGTACGGCATGGGTGGCTGCGGCAAGACCGCGGTCGCCCACGCCTTCTTCCAGACCGCCACCGCCGAGTACGGGCGGGTGGGGCTCTGGGTGAACGCCACGGACCGGGCGAGCCTGCGCTCCGGGATGCTCGCGGTCGCCGCGGACCGCGGCGCGGCCGACGGCGAACTGCTGGCCGCCCGCAACGGCTACCGGCCCGCGGCCGACCTCGTCTGGCGGTACCTCGCCGGCTCCCCCGATCCCTGGCTGCTGGTGCTCGACAACGCGGACGACCCCGCGATCCTCAGCGACGGCAGCTGGCTGCGCACCAGTCCGCGGGGCACGGTGCTGGTGACCACGCGCCGAGCCGCACCCCGCTGGTGGCCCGGCGCGGAACTCCAGCACATCGGCGTCCTGCCGCGCGAGGACGCGGCGCGCGTCCTGCGCGACCTCGCCCCGCACACCGGCACGCTCGCCCAGGCCGCCGAGATCGCCGACCGCCTGGGCCGACTCCCGCTCGCGCTCACCCTCGCGGGCGGCTTCCTCTCCCACCAGGTCATAGAGCCCTGGACGATGGATGTGTACGGACGCCATCTGGAGGAAGAACTCCCAGTCCAGTTGCTCGACCGAGGGGCCGATGCCTTGAGTGATGCGGACCCCCGCCATCTGGTGGGACAGACCTGGCAGTTGACGCTCGACGCCTTCGCGGCGCGCGGACTGCCCGAAGCGGTCGACCTGTTGCGTCTGATCGCCCGACTGGCCCCCGAGCCGCTGCCGCTGTCGGTCCTCAACGACGACGGCATCAGCGCCGTATTGCCCCGCGGTCGCGCCGAGTCCGCGCTGCGCGCCCTGCTCGACCACTCGCTCGTCGAACGGGTCGACGTCGGCGACAACGCGGGGCTGCGCTGCGTTCTCGGGCACGGCGTACTGCTCGACAGTGTCGTGGCCGCCACCCCGGCGGCGCAGGCCCCTGTGCTGGACGCGACGGCCGGCCGCCTGCTCGGCGCCGCGCTGCCGGAGGTGCCCGACGCGGGCCCGTACGATCCCCGGCTGCGGCTCCTGGCGCCCCACGTACGCGCACTGCTCCGGCGGACGGGCGAACCCGCCGCCGTCGCCGAGGTGTTGGAGGTGGCCACCCGGCTGGCCACCGCGATGCACCGCACCGGCGACTACCCGTCGGCGTGGGAGACCGTCGGCGCGGCGGCGGACATCGCGGCGCGGACGCTCGGCGACGGACACCGGGCCGTACTCGCGGCACGCTCACGCGCCGGACGGGTCCTGTTCCGGCTGGGCCGCTACACCGAGGCCGAGGAGTCGCTGCGGCGCACGCTCACCGCCCAGCGGCAGCGGTTCGGAGCCGACGACCCGGACAGCCTCGACAGCGCGCACGGGCTCCAACTCGTCCTGCGCAATCTCGGCCACGCCGAGGAGTCGCTGACGCTCCTGTACGCCACGGCCGCGGGCCGCCAGGCCGCGCTGGGGCCGTGGCATCCGCTGACGCTGCGCTCCCGGTCCAGCATCCTGGCCGCGCTCGGTGCCGCGGAACTGACCGCGGAGGACGGACGCACGGGCCTGCTGTCGCTGCCGGGGCAGTGCGCGGAACACCTCGGCGTCGACCACACCGTCTCCGTGGGGGCCCGCCACAACCACGCCTGGGCGCTCTTCCAGTTGGGCCGCCTCGAGGAAGCCGACAGCGAGATCGGCGAGGTGACCGAGACCTATCTGCACCGCTTCGGACCCGACTACCCCATCGCCCTCGCCGCCCGCCAGCTCCAGGCCCGCACCCGCGCCGCGCTCGGTCACACCGGCGAAGGCATCGCGCTCATGGACGACGTCGTCGCGCGCCGCGCCCAGAGCCTCGGCCAGGACCACCCCTTCACCGTCGCGAGCCGCGACCTCCTGCGGAGGCTGCGCGCCGAGCGTCCGTAGACGCGTCACGCCTGGGCGGCGGGCGTGACGCTGCCCAGCCAGAGGGTGTCACGGGCGCGGGTCATGGCGACGAAGAGCTGGCTGCGGCCGAGTTCGCGGCGCTCGCGCTCGGTCTCGGAGAGCCCTTCGGCGCCGGTCAGCAGGGAGGTGTCGTACCGCGGAAGGTAGACGCGTTTGAACTCAAGTCCCTTGGCGCGCCGGTAGCTTCCGAGCTTGACGCCCTCGACGGCGTGACCGGCGTAGCGCTCCAGCGGGCAGACCGGGAGGCCGGAAGCCGTGAGGAGGTCGCGGTAGCGGCCGATGGCCCGTACGGAGGGGCAGAGCACGGCGGAGTCGGCCCGCTCGGCGGGGGTCAGGGCCAACAGCGCTTCCAGCAGGGCCCGGTCGTGGTCCTCGACGGTCGGCCGGTCCACACGCCGCACCTGGCCGTCGTGGTAGGTCAGGTCGACTTCCCTGGCGCCGGAGCTGCGTACGCCGTCGATGTCCTCGAAGGCGTCGTCGGCGACCACCGCGAGGGCCGCGTCGAGAATGTTCTTGCTGTTGCGGTAGTTGGTGCTGAGCACCTGCCCGCGCTCGCCGCGGATGTCGATGCCCGCGTCGGAGAGCCTGAATCCGCCGGGGTAGACGGCCTGTTGCCCGTCCCCGACGAGCAGCAGGCCGTTGGGAGCGTCGCCGATCAGGGCGTGCAGCAGCTTGACCCCGACGAGGGTCAGGTCCTGGACCTCGTCGACGATGACGGCCGCGTACGGCGCGGCCTCCGTGGAGCTGCTCGCCTCGGCGAGCGCGAGAGTCAGCACGTCGTTGAAGTCGTGCACACCGCGTTGGACGCGCAGCGACTCGTACGCCTCGTAGAGTCCCCAGACCGCCTGCCGGTGGGGCCTTCGCAGGCCCACCCGACGGCGACGGCGCGGCAGGACGGCGTATTCCTCGAAGGAGGTGATCCCGCGGCCCTTGATGACGTAGTCGATCTCGTCCTTCCAGTAGCGCGGCAACGGGTCGAGTTCGGTCAGCGGGCTGTCGCGCCCGGCGTGCGTCCAGGCGAGGCTGAAGGCCGTCTCGGCCTTGTCCCCGTTCAGATTCACCGGCACACCGCGGTCCTGCGTGTACTGCTGCGCCCACGAGTGCAGGCTGCGGAACTCCACCCGGTCGGCGACCGCGGGGGACATCGCGTGCAGGAACGTCTCCTGCACGCGCGGGAGGTTGCTGGCGAAGGTCACGTACAGGACGCGTCCCGTGGTGCGTTGGGCGAGGTAGGACGCGCGGTGCAGACCGACGACGGTCTTGCCCGTACCGGCGGGTCCGCTGATACGGGCGGGACCGGACCAGTTGCGGCGGACGAGGGCGACCTGGTCCTGGGCGAGGAAGGTCATCCACTGCTCGATCGGTGCCCGCATGGCGGCGTCCAGTGCGGCCTCGCGCATGCCGTCGAGGTCGAACAGCCCTGCGGCGGGCTGTTCTTGGCGTCCGGAGCGCGGCGCGGTGGACGGCGCTGTGGCCGGCTCTGTGACCGGCTCGGTGGCGGGCTCTGTGACCGGCTCTGTGGCGGGCTCTGTGGCGGGCTCTGTGACGGACGATCCCTCGTACTCGGGGAACACCCGCCCCAGGTGGTCGGCTATGACGCGCACCGAGGCGGCGTTGAGCCGGTGACGCTCCGCCAGCAGATACGGACCGACCTCCCGCTCCCCCAGGAGCCGGATTCTCCCCAGCGCGGTGTCCACACGCTTGTCGGCGAAGACCATCAGCGGCCGGACCGCGACCGGGGACATCCCCAACGAGGCGACCGCCGTCTCGGCGGCCTTGGTCACCGCCGAGAGCTTGCGCGCGTGCTCGTCCCTCACCTCACCACCCGCGAGGAGCCGGCCGTCCTCGACCTCCGGGTCGGCGCGCCAGTTCTTGACGTCCACAACGAAGACACCGGCGGGCCCGACCAGCAGCATGTCCACGTTCGCGGACCGCGTACCCGGCCACCGCCGGTCCACCAGAAGCCGCCAGCCGCGCTCGGTCAGCACCAACAACTGCGCGCTGACGCGCTGTTCGCCCTCGCTCGCGCTCTCCCACTGCCGCGCCTGCCGCCGCGCCGCCTGCCACTGCTCCCGCAGCAACCGCTCCTGCCGACGCGCCTCTTGAGCCCGCCGCGAAGCCGATCCCCCCGCCGCCATGGCCCACCCCCTCCCACGTAGCGCGACGATCATAGGACGCTCCGCTACGAAGCGGCAGGGGGCGTCGGCCGGGGCGAAGTGCGGCCGGACCGGCGGCGCGTCGGCAATTCCGGCGCCTCCGTAGTCGTCTCTCGGCCTCAGAGGTCGGCCGTCTGCTGCTGCTCCACGGGGCCGGAGGGCTGGGCGGGGATACCGGGCGCGCGGTCGCTCTGGAGGAGCCAGAGGTCGTGGAAGAGGCCGGGGGCGTCGCGGAGTTGGGCGAAGGTGCCGTACTGGACGAGGCGGCCCTGGTCGAGGACGGCGATCTTGTCGGCGACGGTGACATTGGTGAGGCGGTGGGTGACCAGGACGACCGCGCGGTCGGCGGCGAGGGTGCGCAGGCCGGTGAAGATGCGGTGTTCGGCGCGGGGGTCGAGGGCGGCGGTGGGTTCGTCGAGGACGAGGAGTCCGGCGTCGCGGTGGAAGGCGCGGGCCAGGGCGACGCGTTGCCACTGGCCGCCGGAGAGTTCCTGGCCGCCCCACCACTCGCGGGCCAGGAGGGTGTCCAGGCCCGAGCGCAGGGACGTGACGACCTCGTCGGCGCCGGAGGCGTGGGCGGCCGTATCAACCGCCATGTGCGGGTGGTCGGTTCGGGGCTGGCCCAGGGTGATGTTGTCGCGGGCGGTCAGCGGCCACTTCGCGTACTCCTGGGGTACGACGGCGACGCGTGACCAGGCGGCGTGCGCGTCCAGGGTGCGGGTGTCGGCGCCGTCCCAGACGACGGCGCCGCGGTCGGGGAGGTAGAGGGCGGACAGGAGTTTGCTGAGCGTGGTCTTGCCCGAGCCGTTCTCGCCGACCAGGGCGAGGACTTCGCCGCGCCGCACGTCGAGGCTGACATCGAGCAGGGCGGGCCGGTCGGCGTGCGGGTAGGTGTACGTGAGGCGGTCGGCGCGTACGACGGCCGGGCCGGTCGGTACGGTCTCGCCGCGGGCGATCCGGTGGCCACCGGCCTCGTCCAGGAAATCTGACCAGTCGTCAAGGTACATCCCGGTACGGAAGATGATGGCGCCGTAGCCGATGATGCCGCGCAGTCCTGAAGCGACCGTGCGCAGTGCGAACGTCGCCGTGCCCGCGGACGCGACGGACACGCGGCCGGTGCTGATCAGGAAGAGCAGCGCCGCCCACACCGCTCCGGCCGCGACACCCCCGGCCAGGCTCCCGACGAGCGACATCTTCGCCGCGCGCCAGGCGGCCCGGTCGGTCGCGGCGTCCACCCGCGCCCCGGCCGCCCGGTACTTGCCGAGCAGGAAGTCGGCCATCGTGCCGGAACGGATCTGGTCGGCGTGCTGCTTGTCGACCAGATTCCACCGCAGGACGCTCAGCAGGCGGCGGTCCTTCATCGTCTCCAGCGACGCGAGGTAGTTCAGCCGCGCCCCCCGTACGCCCGCGATGGCCTGCGGCAGCGCGGCCAGGACGAGCAGCGGCAGCAACACGGGGTGGACGCTGGTCAGTACGGCCGCGGCGGCGATCAACGATGCGGCGGCGGCGAGGATGTTCTGGGACTGGTTGAGCATGTCCTGCGAGACCTCGACGCCCCGGTCGGCCGCGTCCCAGCGGTCGTTGTAGCCGGGGTGGTCGTACGCCGTCAGCTCCGCGTGGGTCGCCGCGTCCAGCAGCCGCAGCTCCGCCTCGCGCGAGATCCGCGGGGCCAGGCGCGTGGACAGACCGGTGACGGCGATGCCCAGCACCGCCCGTACGCCCGCCGCCGACGCCAACAGGGCCAGGGAGGGCGCGGCTTGGCGGAGCCGTTCGTCGATGTGGCCCGACGCGATGACGGCCGTGATCGTGCCGGTCACCGCCAGCAGGCCGAGCGCTTCCAGCACGCCGGACAGGACCTGGCAGGCGAGCAGCGCGGTGACCGCCTTGCGGTCCACGTGCCAGGCCATGCCGAGCGCCCGGCGCACCAGTTGGGGCAGTCGGCGGGCCATGGCGCGCAGCGTGATCGCGTAACCGGCCTCCTCGCTGCGGTCGCCCGGAAACGTCAGGCGCAACTCCTCGTCGGGTACGGCCTTTTCGTCGTCGCCGACAGCAGCGGTGCGCGCCGTGGCCGTGGCCGTGGGGGGCCGGTCGGTCGGCGGGGACTGGCCGGTCGTCGGGGACCGGTCGATCGTCGGGGACGCGACCGGCCGGACGGTGGTCGTCGGGGGCTCTTCGGTCGTCGGGGGTTCGGTCGTCGGGGGTTCGGTCGTCGGGGGTTCGGTCATCGGTGTACGCCCTTCGCCGTGACGTGGCGGTCGGCACCGGACCGGCTCGGCGGAAGGAGGACGAAGGCACCGGCTCGGCCCGCCCGGCTCGCCCCGACGCGACGCGGCCCACCAGTCTGCTCCAACCGCCCCGCCGCAACCCCCCGCTCGCGAAGCCCCGGTCGGCGCAAGGACGCAGCCGCCGCCTCGACGGCGTACGCCGGTCCGCTACGGCCCGCGCCGTCCGCCGCGAAAGCGCCCGGCCGTCGAGGCGGCACCGCGCCTGTGGCGAGTTCGGGCGGCTGATTGGGGGGAAGGAGCGGGGGCACGCGTTCTGGCATGGACCACAGTGCGGGTGAAGCGGGGGGACCGGCGTTCGTGCTGGGGGGCGGCGGGGCCCTCGGGGCGTACGAAGTGGGCATGCTCAAGGCCCTGTTCGCGCAGGGGGTGAAGCCGGGGATGGTGCTCGGGACCTCCGTCGGAGCGATCAACGGGGCCGCCGTGGCCGCCGAGCCGTCGCAGACCGCCGTCGGCCGGCTGATCGAGCTGTGGACGGGGCTGGGCAAGGCCGGGGTGTTCGCCGGTTCGCTGATGGGCCGCGTGAGCACCGCCGTGCGGAGCCGTACGCACCTCTACACCCCGGCGCCGCTGGTCGACCTCCTGCGTGAGCACGTACAGGTCGCGCTCATCGAGGAGTTGGAGGTGCCCTTCCAGTGCGTGGCGGCGAGCATCGAGAACGCCGCCGAGCACTGGTTCGACCGCGGTCCGCTGATCGAGGCGGTGCTCGCCTCGTCGGCCGTGCCCGGACTGCTGCCGCCGGTCGACGTCGACGGCGAGCACTTCGTGGACGGCGGCCTCGTCAACAGCATCCCGGTGGGCAGGGCCGTCGCCCTGGGCGCGCGCGAGATCTACGTCCTCCAGGTCGGCCGCATCGAACGGCCGCTGACGCCGCCGAAGTTGCCGTGGGACGTCGCCATGGTCGCCTTCGAGATCGCCCGCAGGCACCGGTTCGCCCGCGACATGGCCGACCTGCCGTCGGACGTGACCGTGCACGTACTGCCCAGCGGGGCGTCGTCCGGTGAAGCGGTCGGGGCGCTGGGCCAGTTGCGGCACCGGGCCTTCGGGCAGACGGCGGACCGTATCGAGCGGGCCTACGCCGCGTCGTCGCGGTATCTGGAGAGCGCGCTCGACGGGGCCGCCCCCAAGTCCCTTGTCCCGGAAGGCTCCGGCGCCGAGGACCCGCACTCCGCCGAGGGTCCGGCGTGACGGGCCTCGACTCGGGCCTGAACGCGGGGACGAGTCCGGCGAGTTCAGGTACGGGTTCAGGTACGGGTCCAGCGAGTACGGGCCCGGCGGGTGCAGGTACGGACGCGCTCGCGAGCGCCGACCCGGCCGCGCGGGTCCGGCCGTCGACCCGTACCCGTACCCGTACCCGTACCGGCACCGCCGCCGCTGCCGCGGGCGCCGCGCTGGTCACGGCCGCCCGGCGTACGGTCACCACCGCGCTCGTGGTCGCGCTGATACCGGTGGCCGCGGCGCTCCTCATCACCGTGACCGTGCTCAGCGCGCCCGTGTCGATCCCGTCGCGCGGCGCGTGGCGGCCCACGCGTATGGCCGGATTCCTGCTCGTCTACCTCGTCGTGGACCTCACGGGAGTGCTGGCGGCCTCCGCGCTCTTCCTGCACCACCCCCGGGCGGACCGGGACCGGCGGGCGGCCGAGGCGTTCGCGCTTCTCGCGCGGCTGCTGGCCGCACTGCGCAAGGTGGCGGACCGGCTGTTCCGGCTGGAGGTGGAGATGACGCCCGCGCTGCCCGTGGGCGACCGGCCGCCGGACGTACCGCTCGTGGTGTTCGTCCGGCACGCGGGTGTCGGCGATTCGTTCCTGCTCCTCCAGACGCTGCTCACCGACGTACGCCTGCTGCCGCACACCGTGCTGAAGGGCGTCCTGCGCGCCGATCCGTGCCTCGACGTCCTGCTCGGCCGGGTCCCGCACTGCTTCCTGCCCCCCGCGCACGGCACCGCCGAGGACGCGATCACCGAACTGGCGGCGGGGCTGCGGTCGCGCGACGCGCTCGTGATCTTCCCCGAGGGGGGCAACTTCACCCCGCGCCGCCACCGCCGCGCCATCGCCAGCCTGCGCCGCCTCGGCCAGTACCGGCGCGCGGCCCGCGCGGCCCGGCTGCGGTACGTGCTGCCGCCGCGGGACGCCGGAAGCCTCGCCGTACTGGCCGCCGCGCCCACCGCCGAGGTGGTCTTCGTCGTCCACTCCGGCCTCGACGTCATCGCGTCCGCGCGCGCCGCCTGGGACTTCCTGCCGTTCCGCCGCCCGGTGCGGGTCCACTGGTGGCGGATACCGGCGGCCGAGGTCCCGGTCGGGGACGCGGCGCGCAGCGAGTGGCTGCTCGGGCAGTGGGAGCGGATGGACCGGTGGACGGCGGAGCAGGCGGTCGCGGCGACGCCGCACGTATAGAGGGCGCGCGTACGGGGGTTCGTGTGCGGGGGGGGGCGCGCGTGTGGCGGCTCATGTACAGGGGTCCACGCGTACCGGGGCTCACGCGGAGAGCCGGGGGCCGTACGGCGATCCGTACGGCCCCCGGCCCCAGCGCCCTCAAGAACCCCGTCTCACAAGGTGCGTTCGAGGCGGTCCGCGACCAGCTTCACGAAGCGGGAGGGGTCTGGGAGTTCGGCGCCCTCGGCCAACAGGGCGAGCTGGTGGACGAGTTCGGTGGTCTCTTCGAGGGCCGGGTCGTCGGGACGCTCGGCGTGGGTGCGGTTGAGGCCGACGACCAGCGGGTGCTTGGGGTTGAGTTCAAGAATCCGCTTGGCGTGCGGGATCTCCTGGCCCATGGCGCGGTAGATGTTCTCCAGCGCCGGTGACACGTCGTTGGTGTCCGAGACGACGCAGGCGGGCGAGACGGTGAGCCGCGAGGAGAGGCGTACGTCCTTGACCTGCTCGCTCAGCAGTTCCGTCATACGGGCGAGCAGGCCCGCGAACTCCTCCTGCTGCTTCTCCCGTTCGGTCCCCGCCTCCTGCTTCTCCTCCTCCGTGCCGAGGTCGACCTCGCCCTTGGCGACGGAGCGGAACTGCTTGCCGCCGAACTCCGGTGCCGTGTCGACCCAGACCTCGTCCACGGGGTCGGTCAGCAGCAGCACCTCGATGCCGCGGGCCTGGAACGCCTCCATGTGCGGGGAGTTCTCGACGGCCTGCCGCGATTCGCCGGTGACGTAGAAGATGTGCTCCTGGCCGTCCTTCATCCGCTCGACGTACTGCGCGAGCGTCGTCGGCGCGTCCTTGTCGTGCGTGCTGGCGAAGGAGCTGACGCCGAGGATCGCGTCACGGTTCTCGAAGTCGCCGAGCAGCCCCTCCTTCAGGACGCGGCCGAACTCCCGCCAGAATGTGGCGTATTGCTCGGGCCGCGCGGCCATCATGTCCTTGACCGTCGACAGCACCTTCTTCGCCAGCCGGCGGTGCATCAGCTCGATCTGGCGGTCCTGCTGGAGGATCTCGCGCGACACGTTCAGCGAGAGGTCCTGCGCGTCGACGACTCCCTTGACGAAGCGGAGGTACGGCGGCATCAGCGCTTCGCAGTCGTCCATGATGAAGACGCGCTTCACGTAGAGCTGGACGCCGCGCTTGTAGTCGCGCATGAACAGGTCCTGCGGCGCGTGCGCCGGGATGAACAGCAGCGCCTGGTACTCGAAGGTGCCTTCCGCGTGGAGGCGGATGATCTCCAGCGGGTCGTTCCAGTCGTGGCTGATGTGCTTGTACAGCTCGTGGTAGTCGGCGTCGCTGACCTCGTCGCGGGAGCGGGCCCACAGGGCCTTCATGGAGTTCAGCGTTTCGAGCCGAGGCTCGGGCTTGGGAGCCGCCGCGTCAGTACCGTCCTCGGCGTCGCCTTCGGTGTCGGTTTCGGCGTCGGTGTCGGTGTCGCCTCCGGGCGCGGGCTCCGCGGCCATCCTGATCGGCCAGGTGATGAAGTCCGAGTACCGCTTGACGATTTCCTTGATCTTCCACGGCGAGGTGTAGTCGTACAGCCGGTCCTCGGCGTCCTCCGGCTTCAGCCGCAGCACGATCGCCGTCCCCTGCGGGGCGTCCTCGACGGTCTCCACGGTGTACGTCCCCTCACCGCTGGACGTCCACCGCGTGCCCTCGGTCTCCCCCGCGCGCCGCGTCAGCAGCGTGACCTCGTCCGCCACCATGAAGCTCGCGTAGAACCCGACCCCGAACTGGCCGATCAGGCCCTCTGCGGCGCCCGCACCCTCGGCCTCCTTCAGCTCCCGCAGGAACTTCGCGGTCCCCGAGTTGGCGATCGTCCCGATGAGCTGGACCACTTCCTCCCGGGACATCCCGATCCCGTTGTCCCGCACGGTGAGCGTACGGGCCTCCCGGTCCACCTCCAGCCCGATGTGCAGGTCCGACACGTCCACGTCCAACTCGCTGTCCCGCAGCGCTTCGAGCCGCAGCTTGTCCAACGCGTCCGAGGCGTTGGACACCAACTCGCGCAGGAACACGTCCTTGTTGGAGTAGATCGAGTGGATCATCATCTGCAGAAGCTGACGCGATTCCACCTGGAACTCGAACGTCTCGGTCGGCATGGTCCGCTGTTCCTTCTCACATCACCGGCTGACAGGCACTGACCGCAGCACTGTAGATGAGCCCCCGCCGCCCGCACGTCAGCCTTCGCGGCACGCGATGAGTTTCCGCCTCGCCGCCGGTCCTACGTGGTGAACGCCCGCGGACGTCCCCGGCCGGGGCGCGCCACCGAAAGCTGCTGAACAGGCGGTATCCACGATGGACAAGCGATTCACCGCGACCCTGCTGAAAAGCCCGAACAAGGGCGGCTGGACCTACGTCGTCTGGCCCGAGTCCGCCGCCTTCTTCGGCACCCGCGGCCTCGTCAAGGTCCGCGGCACGATCGACGGCCACCCCTTCCAGAGCTCCTTCATGGCCCTCGGCGACGGCACCCACAAACTCCCCGTCACGGCCGAGCTGCGCAAAGCCATCAGCAAACAAGAGGGCGACACCGTCACGGTCCACCTCCAAGAGCGCCTCCCCTCCTAGCCCCGCCCCGACCCCAAAAGACCACAAGGCGGGTACCCGAACGGTGCTAGAGAGGTGCCGAGTTAACGGACCTGCGCGCTCTCGGTCGCGCGCCGCTATGACGTATGCGCGCCGCCCGCGATCGCGGTTCTGACGACGGTGACGGTGTCGAAGGCGTCGCCCAGGGAGCACAGCACGTCGCCGTCTATCGCGTGCAGTTCGAGGCGGTGGACCTGACGCGTCGTGCCGCCCTGGCCGATGGCGACGGAGTCCTCGCGCTCGACGACGCGGATGTCCGGCCAGGGGTGGACGTCGATCCGGGCCGGGCGGGTGATGACGATGCCGCCGTCGAAGACGTGCAGCCGCGGGATGCGGTTGTCGCGGCGCTTCTCGTAACGGAACGCGGTGATCGGCAGCGCGAGGGCGAGGACGAGGAAGGTGACGCCGATCGAGGTGACCACCGGGTTGTACGGGTGGAGGACCAGGCCGATGCCGGGCGCGAGCAGGACGACCGCGAGGCCGAAGGCGACGCAGCCGACGTCACCGCCGCCGAGCGCGTGGACGGCGCGGGACTCGCCGAAGCCGTGCCGTTGGGCGAGTCGGGCGACTTCGCGCAGGGTGGCCGGGCCGTTCGTCCCCGCCGCGTCCCGCGAACCGCCGCCCGTATCCGTATCCGTACCCGTATTCGTACCGGCTGCCGCTCCCGTGTCCGTCATCGCCCCGCCGCCTCTCCCCCGCGCGCGGCCGCGTACCAACGGCCGTGCCTCTCCTGCTCCTTACCCGCGGGCGGGGGTGCCGTACCTCCACCTAGGAGGTACGGCTGCCTGTACGGCTGCGCGTACGCCTATACGGCCGCGGCGCGCGGCTCGCGCCACATCGGCCACATGTGAGGCCCGTCCGGGAGGTCGATCGTGCGGCCGGTGAAGACGAAGCCGAGCCGCTCGTACAGGCCGCGGCTGCGCTCGCTGCTGGCCTCCAGATACGCGGACAGGCCGTCGCGGTCGCAGCGTTCGAGGACGGCGGAGATCAGTTCGGTGCCGCGGCTCTGGCCCTGCAACTCCGCGTCCACGGCGATGAGCAGCAGGTATTCGTGGGCGGGGCCCGTGGGGTGGCCCTCGCCGAGGATGCGGGCGATCTGCTCGACGCGCTCGTTGTCCGGGTCGACCGCCTCGCGGAAGGCGGCGGGGTCGTCGTCGTCCGCGTGCGCCTGGGCGTCCTCGGGCGCGTCGGTGGTCGCGGGTATCGACATCCACAGGGCGACCGCCTTGCCGTCCTCCGTCATGTCGACGTAGCCGTCGGCGAGTACCTGGTCGGCGAAGGCGCCCATCAACGACGCGTGCTTGCGCAGCCGGTGCTCCGGGTCGGGGAAGACCCAACTACTCACGGGGTCGTTCCTGAACACCTTGTCCAGCACCCCGACCACGACCTCCCGGTCGTCCGCCCCGGCCCTCCGGATCGCCACACCCATCGCCCTGTCCGCCCTTCACGTCGTCGTCCTGTGTCGTCTCACGTCGTCGGTGCGCGCTGCACCGCACGCGTCTGATCAACTGATCATGCGCGTACGGCGGTTGCAGCCTAGAGGGTGCGGCCCGGTGTGTCCGGGCGTGCCGGGGAAGAGGCCGGAGACGGTCCTTCTCCGCGGGGCCGGAGGTTCAGACCGTACGCACCTGGACGACGGCGTACGTCCCGCTCGTACGCCAAGCCGCGCCGTTCGGCGCGCTGTTGGCGTCGAGCGCGGTGACCGTACCGGCGTCGAGGCCGACGATCACATCGGACTTGAGGGTGCGCAGGGCGGCCAGCGGACTCGGGAAGTAGCCGGTGGGCAGGGAGAATTCGGTCGTCGGGGACCACATGCGGTCGCCCACCAGGCGGCGGTAGTTGAGGTCGCCCTTGAGCACCGTCAGTGTGGCGCGGCCCAGTTCGGCCCGCAGATCGGCGGGCATGTCGGCGTACGGCAGCGGCGCGCAGGCGAACGGGTGCGCGCGGACGGCGAGTCGGCCGGTGCCCAGCGCCGACCACAGCCGGGCGCCGGTCTCCCGCGCTCTGCGGCCCGGTGCCTGCCCGATCCGGCGCAGGCAGTCGACGACGTCCGAGGTCGTCGCGTCCGAGACGAAGTACGGGTACGGCTTCACGTGCAGGACCGCGGTGGCGGCGCGGCCGGTGTGCAGGAGATGGTCGATCAGGATCAGGTCGGGGATCAGCTCGCGGCCCGCGTTGTCGGCGATCACGGTCACCGCCGCGGTGCCGGGCGGGGCGGCGGCGAGGTGCCGCCAGAGGGCGGCGCTGTCGTCGGCGAGGAGGTCGTCGGAGGGGGTGCTTGTGGGGGCGTGGGTGGGGGACGCGTGCGCGGAGGGCGTGTTCGTGGAGGACGTGTTCGTGGAGGACGCGTTCGTAGAGGACGCTTCCGCCGTAGACCCGTGCGCCGTAGGCCCGTTCGCGGAGATGCGGAAGCCGAGGTCCGCGCGGTTGCCCCACAGGGCGCCTTGGAGGACGGCGCGGTCCCGGTCGTCGGGGGCGAGGTCGTCGAGCGCGTCGAGGGCGGCCAGTTCGTCGGCGACCTCGGGCCCGGTCAACTCGGCGCGCTTGAACGGCGCGAAGGGGTCGACGCCCTGCCACGGCCCCGGCCCGAAGTAGCCGACCGCGTCCAGCAGCCTGCGGTAGAAGTAGCTCTCCGCCCACAGGAAGGGCACCTCGTACCACGACGTACGGCCGACGTACGCCTCCGCGCCCCATTCGGCCCACCGTCGGACGTCGTCGGCGCGGGAGTCGGTGCCGGTGTGGGTGCCGGTGTGGGTGTCGGTGCCGGTGTGGGTCGACAGCGGGCCGATCGGCGGGCCCGAGGTCGCGTCGGCCGAGGCGGGCGCGGCCGTCTCCTCCGCGAGCGCGTCGAGTGCGCGGCGCTGCTCGGGCGGGTACGGGAGGGCGTCCGCGACCTGCCTGATCAGCGCCGGGTGGCGGTCGGCCAGCACGCTCCTGGCGAAGGAGCCGGGCGTACCGCTCATGACGACGGGGGCGGCGGGGGCTGCGGGGCCTGAGAGGCCGGATGGGCCGGACGGGCCGGACGGCCCGGACGGGCCGGATTCGGGCGGGACGTCTCCTGTTTCGCGCACCGTTCAAGAATGGCAGGGGGTGGGGCTGGCCCCACCCCCGACCGGCCGGGCTGCCGGATGCCGCGAGAGGGGTGCCGAGCGGGATCGTCTAGGTATCAGGACGGAACGGTCCCCACCGCGATGATTCGAGGCCAGCGATGACCGCCAGCACATTCCCCCACGCCACTCAGAGCGCCGCCGCTCAGGCGTCCACCGCTCAGGCGTCCACCGCGCAGCCGCACTCCTCTCCTCCCGCCGCCGCGTCGCAGGCCCGGCCCGGCCTGCTGGCGGCTCCGGACGCCGGGCATCCCGCGTACGGTTCGCCCGCGAAGGGTCCAGGACCCGGCCGCGTCCCGCCCGGCTTCTGGCGCGCGCCCTTCTCCGCCGTCACCTTCCGCGAGGTCGGTTACGCGCTCACGTCGCTGCCGATCGCCATCGCCGGATTCGTCTTCGCCGTCACGATGTTCGCCGTCGGCACCAGCCTCGCCCTCACCGCGATCGGGGTGCCCGTCCTGGCCGCGATGCTGACCGGGGCCCGCGCGCTCGGCGGCGCCGAACGCGCCCGCGCCGGGAGCCTGCTCTCCCACCGCGTCGGCGAGCCCGCCCCCGTACCCGCGCCCCGTACCCCCGGCCGCTGGGCCGCCATGACCGCCAGGCTCCGCGACGCCTCGGCCTGGAAGGCCCTCCTCTTCCAGGTCCTCATGTTCCCCTGGCGCATCGCGAGTTTCGTCCTCACCCTGACCTTCCTCGTCACCGGCTGGACCGTCGCCCTCTACCCCGCCTACGCCTGGGTCTTCCCCCGTTACGTCGACTGGCCCGGCTACCGCCTCTTCGAGTACACCTCCGGCGGCGTCCACCACGCCTACTACCTCTCCTCCCCCCTCCAGATCGCCGGCGCCTCCCTCCTCGGCCTCCTCCTCGTCTTCCTCACCCCGCCCCTCGTCCGCGCCTTCACCACCGTCGACCGCGCCGCAATCCGCTCCCTGCTGTCGTAGGGCGGGGCCCGCGCCCGCGCGAAATGAGGGACCGCACCCCGCAGAGGGGCCGTCATACTGGGCGCCTGGCCAGACGGGGGACGCGAGGAGGCGGCTGGGCGTGCAAGGCCCGAACGACACGAGCGGCACGAGCGATACGAACGGCGCGAGCGCCTCGAACGGCTCCAACGGCTCCAACGGCTCCAACGGCACAGCGACAGGCGCCGACGCGAAAGCGACCCGCATCGGAAGCTACGTCGTCGTTCGCAAGCTCGGCGAAGGCGGAATGGGCCTGGTGTACCTGGCCCGTTCGCGGGGAGGCCGCCACGTGGCGGTAAAGGTGGCGCGGCCGGAACTGGCCGCGGACCCGTCCTTCAGGGAGCGCTTCCGCGCCGAGGTCGCCGCGGCGCGCATGGTGGGCGGTTTCCATACGGCGCCGGTGGTGGATGCGGACCCGGACGCGGAGGCCCCGTGGCTGGCGACGGCGTACGTGCAAGGTCCGACGCTCGGCCAACTGCTCGCCGCGCGGGGCCCGATGGGCGAGGAACAGCTCAAGGCGCTGGGCGCCGCGCTCGCCGAGGCGCTGGAGGCGATCCACCGCTGCGGTCTGGTGCATCGCGATCTCAAACCAGGCAACATCATCATGGCCGAAGACGGCCCGCGCGTACTGGACTTCGGCATCTCACGCGCCGTCGAGAACACCCGGATCACCACCACGGGCACCTCCTTCGGCACCCCCGGCTTCCTCGCCCCCGAGCAGGCCGAGGGCCGTGACGTGGACGGCGCCGCCGACATCTTCGCGCTCGGCGCGGTCCTGGTGGCCGCCGCGGGCGGCAGCGCCTTCGGCGGCGGCACGCCGGTCGCCCTGATGTACCGCTCCGTGCACCACGAGGCCGACGTCTCCGCCGTCCCGGAGGCGATCCGCCCGATGGTCGCGGCCTGCCTCACGAAGGAGCCGTCCCACCGCCCGAGCACGGACCAACTCCTCGACTGGTTCGGCGATTCGGGTACGGCCGAGGCGGGTACGGGCGACGCCCCGCACCGCACCGGGGACGCGGCCCCCCGTACCTCGGACCCGCGGACTCCCGTACCCCCGCCTCCTCCGGCCGCCGCCAACCCGTACGCCTCAGGGGCCGTTCCGCCGCCTCCCTCGTACGCGCCCGGCGTCCCCGGTCCGTCGATCCCGCCGTCGATCCCGCCGTTGACCTCGCCGTCGACCTCGCTGGCCACGGCCTACCCGGCGCATTCGCCCGCCCCGGTCCCGGGCGTCCCGGCCTGGTCGCCGGAGGACGACGTCCCCGAATTCCTGGCGATGGACCGGAAGAACGCACTAGTTGCTGACGATTACGGCATCTCCCTCGGCGAGAACGGCCAGACCGTCGACCTCCCCTGGCCGATGATCCGTTTCGCCGAGTGCGTCGTGGAGGACCACGAATCCGTCTTCCGGATGGCCGTCGTCCTGACGAACGGCACCATCCGCACCGGCCGCGTGTCCAGCCGCAGCCTGGCCGAACTGACCGAGTGGGCCATGCGGTTCACCCTGGTGCGCGACCGCTACCTGCGCCAGTAGCCGTTTCCCACGGCCGCAGCGGTGAGTCGCGCGGGCGCCAACTCCGTATCCAGCGAAGGCGCGAAGGCCCGGCCCCTCCGCTTCCACGACGGCGCGGAGCCGCGCGCGCCGACCCGGCCCGGAAGCCGGACGCGTATCCGACGCGGACCGGCGACCGCCCGAAATGCCCCGCCACGCACCGCTTGTCACGCACGCTTGGCGTGTGGGCCGACCGTTTCCGGGGTCGGACGGGCAAGCGAGGCGAGGGAGACGACCATGGGCGAGGCGGCGCGGAACACTGGGCCGGGCACGGCAGCGGGCACGGGCTCGGACGCGGGCTCCGCCGAAGGCTCGGGCACGGGATCAGGCGCCGATTCCGGCACGGGCTCCGGCGAGGGCTCCGGCAAGGGCTCCGGTACGGGCACGGCCGCAGGCAGGATCGTCGTCGGGGTCGACGGCTCGGAACCGTCGCTCAAGGCGCTGCGCTGGGCCGCGCGGCAGGCGGCCCTGACCGGCGCCGCACTGGAAGCGGTCATCGCGTGGGAGATGCCGTCGGCGTACGGCTGGGCCGGGCTGCCGGGGCTGCCCGACGACGTCGATCTGGAGGCCAACGCGGACCAGATCCTGGCGCGGGCCGTCGAGGCGGCCCTCACGCCGGAACAGGCCGCGACCGTCACCCGCCGTACCGTGCTCGGCAACCCGGCCCAGGCCATCCTCGACAGCGGTGAGGGCGCCGACCTGATCGTGGTGGGCGTGCGCGGCCACGGCACCTTCCGCTCCACCCTCCTCGGCTCGGTCAGCCACACGGTCACCGTGCACGCCTCGTGCCCCGTCGTGGTCGTACGCGGCACGGCGGGCACGGCCCCCGCGGGCGGCGCGTCGTAGCGGCGGGGCGGTGATCCGCGGCGGCCGGGGCACGGAGTTATCCACAGGCTGTGAAGAGTGGGTGCCCGAATGTGGTCGGGGCGGAGCATCATGGGGGCATGAACGAGATCACCGGATCCCCGGCGGGGTCCATGCCGGAGTGGGAGAAGCGCTTTCGGGCGCCGCGGGTCGGGCTGCCCGAGTGGGCCGAGGACGCCCCGGACCGCAGCCTGTTCGTGTCGAACGTGACGGGGACGTACGAGCTGTACGCCTGGGACCGGACGACGGGCGGGCGACGGCAGGTCACCGACCGGCCGAACGGAACGACGGACGGCACGCTGAGCCGGGACGGCGCGTGGGTGTGGTGGTTCTCGGACACGGACGGGGACGAGTTCGGGATATGGATGCGGCAGCCCTTCGCGGGCGGTGAGGACGTACCGGCGGCGCCCGGCCTGGAGGCGTCCTACCCGGCCGGTCTCGCGCTGGGCCCCGGCGGCCTGGCCGTGGTCGGACGGTCCACCGACGACGAGGGCACGTCGGTGTACGTGGTGCGGCCGGACAGCGAGCCGGTCGAGGTCTACCGGCACGCGGAGTCGGCGAGCGTCGGCGACCTCTCGGAGGACGGCACGCTGGTCGTGATCGAGCACACCGAGCACGGCGACGCGATGCACAGCGCGCTGCGGGTGCTGTCGGTCGCGGACGGCTCGACGGTCGCGGAGCTGGACGACACCGACGGCGGCCGGGCCGAGCTGGGCCTGGACTGCCTGGGATTCGCCCCCGTCGTCGGCGACACCCGCCTCCTGGTCGGACACCAGCGGTCCGGCCGCTGGCTGCCGATGATCTGGGACACCGCGACCGGCGTGGAGACGCGGCTGGCCATAGACCTGCCCGGTGACGTGCACGCCGAGTGGTATCCGGACGGCTCGGCGCTGCTCGTCGTCCACGACTACCAGGCGCGCGGCGAGATGTTCCGGTACGACCTGGCGGCCGGCACCCTGGCGCGGCTCGACACCCCGCCGGGTTCGGTCAGCGGCGCCACCGCCCGGCCCGACGGGACGGTGGAGTACCTGTGGTCGTCGGCGCAGCGCCCGCCCGCGGTGCGGTCCACGACCGGCGCCGTCGTGCTGGAGGCGCCGGGGCTGCGGGCGCCGGAGTCGGTGCCGGTGGAGGACGCGTGGGTGGAGGGTCCCGGCGGCCGGATCCACGCGCTGGTCCAGAAGCCGGTCGGCGAGGGGCCGTTCCCGACCGTGTTCGAGATCCACGGCGGTCCCACCTGGCACGACTCGGACTCCTTCGCGGCGGGTCCCGCGGCCTGGGTCGACCACGGCTTCGCCGTGGTCCGGGTCAACTACCGCGGTTCGACCGGCTACGGCCGGGAGTGGACGGACGCGCTCAAGCACCGCGTCGGCCTGATCGAGCTGGAGGACATCGCGGCGGTCCGTGAGTGGGCCGTGTCCTCGGGCCTCGCCGACCCGCGGCGGCTGGTCCTGTCCGGCGGCTCCTGGGGCGGCTATCTGACCCTGCTGGGCCTCGGCACCCAGCCGGAGGCGTGGACGGTGGGCATAGCGGCGGTCCCGGTCGCCGACTACGTGGCCGCGTACGCCGACGAGATGGAGGCCCTCAAGTCCCTGGACCGCACCTTCTTCGGCGGCTCCCCCGAGGAGGTCCCCGACCGCTTCGAGGCGTCCTCCCCGCTCACCTACGTCGAGCGGGTCGCCGCCCCCGTCTACATCAGCGCGGGCATGAACGACCCGCGCTGCCCGATACGCCAGATCGACAACTACGTCGAGCGGCTGCGGGAGCTGGACAAGCCGCACGAGGTGTACCGCTACGACGCGGGGCACGGTTCGCTGGTCGTGGAGGAGCGGATCAAGCAGGTCCGTCTGGAACTGGCCTTCGCGCTGAAACACGCGGGCGGGTAGGCGGCAGGGCGGTGGCCCCGGGGTTGGACCAGCGCGGGTCCGACCCCGGGCCGGCCCCGGGCCTCCGGCCAAGCGGCCGGGCGGGCGAATGCGCGTACGGCCGGACAGCTGGACGTGCGGCTCGGCGGACGAAAGGCATCCGGACAGTCAGCCGGACCAGCGCACGGCTGGACACGCGCCTCGGCGGACGAAAGGCATCCGGACAGTCAGCCGGACCAGCGCACGGCTGGACACGCGCCTCGGCGGACGAAAGGCATCCGGACAGTCAGCCGGGCCAGCGCGCGGCTGGACGTGCAGCCAGGGTGCGCCTCGGCGTCCGGCCCTAGGCGTCGGCGGACGCAGACGCGGTGACCACAGCGTCCGCCCGGTCCGCGCCGGAGGCGTCCGGCTCTGATTCCGCCTTCGGCCCGGACCCCGGCTCGTCGTCACCGTCGTCGGGGACGAGACCCAGCGCGGCGTCGGCGCGTGTCTCGGCCTCGCGGCGGGCCAGTCGGAACCACATGAAGACGACGAAGCCGGCGAAGACGAACCACTCACCGGTGTAGCCGAGGTTCTGGAACGCCTTGATGTCCAGGCCGCTGTTGGGGGCCGCCGCCGGCGGCACCGCCTTCAGCGGCGCGGCGGGGTCGCTCGCGGTGATCCAGCCGCTGTAGACGGGGTAGGGCAGCACATTGACCAGCGAGGCGGCGCTGATCATGCCGAGCTGTCCGGAGGGCAGCGCGCCGTTGGACTGCACGCCGTCGGTGCCGGTGCTCTCCGGGTACTGGAGGGCGCCGGTCACGGTGACCTCGCCGGTCGGCGCGGCCGGTACGGCACCGGTACGCGCCGCGGCGGAGGCGTCGCCCGGCAGCCAGCCGCGGACGACGGGCAGGGCGGCGCCGTCCGCGCCGACCCGCAGGGGGGTCAGTACGTAGTAGCCGTCGTGGCCGTCAAGGGTGCGGCCGGGGACCAGGAGCTGATGGGAGGAGTCGTAGCGGCCGGTCGCGCTGACCGAACGACCCGAGGCGCCGTCGGGCACCTGGGTGCGCGGCTGCGGCAGCAGTGTCGCCAACGGCACCGCCGCCTCGGCGACGGCCTTGCCCTGGGCGTGCTCGGCGCTCTTGTGGGAGTCGACCCGCAGCTCGAACCGGCTCAACTGCCAACTGCCCATGAAGACGCAGAACGGCACGGCGAGCAGCGACAGCACGCTGACCGCCAGCCAGCGCGGGGTGAGCAGGAACCGGTACACACCACAACGGTACGGGGGGCCGTTCGCGGCCCCGCAACCGGGGACCCGCACCGGCCCGGAGCCGACGCCGGGCGCGCGGCCAGGCGCAGGGCTCGGCCCCCGGTGACCAGGAGCGCCGGTCCTGGTCCCGCGAGGTGCGGGGAGGGGGTCCGGGGAGAGTTCCCCGAAGTACCCGCAGTCGCCGAAGTACCCGCAGTGCCCGAAGGCCCTACGAGCCGGAGCCGGTCGCTCCCGCGTCGGTTCCGGTGCCGCCGCTCGTCCCCGTACCGGGGGTGGTGCTGCCGCTGGTGGTGCCGGGGAGCGCGGCCGTCGTGTAGAGGGTGCCCGCGCAGGCGTTCTGGATGACGGGGCCGTCGACGACGGGGGCGCCCGCGGCCGGGGTGTGGTTGAGGGCGACGCTGCCGGGGGGCGGGCTGGTCGGCGGGTCAGCGCTGCCCAGCTGGGTGGAGGCGCCGTTGCTGCCGCTGCCGCTGCCCGTGCCGGTGCCCGGGTCGGAGCCGGTGGGGCCGCCGGTGGTCGCGGGGTCGCTCGACGTCGGCGTGGGTGTCGGGGTGGTCGGCGGCGTGGTGGGCGTCGTGGGGCAACCGCCGGTGCCGTTGCCCGCGGGGATCCACGCGAACTGCACCTCGTAGGTGTCGCCCGGTGCGAGCACCACGGGTCCGTCGACGCCGGAGGGCAGCCTGCTCGCCGGGTCGCCCGGGGTGTGGCCGACGACCTGGATACGGGAGGGGTCGGCCGAGCCCTCGGCGAGGACCTGCACCTGCCCGCTGCCGGGGACCGTACAGGGGACGCCGGAGACGTTGGCGACGCGGAACCAGCCGTAGACGCGGCCGGAGGAGTCCGGGGAGTCGGCGGAGCTGGTGCCCTGGCCGAGCTGGACGCTGGAGCAGTCGGGCGCGGAGACCGCCGCCGAGTCCGAGGGGGTGGTGGTCGCGGGCGGCGGATCGTCGGTGGGGCTCTTCGTCGAGGTGCCCGCGCCGCCGGTGCCGGTGGCCGCCTGGCCCGAGGAGGGGCCGCCCGCCCAGTAGTTGGTGTGGCCGTCCTGGCCGGGGGCGGAGGCGTGGGTGCTGGAGACGTTCGCCGGGAGGGCGTTGGTGCTGCTGGAGGTGTCGGCGGCGTGGATCAGCGCGGGCACCGCCATGCCGGCCAGGACCACGGCCGCGGCGGCACCGGCCAGCGCCTGCCGACGGTGCTGCCTGCGGGCCGGGACCGCGCGCCGCAGGTGGTCGAGCGCCTCCGGGGACGCCTCTATGCCCTGGACGGCGTTGTGCAGCAGCGCCCGCAGCGCCGCCTCCTCCGGGGTGTGCTCGACGCCGTCGGCACTGTCGAGGTCGAGTTCGAGACTGGCGAAGTCGAAGCCGCCGTCGAGGCCGAAGAGGCCGTCGGCACCGGAGCCGTAGCCGGACGCACTGTCGGAGCCCGAGGCGGAAGTGCGGTCGGAGCCGGAGCCCGAGGCGGAAGCGCTGTCCGAGCCCGAGGCGTCAGCGGCGTCGGGGGAGCCGAAGCCCAGGTCGCGGCCCCGGCCCTCGCCGTGGTCCGCGCCCTTGCCCTGGTCCTGATCCTGGTTCTTGTTCTGGTCTTCCATACCGTGCGCGTCGTCGGGGGTGGTCATGCCGTCGCCTCCATCGCGACGCGCAGCGCCGCGATGCCTCGCGAACCGTACGCCTTCACCGAGCCCAGGGAGATACCCAGGGTCTCGGCGACCTGCGCCTCGGTCATGTCGGCGAAGTATCGCAGCACCAGCACCTCGCGCTGCCTGCGCTGAAGCGTACGCATCGCGGCCTTGAGCTGGTCGCGCTCCAGGATCTCGTACGCGCCCTCCTCCGCGCTCGCCATGTCGGGCATCGGCTTGGAGAGCAGCTTCAGGCCCAGGATGCGGCGGCGCAGGGCGGAGCGGGAGAGGTTGACGACCGTCTGGCGCAGATAGGCCAGGGTCTTCTCCGGCTCGCGGACCCGGCTGCGGGCGGAGTGCACCCGGATGAACGCCTCCTGGACCACGTCCTCGCACGAGGCCGTGTCGTCCAGCAGCAGCGCGGCGAGGCCGAGCAGTGAACGGTAGTGCGCGCGGTAGGTCTCGGTGAGGTGGTCGACCGTGGTGCCTACTGCCATCGCCGAGTCAGAGTCCTCGCCTTCCGCGGCCGTGACCCGCACGACCGGCCAGGGCGCGATCACCGGGATGCCACCGGAGAGCGCACCGGACGCCGACGCGCGTGGACGCGGCAGCCGGGGCGGCGCGATCGTCCCGTGCCGTCCGAATGCCGTCTCGATACCCAGTGCCTCCGCCACGACTGTTGGACACGCATCCCCCCCTCAGGGTTGTACGCGCAAGACACGCCGCTCGACGGAGCGTCAAATATCCCCATGCGTACCAGCTCTTCCTCAACGCCCTGTTTGCACCGACGCTTCCCCCCGGACCACGCTCGGTGTGCAGCACCTTAGGGACCAGACCATAGGGCAGTGCGCTGACACAAAGACGCTCCCCCGAGCGAGTCGGTTCCCGCGGGGGAATGCAAAGTCTCCAACGTTCGGGTACGTGAGTTCAAGTGGTCCAGACCAGCAACTTCGTCCCCGGGCACATTGCCGAGGACGCGCCCGAGCGGCCTCAGACGGCGATGTCCGCCGCCACCACCTCGGCGATCTGGACGGCGTTCAGCGCCGCGCCCTTGCGCAGATTGTCGCCGCAGACGAACAGTTCGAGGGCGCACGGGTCGTCGAGCGAGCGCCGTACGCGCCCCACCCACGTGGGATCGGTGCCGACCGCGTCCGCGGGCGTCGGGAACTCACCCTGCCCCGGGTCGTCGGAGACCACGACACCCGGCGCGTTCCGCAGGATCTCGTGCGCCCGCGCGACCGTCACCTCGTTCTCGAACCGCGCGTGCACCGACAGCGAGTGGGTCGTGATCACCGGGACCCGTACGCAGGTCGCCGTGGCCCGCAGACGGGGCAGCCCGAGGATCTTGCGCGACTCGTTGCGTACCTTCATCTCCTCCGACGACCAGCCGTCGTCGCCCGCGAGCGAGCCCGCCCACGGCACCACATTGAGCGCCAGCGGTGCCGCGAACGGCCCGAAGTCGCCCACCGTGCGGCGCAGATCGCCCGCCTGCGTGCCCGCGTCCGTCCCCGCGACCTTCGTCATCTGGTCGCGCAGCGCCGCGATCCCGGCCTGCCCGGCGCCCGAGGCCGCCTGGTACGACGAGACGATCAGCTCGGTCAGCCCGAACTCGGCGTGCAGCGCGCCGACCGCCACGATCATCGACAGCGTCGTGCAGTTGGGATTGGCGACGATGCCGCGCGGGCGCATCCGTACCGCGTGCGCGTTGACCTCGGGCACCACCAGCGGCACCTCGTCGTCCATCCGGAAGGCGCCCGAATTGTCCACCACGACCACGCCCTTGGCCGCCGCGATCGGCGCCCACCGCGCGGCCACCTCGTCGGGCACGTCGAAGAGCGCGACATCGATCCCGTCGAAGGCCGCCTCGTCGAGCGCGACGACCTCCGCCTCGGTGCCGCGCACCGGCAGCAGCCGCCCGGCCGAGCGCGCGGACGCGACCAGCCGGATCTCCCCCCACACGTCCTGGCGCGTGCTGAGGAGTTCGCGCACCACCGTGCCGACCGCTCCCGTCGCCCCCACCACGGCGAGCGACGGTCGCGGCGCGGCGCTCATCGCCCGGTCCCTCCGTAGACGACCGCTTCGTCGCTGTCGCTGTCCAGGCCGAACGCCGAGTGCACGGCCTGCACGGCGGGCTTCACGTCGTCGACCCGGGTCACCACCGAGATACGGATCTCGGATGTCGAGATCAGCTCGATGTTGACGCCCGCGTTGGACAGCGCCTCGAAGAAGGTCGCCGTGACACCGGGGTTGGTCTTCATGCCCGCGCCGACCAGCGAGATCTTGCCGATCTGGTCGTCGTAGCGCAGCGAGTCGAAGGCGATGACCGTCTGCGCCTTGGTCAGCGCCGCCATCGCCTTCTGGCCCTCGGCCTTGGGGAGCGTGAAGGAGATGTCGGTGAGCGCGGTGGCCGCGGCCGACACGTTCTGGACGATCATGTCGATGTTGATCTCGGCGTCCGCGATGGCCCGGAAGATCGTCGCCGCCTCGCCCGGCTTGTCCGGCACGCCGACCACCGTGATCTTGGCCTCGGACGTGTCGTGCGAGACGCCGGAGATGATCGCCTGCTCCATCGGACTGTCTCCCTGTGCTGACTCGTACGCGGCACGCGCTTGCTGCGGTCGCGGAAGGTTCGCGGGCCGTTCGCTGCTCACCCAGGTGCCGGGCAGCCCGGAGAACGACGACCGTACGTGGATCGGGATGTTGTAGCGGCGCGCGTACTCCACACACCGGTGCAGCAGCACCTTGGAGCCGGAACTGGCCAGCTCCAGCATGTCCTCGAAGGCGATCCAGTCCATCTTGCGGGCCTTCTTGACCACCCGCGGGTCGGCCGTGAAGACGCCGTCGACGTCCGTGTAGATCTCGCACACCTCGGCGTCCAGCGCCGCCGCCAGCGCCACCGCGGTGGTGTCCGAGCCGCCGCGCCCGAGCGTGGTGATGTCCTTCTTGTCCTGCGAGACGCCCTGGAATCCGGCGACGATCGCGATGTTGCCCTCGTCCAGCGCCGTACGGATACGGCCGGGCGTGACGTCGATGATCCGCGCCTTGTTGTGCACCGAGTCGGTGATCACCCCGGCCTGGCTGCCGGTGAACGACTGCGCCTCGTGCCCGAGGTTCTTGATCGCCATCGCCAGCAGCGCCATCGAGATGCGCTCACCGGCGGTCAGCAGCATGTCGAACTCGCGCCCCGCGGGAATCGGTGACACCTGCTCCGCGAGATCGATCAGCTCGTCCGTCGTGTCGCCCATCGCGGACACCACGACGACCACTTGGTGGCCCGCCTTCTTGGTGTCGACGATCCGTCGGGCGACGCGCTTGATGCCTTCGGCATCGGCGACGGAGGAGCCGCCGTACTTCTGCACGACAAGGCCCACGTGCGCTCCTCGCTCAGGGATTCCCAGGGGGTGCCGGGGGATTTCCAGGGGTTGTTGCGGTCGGCCCAGTTTAACGAGCAGGCACGATCCGCCCCGCACGTATCGCATGGTGAGATACGTCGCCCGAGGCGTGATCAGCCGCAAGTTTTACGGCCGGAGGCGCGAGAGCGTCCTACGTCGCCGGGCGCAGCCCCAGCGTCCCCAGCTCGGCCTCCATGACCTTGCCCGCCTCCTCGGCCAGCTCCTCCTCGTCGTCCCCGTCGCCGCCGGTGTCCAGGCCGTCCAGCTCGTCCAGCGGGCTGTCCAGCCGTACGTGGGCCACGAGCGACTGGAGCGCGCGCAGGCTGGCACTGGCCGTGGAGCCCCAGTTGGACAGATACGAGAACTGCCACCACCACAGCGCCTCGGAGATCCTCCCGGCCCTGAAGTGCGCGAGGCCGTGTGTGAGATCGGCCACGACATCGGCCATGTCGTCGGAGATACGGCAGGCCACCGGCGTCGACCGCGGCACGTACGGGTCGAAGACCTCGGAGTAGACGTCGATCGGTTCGAGGAGCGCCGCGAGCCGCTGCCGCAGGTCGTCCTCGTCCGGCTCGGGACCGACGTCCGGCTCGTACCGCTCGTCCGGGACGATGTCCTCGTGCGCGCCGAGCCGGCCGCCGGCCAGCAGGAGCTGCGAGACCTCCAGCAGCAGGTACGGGACCGCGCTGTCCGGATCGTCGCCCTTGGCGACCTCGCGGACCGAGAGGATGAAGCTCTCGATCTGGTCCGCGATCTGTACGGCGAACTCGTCCGGTTCCTGCTCCTTGCCCGCCACGTCCTTTGCCCGACCCCGCATCTGGTCCTGCTTCTGCTTCCGGTCCTGCCTCTGGCCCTGCGCCTGGGCCTGCTTCTGGCCCTGGTCCTGGTCCTGCTTCTTCGTCACGGTCTCAGACATCCAGCAACCGCCTCCCTTCGAAGGCCCGCCCCAGCGTGACCTCGTCCGCGTACTCCAAGTCACCGCCCACAGGGAGGCCGCTGGCCAGTCGCGTGACCCGCAGTCCCATGGGCTTCACCATCCGGGCCAGGTACGTCGCTGTCGCCTCGCCCTCCAGATTCGGGTCCGTCGCGAGGATCAGCTCGGTGACGGTGCCGTCCGCGAGACGGCTCAGCAGCTCCCTTATCCGCAGGTCGTCGGGGCCGACGCCCTCGATCGGGCTGATCGCGCCGCCGAGCACGTGGTACTTCCCGCGGAACTCGCGGGTCCGCTCGACCGCCACCACGTCCTTCGGCTCCTCGACCACACAGATCACCGAGGGGTCGCGGCGCGGGTCACGGCAGACCCGGCACTGCTCGTCCTGCGCGACATTGCCGCACACCCCGCAGAACCGCACCTTCGCCTTCACCTCGGACAGCACGTGCGCGAGGCGCCGTACGTCCGCCGGATCGGCCTGAAGGATGTGGAAGGCGATCCGCTGGGCGCTCTTGGGACCCACGCCGGGCAGCCTGCCCAGTTCGTCGATCAGGTCCTGGACCACGCCTTCGTACACGCCGACGAGCCTTCCTCACGGTTTCCGCGGTTCTCCGGTGGGGTTTCCGGAGGGGTCAGAACGGGAGGCCGGGCATGCCGCCCAGCCCCTGGGCGAGCGGGCCGAGCTTGGCCTGCTGGATCGCCTGCGCCGCCTCGTTCGCGTTGTGCACCGCGGCGACCACCAGATCGGCGAGCGTCTCGGTGTCGTCGGGGTCGACCGCCTTGGGGTCGATGACCAGGCCGCGCAGCTCACCTGCGCCGGTCACCTTCGCGGTGACCAGGCCGCCGCCCGCGGAGCCCTCGACCTCGGTCTCGGCCAGCTCCTGCTGGGCCGTGGCGAGGTCCTGCTGCATCTTCTGGGCCTGCTGGAGCAGCGCCTGCATGTTCGGCTGACCACCGGGAATCACGGTTTCACTCCTGACTGGCGTCTGCGGTGCGGTGCCACCTTTTTCGTGACAGGGCGAGCCTACGTGTTCGTACGGCCCAGCGCCCTACGCCGTACGGAGGATCGGAACCGGGCGGAGACCACCCGACGGGAGTACAACGCGTCCACCAGCGGTGGGGTGCCCGAATCCGGTGGTGAACTCGGCCGGGGACGGGTCGGGTCTTGGGCCGAGTCGTGGGCCGAGTCCTGCGCCGAGTCCTTCCTGTGCGGCGGACGCGGTCGGGCCCCGCGCCGCGCCCTGTGCGCCGCGCTGAGGGCGCCGCGCCCTCAGTCGTGCGCGATCTCCTCTATGACCGTGGCGCCCAGCTCCCGCACGAAGAGGTCGTGGCCGCTGAGCGCGGAGTCGACGAGATCCGGGTCGTCGTCCTCGGGGACGTCGTCCTCCAGCGGAGGCGGCATGTCGTCCATGGGGGGCGGCCCGGACTGGTAGGACGCGGACGGCACCTGGGACGAGGAGTGGGACTGGTAATGGCCTTGGCCCGGCCCCTGGTCGTGCCCGTATCCCTGTCCCTGGCCCTGGGACGAAGGGGGTCCGGCCTGGAAGTCCGGTCTCGGGGCGCCCTGGGGCCGGTCCTGCCCCTGGCGACCGGCCGGCGGCTGCGGCGGGCCCGAGGGGCGGGGGGCGCCACCGCCGCCTCCGTAACCGCCGCCTCCGCCCTGCCCGCCCGCGCTCCCGGCGCCGCCGCCCCCGTTCGGGGCCACGATCGCCTCGATCTTCCACTGCACGCCGAGCGCGTCGCTGATGGCGGCCTTGAGTACGTCCTCGCTGCCGCTGTTCGCGAAGCTGTTGCGGGCGCCGGGGTTGTCGAAGCCGACCTGGAGGGTCTCCCCGTCGAAGCCCGCCACCTGGGCGTTGTTGAACAGCAGCATCCAGGTCAGGCGGCGGCGGTTCTTGACCGCCTCCAGGATGTCCGGCCACATCTGGCGCACCCGGCTGGGGTCGCCGAGCGAGGCGGTCGGGGCGGGGGCCTGCGCCTGGGTCTGGGCCTGGGCCTGGGCCGGTGGGGTCTGCGGCGCGGCGGGCGGGGGCGCCTGAGCCGGGGGCTGCGCCGGGGTCCGGTTCTGCGGCTGGCCGGGCGAGGCGGCGGACGGCCAGGCACCGGGGCGCTGGGCGGGGGGTGCCTGGGCGGGCGGCACCTGGGCCGGGGGTGTCTGGGCCGGGTGTGTCTGGGCGGGGGGCGGCGGCACGGGCGGTGCGGCGGGCGCGGCGGCCTCGTCGGCGGGTGCCTCTGAGGGTACGTACGCGGGTACGGCGGGGGCCGGGGGCTGGGCCTGCGGTTGGACCTGGTGTGGGGGCGGTGCCTGGGCGGGGGCGTACGCCGTACCGTTCTCGCCCGAGGTACGGCCGCCGCCGAGTGCGGCTCTGGCGGCGGCGGGTCCGACGGCCTGCGGCGCGCCCGCAGCCGGACCCGTACCCGTGCCCGTACCCGTACCCGTACCCGTACCGCTGGACGGGCCGCCGCCCTGGGCGAATCCGGCGGAGACCCCGGCGGCGACGCCGCGCTCCAGCCGTTCCAGGCGGGCCTGCAACGAGCGCTCGTCCTCGTAGGCGGCGGGCAGCAGCACGCGGGCGCAGATCAGCTCCAGTTGGAGGCGGGGCGAGGTGGCGCCGCGCATCTCCGTCAACCCCGTATTGACCAGGTCGGCGGCGCGGCTCAGCTCGGCGGCGCCCAGCACGGAGGCTTGCGCCTGCATCCGCTCCACCACGTCGCGCGGCGCGTCGATGAGGCCCTTGTCCACGGCGTCCGGGACGGCCGCGATGATCACCAGGTCCCGTAGCCGTTCCAGCAGGTCGGCGACGAAACGGCGCGGGTCGTGCCCGCCCTCGATCACCCGGTCGACGATCTCGAAGACCGCCGCCCCGTCCCCCGCGGCGATCCCGTCCACCACCTCGTCGAGCAGCGCGGCGTCCGTGTAGCCGAGCAGCGCGGTCGCCATGGCGTACGTCACGCCGTCGGCCGCCGCGCCCGCCAGCAACTGGTCCATGACCGACATCGAGTCACGTACCGACCCGGCCCCGGCCCGTACGACCAGCGGATACACCCCGTCCTCCACGGCGATGGCCTCGCGCTCGCACACCTGCGCCAGGTAGTCGCGCAGCGTGCCGGGCGGCACCAGCCGGAACGGATAGTGGTGCGTACGCGACCGGATCGTGCCGATGACCTTCTCCGGCTCGGTGGTCGCGAAGATGAACTTCAGGTGCTCCGGGGGCTCCTCGACCACCTTCAGCAGGGCGTTGAAGCCCTGCGGGCTGACCATGTGGGCCTCGTCGATGATGTAGATCTTGTACCGACTGCTGGCCGGGCTGAAGAACGCCTTCTCCCGCAGATCACGGGCGTCGTCCACACCGCCGTGCGACGCCGCGTCGATCTCGATCACGTCGATCGACCCCGCGCCGCCCCGCGCCAGGTCCACGCACGACTGGCACACCCCGCACGGCGTCGGCGTCGGCCCCTGCTCGCAGTTCAGGCACCGCGCCAGGATCCGCGCGCTCGTCGTCTTCCCGCAGCCTCGCGGCCCGCTGAACAGATACGCGTGATTGACCCGGTTGTTCCGCAGCGCCTGCTGCAACGGGTCAGTGACGTGCTCCTGTCCGATGACCTCGGCGAAGGACTCGGGACGGTAGCGGCGGTACAGAGCAAGGGACACGCCTACGAGGTTATCCGGGCCCACCGACATCCGGCCCCGTCATCCCCGCCGGCCCACGCAAAGACCCCCCACGCACCCGCCAGAGCCCACCTACCCTTGCTGCCTTCCGGCCCTGGGGGAGTTCAGCGAGATAGCGCCACGTGAGGGGCTGCCGCCCACCCTACCCGATCCCCCACCCCCCCATCGAGTTCGCAACCACCCCCCCACGCCCTGTACTGTTCCTCCCGGAGGATTCGCCTAGTGGCCTAGGGCGCACGCTTGGAAAGCGTGTTGGGGGCAACCCCTCACGAGTTCGAATCTCGTATCCTCCGCCAGTGCCTCACCGGGCACGACGTCGAAGGGCCCCCTCGTCCGCGAGGGGGCCCTTCGACGTCGTGGTCTCAGTTCTGGTCTCAGTTCGGGACAGGGCAGCCCATTCAGGCGCGTCTCCGGCATGTCCAACACATGATCACTCAACAACGCGGTGTGCTGAGAAATGACCGGTCTGGACCCAGGCGCCGCGGTCGTCTCACCACCTGCGGCATCCCCGTCCGACCGGCCGCACCACCACGCGGGCACTGGCTAGCTCCGTTCTGGATCGCCGACCAGAACCCCGCCCAGGTGACAGGTCCGTACGGCCTGGACTGCGCTGCAACTGCCGGCATGAGGTAATGCGAAGGCAGGCACGACAAAAAGCACGTCCTGGCTGTCGGTGCGTCGCGTCATACTGGCGGATCAGGTTGTTAGACCGCCTGCTGAACGACCAGGGCAACGTCGCCCAGGGAGGGAGCGCCCATGCTGGTGCTGTCCGTACGGATCGACAAGTTCCGAAACTTCACGAACGAGCAGACCATGATCGTCGACGCCGACGTCACCTGCCTGATCGGGAAGAACGAGTCGGGGAAGACCACCGTCCTCAAAGCCCTCCACCGGCTGAATCCCGCGAACAACCGGGACACGTTCGATCTCACAAAGGACTACCCGCGCCGGCATCTGGCCCGTGACCGCCGAACGAACAGTCTCCCCGAACTCGCACCCGTGACGGCAACATTCGCCCTGGAGGACCGCGACCTCGACGTTATCGAAGACCAGTGGGGCGTGCGCCCCCCGGCCGAAACCCTCATCGAGGCTGCCCGGACTTACGACGACGTGCTTGAAGTCAGGATCGCCTGCGCCCTGCACCACGTTCTCGAGTTGGTCTTCGACGAGGCCGGCATCGATGACCCTGACGACCGCGCTTACCTGACGGAAGGCCACACGAGCGCCACGGAGGTCGTAGCCGCCGCGAAAGCGCGCTCCAAGGAGCTGAAGGACGAAAAGAAGACTGCCCGCGCCAAGGTCATCGACAAGGTCCCCGCCGAGTTCAAAAAGTACGAGCTGTTCCTCGACAGTGAACTGGACGAGGGCCATCACCAAACGCTGGTGAACCTCCTCCCGAAGTTCTTCTACTTCTCCACCTACGAACTCCTGCCCGGCGAATGCGATCTCCACAAGCTCGCCGACCGCGCCGGCAGTGGAAAGTTCCTGCGCGGCGACGCAACCATGCTCGCCCTCCTGCGCACCGCCGGTGAGGACCCTGCGGACTTCCTGGACGAGGACTACGACAGCCGCAAGGCTGAGCTGCAGGCGGCCAGCCTAGAGCTCAGCACGCAGGTCTTCGAGTACTGGAAGCAGAACGACGCGCTCACCGTCGTCTTCGACACCGACCTGGTCCCTATGCCGCTGGACCCCGAAACTGGGGAAGCCCAGCCACACCACCGCATCCTCAAGATCGAGCTGCGCGACGAGCGCCACGGCGTGGAGACTAACTTCTCCACCCGCTCGACCGGCTTCCAGTGGTTCTTCTCCTTCCTCGCCGCGTTCAGCGCCTACCGCGATCGCGCGGAGCGGGTAGTGGTCCTGCTCGATGAGCCCGGTACGAGCCTGCACGGCGAGGCTCAGGGCGACTTCCTGCGCTACATCTACGGCGAGCTCGGCACCAAGCAGCAGGTCCTCTACACCACCCACTCCCAGCACATGATCGACCCGACGCGGTACGAAACCATGCGCGCCATCCACGACCAAGCGACCCGACAAGACCCAACCCTGGGGGTCGTCATCACCCCGGTGAGTCTGTCCGCCGATCCCAAGACGATCCTCCCCGTCGAAGCAGCCCTTGGGTACACCGTCGCCCAGCACCTCTTCCTCGGCTCCGGCCCGCTCCTGGCGGTCGAGGGCAGCAGCGACTTCGTCTTCCTGCTGCGCATCTCGGACTACCTGATCAGCAAGGGCCGTACCGGCCTCGGCCCACGCCTGGCCATCATCCCGGTGGGGGGCGTCGGCAACATGCCGGCCTTCATCGCGGTCATGGGCCGCCGCCTCAGCGTCTGCGCCATCATCGACGGTGCGGAGACCACCAAGGTGACCGCCAAGGTCTACAGCGCTGCCCAGGCCGCAGACGTTGACCCGTCCAACATCATCGTCATCGGCCAACTCGATGGCCTGCCCGACACCGCCGACATTGAGGACCTGTTCACCACCAAGGACTACCTCTGGCTCTACAACAGGGCTACGAGCAGCAACCTCACCGAGACTGACCTGATCACCACGGCAAAGCCCACCCCGATCCTGATGCGCCTCAAGATCGCACGTGAGAAACAGGGCAAGCCCGGCGTCTTCGATCACGTCGGACCCGCTCACGAACTCACCCGTGACCGGGACGAGTTCTTCAAGCAGGTGGATGACCAGACTCTCGACCGGTTTGAAGAAGTGTTCAAGAAGCTGAAGGCCGCCGCCTGATCCCCTTTCAACGCCTGCGGCCCCGTTCGCCCGAACGGGGCCGCAGGCGTTCGTGAATGGCGACAAGCGGGTCGAGCCCCCACTCCGGAGGGAAGATCGCCCCCGACCTCACCCTGCCCAAACTGCGCGCCCGCCTGGAAGCCAGTGCCCCCGAGGAACACCCCACCGCCCGCCGCAACCGGCCGGACACCCCCTGGCAGCACGCCACCGAAGCCCTCGACACCCTCCACCCCGAGTTCACCGGCACCGATTCAGGCGAAGCCGGCGACAGCGCGACCCAGGCCCGCATCGCCGCGCTCGGCGAACTCATCGAAGCCACAGCCCAGGCCGCACCGGCGGAACTACGGGCCGAACTCCGCTCAGCATCCGGGACGTTCGCCCACGCCCAGCGCTCTCGGCTCCGCGCCGAACACAGCGCCGCCGCCGGGTTGCGCACAGCCGCACGCGACCTCGTCAACGCGGGCACCGGCAAGGACGGCAGCGCCCTCGCCGTACTGCTCGCCGCCCTCGTCTGGTCCGCGATCCTCGCCGGTCGCTGGCACACCGCCCGAGGCCACGCCCAGCAGGCCGCCGCCGCCCGTCAGAGCGTCCAGCACCTGCAAGCCGCCTACGCCCAGGCAGTCGACCCCCAACTCGCCGCCCTCGCAAGGCGCCAGCCCAAGCCGGACACCCGCACCACCCTCGCCAACGACCGACGAACCGCCGTCCCCGACCACGCCGCCCGTATCCTCGCCGACCCCGCCTGGCCCGCCCTCGCCACCGTCCTCGCCGACGCCGAAGCAGGCGGCCACCAACCAGCCCGCCTCCTCAAAGAAGCCACCGAGCAACGCTAACTCCGCACCGCCCGCATGCCGGCCCGTGTCCTGCTCGGCCGCATCCAGCACACGAGCCGCAACCCCGCGCCCAATCCCCGAGCGGAAGCCGCCCGCCTGCGGTCCCCAACGACCGGAGCCTGGGGTGCAGTTCAGGGGCACACTCCCGAGCCTGCGGCTCCCATCCCGTTGTCTGATGCTGCTGGGTCCGGCCGTCGACGGTGACACCGTCCACCGACACGCAATCCGCGGACAGCGGCAGCGCGCAGCGACGTCGGTTCGCACGCCGCGAGACGGCCCACCACGCCGAGGTCAGCTCGCCAGCGCCTCGCCGAGCCTGGCGTGCGCGGCGCCTGGGAGTGCCTGGTGCAGGGCTTCGGCCCGCGAGCGGACGAGCCCCTCGCGGTACGCCTGCGGCAGCCGCGCCCAGATGCCGACCGCCTTGTCGGCTGCTGCTGCCGAGTCGCCGTCCGCGTTCAGGCAGGCGGCGGCGTCCATCTCCAGCAGCGCCCGCGTCATCACGGAGGGCGACGTGGTGAGGGCCAGCGCCGCCTCCTGCTCGGCGTATGCCTCGCGCGTACGCCCCATGAGGGTGAACGCCTGCGATAGGTGGACGTGGTGCTTCTGCAGCGGGTACCCGAACCACGTGTCGGCGGCCTGGCTCCCGTCGATGCGCTCCGCGATCAGGCGAGCGTCGGCCACAGAACGAAGCGCGCCTTGGTGGTCCCCGGCGGACGCAAGCGCCCGAGCGGTGACGGCCGCGGCGAGGGCGGCAGCCGCTGACGGCTTCTGGCCGGCCTCGGCGCGGGCGCGCATGGCAAGGTCGGCCGCGGAACGCGGGGCACCGTAGTTGAGGGGGACCATCGCATGCCGTGCCAGCGCCCAGGCGAGCATCTGCCGATCGCCGGATTCGCGGGCTGCCTGCTCGGCGGTCGCGAACCAGCCGTGCGCGTCGCGCTGGTCACTGCGGTCGTGTTGGATGATCGCCACCAGCCCGGTGATCCCGGCTGCCGTACGGGCCAGGTCCGCCCGGGTCCCGGCCGCATGAGGGCGGCTGAGGACGTCTCTCAGCAGGCCGAGGTCGCCCCGCATCTCCGCGAGAACGACCGCCGGCGGACGACCGCGGTAGCCCCCGCGGTGACGTTCGAACGCCCCGTCCAGGTAGGCGAGATCACCGGCGTCGGAACTGGAAAGAGCCGCGTCGATGCCCTGTCTGGCCTCCGCGAGACCGGGCAGCGCGACCACGCTGGTCGTAGCGACGGCCGCCGCGCCGAGGAAGCGTCGTCGATCCACTTCCGTGCCCTCCTCTCCTTCACTGGAATCAGCCCCGTCGAGACGCTGGAGCCTGCGCCGCTGCCTGCTGAGTCTCACGGCCTTGGCGATCTCCTCGACCGGCGTCCCGTAGACGTCGGCAAGAAGCGCGTGCCAAGCGGGAACCGGTAAGCGGCGCTCGGTCTCCCAGCGCTTCAGGTTCTCCGGATCGAACCACCGCCCGTCCTGCGCGTCTTGCAGGACGAGCGCTTGTTCCTCGCGGGTGCGTCCGGCCGACTCGCGCGCCGCCCGCAGCATGGCGCCGATGCCATCTGGTGCCATCATGCCCGCCTCTCCAGTGTCTCAAAGTCCCGCGCCCGATCCTGGCCCCGCAAAGCGGCCCCCCGCCGGGAAACGCACCCCCTGCCGGCACCCGCCATCATCGACGGCCGCCGGTTGACTGAGGGCTCGAACCACAACTACAGCACGCGATCGGACGACATCCCATAGTGCCCCTCGCGCGCCCCTCCCACTCCTCCGATACGGCCACATCTCGGTCGAAGGGCCATCCGTCATGCGCGCCTACAACACCTGCTTCTCCATGAACAGCGACCCCGCATCGGTCCCGGCAGCCCGCCGACGCGTCGATGAATTGACCACCGGCTGGGGCCTGAGCCTGGACGAGGACAGCACAATCGCGCTGAGGACGGTCGTATCGGAGATGGTCACCAACGCCCTGCAGCACAGCGGCGGGCGGGAGTTCACCATCCGACTGAGGGCCAGCCCCGCCGCACGACGCATTCTCGTCGAGATCCGCGACTCCTCCGCTGCCCTCCCGCGCATGCTCCCGCCCACGGACGATGCGGAGGACGGGCGGGGCATGTGGCTGATCCAGCAGCTGGCCCTGGCCACCGGAGCCGAGCCCACCCGGCGCGGCAAGCGCGTCTGGGCCACGATCGCGATCCCCAAACAGCCGCTGCGCTGCCGCCAGTTCCTCTTCCGCCCCGGCCGAGTTACGCGAGCCGCCACCGCCCGGCTCACCGGCCTACGACGCCGTCCGATATCCGTCGACGCTCACACCAACTGACCCCCGCAAGCAGCAGGCGCCGACACATCGCCGCATGCACGCGTACCAAAACTCCGCTTCCCACGCGAAGCGTGACCGCCCAGCGCTCCGCGTCCCTCAGCCCGCAGGCCCTCCACCGTCCAGCACCGCACGGGACGGCGAACGAGTCGAACGTGGGCAGGCTTTCGGCCTTCAGCCCGATGCTGCGGGGCCGCACCCACCAGCGCACACCCATCCCCTCAAGGAGACCGCAATCAACGAGGAGCACGCCACCCAGGCTCCACAGCCTGCGGACGCAGTCGAGCAGCCGATGCCGTGGAGCACACCGGGTTCGTGGACGATCACCACGACGTCCGGTTTCGCGACGTCCGGCTACCTGCCCGACTGGGCGGAGGACGACCCCAGCGAGGCCGGCGTGCCGCTCGACCAGCTGCCGCTCCGGCTCGGCGGTATCAACCACAGGAACTTCTTCGAGGGCCCGCTGATGCACCTCACCGCGACGGACAGCAGGGACGACGCGGAGAAGGACGTGATCTTCGCGGGAAGCATCGACTGCAACCCCTTCGACACCGACACCCGCCTGCGCGTACCCGTCGCGAACATCCAAGTCAGTCCCCACCACTGGATCCTCAGCCTCGACCCGGGCGAACTCGCCGACGTCGCATCGAAGCTGCGCGCCCAGGCCGACTTACTCCACAACGAAGTCCTGCCCGCACTCATCGCCGCTCGTGAGGACTGGTCCGCCCACCATCCGGAGCGACCGCCCACCACATCCGCCATGCCACCGGGGCCAACCTAGGCAGAGGCCACCGCACGGCCCTCATTGCCGCCCCACCCTGCCGGTCACACTGACCACCCCGAGGGACGCTGAGATGCCCGCCCGCCGCCGGACCCGGCCAGGCAGGCTCCGTCAAGAACCCGGGGCAGTCACCTGGGCATGCGAGAAGGCTGGCCTGACCGAGCGGGCACTCGCCGACACGATCGGCATCAGCGAGCAGTTGATGGGTGAGATCGAGTCCGGCTGGCGCAGCGCCACCCCAGCCAACCTGATCAAGATCGCCGTCGCGCTGAACTGTCCGCTCGTCGTGCTGGAGCGCAAACGCACGGCGGCCGTTGACTGAGTACGCCTCGGGTTCTGCCACAGTTCCGGGGCCGAACGGGCCTCGGCTCCGCACCCGCGGTAAGAGAAACCTCATAGGGCCAGCGGCTGCAGAGACGTACCGCAGTGGCTCCGCGGGCACCGCACAGGAATGAGAGGCGCTTAGGCCGCGGCTTCGCCGGGGTCTTCTTCTTCCGAGGCCACATCCAGGTACATCCATCGGCGAACCACGGTGTAACCGGGCGGGAGTTCGTTGCCCGTGAGTTCCCTGTACCTCTCCTTGGCCGCCTCGCTGGCCCGATGCCCAGGGGGGAGCCTCCGAAGGAAGGGGTCGCGGTCAGGGTCGAGGGAGGATTGACGGGGCTCCTTGGGCTCGCTGCTGGACTCCGGCTCGGGGGAATCCCCGATCTCCTCGGCGTCGTAACTCTCGCCGTCCTGCCGCAGGTAGAGATGGGCGACCACGACCAGGCCCACGGTCAGGGTCACGCCGAAAGCGACACGAATCTTAGGCTCGTACTTCTTGTACCAGACCTTCGTCTTCTGACCGAAAGAGATCGGTTCGTCGCCTTCGGGCGTAGAGTCCTTCACGCGTACATATGTACCGGAGGCATCCCTCATCTGTCAGGCAATCAGCCCAGATCGCCAGGGCGGCAAGCAGACCCCGAGCGGAAAGGGTGGCGCTCGGGGGAAGATCAGGGAAAGACGAGCTGCACGTCGAGAAGCAGGAGGATCGTGGAGGCAGTGTGGAGGCGGGCGTCGTGGACGCTGGCCTCCGAAGCAGTTCCTTCCAGCGGTGGTAGTCGGTGTTGGGGATCAGCGGTTCGGCCGCCGGTGAGACGAAGACGTGTAGTTCAACGCACCTGAGCGTCGGATTCGTCATCGAAGGAGGGGGGGACCGGGCGGCGGCGGAAAGCGACTACTCGTCCTTCGGACGATTGCTCGGTCAACGAGGTCCGCGAGTCCGGCTGAGGCGCGATCGAGCGAAGCACAGCTGGCTGGATCGCTAGCTCTTCTGCTGCTGGAAGGTACGGCTTGTCGCCGAACTGCGCGGACAGCAATTTCCAGAGCAGCAGAGGCGACTCGTGCCCTACTGTCACAGGCTCATTCTTACGCCATCCTCGCTGGGTGACCTGAACGTAGAGAGACCGCTTACGACTCTCGTCGATGGTGCCCACCGCAGCACCTCGCATGATCAAAGCCTGGATCGACACTCCCCAAGTGGCCTTCAGCCGGGCGTAGCCTTCAAGCGTCAGTCGATCGGTGATCTCCTGCTCAGCGCGGCCCTCCGGGACTAGGAGGCTGCCGGCGAACCAGTTGGCCTCGGTCTCAGGGTCGGTCGCCTTGGGCCGGAATGAGTGCAGGACCATGTGCCCGAGTTCGTGAGCCAGGGTGAAGCGATCACGGTCGCCCTGCTGACCAGGGAAGTAAGCGATGAGGGCAGTTTCTCCGATGCCTGCCCAGTAGGACACTCCGAAGTGCTTGTTCGTCGTGCTTGACGTCTCCCCGTTGGGGTCCGGGAGAACGATGGGTGCGACAGCTACGCCAGCCCGTTCCAGAGCACGGGTCAGGTGGGGAATCGGCTTGTCCGGGGCCAGGCGCAGAGCAACCCGTGTCTGGGCGGCCAGTTCTTCGACGTCGCTACGGCTGATTTCGGCGCTGGTGGCGAAAGGCAGTGGTGGAGCCGGGTAGCGCGATCGGGTCGTGACCTCTTCCGTGACACGAAAACTTTCGCCGTAGAACGCACTGATGCGACGGGTGAGCGTTCGGCTCGCCGACGCCATCTTCCGGAACCGAAGGGAGTCCAATGGGACTGAAGAGGGCTGAGCGAAGAAGAACGACATCGGGGTGTCCGTGGCGTCAGCGATCAAGCGGAGACGTTCCTCAGAAGGCTCTCGTGCCCCCGTCTCCACTTGGGAGATCCAGCTCTGGCTAACACCGGACATCGCAGTCAGACTGGCGCCTGTCAGTCCGAGGAGGTCTCGAAGGGTACGGAGCCGCTCACCGGGGGAAGCCTCCAGCGCGGTCGGCATCGAGTGTCTCCTCGTTGGGAAGTTGAAGTTCCAGACCTTCGTCCTGCGGCTCGAACCGCAGCTCACGGAGGTCCTCAGCAGTGGCAAGCAGGGGGAAGTCTAGATCGACCTCCGCCATCTTCCCGAAGGCCCACGGCCTTGTCGTCCGAACGACCCGGAAGAGTGGGGCGCCCATCTGGTCAATGCGCCAGAGGATGAGCAGCTTGTCGTGCGTCGGCCCTGACAGGGGTTCCTGCTGTACCGCGGGCAGTCGCGGGTTGTAGTAGTAGGCCCTTCGCTCGTGATTCAGGCCCGGGGCGGGAACGTGGTCGTCCCGGAAGCCGTGGAGAAGGCGCACCCGGTAGTCGCCGCCGGTCAGCCAAAGCTCACCGTTGCGAGCGTGGTTTCCGCTCAGAGTCCAAGCTCCGAGACCGAGCTCGCACAGCCGGCTGTGGGCAAGTCCTCGGATCAGGTGTGTCCTCAACCAGCCGTACTGCGGGCTGAGGAGCTCCGGCAGCTGCTTGCGCTGGCGCTGATGCGCCCAGGCGAAGGCGTCATGAAACGGCTCACAGAGCTCTGCTGTGGCGTCGCGGATGAGTGCGACCTCAGGCTTAATCACGGGTGTAAAAATATCACAGGAAAAATTAAGGGTGCAGAGGTTCCTCCAAGTCGCCCAGTGAGGCCAGCACGGTCGCTGCCTCGCTCCGGACGCGGTCATGAACGTTGAGAACGTCGGCGACCTGGCTCCGGGGCTGTCCAGGAACTGGCGAAGGACTGCGTCGTCCCCGGCCAGAAGCGTCAGCGAACTGCAGACCACGCGGAGTCCAGTCGCTGCTTCACCAGGGCTGTCCATGACCAGCGAGCGCGTCAACAGGGGCCTACTGACGCGATCGACCTGGTGCGGGATACTACGGAACAGCTCCAATTTGGGGATCACACAGAGCTGGGGGAAGCGGTGGCGGGGGCGAACGACCCATACGCACGGGAGGTTGCGCGGCAGGCCAGAGAGCAGGAGAGGGCCCGCAAAGCAGCCGAGACCGAGGCCAAGCGGAAGGCACGCGAGGAGAAACTTGCGTACGAGGCAGCCCGTGCGCAGGAAGCTGTCGACCGGACCAGCGTCACCGAGCACGACGTCGAACAGTTGTCAACGCTGCTGCGCGCGGCGGTGCTGGACGGAGAGCCACTGACGTTCGAGCGACTGCGGCAGGAGTTCGTCCCCGCTCCGTTCGTCCCACCCGTCGGACGTACCAAAGCTGCACCAACACCTCGTTGGGAAGAGTTCGAACCAGAGGCGCCACGCGGGTTGCGGGGGGCACTCGGGTTCGGGCGGCGTGGATACGAGGCAGAGGTCGAAGTGGCTCGCGAGCGCTTCGACAGGGCGCTGCGGGATCACGCACGCGACGAGAAGAAGCGCGGTAAGAAGCTGCAGGAGGCGCGCGCTCGGCACGCTGAACACAATCGGGACGAGGCCGCGCGGATCGGGGCGTGGAATGACGCACTTGAGCAGCGTCGCAACGCCTATCGTGACCGGGATGTCGAAGCGGTCGAGTGGTTCGTCGACCAGGCCCTCGCTGCTTCCGCGTACCCCCACGGCTTCCCGAAGGCGCATAAGGTCTCCTACCAGGCAGACACGGGTGACCTCCTCGTTGAGATCGACCTCCCCCTGGAAGACGTGGTCCCCGCTGCTCGTGCCTACCGCTACGTCAAGACGCGCGATGAGATGACGCCCGTCCCGCGCCCTGAGAAGGAGCGGAAGGAGCTGTACGCGTCGGTCCTGGCCCAGACGGCTCTGCGCACGGTGCACGAACTCTTCGCGGCCGATACCGACGGCGTGGTCCAGTCGATCGCACTGAACGGGCATGTAGCCACGATCGACCGGGCTACAGGACGAAAGGTGCACCCGTGCTTGATCACGCTTCAGGCGGAACGCACCGAGTTTAGCCAACTGGTGCTGACCCAGGTCGACCCACGGGCTTGTCTGAAGCGGCTTCGCTCGCTTATCTCGCCGAATCCGTACGAGCTCGAACCGGTGCGCCCGCTCGTCACGTTCGACTTGTCCAAGTTCCGGCTCATGGACAGTTTGGACGTCGTGGCTGGCCTGGACAGCCGACCCGTGCTGATGGACCTGAAGCCCACGGAGTTCGAACACCTCATCCGGCAGCTGTTCGAAGCTATCGGCCTCGACAGTGTGAACACTCAGCCTTCGAAGGACGAGGGCGTCGACGCAGTCGCGATGAACACTGACCCGGTCATGAAGGGCCTGTGCATCATTCAGGCCAAGCGCACCAAGAACGTAGTGCCCTTCGAGACCGTCTCCGCGCTCGCCGGCGTCGTGGAACACAAGCGAGCAGCCAAGGGCATCCTGGTGACCACCTCCTGGTTCGGCCGAGCCAGCGAGGCGTTCGCCAACGAGCACGGGCGCCTCGAACTCCTCGACGGAGCCAACCTGGTGCACCTGTTCAAGGAGCACATGAATCTCGACGTCATCCCCGGGCCGGTGCCACCGAAACGGCGCCCTCGGTAGCCGCGGAGTCGCACCCGACATCCTCGCGAGGCACGGGGCATGGTCTCGGCTCCGGCCTCATTCGCCCCCATCGGGCCCCGTCCGACAAATCCGACGCAGACCGGGCGTTACCACCAGCCGTTACGGGAACGCCAGATCGGCGTGTGCTGACCCGCCACCTTTCGATGCACCAGTACCCCAGCGATATAGAGGGGTTTGAAGGCCCACCAGCACAGCCACAGTTCGCCTAGCAGCAGGTATCCAAACAACTTGAAGCCGCCTGCGATGCAGCCCGGCCCCCCGCTGTTGCTTGTCCCGCGGCGGCGTGACCTACCGCCGACGTGGCCGCTGATCGAGAACGGACCAGGGAGCGGGACACGCCAGCTCATGCGCACTGAGCCTCCCCCCTCGCGCGCACGGCAGCTAACGCAGACAGGGCGGTGCAACAACGCATGGATCCCCCAGAGATGGCCGTAACAGCCGGATATACCCGACCGAGGCGTCGCATTTTGCCATACTGCGCAACCCGGAGTGTGCGGATTCGAGCTGACTCGATGCCGCCGACCCACCTTCCCCCAGACAGATTGCTTTGGGGGGCGCCCGGTCTTCTCCCGCGCTGCGTCGAGGAGACCGAAAAACCACTGCTGTTGTCCGTCTCGTCCCGCCGTACGTTCGACCTCGCACCGCTAGGCGCTGGCCGTCGTGGTGGCACCCGGCCATGCGCCCCCTCTGGCCGGCAAGAACGTATGGTTCGCTGGTCTCAGTTCTGGTCTCATTCAGCCGCGTTCGGGTCCGTCCGCCACCCGCCCATGCGTCGGATCGGCCGCAGGTCAGACCGCCTCCGCTTCCTCCCGCACGGCCTCGTGACCCGTTGGAAAGCGTGTTGGGGGCAACCCCTCACGAGTTCGAATCTCGTATCCTCCGCCATTGCTCTCACCGGGCAATATGCCGATGGTCCCCACCGTTCGCGGTGGGGGCCATCGGTGTCTTCCCAGCCCCCGTTGTCCTGGTTTTTGCCCACAGCGGGCACGGCGGGGCGCCCCAGACGGCTCCAGCGATCTTCCGCGCCACGTCCTTGAGCATTGCGTCCGGCACATGCAGGTACCGCGCCCGCATGCTCGCCGACGTGCCCGGCTCCCACCAAGGGCCGTTTCCAGTCGTGGTAGTCCGTGTTCGGGCTCAGCGGACCGCCCAGCGGTTTGATGAACACGTAAGTTGACCCTCACCCTGGCCAGGGTCAGAGCGTCGGCCCCCGTTGATATCCATGGCGCGTGGACGATGCGACGTCGAGTGCGACCGCCCTCCTGGCCGAGATCTTCCCAGCCCGACGAAGGCGGTCTGCTGCCCCTGGGAGAGAACCCGGACAGCTGGTTCGTCTGGGAGGCGGACTGTTGGATGAGCCCCGAGCCGAGGGACGTTGAGGTCACGCGATACGCCGTGCGGCGCCCGTCGGCCAGATGACGGTGACGGGGATGCCGAGGGCGCGGGCCTCTTCGACGACGTCGGCGGTGCCGCCGCCTTCGGTGCCGGGCGGCATGCCGTTCCAGACGGCGACAAGACGGTCGGCCCGGCGCAGCAATTCGCTGTTGGCGGCTTCGTACGCCTCCCGACCGGCGGTGGCGTGGTCCATCACCACCGCCTCGGTGGCGGCAGCCAAAAGCCGGTCGAATTGGGCGGCGTGCGCATCCTTGACCTTCGTCTCGCGGTAGTCGCGGGAAGGGATCACGGCGACGAGGCTTCCGCCGGCGTCGAGGACGGCTTCGGCGAACAAGGAGTCCGCCCCGGCGGCGATGCAGGAGACGCCGACCAGTTCACCGTCCGCCACGTCACTCATCAACTCGCCGAGGGCTGCGCGAACCAGGGGGACAGAAGCATCGGTGAGGTCCATGTGGCCGGTCACGGCGAGGATGGTCACAGCGTTCCTTGTCAGTCGGCGAGTTGCTCGCGGAGCCTAGCGCGCGCTTCTCGTACGGGTGCCGAAGTACCGTGACCCGCCGTGTAGGCGCACAGCTCCGCCATGCCCTCTCGCACGCGTCCGGAGTGGACGCGCTCGGCGACGTCGCAGGCTGCTGGGTCTCGGCAACGGCTGCAGTGAGGTCGCCGGAGAGGAAATAGACCTCGGCCAGGCCGAGGCGGTCCAACGCGTGTGATCTCCCGGCCTCCGGTCCTCGACGGGTGAGTGCGGTGCGGATCTGTTCCTCGGCATGCCCGGCGTGGAGCCGAGGGTCGCGCCGGGCGAGTTCCAGCAAGTGAACGCCGATGACGCCGGCGAGTTCCTTGATCGAAGTAGCCGATCCAGTACGGCTCGTCGAGACCGGCGGCTGCAAGCACGTGCCGAGCTTGCTCCGTAGCCCGGTTGAACGCCGCCGTCCTGCCCAGCGCGGCCAATGCCCATGCCTCTCGCGTGTGGAGCATCGCGCGGAGCCTGTGTCCGGCTTCGTCACGGACACCCTCTGTGCGGAGGGGTGGATCACCACTCCCGAGGTCGAGGCCGTGATGCGCGCCGTCTCCCGGCACGCCTTCACCTCCGAGGTGAGCGTGAGGAAGGCGTACGAGCCGTACGCGGCGGTGCCGACGGCCAGGTCACCCCGGTGGACATCGATCCCGTCGTCACCGACCGGGCCTGCCTGCCGCTGGACGCGCACGGCTACGGCCGGGTCACCGTCGTCACGGCCGACGCCGCCCAGCCCATCCCCGGCCTGGGGAAGGTCGACGTCCTGATAGTGACCGTCGACGCCTGGGACGTCCCGCCGACGTGGATCGACCAACTCATGCCCGGCGGTCGCCTGGTGGTGCCGCTGCGGATGCGGGGCCTGACCCGTTCCATTGCCTTCACCCGCGTCGGCGACCACCTGGAGAGCGAGTCCGCGAAGATCTGCGGTTTCGTGCCGATGCAGGGCTCCACCGCGCACAACGAGGAGTTGCTGCTGGTCAACGGCACGCCGGAGATCGGGCTGCTCATCCCCGCGGGCGCGGGGAGCGGTATTTGATCACCGCGCTGTGCAGGGAGGTGGCGGGCCCATCCCCGCAGGCGCGGGAGCAGCGTCGCCTTCGCCTGGCGGAAACTCCAAATCGGGGTCCATCCCCGCTCGCGCGGGGAGCAGACCACCTGGCCGGCCAGGGACTGCGCGGCCATGGGTCCATCCCCGCTCGCGCGGGGAGCAGGCTGCCTGACCTGCAGTCATTGCGTGGACGCAGGCCGCACAGAACCAACTTCAGAGAAAGCCGCAAAACATGTATTTCCGCCCTCGGGCCGACATCGCCCAGCCTACGGCCACCACGAGGGGCCCGACTACTCGAACCTGGCCGCCTTGGCCGCACCAACTTCCAGACGGCCAAGCCACGAGCGCAGCCGGCAGAAGCAGCAGGGATGAGACCCACACCTCCCCCAGACCCAGATTGCTGAACCCAGCCCACCACACGACACACCGGCTTGACAGGGCCAGCGCCCGCACCCCCGAAGGTTGCAGGTCGGGGGCGGTTGCCCCCGTCCACGAGCGTCCAGCAAGCCCTGGGGCCACCACCCCGGCCCAGCTCAGTCCACCCACGTCCCGGCGCTCACCAAAGCAGAACGTCGGAGAGCGTGTTGAAGGCAACCCCTCACCGGTTCGAAAGCCATATTCTCCAGAAGGCTCGCCGGCCACGACGCGAATCGACCGGGATCAGGCTGGGGCGGATCTCGTACGGCGGCGGTGACCGTTCCAGCAGTCTCCGCCAGCCCCTCGATGTTGGAACCGCTGAATCCGGCGAGGTGGGTACCGTCGCGATCGGCGGAGGATTCGCAGGTCGGCAGGGCGAGGAGGATGGGGATGGGGATGGATCAGGTGGCTCTTGAAGCCGCTCTTCACGATGCCGAGCAGAGGTTGCAGGCCGCTATTCGATCAGGTGATGCGCGGGCATTGGACGTGCTCCTGGACGACCGTGTCGTCTACACGGGGCCGGACGGCAGCAGCGTGACGAAGGAGGAGGACCTGGGAGCGCACAGGTCCGGGACCTTGGCCGTCGAGGTCTTCGAGCAGCAGGACCTGGACGTGACCGTGGTGGACTCCACCGGGATCACCCGCGTACTGGCCGGGCTTGAAGGCACCGCCGGCGGACATCCGTTCAAGGCGCGCCTTCGCTACACCCGCACCTGGATCCACGTTGACGGCACCTGGCGCGTCCTGGCCGCCCACGCCAGCGCCGTACCGGATCTCGGGTAGAGGCTTACGGATCGGCCACGCACTCGCGCGCGAAGCGTCCTCGTCGGACCCTGATGCCGTGCTCGCCGTTGCCGCGGGCGGCCATCCGCTCGGCAGGTAACGTCTGCTCGGCCGTCGCTCCACCCAACACCCGCCGCAGGTCGGAACCCCCGTGCTTCCTCGTGAACGACGCCGTGGCCCGTGGGAAAGCGTGCGGGGGCAGCACTCCACGAGTTCGGATCTCGTGTCCTCAGCAACTCACCGGGCAATACGGCGTCGGCCCGTCATGGCGGCGGGGGCCGCGGAACCGCGCGGCGGGTGGTCAGTCGGTGACGTTCGAGGCGAGGCGGTCGAGGGCCGCGGAGACGGCGGCGAGTTCGGCGGGGGTGAAGCCGAGCCGGAGGCGGCGGTCGAAGTCGACGGCGGCGTCGCGGAGTTGGAGGAAGAGCGCGTGGCCGGTCTCGGTGAGTTCGACGACGTGGACGCGGCGGTTGTCGTCGGCACGTCGACGGGTGAGGAGGCCGTCGCGTTCCATCGCGTTGAGGTGGTGGGTCAGGGTCGCGCCGTGGATGCCGATGGCGGCGGCGAGACCGCGCTGGTTGCCGAACCGTGTCGTCTCCAGCGACATCAGGATCAGCCACACCGGCAGCGACCCACCGGCAGCGGTGAGCGCCGCGTCGAACTGTCCTGAGACGACCTTCGCCACCCGGGTGAGATGCGTCCCGAACGGCGGCCCCTGCGGCGCTGGCATGGCCGCGAGTCTACAACGGATCCTTGCTGACCTAATCGTTTGACCTCCAACGCTTAGAGATCCTAATCCCGCCCGGCGGCGTCCACGGCTTCCGCAACGACGTCGGCGAGGCCGCCTCGATGCTGCTGCTGTTCTCACCGGGCGCTCCGCGCGAGGAGTACTTCGAGCGGCTGGCCACCCTGGCCGAGGACCCGATGGGCGACGCGGAGCGCGACGAGTTCATGCGCCGTCACGACACGTACTGGCTCTGACGGCGTCCGTCACCGACCCGTCGACGCCGCGCCCGCGCCCACGCCCGTACCCGCACCCGTACGAAGAAGAGTGTCATGACGACCGCAACGGGCGACCCCGCCGCGTCGCTCACCGAACTCACCGAACTCACCGACCGCTGGGCCGACGTCGAACGTACCGGCGACGCCGACGCCCTGGCCGCGCTCGTCACCGACGACCTCACGACGGTCGGACCGTTCGGATTCGTCCTCGACCGCGGGCAGTGGCTCGATCGCTACCGCGGCGGCGACCTCGTGACGTACGCGTTCGACTGGACGCTCGACTCCATCCGCGTCCACGGGGACACCGTGATCGGAATCGGCCACACCCGCCACGACTGCGCGCACCGCGGCCAACGCGCCAGGGGCGACTCCCGCGTCACCGTCGTCGCCGTGGACGCCGACCGTGACGCAAGCGGTAACGGCGGGGACAGCCAACTGGGCCACGCCGAGCTGCCGCCGGCGTAAGCCTCGTAGGAGCCGAAGCCCAGCCGTCCGGCCCCCTCGGTCAGCGACAACGGCCGCCTTCGACCGCGACCGGCTCCATCATTTGGCGCGGTGAGGCAGGGCGCGGATACGGTCATCTTCGCGGCTTGCCGGGAAGAACCTGTGCGGGCCGCGACAGGGGAGGGAACGAATGCGCACCACACTGCTTCGCCGGGCGGCTTCTGCGGCCGTTGCGCTGGGGCTTTCCACACTCGGCCTGGTGGCGGCGGGCGCCGCGCCCGCACAAGCCGCGGTCGGCGACTGCCCCTCGGGGTACTTCTGTGCCTGGAAGGACGACAGGGGCACAGGGCCGATGTTCAAGACGAACACGAGCAAAGCGACGCTGGGCACCTGGAACAACAGTTTCGCCCTGGTCATCAACCGCTCGGCCCTGATCGCCTGCACGTTCGACGACCCGAACTACGGGGTCGCGCACGGCTACGGATTCTGGGCGCCCCGACAGAGCTACCCCACGGGCATGCGCCCCTACATCAGCTCGTTGAAGCTCGTCCGCACGCTGCGGGAGTGCGAGGGCCCCGCCTATCCGTACTGGGACGCGGCGACGGCGCCGAAGCTGTCCGGATTCGGAGACATGAATGCCGACCGGAAGTCGGACCTCCTGGTCCGTGATCCCGTCGGACGCCTGTGGTTTCTGCCTGGTGACGACACTGGGCGCCTGGTCGGCTCCGGTGGCTGGAACAGCATGAACGCCCTGACCCGGCACGGTGACTTCAGCCGGGACGGGCGCGAGGACGTGATCGCCCGTGAGGCGTCCACCGGCAAGCTGTGGCTCTACCCCGGCACCGGCACCGGCGGCCTCGGCACGCGCAAACTGATCGGCACCGGCGGCTGGAACAGCATGACCAAGATCACCGCCTTCGGTGATCTCTCCGGGGACGGCCGGGCCGACCTTGTCGCCGTGGAGAAGTCCACCGGCAAACTGTGGCTCTACCCCGGCACCAGCGCCGGCGGGCTCGGCACGCGCAAGCTCATCGGCACCGGCGGCTGGAACAGCGTGAACGCCCTGGTCGGTGCCGGTGACATGAACGGTGACGGCCGCCCCGACCTGATCGCCCGTGAGGCGTCCACCGGCAAGTTGTGGCTCTACCCCGGCAGGACCGGGTCTGTCGGGTCGCGTGTGCTGATCGGCTCCGGCGGCTGGAACGCGATGAGTTCTCTCATCGCTGTCGGCGACTGGTCGGCTGATGGTCGTGCCGACCTTCTCGCGACGAGCGGCGACTGGCTGGTCCAATACCGAGGGCTGGGCACGGGCGGTCTGCGCGCCGCCGAGCGGTACAACGCCAGTTGGTGGGGCTTGGACAGCGGCGCCTTCTGACCGACCGCGAGGGTCTTCGCCTCGGGGCGAAGGCCCTCCCGAGAGGTTGGGGCGGGTCCGACGGTGGGCGTGGCGGGCCGGGGGGGCGACGAGTCCGGATGGCGTTCCCGGGAGGACGGCGCCGTTGAGTTGGGCAGCGGGGTCCCTGGTGAGGTGAGGGGGAAAGCCCCGAACCCGCCCTCGCGGTCTCGGATCTGCACGGTGGTGAGGTGCTGGGCGACGTACGCCGTTACCTTTACGCGGTGCTGAGCTGCGCTGTCCGGTGGGGAGTCGAACCCCCGCGTCGCTCTTCACGCGGACCACCCCTCAGCGCGACGCGTACGGCTTCGGCCGCCGACGCTCCGGACGGTTCGCCGCGGCCGGGGGAGGGATCCCCGTATCGGCCGCGACGGACCGCGGAGAACCGTCGGAGCGGGCGGCTCAGGCGGTCGGGAGGAGGGCGACGACGTCGATTTCCACGAGGATGTTCATGAGGTCGGAGCCGACGGTGGTGCGGACGGGGTAGGGGGCGGTGAAGAAGGGGCGGTAGGCGGCGTCGAAGGCGGCGAAGTCGCGGTGGAGGTGCTGGAGGTGGACCGTGACCTTGACGACGTCGTCGAGGGTGAGGCCGCGCTCGGCGAGGACGGCGGTGAGGTTGCGGAGGACCTGGCGGGTCTGGTCGCCGACGAGTTCGGGGACCTCGCCGGTGAGGGGGTCCTTGGGGCCGAAGCCGGCCGTGTAGAGGAAGCCGCCCGCGACGACGCCCTGGCTGTAGGCGCCCGCGGGCTGGGGCGCGTGGGCGGTGTGTACCGCTTCCTTGGTCATCCGGTCAGATCCCCGTCCCGCTCGTTGGCCTCGGCGAAGTGGCGCAGCTTGTCCTCGTCCACGCTGACTCCCAGGCCGGGCCCTGTGGGTACTCGCAGACGGCCGTCCGCGAGGTGCAGCGGCTCGATGATGTCATCGGCGTGCAGGTAGTACATGCTGTCGATCGCGCGGGAGAGCACGGGGGTGCTGGAGACGACCGCGAGATGCGCGGCCGTCGCGATGCCCAGCTCACCGCCGCTGTGCAGGTTCATGCCGAGCCCGAACGTCTCGCAGTGGGCGGCGAGCGCCTTGGTGGCGGCGATACCGCCCCACTTGTAGACGTCGCCGTGGATGACGTCGACCGCGTTGAGCCGCATCGCGGGGGCGAAGTCCTCGAACCGTACGACGCACATGTTGGTGCACAGCGGTATCCGGACCTTCGCCTTCACCTGGCTCATGCCCTCGATGCCGACGCAGGGGTCCTCCAGGTATTCGAGGTCCAGCTCCTCGAGGGCGATCCCGGCGCGTACCGAGTCCGGTACGGACCAGGCCGCGTTCGGGTCCACCCGCAGATTGATGCCGGGCAGGGCGGTGCGCAGCGCCCGCAGGATGGCCACGTCGCCCGCGACATCGGTGGTGCCCTTGAGTTTGACGGCGCTGAAGCCGCCCTCCTCGACCACCCGCGTCGCGTGCTCGGCGAGCTGTCCCGGCAGGGCGGCGGCGCTCGCGCCGGGCGCGTCGGCGCGGGTCACCAGGGCGGTGATCGGCACCTCGTCGCGTACGGGACCGCCCAGCAGGTCGGTGAGCGACTGGCCGGTGGCCTGGCCCATGGCGTCCCAGCAGGCCACGTCGAGGGCGGCGATCGCCGCGTACCCGAGGTAGCCGTGGAAGAAGGGCACCATGTGCTGCTTGCGGTGGAAGCTCTCCAGGGCGAACGGGCTGGTGCCGATCAGATCGTCGGCCATCGCCCGGACGATCGCCGCGACGGGCCGGCCCCACATCGTCTCGCCCCAGCCCTCGACACCGTCGTCGGTGCGAATCCGCACGACCGTCCTGGTCTCCCCGGTCTTGGTCTCGAAGGAGCTGGTGAACGGGTTGAGCAGGGGCAGATTGACCACCCATACGTCGACGTCAGTGATCTTCATTCTTCTCCTCAGCTCGGATGGTGGCCGCGTCGGGGACAGCGGTGGCCGCGTCGGCCGCGGGGACAGTGGTCACGTCGTCGGCCGCAGGTACGGTGACCGCGTCAAGAGGCCCCGCGGTCGCCGCGTCAAAAGCCCCCGCCGTCGCCTCGTCAAAAGCCCTGATCGCCCGCGCGAGCCCCACCGCCCGGTCGGCCAGCAGCCGGCGCCCGGCCCCCGCGTCCGCGCCGGAGGCGTCGTCGGTCGATCCGCCGACCCGCGCCCACTCGCCGTGGCGCTCCACGGTCAGGCCCGGATACGGCGGGTTGTCGAAGAGCGGCGGCGGATCGACCGGGGCGCGGGCGGCGACCGGGGTACGGACGAGCTCCGGGTGGGCGGCGAGCATCAGGGAGGTCTCGAACCAGCCCGCGTGCCCCGGAGTCACCTCGGGCCTGCCCCCGTCGGGCTCGCCGTCACCGGACGTGACCGTCCAGTACGAGCAGGCCGCGACGGTGACGTCGGCGCGCAGCGCGAAGCGCTTCACGGCCAGCCGCATGATCTCGTCGTTGCCGCCGTGCCCGTTGACGACCATGATCCGCCGGTAACCGCTGGTCACCAGGGAGTCCAGGACGTCGTCGAGTACGGCGCCGAGCGTGGCGGCGGACAGCGAGACGGCGGCGGCGAACAGGTGGTGCGGGCTGTGGCCGAACGGGAGGGCGGGCAGCCGTACGAGCTCCGAGGGCGTCGGCTCCCGGTCGAGCAGCGCGGCGGCGGCGTCGAGGACGGCCTCGGCGAGGAGCGTGTCGGTGCCCATCGGCAGGTGGGCGGCGTGCTGCTCCTGCGATCCGATGGGCAGCAGGGCGATTCCGGTCGCCCCGGCCCCGCGGACTTCGCGCCAGGTCAGCCGGGTCAGATCTCTCACAGCGCTACCTCCCGGAAACCGTGTCGTGGCAGAGTCGGCGCATGGTCCATGAAGGTTCTCCGTTGCGGCTGGTGCCCGAGCCCGCGCCGGGGACGGTCGCGCCCCGGCCGCCGCGGACGCTCGGAGCTGTCGAACTGGTGCCCGGACGGGTCCGGGCGGCGGTGCTGACGATGTCCGGCGCGGTGCTGCGCCGGGCCGAGGCGTCGTACGACGCCGCCACGGCCCTGCCCGCCGACATCGACGCGGCGCTCGCGCTGGCCGCCGAGGTCTTCGCCGGGTACGAACCGGTCGGGGTCGGCGTGGCGGCGGCCGGGATCGTCGATCCCGGCGCCGGTCTGATCACCGAGGTCAACGACGTACCGGCGCTGCACGGCTATCCGGTGACCGCCCGGCTCGCGGCGCTGACCGGCGCCCCGGTACGGGTCGAGCACCGGGCCAGGCTCCAGGTGCTCGGCGACCGGTGGTTCGGCGCCGGGCGTGGCCGCCGTACGTTCGCGTCGGTGTCCACCGGTGAGGTGCTGGGCGTCGGCATCCTGTACGACGGCCAGGTGCTGGCCCCGGCCGGCGGGCGCAGCGGCGCCCATATGACGGTGTCGGCCAGCGGCGAGGCGTGCACCTGCGGCGGGCGCGGCTGCTGGAAGACGGTGGCCACCACGCGCTGGCTGCGCGAGCGCGCGCGGGCGGCCGGGCTCGGCGACGGCGCCACCCTCGCCGCGCTGGTGGAGCGCGACGACGAGGCGGCCCGCCGGACGGTCGAGGAGTACGCGGAGAACGTCGCCCTGGGGCTGATCAACGTCCAGCACTTGTTCGCGCCCGGGCTGTTCGTCCTGCACGGCGAGGCGCGCGAGGGCGGTGAACGGTTCCGGACGCTGATCGAGGAACGGCTGCGCTCCGACGTCGCCTCGGCCGGGGCCTCCGCGGGAGCCGAGCTGCCGCAGGTGCTGGTGAGCGGCGCGGCCGTGGACGATGTGGCGCTGCTGGGCGGCGCGGGGCTGGTGCTCTCCCACCTCTAGGCCCGGCCCCGTCGCCGCACCCGCCTCCGGACACACCACACGCCGCACCTCAGGTCCCGCTTCGGACCCCACCTCTAGACCGCCTCCGTACGGGGGCGGGACCGCGTACGGCGGGCGCGGCGCGGGTCGGGTACGGGCACGGCGTCCAGCAGCTGCCGGGTGTACGGGTGCTGCGGATCGCCGAAGACATCGGCCGCGGCGCCGACCTCCACCAGCTTGCCGTGCCGCATGACGGCGACCCGGTCGGCCACCTGCCGGACGACGGCGAGGTTGTGCGAGACGAAGACATAGGTGAGGCCGAGGCGCTGTTGCAGCTCCGCCAGGAGGTCGAGCACCTGCGCCTGCACGGAGACGTCGAGCGCGCTGGTGGGTTCGTCGAGCACCACGAGCCTCGGTTCGAGGGCGAGCGCGCGGGCGATCGACACGCGCTGGCGCTGGCCGCCGGAGAACTCGTGCGGGTAGCGGTCCTGGATCGTCGCGGGCAGGCCCACCGACTCCAGCAGCTCGCCCACGCGTTCGCGGGTACGTGCCCGGCCGCGTCTGCCGCGGGCGTCCGGATCGTGGGTGATCAGCGGTTCGGCGACGATGTCGGAGATCCGCATGCGCGGGTTCATGCTGGAGTACGGGTCCTGGAGGACGACCTGCATCTGGCGCCGTACGGACCGCAGTTGGGGCGGGGAGAGGGCGGCGAGATCCTGGCCGTCGAACCGGACGCTTCCGGCGGTCGGCTCCATCAGCCGGAGCAGCAGCCGGGTCAGGGTGGTCTTGCCGCAGCCCGACTCGCCCACCAGGGCGAGGGTTTCGCCCTCGGTCACGGTCAAGGACACGTCGTCGACCGCCACATGGACCGGCCTGCCGCCGAACTCCTTGCGCAGTCCGTCGAGTTCGAGCAGCATCATGCCGACTCCAATCGTGGGGTGGCGTCCAGCAGCCGCCGTGTGTAGTCCTCGGCGGGGTGGTCGAAGACGTCCATGACGTCCCCGCTCTCCACGACCCGGCCCGCGTTCATGACCACGACCCGGTCGGCCGTCTCCGCGACGACTCCGAGGTCGTGGGTGATCAGCACGACGGCCATGCCGTGCTGTTCCTGGAGTGCGACGAGCAGGTCGAGGATCTGCCGCTGCACGGTGACGTCGAGCGCGGTGGTCGGCTCGTCGGCGATGAGCACGCGCGGCCGTCCGACCAGCGCCGTCGCGATCATCACGCGCTGGCGCAGGCCGCCGGACATCTCGTGCGGATACTGCCGGTAGCGCCGCTCGGGGTCGGGGATGCCGACCTCGTCCAGCGCGGCGACGGCCGCCTCCTTGGCCTCGGCGCGGGAGACGCCCCTGTGGTGCCTGAGCACTTCGGCGACCTGGGCGCCGACCCGCTGGAGCGGGTCGAGGCTGGTCATCGGGTCCTGGAAGATCATGGCGATGTCGTGGCCGCGGACCGCGCGGAGTTCCTTCTCGCTCACGGCGAGCAGGTCGCGTCCCCCGAAGCGGATCTCGCCGCCCGCGTACACGCACGGCGGCTCGGGGTTGAGGCGGAGCACGGACAGCGCGGTGGCCGTCTTGCCGCTGCCCGACTCCCCCACCACGGCGAGGGTTTCGCCCGCGCCGACCTGGAGGCTGACGCCCTGGACGGCGTGCACGGTGGAGCTGTCGAGCCTGAAGTCGACGCTGAGATCGGTAATGTCGAGTACGGGTTCGGGGCGGGCGGGTGCGGCCCCGGCCCGTGTCGTGCGGTCGGTCGGCCTCGTAGGGTCGGTCGGCTTCGTGCGGTCGCTCGGCCTCGTAGGGTCGGTCGGCCTCGTGCGGTCGGTTGTCATCGGCGGTACGCCTTCGGGTCCGCGACGTCGCGCAGGGCGTCGCCGGTGATGTTGACGGCGAGCGAGGTGACCATCAGGGCGATGCCCGGGAACACCGCGACCCACCAGGAGGTGCCGAGGTAGAGCTGGCCGTCGGCGAGCATCGAGCCCCAGGTGACGGTCTCCTTGGGCACGCCGAGTCCGAGATAGCTCAGCGACGCCTCGGCGACGATGGCCGCCGCGATGTGCAGCGTGCCGATGGTGGCCAGCGGCGCCATCACGTTGGGCAGCAGGTGGCGGCGCATGATCGCGCCGTCGGTGACACCGATCGCGCGGGCCTCGGTGATGAAGTCGCGCGAGCGCAGCGACATCACCTCGGAGCGCACGACGCGGGCGTACGAGACCCAGCCGGTGAAGCCGAGCACGAGGATCACGTACCAGAGCCCGGAGCCGAGGAAACCGACGACGGCCAGGGCCAGCAGGATGGAGGGGAAGGCCAGTTGGACGTCGGCGAGCCGCATGAGCACGCGGTCGAGCCAGCCGCCGAAGTAGCCGGAGGCGAGTCCGACGGCGGTTCCGATCACTCCGGCGAGCAGCGCCGCGCCCGCGCCGACCAGCAGCGAGATCCGGGTGCCGTAGATGACGCGGGAGAGCATGTCGCGGCCGAGCTGGTCGGTGCCGAGCAGATGGGCGCCGCTGCCCCCGGACTGCCAGGCGGGCGGCTTCAGCCGGAGCAGCAGGTCCTGGGCGTTGGGGTCGTGCGGGGCGATCAGCGGTGCGAAGACCGCGAAGACCAGCATGACCGTGAGTACGGCGAGCGCGACGACGGCGAGCTTGTTGCGCAGCAGGGTCCGCAGGGCGGCGGCGCGCGGGCCGGGCCCCGCCGTCGTCGCCGGTGCGGCGACGGCCGGTGATGTGACGGTCATCGGGACGTCCTCACCCTCGGGTCGAGGAAGCTGTAGGAGAGGTCGACGAGCAGGTTCACCACGACGAAGGTGGCGGCGAAGAACAGCACGGTGGCCTGGACGAGCGGGAAGTCGCGGTGCGAGATGGCCTCGATCGTCAGCTGTCCGACGCCGGGCCAGGAGAAGACCTGTTCGGTGAGGATCGCGCCGCCCAGCAGGCTGCCGACCTCCAGGCCGACCACGGTCACCACCGGCAGCGACGCGTTGCGCAGGCCGTGGGTGAGCACCACCTTGACCGGGCCGAAGCCCTTGGCGCGGGCGGTGCGGATGTGGTCGGAGGACAGGACGTCGATCAGCGAGGAGCGCAGCAGCCGCGCGACGACGGCGACGGAGTACACGGCGAGGGTGACCGCGGGCAGCACGAGGTTGGCGAACGTGCCGTAGCCGGAGGCGGGCAGCGCGTGCAGTCCGACGGCGAAGACCAGGATCAGCAGGATGCCGACCCAGAACGGCGGGGTCGACTGGCCGAGCAGCACGCCGGTCATCACGGTGCGGTCGGAGGCCCGGCCGCGGCGCATCGCCGCGAAGATGCCCGCGGGGACCGCGACGACGAGCGTCACCACCAGTGCGGCGGCGGCCAGTTGGAGCGTGGCGGGCAGCCGGTCGGCGAGCACGGTGCGTACCGGCTCGTTGTAGAAGAGGGAGTTGCCGAAGTCCAGGCGCGGCAGCCCCCACAGGAAGTCGAGGTACTGGGTGAACAGCGGCCGGTCCAGGCCCAACGACCCGCGCAGTACGGCTTCTTGCTGGGCCGTCGCGTCGGGCGGCAGCAGCAGCTTGACGGGGTCGCCGGAGAGCCGGACGAGGAAGAACGAGACGGTCGCAGTGCAGAGCAGGACCAGCAGCGCGGTGCCGAGCCTGAGCAGGACGGTGCGCAGCAGCCGCAGTCCCGCGCGGTCGCGGGTGCGTTCCCGCGGCTCGCCGTCGGCGGCGGACGGCCGCCGCTGGAGGGAGATGTCGGTCATCGGGAGACCTCCGCGCTCGACATGTCGAGGACGCCTGCGGGGCCCGGCTTCCAACGCGGCCGTCGGTTGCGGGCGTAGATGTTGTCGAGCTGGTAGAGGAAGACGAACGGCGCTTCTTGCTGCATCAGCCGTTGCAGGTCGGCGAACGCCTTGGTGCGCTTGGCGGGATCGACGGAGAGTTCCTCGATGTCGACGAGGCGGTCCGCCTCCTTCGAGTGCCAGCGGCTCTGCCTGCGGTCGCTGCGGACGTTCGACTGGATCATGCTCTCGCCGTCCAGCGTCCAGATGGTGCTGGCGGCCAGGTACATCGGGCCGAGCGCCGAGTGGTTGGTGGAGGTGAGCCGGCTGGCGTACGTGCCGGGGTCGAGGAGGCTGACCTTGGCGCGTACACCGGCCTTGGAGAGGAGTCCGGACAGCGCCTCGGCGACGTTGGAGTCGTTGTTGGAGGCGGTGAGCGTGGTGCTGAAGCCGTGCGGGTATCCGGCGTCGGCGAGCAGCGCGCGGGCGGTCTCCACCGAGCGGGTGAACGGCTTGACCGAGGGGTCGAAGCCGAAGGCGCCGTGCGGGATCATCGCGGGCACCTCGCGCGCCTTGCCGCCGAGCACCGCCTTGATCAACAGGGGTACGTCGATGGCGTGGTTGAGGGCCTGGCGCACCCGCCGGTCGCTGAGCGGCCCCTTCTCCAGGGTGTTCAGGGACAGGTACGAGGTGCGGATGCCGGTGTAGGCGTCCAGGGTGACGCCGGGGTAGCCGTCGAGCTGCTGCGCGGCGTCGGGGGTGAGTCCGGCGACGAGGTCGACGCCGCCGCTCTGGAGGGCGGCGAGCGAGGACGAGGCGTTGGGCGCCGGGCGGAAGACCAGTTCGTCCACGTGCGGGCGGCCTGACCAGTGCTTCGGGTAGGCCCGCATGCGCAGTTCGTGGTCGCGCTGCCAACTGACGAACGTGAAGGGCCCGGTGCCGACGGGGTGGGCCGCGAAGCCCCGGTCGCCGACCTCCGCGAGGTAGCGCGGCGGCACCACGACGCCGCCGAACAGGGAGAGTTTGTCGGGCAGGATCGGGTCGTGCAGCGTGGTGTGGACGTCGATGGTGAGCGGGTCGACCACCGAGACGCTCTTCACGTACCGCAGTTCGACGATCGGTGACTTGGTCTTGGGGTCGAGCAGCCGCTCGATGGAGAACTTGACCGCCGCCGCGTCGCACACCTCGCCGTTGTGGAACGTCACGCCGGGGCGGAGCGTGAACCGCCAGGTGCGCTCGTCGCGCGCCGTCCACGTCAGCGCGAGCCGCGGGTGGAGGGTGTTGTCCTGCCCGCGGGTGGTGAGGGTGTCGAACATGTTGATCAGGGCGTTCATCGAGACCATGTCGCCCTGCTTCTGCGGGTCCATGGTCACCGGGTCCCCCGGCTGCGAGACCCGCAGGACGTTGCCCGCGCCGCTCGCCGGGTTGGCGCCGCATCCCGTCAGCAGCCCGGGCGCGGCGATGGCCGGCACGAGCAGGCCGCCGAGGCGCAGGACGTCGCGGCGGCGCGGACGGCTGCGGTCCACGGCCCGCCCTTGACGTATTCGTTCCATTGAACAACACATCCGTTCCGGCAGATGGAATGCGGTTGGGTTAAGCTAAGCGACATGTCGAAAGCGGTCAACACCCGAGCCAGCGAGCAAGAGCCCGCGAAGGGTCCCGTCGACAAGGCGATGGAGGTGCTCGAAGCGCTCGTACAGACCGGTGGCCCGCACCGGTTGGGCGATCTCGCACGACGCACAGGACTGACCAAACCGACCGTCCACCGCCATCTGAGAACGCTGGCCGAGTACGGCTTCGCCCAGCCCGCCGAGGGCGGCAGCTACCGCGCCGGACCCCGGCTGCTGGGGCTCGCCGCCGCCGCGCTGCACGACAGCCGCGACCTCGCGCTCGCCCGCCCGGTCCTGGCCGACCTGCGGCGGCGCACCGGACTGCTCGCGCAGTACGCCGTACGCCACGGCGACGAGGCCGTCCTGCTGGCGGAGTCCGAGCCCGCCAGCGAGTACCGGATGAGCGGGCGGCCGGGCGGCCGGGTCCCGCTGCACAGCAGCGGGGTGGGGCTCGCGATGCTCTCCGCGCTGCCGCCGCACGAGACGGCGGCGCTGCTGGACGCCGGACCGCTGGCCGCGCGCACCCCGCGCACCCTCACCGAGGCCGCGGAGCTGCGCGCGCTGCTGCGGGACGCGGCGAGCACCGGTTACGCCGTGGACGACGAGTACGACGAGCCGGACGTACGGTCGGTGGCCGCGCCGGTCCTCGACGGCGAGGGGCGGGTGGTGGGCGCGATCGGCGTGCGCGGCCTGACCTTCACGCTGGACGAGCGGAGTGCGGAGATGTTCGGTCCGATGGTGCGGGCGGCGGCGCGGACGGTGTCGGGGGGGCTGGGCGGTGTGGGCGGCCCGGGTCGCGTGGGCGGCTCGGGGCGCGTGGGCGGCTCGGGCGGTGTGTCGGGCAGGGGCCCGGTCGGCGCGGCGGGAGGCATCCTGGGCAGCGTGCCCGCGACGCCGTTTCTTGTGGTGGATACCGAGGCGGGTGAGCTGGCGTGAGCGGGGTCGGGGACGGGGCCGGGGGCGGGGGCGGGGCTGACGTCGAGGCCGGGGCTGACGCAGGAGTCGGGGACGGGGCCGGTGTCGGGAGCGCGCTCGGGGAGATCGTCGCCGCCGGGCGTACGCGCCGCGCGTACTCGGGCGCCGCCTGGTCCGTCGGTACGGCGGCGGGTCCGCTGGACCGCGGCTGGACCGGCACCCGCGCCTGGGACGGGCCCGCCCTCACCGGCGACGAATTGTGGGACCTGGCGTCGGTGACGAAACCCGTCGTCGGCCTCGCCGTGATGGCCCTGGTCGACCGCGGCGCGCTGGACCTCGCGGGCACCGTCGGACGGTATCTTCCGGCCTACCGGGGCGGCGACAAGGCGGACCTCACCGTACGGCAACTGCTCACGCACACCTCGGGGTTGCCGGGCCAGGTCCAGCTCTACCGCGAACACCCCACGCGCGAGGCCCTGTTGGAGGCGCTGCGCCTCCTGCCGCCGCGCTCCGCGCCCGACACCCGGGTCGAGTACTCCTCCCAGGGCTTCATCCTGCTCGGCCTCATCGCCGAGAGCGCGGCGGGCGAACCGCTGGACGCACTCGTGGACCAACTGGTCTGCGCGCCGCTCGGGTTGAAGGACACCGGCTTCAACCCGGACGAGGCGGGCCGCGCGCGGGCCGTCGCCACCGAGGACTGCCCCTGGCGCGGACGCGTGGTGGCGGGCGAGGTGCACGACGAGAACGCCGTGGTCATGGGCGGAGTCGGCGGCCACGCCGGGCTGTTCGCCCCTCTCGCGGACGTGGAACGGCTCGGCCGGTCGCTCGCGGGCGGCGCGCGCGAACTGCTGCGCCCCGAGACCTTCGCCGAGATGACGGCCCCCCACACCGACCACCTCGCCCTGCGCCGCGGCCTCGCCTGGCAGGGCCAGGACCCGGTCGGCTCCCCCGTAGGCCCCTCCCCCGGCCCCGACTCCTTCGGCCACACCGGCTTCACCGGCACCAGCCTCTGGATCGACCCCGCCACCGCCCGCTACGCCGTCCTCCTCACCAACCGCGTCCACCCCTCCCGCGCCGCCGACGGCATCACCGCCGTCCGCCACGCCTTCCACACGGCGGCGGCCACTGTGGAGTGACGGGCCGTCAACTCCCTGTACGGCAGGCGCGATACGGACGGCGGCGCGTTACGGACGGCCAACGGGTCCGGTCCCGGCGTCCTCTGGCGCCGCCGTCACGCGATGGCCCAAGGTGGCCCGCATGGACTGGTTGCCACTGCTCTCCACCCTGGCCGGCGCCGCGATCGGCATCGTCGCCACCCTCGTAGCCGACCGGAACCGCTGGAAGCGCGAGGACGACAAAGAAGCCCTCCGGCTGCGGCTGGACATCTACACGCAGTACACCAGCACCGTGAAAGTGCTCGGCGAGACCCTGCGGGCCCTGGCCGGACGGGACCACCCCTCCGACGACGCACGGGCGTTCGCGCTGCGCGAAGCCTTCAGGGAATCAGGCATCGCCACCGCCTCGGAACGCATGTGGCTCATCGCACCCGAACCCGTCGTCAAAGCCTCCAACAACGTCTTCCACTGCCTGCGCCGCATCTGCGACGGCTACGCCGACGGCACCGCCCTCGGCAGCACCGAAGACCGCGCCCGCTGGGAAGCACGCGGCAAAGCCGCCGCCGACATGCGCAAACTCATGCGCGAGGACCTCCGCGTCGGCCCCCTCACCGAACGCCACACGAGCACCCTCGACGCCGACACCCCCACCGCGTAGGACCCACACGTCTGTGGCCCAGGTCACACCGGGGCCGTGCAGCAGACGGGGCCGCTTCCACGTCAAGGAGGGGTGACAGGAAGGGAGGAGCGTGTGGATCTGGAACTGGCAACCGAGCGGATACCGCGTACGGAACTGAGCGGACCCGAGCCGGTGGAGAACGACTTCCACGCCTTCGTCGTCGCCCGGTCGGCCGTACTGTTCCACGGCGCGCTCGTCTTGACGGGAGACCGGCAGACGGCGGAGGACCTGGTCCAGGAGACTCTGGAACGGGCGTGCCGCAAGTGGCGCACCATCGCCGCCAAGGACTCCCCGGACGCGTACGTACGGCGGATCATGGTGAATCTGGCCAACGACAGATGGCGCAGATTCCGCCGTACGGTCCCGTATCAGGACGGCGTCGACAGGGCCGCTCCGGGGGACCAGTACGGACAGGTGGACACCCGGGATCAGTTGGTCCGCGCTCTTCAGGGTCTGCCGATGCGCATGCGGACGGTCGTGGTGCTGCGGTATTTCCACGACCTGTCGGACGCCCAGATCGCAGCCGATCTGGGGATCTCGCTGAGCACCGTACGGTCCCAGCTCACTCGCGGAATCGACAAGCTCAGAGGCCGGTTCCCCGCGCCCTCCGCCCCTTCGCCGCCGCAGCCCACGGAAGGAACACGATGACGTCACACGGTTCGCGGCCTTCCGGCTGCACGGGTTACACACCCTTCGAGCAGGAACTGGTGAACTCCATGAACGACTTCGTCAACGGCGCCGAGGCGCCGCACTTCGACACCGCGGCCATCGCGCGCGGGGCCCGTCGCAAGCGGGCCACGGCCATCGCCGGTATCGCCACCGCCCTCGTCGTGGCCGGCACCGGCACCGCCCTGGCCATCGGCACCTCCGGCGGCTCGCACGACTCGCGGCCCGCCGCCCACACGTCCGCCACGACCGACAAGAACCGCACCACCGTGCAGTACGGCGAGATCCCCATCCAACTGGCGGGCTTCACGCTCGACTTGGCCAGGCCCGTCCTGGTGGACAAGGCCCAGCTCAAGATCGGCCGGGTCATCAAGACGGCCTCCCCCGGCTGCAAGCCGGGCACCGTCATCGCCGTCTCCCCGCACGCCCCGACCGTCGTCCACAAGGGCGACACCGTCAATCTGACCCTCTGCGCAGGATGATCTGACAGATCATCACAGGGGTGGTGGCCCCGCCGATACCGGGGCCACCACCCCTGCCCCATGCTACGGAGCGACCGGCTCGGGCCGGGGCGCCGGGAACTATGAGTTGCCCGTGGGACGTCGGAGTGGGCAGGGGCGTCTTTCGAGGGCTGCGGGCCGTTGGAAGGATGGGGGCGTTCGCCGAGGCTGACGACGGGGGTGCTGGCGGGGTGACGGGGCGTCCGACGGATTGGGATGTGCTGGATCTGGACCGGGATCCGGTGCCGGGTGATCCGTTCGAGGTGAAGGAACTCGCGCGGAAGCTGGGGGATTTCGCCGATGATGTCGCCTCGGCGCTGCGGTCGGTGCGGGGTCTGAGCGGTGACACCGTCGTCCAGGAGTGGGCGGGGCTGTCGGGGGACGCGTACCGGCAGCAGTTCGGGGATCTTCCCGGTGAGCTGGACAAGCTGGAGCGGTCCTACCGTCTGGCGTCGGGTGCTCTGGATGATTACTGGCCGAAGCTGGAGACCGCGCAGGGTGACGCGGACCGGGCGCTGGCGCAGGGGCGCACCGCCCGCCAGGAGCTGGACACCGCCAAGTCGCAGCTCACGAACGCTGATGCGTGGGTGAAGCGCGCCCAGGACAAGTCCAGGCAGTATCAGGAGGACCCGAAGCCGGACGTGCCGCCGCCGTCGGCGGAGGAGGTGCGTGCGGCGGCCCGTAATGCCACGGACGCTAACAGCGCCCACACCACCGCCTCCACCGCCGTCCACAGCGCGCAGGCGAAGCTGGACGCGGCCAAGCAGCTCGCGGCCGACGCGGCCCAGCTCAGGGACGACGCCGCCTCCACCGCCCAGCACGCGCTGCATGAGGCGTCGGATGCGGGGATCAGGAACAAGCACTGGTGGGAGAAGGCGGTCGACTGGGTCGCGGACCACTGGGACGACATCATCGCGGTCTGCAAGGTCATCGTCGCGGTCCTGGGCATCGTCGTCCTGATCATCGGCGGCCCCCTGGCGTGGCTGGTCCTGGCCGCCGCCGTCCTGGTCCTGGCCGACACCGTCGTGAAGTACCTACAAGGCAAAGCCAGTTTGTGGGACGTCCTGTTCGCGGCGCTGGACTGCATCCCGATGTTCAAGGGCCTCACCACCGCCGGCGGCCTGTTGAAGATGGCCCGCGAACTCCCCGCCCTCCTCAAATCCGGCAAGGCCCTGGAGAACATCGCCAACAGCGTCCGCAAGGGCGCGGGAGCGATACGGGACGCCGGCCGCACCATCAAGGGCCTGTTCACCTCGGGCGACCCCATCGACATGGCCACCGGTGAGATGGTCATGTCCGCCACCGACGTGCATCTGCCCGGCATCCTCCCGCTGTTGCTGGAGCGCGCCCATCGCACCGGGTTCCGCGGCGGCCGGTGGTTCGGGCCGACCTGGGCGTCCACGCTGGACCAGCGGCTGGTCCTGGACGACCAGGGCGTGCGGTTCACCACCGCCGACGGCATGGTCCTGCACTACCCGGTACCTGAGCCAGGCCACCCACTGCTCCCCGTCGAGGGCCCGCGCTGGCCCCTGACCTGGGACGGCACCCCCGGCAGCACCATGACCGTCGCCCAGCCCGACACCGGTCGAACCCTGCGCTTCCGGGCGCAGCCGCGCGGGGGGCTGGCCCTGGCGGAGATCACCGACCGCAACGCCAACAGGATCGTGATCACATACGACGACCTCGGCGCCCCCGTCGACGTCACCCACAGCGGCGGCTACCGCGTCGCCGTCAGCACCGCGGACGGCCGGATCACCGCCCTCCACCTGGCTTCCGCCGATGACCGGCCCGCCCTGTGCGCGTTCGGCTACACCGACGGCCACCTCACCGCCGTCACCGACTCCTCCGGCGTACCCCTGACCTTCGGCTACGACGACCGGGGCCGCATCACCCGCTGGCAGGACCGCAACGACACCTGGTACACGTACGCCTACGACGACCAGGGCCGCTGCGTCCGCACCGGGGGAACCGACGGCGTCCTCGCCTACAGCTATGTCTACGACAGCGCGCCGGGGACGACGGTGGCCACCGATTCGGTCGGCGCCACGACGACCTACGAGTTCAACGTCGCTCGCCAACTGATCCGGCAGACCGATCACTTCGGGCACAGCACGACATCGGCGTGGGACCGCTACGACCGGCTGCTGAGCCGTACGGATCCGCTGGGACGCACGACGCGCTACACGTACGACGGCCTGGGCCACTGCACCGGCATCACCTATCCGGACGGCGCCGTCGCACGGATCGAGTACGACGACCTCGGATTTCCCGTACGGGCCGTCGATCCGGACGGGGCGCGGGTCGGCCAGCGGTTCGACGCGCACGGGAATCTGCTGGACACCACGGACGCGGCCGGTGCGACGACCGCGTACACGTACGACGACCGCGGCGCGCTCACGTCGGTCACCGACGCTCTCGGCGCGACCCGGCGCATACGGACCGACGCGGCCGGGCTGCCCGTGGCGGTCGTGGACCCCGACGGCGGGGAATCCGCGTACGTCCGTGACGCCTTCGGCCGTGTCGCGGAGGTCACCGATCACACGGGACAGTCCGTCAGGACCGGCTGGTCGTCCGAGGGCCTGCCGCTGTGGCGGAGGCGGCCGGACGGTTCGGCCGAGGAGTGGGAGTACGACGCCGAGGGCGACCTTGTCGCCTACCGCGATCCGGCGGGCGGTGTGCACCGCTTCACGATGACGCACTTCGGTCTCCCGGCCGAGCGGACCGCACCCGACGGATCACGTCTGCGCTACACCTACGACACCGAGCTGCGACTGACCGAGGTGCGCAACGACGACGGCCTGACCTGGTCGTACACCTACGACGCCGTGGGCAACCTGGTCAGTGAGACCGACTTCAACGGGCGTACGCGCACGCACCGTTACGACGCCGCGCGGCAGCTCATCGGCAGTGTCGACGCCCACGGGGGGACGACCGGCTACGAGCGGGACTCGGGCGGACGAGTGACCAGGATGGTCACGCCCGACGGCGACGCGGTCTTCGCCTACTCGGCCACCGGTCGCATGCTGCGCGCCGAAAACGCCTCCGCCGTCGTGGAGTTCACTTACGACGAGGGCGGTCGGCTCGTCGCCGAGAGCTGCGACGGGCTGGTCATGACCAGCTGCTACGACGCGATGGGACGCCGGATCGGCCGCCGGACTCCCTCGGGCGTCGAGAGTGCGTGGACCTACGACGAGGGCAACCGACCGGTGGGCCTGCGGATGGGTGACCAGTCGCTCCAGTTCACCTACGACCGCGACGGCCGGGAGACCGAGCGGCGGTTGGGGCAGGCGGCCCGGCTGCGGCAGAGCTGGGACCCGGTCGGCCGCCTGACGGTCCAGTCCCTTGTGGACGAGGCGAGCGGGCGCCCGGTCCAGGAGCGCAGGTACCGCTACCGGCCCGACGGATATCCGACGGAGATCGCCGAACTCGTCGGCGGCACGCACCGGTTCACGCTCGATGCCGCCGGGCGGATCACTGACGTCGACACCGGTGATCCCCGCGGTGCCGGGCCGGACGACCGGCGTCCGCCGCTTCCTGAGGTGTCGGGATCGCGGGTGCTGCGTTCCGGCCGCGTCCGCTACACGTACGACGAGCGGGGCCGCGTCGCCGTCAAGACCCGGATGCTGCTGTCCGGCGGTCGGCTGCGCTGGACCTTCGGGTGGGACGCGGAGGACCGGCTCCGGTCGGTCACCAACCCGGACGGCAGTGTCGCCGCGTACGCCTACGACGCGCTGGGACGCCGTACGTCCAAGAAGCTGGTGACGGCGGACGGCAGTGCGGCCGGGGAAGTCCGGTTCGCCTGGGACGGAGAGGTCCTCGCGGAGCAGGTGCGCGTCCCGGCCGCGGCGGCGGACACCGTGGTCACCGCGGCCCAGGAAGCGGTCACCACCTGGGAGTGCCTGCTGGGAGAGGGCCCGCGCGCGGTCGCGCAGGTGCACAGCAGGCGTACGGCCGAGGCGGTGGCGGACCTGCCGCAGGAAGAGATCGACCGCCGGTTCCTCGCCGTCATCACGGACCTGGCCGGTGCTCCCACCGAACTCGTCGGTCCTGAAGGCACCGTCGCCTGGCGGCGACGCGGTCATCCGTGGCTGCCGGAGACCACGCGGACGGCGGAAGAGGAAACCGCGGCTGCCGCGTCGGAGACGGCCGCCGGGGACCCGGTCGACTGCCCGCTGCGCAGTCCGGGCCGCTACCACGACCCCGAAACCGGCCTCGACTACAACTACCACCGCTACTTCGACCCCGAGACCGGACGCTATCTGAGCCCCGATCCGCTCGGTCTGGCTCCGGGGCCCGACGACTACGCCGATGTCATCAACCCCACGGTGCTGGCCGATCCGCTCGGCCTCTCACCCTGTTCCTCGTTGATCAACGTGTTCCGGGGCCCGTCGCAGGGCCTTCCCGGCGGCCAACTCGGTGCGCCCATCAGCATCCGGCAGTTGCGCATGGCGCTGGGCAAGGCGGACATGTCCGTGAGCCACTACGACATCGTGCACGTTCCCGAGATCCACACGCCGACCGGACTCGGTTTCGGCAACAGCCCGCACCTGGTGTCCGGCACGCCTCAACTCGGGCCCCGGGGGCTGCCGTTGATCCAGATCTCCGACCTGGGTCTGCGCAGCATGGACGAGGGCGTCGCCACCGTCTTCCACGAGATCTACCACCATCAGCAGTTCCGGCTGTCGCTCAATTCGAAGCCGCTGTGGGGCGAGACCGTCGCGCCCAGTCATATCTGGGGCGGCACGGAGGACGCGGCGGAGGAATACGGCCAACGTATGCTGTCGCTGTTCAAGTCCAGGACAGGCTGACGAGGGGCGAGCGGTGCGGGAATTCGATGCGGAGCAGGTCCAGCAGCTACTGGCCGGCCCGAGATTCGTCGATGAACCCGGTGAGCGCGCCTGCCCGGCATGCGGAGCCGTCGCGGTGCGGACGTACGTCTACCGGCGGGTGGGACCCCACCGCACCGTACGCATCACCTACATGTGGTGCGCGTCCTGTCGGCGCCACAAGGGATGGACGGGCCCCGACGCCGGGCCGAGCTTCGATGACCCGCTCCTCCAACTCCCCGAAGCGGCGCGCGACATCCTCCTGAAGGACTTGGAATCGCTCTTCGCCAAGCTCGACGCCCTCTGGGATGCCGGAGACCTGCCCCAGCACTTCGGCGACTGACCGCTCGCGGAACACGGGGCCGGGCGTTGGAGAGGCCGATCCACGGGGGCGACCGGCGTCGGCCGGTGCCGGGCGGCGGGCCCGTCCCGCCGCGTTGGTCCGCGCTGACCGAGCGTGTCGCGCGGTCGGCCGGGTGGTATCCGGGACGCGCGGTGCCGGTCGGGCGGATTGGCGGAGGTGCTGCGCCCGCCTACCCCGTCCGGCGGACCGCGTGACCGCCGGGAAACGGCTCGGCAAACCTCCCGAATCGGTCGGCCGGGCACAGACCGGGGGCTTGCGGCAGTACGCACCGGCTTGTGCGGCGTACGGGACCTCGTGTGCATCAAGCGGGGCGGCGCGCGCCGATGTGCGCAGGGGCGGGGGGCGGGGAGGGTGACCGCAGACGCGCAACGCGTCGGCACGGCGGGCCTGTTGACGAGCGATCGGACGGCGCACCGGCGTGCCCGTACGAAGGAGATTGTCGATGAGAGGCTTCGGCCTGGCAGATACCGGTATCGACGGAAGACGGCGCGGCGAAGGGAGCGGCGGGGCCAGTGGCCGGGCGGACCGGCGGTGGCGCAGGCGGGTGGCCACGGCGCTGTTAGGGGTGACCGTGCTGGCCACGGGATCGCTGGTCGCGGGCGGCCCGGCGCAGGCGAACACGCCCGGTCAGCCCGGTACGCCGAGCGCGCCGACGAGCGTGTTCACGGAGGACTTCGAGAACGGTCAGGGCCCGGCGGTGACGACGCTGCCGGACTACACGGGCGCGGCGCCGCTGGCGGAGACGTACACCGCCGATCCGGCGTGGCTGACCTCCTGCAACGGTCTGCTCGTCTCGCAGCAGGGCCCCGCGAGTCCCCCGCCGGGCGTCAACTGCGGCGGCTTCTGGAACGCGAACAAGCAGATGGCCGTCGCGCTGGGCACGTGGGCGGGCGGCAACGCGTCCACCAACCACTCGCTCACCGCCTACACCTCGGGCGATCCGGGCGCCGGGCGCACCGAGTTGGAGACCGTACGGCCGATCCCGCTGAGCGCGAACCACCGGTTCCTGACCTTCTCGGTGGACGCGGCGGCCCAGAACTGCTTCGCCAGCCACCCCCTGCTCGCCTTCTACCTGCTCGACGGCGGCACCGCGCGCGCCGCGTTCACCTCCCCCATCGACCCGTGCCAGAACCCCGGTTCGGTGATCGGCGGCACCTCGGTGGGTACGTACGCCAGCAACGGCTCGGTGCTGTTCAGCGGCGACTCGGCCGGTATCCGGCTGGTCAACGAGCAGGCCAGCGGCAACGGCAACGACGGCGCGATCGACAACGTCCGTCTGCTGGACGCCACTCCGCAGCTCGACCAGGGCTTCGCACCGGCGCACCTGCCCGTGGGCGCGCCCACCACCCTGACCTTCACCGTCACCAACACCAGTGAGCTGGCCGCCAAGAACGGCTGGTCCTTCGGCGCCCAACTCCCGGACGGGCTGCGGCTGGACGGCAGCAGCGCGACCACCGACTGCGGTACGGGAACGGCCACCGCGAACGCGGCGGACGGCACGGTGACCGTGAGCGGTGACCTCGCCGCCGGTCAGCAGTCCTGCACCGCGACCGTCAAGCTCACCTCCAACGACGGTGGCACGTACCAGATCTGCGGCTCGTCGATCACCGCCCCGGTCGGCGTCGACCTGCCGGGCTGCGCCTCGGTGACCTTCACCGCGCCCGTCTTCGACGCCCGCGCGCACGGCGTACGGCTCACCTCGCCGCTGCTCGACATCGGCCCGCTGGCGCCGTCCGCCCACTCCTGCACGCCGCTGCCCGGCAGCGACAGCCACTCCGTGGTGAGCGCCGGGCTCGGCACCGTCGGCAACCTCGGTGTCCTGACCACCGACGCCTCGGGGACCGTCGACACCGACGGGACCCGTACGGCCGCGGCCCACGCCCAGACCACCGGCGTCAATCTCCTCGGCGGCCTGATCACCGCCGACCTCGTCGGCACCTCGGCCCGGGCACGGCAGTCCCTCACCGACACCGGGCCGGGACCGGTCTCCTCGACCGGCTCGACCGTCCTGACCAACCTCCGCGTCGCCGGTGTCACCGTCGCCGCCAACGCCGCGCCCAACACCACCATCGCCCTGCCGCTCGTCGGCTCCCTCGTCATCAATCAGCAGACGACCGTCGCCGGAGGCAAGGGCATCACCGTCACCGCCCTCTCCCTGACCCTCCTCACCGGCGTCCACGTCACGATCGCCCAGAGCACCGCCGCCCTCCTCACCTCCACCGACCCCTGCCCCGCCACCTGACCCAACCCAACCCAACCCGACCCGACCCACCCGCCCTGCCCGGGGCCGCGCGGACACCCCCGGGCAGGGCGGCTCCACGCCGAGAGAAGGCCCCCGGACCGGACCCGGTCAGCCGACAGCGGCCCGACGCCGGGCGATGAGTTCGGGGGGTGGTGGGGGTCTACCTCTTGGACGGGGAAAAGACACCGATCGGGAGTACGTCATGGGTCTCATTCACATCGAGCTGTTCACGACGCTGGACCTGGTGGGGCAGGCGCCCGGGGGGCCGGAGGAGGATCCGGAGGGGTTCTCGTACGGGGGGTGGCAGGTGCCGATGCTGGACGAGGTGGCCGGGGCGCAGGTGGACGCGGCGTACGAGGGGACGGACGCGCTGCTGCTCGGGCGGCGGACGTACGACATCTTCGCCGGGTACTGGCCGCATCAGAAGGACGGGGACAGCGGGGGGTTCGCCACGCTCTTCAACAGCGTGCCGAAGTACGTGGCCTCGCGGGGTACGCCCGATCTGTCGTGGGCGGGGTCGACGCACCTGGGGCCGGACCTGGTGGCGGCGGTGCGCGAGGTGCGGGAGCGGCACGAGCACATCAAGGTGGTCGGGAGCCTGAACCTGGTGCAGACGCTGCTGCGCGAGAAGCTGTTCGACCGGCTGGACCTCTGGGTGCACCCGATCATGCTGGGCGTCGGGAAGAAGGTGTTCGACGGCGGCGCGGTCCCCACGAACGTCACCCTGCTCGCACCGCCCGTGGCCAGCCCGAAGGGCACCGTGCACCTGCGGTACGCGCGCGCCGACGGCGTCCCCGGCACCGGCGACATGAGCGCGGTCGACCGCGACGCCGGGCAGGGCGCCTGAAGCACCGTTCGGTGGCTTTGCCAGCTCTTTACAATCCGTTCCGCCCGCGTCTCGTCTTTTCAGTCGATCCGCACCTCAGCCCGCGCGTGACCGCGCGGGCGGGCCGACGAAAGAGAGCGATTCATGCGCCGAACTGTTCTGAGCGCCGTGGCACTCGCGTGCACTGCCGTGCTGGCGAGCGGTGTGCCCGCGTTCGCCGACGGGGCGTCCCCGACCCCCACCCCGACCAGCGTGAAGACGCAGTCGGCCGCGCCGTCGACCGGGCCTTCGGACGCCACCTCGTCCGCGCGGCCCTCCGCGTCCCCCGCGCCGACCAAGGCGACGTCGGGCCAGGTCCCCGCGGTGCCGAAGGGAGCGCCGAACACCGGTGAGGCGCCAGTGGCCTCGCACGGCGGAAACGACGGCGGCCTGATCGGCGGAGGCGCGGCCGCGGTGCTCGCGCTCGGCGGCGGGGCGGTCCTCCTCGTACGCCGCCGGCGGGCGACCGGGGCGTGACCTCCGGCCGCACGGGCGACCGGAGCGCGGGCGACCGCGGCGCGGGATTCCGAGACACGGGCTTCCGAGACGTGAGCGACCGCGGCGCGGGCGACCGAACCGTGGGCGACCGGAGCGCGGGCTTCCGACTCACCGGCCCCCGGCGCGCCTTCGTCACCGCGGTGACGGCCGCCCTCCTGCTCACCGGCTGCGGCGGCCATCACGCCGCGGGCCACGCAGCGGGCGACGCCTCGGGTGACACCTCGCGCCGTACCGCCGTGACCGAACGTCCCACCGGCGCACCGCCCTCTTCGCGGCCCGCCGCGAAGTCGGTACGCGCGCTGGCGCGTTCGGTCCCGGTGCGGCTGGAGGTCCCGGCCATCGGGGTCAACACCCCGGTCATGGAACTGGGGTTGGCCCCGGACGGCACCGTGGAGGTCCCGCCGATCACGGCGCACGACCGCGCGGGCTGGTACCGGGGCTCACCGACACCGGGTCAGACCGGCCCCTCGGTGATCCTCGCCCACGTCACGGTCGGCGCGTACGGGGACGGGGTCTTCCGTCACCTCGCGCGGCTGCGCCCGGGCGACCGGATCGTGGCACGCCTGAAGAACGGCGAGGCGGCGCGATTCGCCGTCACCGACGTCCGTACGGTCGCCAAGTCGGACTTCCCGACGGACGCGGTCTACGGCGACGTGAACCGTCCCGAGCTGCGGCTCATCACGTGCGGCGGCCCGCGCGAAGGCACCGGCTACCGCGACAACGTCATCGTCTTCGCCTCGCTGATCCCGTAGCGGGCGCGTCACGACGAACCATGGCCAAGGCGGTCTCCTGACGCCTTCCCCGAGTCCCGGGCCGCCGCCGATCCCCGTACGTCGGCGGCCCGGGACCCTCCCCGAGCGGCCGCACAGGACCGCGAGGAACCGTAAGAAACCATAAGGAACCGTAAGAAACAAAAAAGACCGCGAGAGTCCGCGGCGACCCGCACGACCCGCAAGAAGTCCGCGACAGCACCACCCTGCCCCCGACATGGAGAGCGTTGAAACGGTCCCGCGAGAAGGCAGCGTCCGAGCTGTTCGCCGCCTTCTATCCGCGCCTCGCCGGCTGGTGCCGCCGCCTGGTCGACGACGACGAGACGGCCCACGAGATCGCCTCGGAGGCGTTCACCCGGCTCTGGGCGCGCTGGACGGCGGTGGCCGAGCCGCGCGGCTTCCTGTACGTCACCGCGACCAATCTCGTACGGGATCATTGGCGCAAGCTGGAGCGCGAGCGCAGGGCCGTACGCCGGGCCACCGTGGAAGCCGCGGTACGGCCGCCGGCCGAGCAGACCGACCCGTCGCTGCGCATGCTGGTGCAGTCGCTGCCGGAACGCCTGCGCGTGCCGATCCTGCTGCACTACTACGCCGACCTCCCGATCCGGGAGATAGCCCTGCTCACCGGCCGCAAGGAGGGGACGGTCATGTCCGACCTCCACACCGCCAGGGAACTGCTGCGCGCCCACTTGAGGAGAAGCCTTGATCACACAGTCTGACGACGGTCAGGACTTTGACCCCGAGGACCCGCTGACGGTCATCCTGCGGCCCGCCCCCGACCATCTCGGGCTGCCGCCCGGCCGGTACGAGAAGATCCGCCGGGGCGCGGCCCGCCGCCGCCTGCTCCGGATCGCCGTCGGGGTCGGCCTGTCCGGCGCCGTCGCCGTCCTCGTCGCGCTGCCGCTGCGCATGGCGGGACCGCAGTCGCCCGCCGCGCCCGCGATTCCGCTCGGCACGCCGCCCGCGAGCGGCCCCGCGGCCAGGCCCGCCGCCACCACCCCGACGCCGCGCCCCGCGCCGACCGACGCCCCCGCCACGGCGAAGACCCGGCCCACGGCCCAGGCCCCGTCCCCGAGCGCCGCCACGCGGACCGGACCGCCCTCCAAATCCGCCTCCGCCTCGCCCACTCCGACCCCCACCACGGCCCGCCCGACGGACCGTTCCTCGGACGGTCCCGCCACCTCGAACCGGTAGGCCGCGCAGGGGTGTTGCGTCCGCAAGCCCCGCAACACACCGCGGGGCCCGGCCAGGATGCGGTCGGGCCCCGCGGGGCTACGCGGATCGGGGCGCGGTCAGTGCCCGTTGCCCCGCGCGGACCGGTGGAAGGCGACGGTGTAGGTACGGGTCACCGAGCCGTTGGGTGAGGTCAGGGTGACGGTGCGGGTGGTGGAGCGCGGCGCGGTCGAGGAGACGACCGCGCTTCCGTCAGTGACCTTGACCCGGGTGCCGGGCTGGGCCGGGACGGCGGTGACGGCCGGGACCTTGCCGTTGGCGGGGAGGTCGACGACATACGTGGAGACCTCGGGGTCGAAGCCGTCGACGGCGACTCCCCCGACCTTGAGGGCACTCGCGTCGGCGACGCTCGCCTTCGTGGCGTCGGCGTGGTTGGTGACGGTGACCGAGCCGTCGTGGTTGACCACGACGCGCGCGGCCATCGCGGCGGCCAGATTGATCCGCTCCCAGCTCGGTGCGCCGTCCGCCGTGAGGTCGAGCGGGTAGCCCGAGTCGGTGGCGGTCTGCTGGAGGATCTGGGTGCGCTGCCGGGCGGTGAGGTCGGGGAACGCGGTGATCAGCAGGGCCGCCGCGTCGGCCGGCGCCGTGAGGGGCTGACCGGCCTTGCCCGTACGGGAGAAGCCGTAGGTCAGGCGCTGCGTGTAGACGTCGATGTCCTGCGCCGTGGTGAGGCCGCCGTAGGAGTCGCCCGCGCAGGCGGCGAGCGTGTCGCCGTATCCCCGCTTCTCGCACTGCGCGAGCAGCACGTTCTCGATCTCGGTGTGGGCCTGTGTGAGCAGTTGCGCGAAGTCGGGGTCGGCCCACCGGTGGGCCACGGTGGCCTGTCCGGTGATGCGCCCGCCCATGACGTCGAGCGGGTAGTGGAAGCCGAGGATGACCCGGTTGTCGCCGTACTCCGAGGTGCGGGCGAGGATCGACGGCGCCAACTCCGGCAGGAGCGTGGCCAGTACGGTCCCGGCCTCGTATCCGCCGTACGTGTGACCGCTCGGGTACGAGCCGCTGGTGGCGAGGCCGCTGTACGAGCCGTCCTGCGACTCGTAGACGTCCCCGCCGTCGCCGACGAAGCCGAGCCGGACGTACGGGCGCAGGTAGCCGTAGTGGTCCTTGGCCGCATCGTGGGTGTCGAGACCCTGGGTGACCCGGCCGAACAGGGCGTTGGTCTTAGGCAGTTGGCCGCCGCTCAGCGCGTCGCTGTAGATCGCGCCGAGCCGGGAGCCGAGGCCGTCCGCCAGGGTGACGGTGGCACTGTGCGTCGCGTCGACCTCGGCCCTGTCGACCTCCTTCTGGGTGGCCGCGTTGTTGACGCGCACCGCGATCTCGTCGTTCTCCGCGGTGAGCGACGCGCCCTTCGCGACCTTGGAGTTGGCGCCGAGGACGCTGGAGGGGAGGTGGTCGAAACCGTTGAGGAGATTGGTGAAGTAGTCGGAACCGTCGCCGGTCGCGGGCCACTTGTCCGACGCGTAGCTCGCCTTCAGCGTCTCGTCGGGGAACGGGGACGGGGTGTACGCCGGGGCCGCCGCGTCCTGGGCGGCGGCCGGGTCGTCCGAGGTCCCGGCCAGCGTCACCGCGGTGACGGTGGCCGAGTGGGCCTTGGCCTTGGCCGCCGTCTTGCCCTCCGCCTTGCCCTCCGCCTTGCCCTCCGCCTTGCCCGAGACCGTGAGCAGCGCCGTGCCGGTCGTGGCGGGAAGGTGCGCGGTGGAACCGTCGTCGAGGGTCACGGTGTAGCCGATGACCGGGAATCCGCCGTCTCCGGCCGCCCGCCAGGTCACCCGGACGTAGCTGCCGTCCGTGGTCACCCCCGTCACGTGCGGCTTCTGCGGCTTGCCGCCGCCGGTCACCACGGGCGCGGTCGCGGCGCTCTGCCGCGAGGCGCCGACGGCGTTCAGCGCCTGGACGCGCGCGGTGTACGAGCGGCCCGCGGGCAGTGAGGTGAACACCGTGCCGCGGCTGTTCGGGTCGCGGATCTCGACCTGGTGGCCGTCGCCGAGGCTGATCCGGTAGCCGGTGACGGGCGAGCCGCCGGTGTCCTGCGGCGCGGCCCAGGCGACGGTCACACTCACGCCGGACGAGGTCGCCGACACCGCGCCGGGCGCGGCCGGAACGGTCATGGGCTTCGTCCTGAGCGCGGACATCGCACGGTCGAGGGCCTGGTAGCGCGCGGTGAGCGTCGTGTCCGTCGCCTTGTCGTCCGCGACGGCCGCCTTGGCCGCGGCGAACGCGGTGGTGAACGCCTTCCACGACGCGTCCGTGTAGCGCGCGTTGTCGAGGGCCGACGCCGTGCCGACCAGGTTCTCAAGTCGCAGCCGGGGCAGCGGAATCAGCTGGTCGGCGGCGAGGGTGAGGCTGCGGGTCTGCGTGTCGACTTCGAGCTGGGCCGCGTCGTCGGCGGCCAACAGAGCTTGCGCGGAGGCGAGTTCACGCCGGAACACGCCGAAGTCGATCGTGTCGTAGCGCGCCGCGTCACCGGACAGTCCCGCGTACCGGTCGATCGCCTCGCGCAGCGCGGTCTTGTCCGTCGCCGTGGGCGTGTCGACGTGGCTGAAGGTGATCCGGCCCAGATTCGCGACGTACGGGTGCGAGGAGTCCGGAGTCGTCAGCAGCCGCAGGTGGACGGTGTGGGTGCCGGTGACCGGCGTGGGCAGCGTCAGGCTCGTCGTGCCTCCCGACGACCACGCGCTTCCGGTGACCGGCAGCGGGACGGTCGCGTACGGCGTCCCCGGATCGGCCGCGTCGAAGGAGTCCAGGTAGAGCTGGACGGCGGAACCGGTGCCGCAGCGCGCGGAGTTGTTGACGTAGGTGAAGGTGACGGTGTTCTTCGGGGCGGACCCGAAGTCGACGGCGCCGTAGCCGGCCCAGGCACCGTTGTACGTACCGCCGAGGTCGGTGGTGGAGCCGGAGCCGGTCCAGCCGACCGGCTCGCTCTTGAGGCCGCCGCCGCTGTTGGAGTCGAACGCGGTCGCGTCGAAGCCCACCGGGGCGTCGGCGGTGCGCGTCAGGGTCAGCGAGTAGACGTTGGCCACGTACGGCTGCGAGGACGACTGGGTGCTGGAGACGAAGTCGGCGTACACGTCCTGGACGCCGGTGAAGACCGCCGGGTCGAGCTGAACGGTCGCGGTGGCGAGGGTTCCCCAGCCGGAGCCGGTGTAGTCGAGCGGGATGTCGACGGCCTTCTCGCCGTCCTTCGAGCCGAGGTGCAGTTCGAGGTGCGAGTCGGACGCGGCGCGCGACTGCGGCTTGTCGTAGCTGACGGTGACGGTGTCGGCGCCGTCCTTGAGGTCGGTGGCCTTCCACTGGGCCCACGCGCCGTTCGTGGTGTTCTCGAAGATGCCGTTGCCGAGGCCGAGCGGCAGCGAACCGCCGCCGATCGTCGTGCTGTTGGCCGCCGTGAGCGTGGCGAGCGTGGTCGAGGGCGACGAGGAGACCGCCTCGGGCGAGAACTGGTACCAGTCGAAGTTCGACACCCACTGCTGGCCGGACGGCGCGTGGAAGACGAACGTCGCACCGGACGCGGCCAGCAGCGCGTCCGGGTCGGTGACGGCCGCCCGCACGGTGGTGTAGGTCTGCCAACTGCCCGTGCCGGGCAGGGAGACGGTGGCGACGACGGGGCCGTCCGCGGCGCCCGCGTGCACGTCCACGCTGCTCGGCTTCGCGCTCGCGGCCTGCGAGTTGGCGTAGCGGACCGCGACGCTGCGCGGGGCGACCCCGCCGAAGTCCAGCTTGTTGTACCGCTCCCAGGCGCCCTCGGTGACCCCGCCGAGGTCGCCGTCGGAGTAGTACGCCTCCTTCACGAGGCTGGGGCCCTCCATCTGGTCGGGGGCCTCGGCCTGGAGTACGGCGTAGCCGCCCTCGTCGATGGTGAGCGCGTCGGCGGCCGAACGCAGCGCGTCCTGCGCCGCCATGAGCGTGCCCGTCCTGGCGGCGGTGTCCGCGAGGACGGTCCGCGCGCGCTCCAGCGCCGAACGGAACAGCGTCCAGGAGCCGTCGGAGTAGTTGCCGCCGCGCACCAGGGACGCCTGGTCGACGAGCGCGCCGAGCGAGGCGCGGTACACCGCGGCGGCGGAGACGGTCAGCGGGTCGGTCGCCGAGATGCCGGTGCCGCTCACCGTGGAGGCGCGCACGCCGTGGGCGAAGGCCGCGTCGCGGAAGGTGATGCCGTAGCGCGCGTCGACCTTCGCGGTGCCGGTGAGCGACAGCGTCGCCGTACGCGAGCCGGTCACGCGGAGGTCGGCCGTGACGCCGCCGGGCAGGCCGGTCACGCTCGCCGCGCCGGTCCTGGTGAGGCTGGTGCCGCTGCGGGCGGCGAAGGACGCCGGTCCCGACAGGGTGAGCTTCACGCTGCCGTGGACGGTGCCGTCCGCGGCGGTGGCGACGGTGTCCGGGCGGGCGGACATGACGGTGCCGGTGCTGCCCGCTCCGGTGCCGCCGTGGCCGGTGTCGGTGTCCAGCGAATACGCCGGCTTGGTGTCGACGCCCCACCGGGAGGGCTTGGCGCCCATGGTGAAGTCGAGGGTCCCGCCGGCGATGATCTGCGAGTAATCCAGCCAAGTGTCGCCGAAACGCTTGCCGTTGAGGGTCGCGCTCTGCACGTAGTAGTTCGTCGGCGAGACGCCGCCGGCCTTCACCGTGAAGCGCGAGCCGTTGGCGTACGTGATCGTCGTGGAGTCGAAGAACGGGCTGCCGATCTGGAACTGGCTGGAGCCCGCGGTCACCGGGAACAGGCCGAGGGCCGCCGCGACGAACATGGTCGACATGGTGCCCGCGTCGTTGTCCATGGTCGGCAGGAAGCCGTTCGGGGCGAGCTTGTAGACCTGCGTCTTGACCGGCGGGGTGAACTCGCCGCCGCCGCTGGGGGCTTCGTTGGTGGAGCCCGTCGCGATGTACCGGTTCCAGGTCGAGCCGGTGTAGATGGCGCGCACCCACTTCTGCGTCAGGCTGGGCTCGCCGACGTAGTTGAAGAGGTACGGGGCCTGGAGGTCGATCTCGTTCGCGTTGGAATGCAGCATGGTCGAGCCGTTGTCGAGGGCGGAGTCCTCGCCGAACATGTGGTCGACGGCGGCCTTTCCGGCCTTGGCGCCGCCCATGGCCTTGATGAGGCCGCCCATGTCGTAGGCGTCGTACCAGTGGTACTGCCAGAGCGTGCCCTGGTAGAGACCGGCCGCCTCGAACTTCTCGTAGTCGGCGCTCTGCCAGTCGCCGCCGGACGCGCGCGGCGTCAGCAGACCGACCTTGGTGCCGTCACCGGCGGTCCAGGCACCGGACTTCACCAGGTTGTCGATCGCCATCGTCGACTGCGTGCGCAGCTTGGCGGCGTCCGCGTCCTTGCCGAGCGCGCCCGCGATGACGGACAACGCCCACTGGTCGTAACCGCGTTGGACCGTCGTACCGGGATCACCGGTGACGTATCCCTGGCGCAACTGCGCGCCCGTGTAGAACCCGGAGTACGACAGCAGCGCCGGATACGCCTCGTCCAGCCGGTCGAAGTTCTTGTAACCCTTCGACAGCGCGTCGGCGATCACCACCGCCGAGCGCTCCCACCGCACGGTCGGCACCGAGTGGGTGAGGCTGCCGAGGCTCTTGCCCGAGGCGTGCGCGTCGGCGAAGAGCACGATGAGCGACTGCACCAGGTCCCGGTACGTGGCCGGGTCGATGTACGCCTCGACCGAGTACTTCCTGAAGTCGTCCCAGGTGGACCAGCCGTCGTAGTACGTGAAGCCGTTCGCGGTGTGCACCGCGCCGTCCGCGCCGCGGTAGGTCCCGCTTGTGCTGGTGGCGTTCACCGGCAGCCCGTACATCCGGTACAGGTGCGTGTAGAACTCCTTGGTGAGCGTCGACCCGGGGTCGGACGTCGCGGAGGCGCTGACGGCGACCGCGCCGAGCGTGCTGTTCCACTCCGCCTTCGTCCGCGCGCGCGCCTGGTCGAAGGTGAGGCCGCCGACCTCGTTGCGCTGGTCGGTCACGGCCTGTTCCGCGCTGATCGGCGAGAGCGTGACGCGCAGTTCGACGTCGCGCCCGTCCGCCGTGTCGAATCCGAGGACCGCTCCGGCGTCGGAGCCGTCCCGCGTGGTCGCGTCACCCAGCGTGCCGTCGTTGCCCCAGCTCTTCAGCGACGTCACCGGGACATTGGTCGTGGCGGCGTAATAGAGCTGGTACGAGGCGCCGTTGAACGAACCCGCGATGAGGCCGGTGATCGAGGTCGTCCCGTTCGGGAGCGTCGTCGCCTTCATCGTCGTGCGGGTGCGGCTGGTGAAGTTGTTCGCGAGGTCGAGGACGAGTTGGGGCTCGGCGCCGTCGGGGAAGCTGTAGCGCTCCAGGGCCGTACGCGTCGTCGCCGTCACCTCGGCCTTGACGGTCCCGGCGTCCCGCGTCACCGCCGAGGCGGTCCCGGAGACCGACCCGAGCCCCACCTGGTAGTAACCGGGCGTCGCCGTCTCGTCGTTGTGGCTGTACGGGTGCGCGTACGTGCTGGGCGCCGGGCGCTTGTCGTAGCGCACGGACGTCGGGACGACCAGCAGGTCACCGCCGCCGCCCGAGCCGCCGACGCCGTCGAGATTCGTCGCGGTGAACCCGGCGATGCGGCTCTCGTTGTAGTCGTACCCGGTGTGGTTGCGGCCCGGTGTGGTCAGCGGGTTGACCTTGGCGAGGCTGTGCGGCGCCTCGGCGCCCGGCAGGTCGTTGCCGTCGTCACCCGCGGTGGAGACGAAGGGGTCGACGAGCTTGGTGTAGTCGGTGCCGCTCGTCGCGCCGGACGTGTGGGACGTGTTGGTCGTGCCGGACGTGTTGGACGCTTTGGCCGAGGGTGCCGCCGTGGCCGTACCGGCGCCCGCCAGCGCGGCGAAGGCGAGCGACCCGGTGAGCAGCGCCGCGACCGTGGCGCGCAGGCGGCCGTGGTGCCCGCGGGCGGCTGCCGGTGGCGTCGCGCGCGGCGTCGGGGCGTGGGATCTGATGGGCATGTGGCCTCTCCGGAGTCGCGGAACGCACGCACGACCCCGGGACGACAACGTTGTCAACCCAACACTGGAGCGTGCAGAGTGAGATGGCGGTGGACACGCCGGAGTATTCCCGCAAGCGCCCACGGACGTCCACCATCAGACACGGGAAAGGCGTACGGGGGACAAACGGAATCCGCACAGAAGGTGCGCTCCGGGCGCACGGGCCGGGGCGTGAGCGCGACTCATGCAGCCGGTGGCCCGTCGGCCGGAGCGGACCGGCCACATGCCCGGCCGATACCAAGGGGTGTGGGACGGGAGTTGGAGGGGAGCCGTGAGGAGAGTCGGACCGGGCGCCACATCTCCGGTGGATAACGACTCGGTGAGAACCGGCCGGGCACCACATCCATCCGGCCGGGTGGCGCGTCTCACCTTCGAGCCGCACACTCTCGTGTGACCGCGCCGCAGGGGCATTTGGAGCAATCAACGTGATAACCGGCAGCAAGGCCATTCGTCGTACGTCCGTGGTGGCCGTCACCGCGGGCGCCGTACTGACCGTCGGAGCGCTCGGCTCCACGGCCCAGGCGGCGACGCCCGCGCCGCCCCCGATCGTGGCCAAGGGCGGCTACGTGATGAACAACTCGACGGGCACGACCTACTACACCAAGACCGCCGACACCAAGCGGTCCACCGGCTCCACCACGAAGATCATGACCTTCGAGGTGGTGCTGCGGCAGAAGAAGCTCAACCTGAACGCCAAGGTCACCGTCCAGAAGGCGTACAGCGACTACATCGTCAGCAAGAACGCCTCCTCGGCGCGCCTGATCGTCGGCGACAAGGTCACCGTGCGGCAGCTCCTGTACGGGATGATGCTGCCGTCCGGCTGCGACGCGGCGTACGCGCTGGCCGACAAGTACGGCGTGGGCTCCACGCGCGCCGCGCGGGTCAAGCAGTTCGTCGGCCAGATGAACTCCACCGCCAAGGCGCTGGGCCTGAAGAACACCCACTTCGACTCCTTCGACGGAATCGGCAACGGGAACAACTACTCGACGCCGCGCGACCTGACGAAGCTCGCGAGCACCGCCATGAAGAGCGCCGACTTCCGCTCGGTGGTGAAGACCCGCTCCATCAAGACCAAGGCCACCACCAAGAGCAACGGCTACCGCTACTACACCTGGACCAACACCAATACGCTGCTGGGCAGTTACAGCGGCGCGATCGGCCTCAAGACGGGCTCGGGCCCGCAGGCCGGCTACTGCCTCGTCTTCGCCGCCACCCGCGGCAACCGCACCGTGATCGGGACCGTCCTGTCGTCCAGCTCGGTGAACCAGCGGGCGACGGACGCCAAGAAGCTGATGGACTACGCCTTCAAGCGCTGACGCGCCAGTTCGGCGAGAGCCCTTGACGAGAGGGCCCGCTGATCAAGAGGCCCCCTGACGTATGGGCGCTGACGAAAAGGCCCCGCTCGCCGTCTCCGGTGAGCGGGGCCTTCGTCCGTACGGCGCGGGCGGGCGCCGTCAGTTGGTGTAGTACAGGTACTTCCACCCCGTGGAAGTCGTGGTGTTCAGGCGGTCGCCCGAGGAGCCCTTGACGTACACCGCGCGGACGCGGGCCCGGATGCCGGACTCGCCCGGTCCCGCGAGCCCCACCCGCGAGGTGCCGGTGATCGCCAGCCGGAAGTACTCGCTGCCCGAGGAGTACCAGCGGCCCTTGTAGTAGACCTGGAGGTCCAGGCGCTGCGAGCGGCCGTTGGCGTACGTCATGTGCGTGGTGAACAGCGCGGACTTCTTCTTGTGGAACCAGTAGTACGAGGTCGAACCGACCTTGCCCTTGCGGTAGTTGCCGGACACGGCCAGCGAGACACTTACCTGCGTGCCGACCGAGCGGGCCACCGACTTCGGCGCGGAGACGGCGTCACCGGCGAACGAGGCCCAGAAGGTGGTGTTGCGGCTGAGCCGGTAGGTCACCTTCAGGTCGCCCGCCGCGTTGACCTTCGCGGACTTCACCAACTTCTTCTGCCCGCCCGCCGGTTGGGCCCAGATCGAGAGCACGCGGCTCTTGCCGGTCTTGCCCAGGTGCCCGGTGACGGTGGCGGTGGACCCGTAGGCGTACGTGGCGCGGTTGGTCTTCACGCTCGCCGCGGTGGCCAGGCGCGAGACCTGGACGACGCGCTTGCCGGAGCCGGCGGTGTGCGTGGCGTCGCCCGCGTACGTGGCGGTGTACGTGACGCCGCCGCCGGTGGTCGGGGTGTCGGTGAAGCTGAACGTGCCGTTGGCCGCGACCGACTTGGCGCCGAGGGACGTGCCCTTGGGGGAGGTGAGGTCGGTACGCGTCACCGTGACCTTGGCGCCCGCGGGGAACGCCGTGGTGGCGGTCAGCTTGCCGCTGACCGTGATCTTCGTGGCGCGCTTGGCGGTCGACGGGGCGCTGACCGTGACGGCGGTGACCGACTTGGTGGGGTCGGTCAGCACGCGCAGGGTCGGGTGCTGGCCGTAGACGTCGGCCGTGACCGCGAACAGGCGGCTGCTGTCGGGCGCCCACGCGAGGCCGCCCGCCACCAGGGCGGAGGCGGTGCCGGGGTTTCCGACGACGCCGAAGTCGTAGGTGCGGACGCGGTGGTCGGAGCGCGGGCGGAAGATGTAGACGTCCGGCTCGTAGGCGCCGTCGATGCCCGCCGCGATCGTCCCGTCGGGGGCGACCGCCACCGCGTTCGGGTACGCGTCGGTGGTGTAGCGGCCGTCGTCAGCCAAGTCGGACGTCCGGTACGCCTGTTGGAAGTACGGGGCGCCGCTGGCGACCAGCACCTGCTTGCCGTCCGCGGACAGCGCGATGTCCTGCATGTTCCCCGCGTTGTTGGCGTTCCACCGGTACGCCTGGGGCTCGGCGTGCCCCGACGACACGTTGTAGACCTGGAGCTCCATCGGGCTCTGGACGGGTGTCCCGGCCGCCACCACGTCCGGGTTACCGGGCGAGGAGGCGAGCATCGGGGCGGTGCTCCAGGTGTGGGGGCCGCCCTGGCCGAGGGTGACGACGGCGCCGTTGGTGGTCCGGGTGGGGGTGTCGGCGGCGAAGGGGGCGGGGGGTGCCGGGGTGGTGGCGTCCGGGGTCGGGGAGGTGGTGACCGGCGGGTCCGAGGGCGAGTCCGTTGGCGTGTCGGTCGGGGTGTCGGTCGGGGTATCGGTCGGTGTGTCCGACGGTGTGTCCGACGGGCTGGGGCTCGGGGCCGTGGTGTCCGTCGGGGTGGGGGTCGGCGTCGACTCGGGGTCCGTCGGGGTCGGAGTCGGGGCGTCCGTCGGAGGAGTCGTCGGCGGAGGAGTCGTGGGCGGGGTCGTCGGCGGCGGAGTCGTCGGCGGGGTCGTCGGGTCGGTCTCCGGGTCGAGGTCCAGGGAGCCGAGGTCGGCGGACCCGTCCGCCGCGTATCCGAACCAGATCGTGTGCCTGGTCATCGCCAGGTGGCGCGGGGCGACACCGAGCGGGTAGCGGGCCGTCTCGCGCAGGGTGGCCGTGTCGATCGCCGAGATCGCGTCGGCCTTCGGGAGCGCCACGTACACCGTCGAGGAGTCCGCGGACAGCACGAGCCCGGCGGCGCCCGGCTCGGAGGTGATCTGAGCGACGGTCTTGCCGTTGTAGTCGGCGACGACGACCTTGTTGTCGGTCGTGCTGATGAAGACGCGCCGGTGCGCGCCGTCGACCACCATGTCGGAGTACGAGGTGATCGGCAGGGTGGCCGCGCTGTCGGCGGCGGCCGGTTCGGCCGCGACTCCGAGCAGGGACGCGGTCGCGAGCAGGACGGACAGAGCCGTCCCGCCCGCCACATGACGGGTGAGCAAAGTGGGTTCCCCCCAGGAACACGTGCGGGGCCGGACGTCCTCCGGCACGATGCGGGCGCGCCGCCGAGCGCGGGTTCCGATGCGGACCCGGCCTGCTCGCGGCGCTGACCATGAGCACGATAGGGCACGGCTGTGACAGCGGGCCATCGTATTGGGGCGGGCCGCCGATCCGTCACGGCGCCTTGTCCCCGCGGTGGCCGTACCGTGCCCGATTCGGTCCCTGGGCTCCTACAACCATCCGGCCGCGCGCGCCTTGGGGCCGGACGTGCCTTCCGGCCGGACGCGCCTTCCGACCCGACACGCCTCCCGGCCGGACATGCCGGACGCGCGGTACGGAGCCCGTGCCCGTACCGCGCGTCCGGTGGCGGGTCAGCGCCGAACTCCGGTAGCGCTGAGCGTCGGTCAGCGCTGAGCGGTGGACGCCGAGGGGGACCAGATGTCGATCACGATCTGCTGCCGCTCGGGGCGGACCGCCGCCGCGCGGCCCGCATAGTTGCGGTCGACCTGGGCCGCCTCCGCCGCGTTGGGCTTGGCGTTGAGGCACGCCGTGCCGGGGCCGTGCCCCGACATCAACTCCGAGCACGGGCCGCTGTAGTGGTCGAGGAGCCCGAGGATGTGCCCCGTCTCGTGCGCGGCGATGCGGGTCACGTCGTACCCCTCGTTGACCGCCTCCTGCCCCAACTGCACCTGTCCCCTGCTGCCTCCCGGCACGATCGGCCCCAACGTCGTCTGCGGCCACCCGCTGGTCGCCTTGTACACGAAGTTCGCCGAGCCCGCCGAACTGGCCGCTTGCAGACGCACGTTGTGCACCGCGCTGTTCCAGTTCTGCACCCCCTGCGTGATCGCCGCCGCCCACTGCCCCGCCTGGCTGGCGTCATAGGTCAAGGTGACGACCGCCGTCGCCGCCTTCGGTTCGGCCTGCGCCGAAGCGACCCCGGACGCGGTGCCCACCATGGCCGGAATCAGCGCCGCCACAGCGACTATTCGCGTGATCATGAGACTCACCCACCTCCTCAGAACCAGTTGCCCCGCAGTCCCCCAGGGCACCACGCCCCCATCCCCCACCACAAGTAGCCGTTTCCCGCCCTTTCTCCGGCATCCCACCCCAAGCCCCGGACGTGACCGCGAGGTTCCGCCCTCGGCCGAGGCGCGCGCCCGGGCTTCGGGGCGGGCTCATCCCCACCAATTACGACAAGGTCACAAATGCCGGGACTTTTCCGGTCACTCCCGCCGAGGTGCGGGACGCCCTCCAACGCTACGCGGGACAGCACCTGGTGGAGTTCACCGAGGAGCCCGAGGCGCTGGAATGGCGGGCCAGCTCCTCCCGGTGACCACGGCCGGGGGCGGACGGGTGCCGCGGGTGCCGCGGGTGCCGCGGGGCGGGGGCGGCGTGGCAGCATCTGGGGGTATGGAATTCTCCGAGGTCGTCCGCCGTCGACGCATGATCCGGCACTACTCCGACAAGCCGTTGGCCCCCGAAGTGACCGAGCGAATTCTGGCGTCGGCGCTGCGGGCGCCTTCGGCCGGTTTCTCGCAGGGGTGGGCGTTCCTCGCGCTGACCGACGCGGCCGACCGCGCGCGGTTCTGGCCCTTCGTGCCCACGCGGGTCGAGAACACGCCGACCATGCAGGACGCGCCCCTGGTCGTGGTGCCCCTCGCTCACAAGGCGACGTACCTCGAACGGTACGCGGAGCCGGACAAGGGCTGGGAGGACCGCGCCGAGGCGCGCTGGCCCGCGCCGTACTGGTACATCGACACGGGGATGGCCTCGCTGCTCATGCTGCTGAGCGCCGTGGACGAGGGCCTGGGCGCCTGCTTCTTCGGCATCATGCCCGAGCATCTCCAGCCGTTCCGGGACGAGTTCGGCGTCCCCGACGCGTACGCGCCGCTCGGCGGCATCACCATCGGCTACCGCGCCGACGACCTTCCCCCGCAGAGCCCCCGCACCCGCGACCGCCGCCGCGACCCCCGAGAGGTCGTCCACCGCGGCCAGTGGGGCCGCCACGCCTGAGGTCGCGGAAGCGGCCCGCCGCCTGTGAAAGAGCCCTCGCGGGCGACCCGGGGTGCGGGCCGCCCGCGAGGGCTCGGGGAGGGAGGGGGGTCAGCCGGTGGTGCCTGCCGCGGCGCCGGCGGCGATGAGCCTGCGGTTGATGTCGCGGACCGGGCCCGGTTGGACCTTGAGGACTTCGCGGTCGTAGGTGATGAGGCCGTTCAACTCGCCCTCGACGTCGCTGATCTGGGTGTACACCGAGCCGGAGAGGTCGGTGGAGGCGTCGGGGACGAGAAGAGCGGTGTTGGCGACGTACGCCTTGGTGAGCTCCTCGATGGTGGGGACGTCACCGTAGTTCTGGCCGCCGGAGACACCGAGGATGTGGCCGGGGACGGTGAGGGAGTAGCCGCCGTGCTCGCCGTCGACGGCGGCGCGGGTGGCGTCGGGGGCCGGGGAGGCGGGACCGTGGTAGAGGTGGTAGTCGATCAGGTCACCTCGGCCCGAATCACCCTTGGAGGCGCAGCAGTTGACGCCGGAGGCGGGGTCGACCAGGCGGCTCGGGTCCTGTTGCTTGACCGAGTCGGCGAGGGCGCCGGTGGCTTCCTTGGTCTTCTCGCCCCAACCCTCGTTCGTCATGGTCCAGATGACGATGGACGGGCTGCTGATGTGCTGGTCGACGATCTCGTGGACCTGGCTGGTGAAGGCCGCGTCGCTGGCCGGGGTGGAGTCCGGGCCGGTGTTGCGGCTCGGCATGTCCTGCCAGACCATCAGGCCGAGCTTGTCCGCCCAGTAGTACCAGCGGGCGGGTTCGACCTTGATGTGCTTGCGCACCGCGTTGAAGCCGAGCTGCTTGTGCAGTTCGAGGTCGGACTTGAGGGCCGCGTCGGTCGGCGCGGTGTAGATGCCGTCGGGCCAGAACCCCTGGTCGAGGGTGGCCAGGACGAACGTCGGTTTCCCGTTGAGCTCGATCTTGTTCACGCCGCCGACCTTGCCGACCGAGATCGACCGCATGCCGAAGTAGGAGCCGACGGTGTCGATCGAGCGGCCGTTGGTGAGCGTGACCTGGAGGTTGTACAGGTACGGGTGGTCGGGGCTCCACAGCTCCGGGTGCGGTATGCGCAGCCGCAGTTCGGCGCCCGCGCGGCCGACGGCCGCGCCGACGGGCTTGTGGCCCGCGTACGCGACGGCGGCCACCAGCGAGGAGGACGACGTACCGGCCGCGGGACGCACCGTGACGGACAGCGTGCCGTCCTTCACGTTCGGCGTCAGGACGAGGGAGTCGATGCTCGCGGCGGCCACCGGCTCCAGCCACACCGTCTGCCAGATTCCGGAGGTCGGGGTGTACCAGATGCCGCTGGGGCTGCGCGACTGCTTGCCGACGGGCGTGCCGTCGTCGGTGGTGTCCTTCACCTTCAGCAGGACGGTCTGCGGCCCGCCGCGGGTGAGCGCGTCGGTGACGTCGGCGGTGAACGCCTCGTATCCGCCCACATGGTGGGCGACCTGGCGGCCGTTGACGTACACCCACGTCTCGTAGTCGACCGCGCCGAAGTTCAGGTGCAGGCGCTGGCCCGAGCCGATCCGCCAGTTGGCGGGTACGGAGAAGGTGCGCTGGTACAGCGACCAGTCGTGGTGCTCGGCGACGCCGGACAGCGGCGCCTCCATCGGGTACGGCACCAGGATCTTGCCGCTCAGTTTCGACGTGGGCAGCGGCGCGCTCTCCGAGGTGCCCTGGAACTGCCACGTCCCGTTGAGGTTCTGCCACTTGTCCCGCGTCAACTGCGGCCGGGGGTAGTCCGGGAGCACGTGGGACGGGTCGACGTCCTTGGCGTACTTGCTGGCGAAGTACCAGGTGGAGTTGTTGGTCGCCAGACCCGAGAAGAGCGGTACGGGACCGGCGGACGTCGTCAGGCCGCCGAGGCCGTCGTAGCTGATCCGCACATCGGAGTGCAGGGAGACCGGCGTGTCCGACTCCCCCGCTGTGAGCAGGAGTTCGGAGCTGTTCGCCGGGTTCACGGAGACGCCCGGCGTCCACCGGCCCGCGCCCGCGATCACCGCGAGGTGCTTGGTGATGTCGGACGGCACCGCGGTGACCGGGCCCGCCAACTGCACCGTGGCGGTCTTCCCCGAGGGGGCGACCACGGCGTTCACGTCGGACGGCGTGTAGCCGACCGGCAGATGCAGCGCCGCGTCCGGGATCGCCTGGCGGGCGATGCCGGGACCCGACCACTCCGTCTTGATGTACGCGCCGCCATTGCCCTGGTTGTAGTCGAACGCCAACTGATGGGCGCCGGCGGTCAAGGTGACCGGCTCGGATGTCGTCTGGACGTCCCAGTCGGTCGTCCAGTGGTCGATCACGCTCGACCCGTCGAGCGACATCCGGAAGCCGTTGTCACCCTTGATGTAGAAGGTGTACGTGCCGTCGGCCGGGACGTCGAGCTGGCCCGTCCAGTGCACGGCGACGTTCTCGGTCGAGCCCGCGTAGCCGCGCAGCGTGGGGATCAGGTCGGGCACGTTCAAGGACGGCTCGACCGCGGTGCTGCTGTACTGCGCGAAGTCGAGCGAGGTGGCGTCGGTACTCAGGTAGTAGTCGCCGCGCAGACCTTGAGCGGTGTCGGCCGGAGCGGCGGACGCCCCGGCGGTGGACGAGGCCGGTGCGGCGGCCGGGGCCGCGCCCGCCGCGGCCGGGGTCAGCAGCGCCGCGCCCAGTATCAGCGGCACCAGTGCGGTCAGCCGGGCCGTCCGGGACAGCCGGGACCACCCGGTCGTGCCCGCCGCTCGGCGGCTGTTCGTTGTGCGGGATATGCCTGATCTCACTGCGGATACACCTCTCCGTAAGAGAACTCGGCGTCCAGGAAGCGGGTGAGGACGTGCGGCTCCACGACAGCGCCTTGGGGGCCCTGCCGACTTTCCAACGTTAGAAACCTGGACCGGGAGCATGAAACCAGCAGGCTTCAGCGCCGTCCACCCTCCGCGCAAAGTTTGTGAAAAATCGAGCGGCCCGATCACACCAGGCACGGCTCACCACATGGGGCACAGGGGAGGCACGGGGGGTGCGGACTGCGAAGGCGCGCGGGCATACGAAGGCCGCACCGGAGTCCTCCGGCCCGGCACCATCCCCGCCGGAGGCCGTCTCCGCGCACCTCGCGGCTCTTTGCATCGTTAGAAAAAATGAGAAAAAGGCGCCGTTAAAGGGGGAAGCGGAACGCCGCCCTCAGGTCAGGGGCGGGCCGCGCTCGGCATAACCGCGCTCAGACCCGGTGCGCGAGGGCGCGGCGGAGGTCGTCCAGGCCGTCGGCGAGCTGGCGGCGCATGGACGGGACCAGATCGGTACGGGCGAGGCATTCCTCGGCCGCGCGTACGGTGTCGGCGTCGGCCGCACCGACCGGGAACAGCGCCCGGCTCAGCGCCTGGACCACCGCGCCGCCGCGCTCACCGGCCGCCGGAAGCCGCTCGAAGTACGCCCGTACGTAGGCTCGTTGGACCTCCGGCGCGCCCGAGCGCCAGAAGCCCTCGGCGGTCGCGACGAGCTGATGAATGGTCAGCTCGCCCGGGGCGAAGAGCAGGTGCCAGGCGCGTTCCTTGGCGGCGTCGTCCGGGAGCGCGGCGCGGGCCCGGGCCGCGCCCACCTCGCTGACGTTGCCGGGGTCGGCCGCCAGCTCGGCCGCGATCCGCTCCTCGTCGGCCGCCCCGGCCGCCGCCAGCCGGGCCAGCGCCGACCAGCGCAGATCGGCGTCGAAGGCGATGCCGTCCGGCACGTCATCACCCGCCAACCAGCCCTCAAGCTGCACGAGTTGCGCGTCACCGGACGCGGTGGCGACGGCGGTGCGCAGGGCGGCCAGCCGCAGACCCCTGCCCGTGGCCGCGGCCGGGCGGGCCAGGACGGCACGGGCGGTGTCGCCGAGCCGGGCGAGCGCGGCGGGCCGGTCGGCGGGGGCGAGATAGCGGCCGATGACGTGGTCGGCGGCGAAGGCCAGCACCGCCTCGACGACGCAGTCCGAGGTCTCGCCCGGCAGGTGCGCGGCGACCAGGTCCAGATACGCGGCGGCCGATGTCTCGGCGCCGCGCGTCAGGTCGCGGAGGTGTTCCCACAGGACCGCGCGGGCCAGTTCGTCCGTGACGGCCGACAGCGAGGCGGCGACGGTGGCCGCGGAGTGCGCGTCCAGGCGCAGCCGCGCCCAGGTGAAGTCGCCGTCGTTGGGCAGCAGCAGGGCCGGGCGCGGGGCGCCTGCCAGTTCGGACAGCGGCGTACGGCCGCCCGGCGCGACCTCGACGTCCAACTGTCGGCGCGGGACGACCGCCGCGCCGTCCCGGTCGTACACGCCGACGCGTACGCGGTGCGGGCGGGTGCCGTCGTTGACGAGGACGGCGAAGGTCAGGACGCCGGGCGCCGCGCCGGGCACCGTATCCACGTCGGCCTCGGCCTCAGGCTCGACGTCGGCCTCGACCTCGACCTCGACCTCGATGCGCAGCGTGTCCACGCCGGTCGTCCGCAGCCAGGCGTCGGCCCAGCCGGACACGTCCGGTCCCTGTGCGCCCGCCGGGCCGGCGGGGAGGGCGAGCGCGGCGAGGAAGTCCCGGAGGTTCGCGTTGCCCCAACGGTGCGCGGCGAAGTACCTGTTGAGCCCGGCGAAGAACGCCTCGTCGCCCATCCAGTGCACGAGTTGGTGCAGTGCGGAGGCGCCCTTGGCGTACGAGATGCCGTCGAACGCGGACAGCGCCTCGGCCGCGGACTCCGCTCCGGTGGCGGCGACCGGGTGGGTGGTGGGGCGCTCGTCGGCGTCGTAACCCCAGCTCTTGCGGCGGGAGAAGAGCGTCCAGGCGCTGTCGTAGCGGGTGGACTCCGCGGCGATGCGGTAGCCGAGCACCTCGGCGAAGGACTCGTTGAGCCATACGTCCTCCCACCAGGCCAGGGTGACGAGGTTGCCGAACCACATGTGGGACATCTCGTGGCACACCACGACGGCCCGCAGCGCGCGCTGCGTGTCGGTCGGCGCGGACCGGAACAGCATCTCGTCCTGGAAGAGGACACAGGCCGGATTCTCCATCGCGGCCCAGTTGAGCTCGGGCATGAACACCTGGTCGTAGCCGCCGAAGGGGTAGCGCTCCTCGAAGAGCCCGTGCAGCCGGTCGAAGCTCGCCCGGGTCACCGCGAACAAGTCCGGTGCCTCGCGGTCGAGTTCGGCGGCGAGCGAGCGGCGCGCGTACAAGCCGAGCGGGATGCCGTCGTGTTCGGCGCGGACCGCGTACAGCGGCCCGGCGGCCACGGCGACCAGGTAGCAGGAGATCGGGCCGACCGGCGCGATCTCCCAGCGGCCGTCCTTGAGTTGGGACGACGCGCCGTTGCCGACCACCGTCCAGCCCTCGGGCGCGGTCACGGTGAAGGTGAACGGCGCCTTCAGGTCCGGCTGGTCGAAGCAGGCGAAGAGCTTCGAGGCCAGGTCGGGCGCGCACGCCGAGTACACGTAGACGGCACCGTCCGCCGGGTCGGTGAAGCGGTGCAGCCCTTCCGCCGTACGCGAGTACGCCATGTCGGCCTCGACCAGCAGCTCGTTGTCCGCCGCCAGGTCCGCCAACTCCAGCCGGTTGTCGACGTGTCGCGCGAGGTCGAGCGGCCTGCCGTTCAACTCGGCGCGCAGCAGCGTCTCCGGCTGGATCTCCACGAAGGTCGACGCGCCCGGCTCCGCGCAGCCGAACCGGATCGTGGTCGTACTGCGGAAGAGACGGTCGCCGCGCGTGACGTCCAGGGCCACGGCGTACGACCGTACGTCGAGCAGGGCGGCGCGGGCTGCGGCTTCGGTACGGAGGAGGGATCCCATCTACGGCATGCTGTCCCAGGTCCGCACGGCGGACAACAGATTTGGGGGCGGTGCGGTTGCGCCGAGCGCGAAGCCGGGGCGGCCCCGAGGCAGACCCCCCATGGCCCGAACCCCCGTACCCCCGTGTCCCCGTACCGCGTACGCCACTCAGCCCATGGTCTTGGCGCCGTCCAACGACTCGCGGATGATGTCCGCGTGACCGGCGTGCTGGGCGGTCTCGGCGATGAGGTGCAGCAACACCCGCCGCGCCGACCAGAGAGCGCCCGGCTCGAACCAGGGCGCCTTCGGGAGCGGTTGGGAGGCGTCCAAGTCGGGCAGTGCCGCGACCAGTTCGTCGGTCATGCGGGCCTGCTCCTCGTACTCCTCCAGCACCCCGGCCAGTGTCTCGCCGGGCAGCAGACGGAATTCGTCGGTCCGCCGCTGCCAGTCGGCCTCGGTCATGGCCGTCGCGTCCCCGATCGCCGACGGGCCCGCCACGATGAAGTCCGTCCAGGCCCGTTCGCCTCCGGTCAGGTGCTTGATCAGGCCGCCCAGACACAGCTCGCTGACGGTCGTCCGCTGCCGCGCCTGCTCGTCCGTGAGGCCCCGCGTGGTGACGCGCAGGAAGTACCGGTGCTGGGCGAGCATCGCCAGCAGGTCCGCCCGCTCATCGGTGACGGCCCCGGCGGCCTCCTCCGCAGCCTTCGCCGCCGTGCTCTCCGCCGCGTCCACCGTCATGGTCTCGCTCATGATCCACGCCCTTCGCAGTGCTGCTCGGTCCCCCGTTGATCACCACCCTAGGAGCCGTTGCGGTCAGCTTCTGTCCGCGATGACGCGTCTCCGTCCGTTCGGTGTTCGCGCTGGTCAGAGCCCATTCGGCGCTAGATCATGCCGGGGCGGGGCCGGGCGCCGAGGGTGTGGGCGAGGCGGAGGAGGTCGCGGTGGCGGGGGTCGGCGGCGGTCGCGCGGGCGAGGACGTCGAGCTGCGGGGTGTCGAGGGCGGCGAGGGGGCGCTGGAGGAGCGCGCCGGGGTGCTGGAGGTCGTGGACCCTGCTGATCCAGTCGAAGGAGCGGCGGCGCGCCGGGGCCGTGACATCGAGCTGGCCGTAGTAGACGACGTGGCGCCCGCCGGGTGAGGTGATCACGGCCTTGAGGTGGCCGGGGTCGCCGACGAAGGCGGCCGGGGCGGCGACCGGTGCGAGACCGTCGGCCGGGTCGAAGAAGTGCACGCGGTCCTCGGAGCCCGCCTGGCCGCCGGCCACGCCCCACTGCGGCACGGCGAAGAGTCCGGACAGCCGTACGGTGTCGCGGTGGGCGACCGGCGTCAGCTCGGTGCCGTCCAACTGCCAGAGCATCAGGCCGCCTTGGTGGCCCGCCGTCATGAGCAGGTCGTCGTCGGCGAAGACCAGCTCCGACACCGGCGCGTGGTACCGGGGCACGGCGCCCACGGCCAACACCGAGCTGAGCGTGGCGTCGGTGGCGATGATCCGGCCGCCGTCGGACAGGACGAGGCGGTCGCCGCGGGGCGTCACCGCCGTCCGGTTGTCGTAACCGAGGCCCCACGCCTCCAGGTTGACCTGTTCGAGCCGTCCGTTGGGGCCGAGCGTGAGCGCCGCGGGATGGAGCGCGAGGGTGGCCACGCAGCCGCGGGCGGTGGAAGCCAGCCGCGTTCCCAGGAGTTGGGCGCCCTGCGCGAGGACCGTCGTGCCGTCCGGGCCGTGGCGGACGAGCTCCGTGCCCGCGTCGCGTCCGGCCCGCCGCCGGACCGCGATCACCTCGGTGGCGCTCAGGCAGGCCAGGGTGCTGTGGCAGGCGGGGCCTTCGTACAGGACGGTCCGCCGGGCGGGGTCGAGTCCCGCCTCCGGGCCGGACTCCGGTCCCGAGCCGAGGTGCTTCCGTCCCGAGCCGAGGTGCTTCGGTCCCGAGCCGAGGTGCTCCGGCCCTGAGGCGAGGTGCTCCGGTCCCGAGCCGAGGTGCTTCGGTCCCGAGCCGAGGTCGAGGGTCTCGATCCGCTCGGTCGCCTCCGCGTCCCCCCGCTCCGGCACGTAGTCGATCGGGACCAGGGCCAGGACGTCGCCGCCGTGGGAGAAGGCGGAGAACGAGGGCGAGAAAAAGGTCAGGTCGTCGGGCAGCGGGCGGGTGGCGGCCTTCGCGGCCTCGGCGATCAGCGCCTCGGCCTTGCGGGGCGAGGTCTCGCGCAGCCAGGCCAGCAGTTCCTGGTCCGAGCGGGACGCGGGCAGCCAGCCGCGCCGGGGAACGCGGCGCGCGAGCCGTACCGCCTCGGCCAGGGGCGCGGCGCAGATCCGTTCCCAGTACGCGGGCCAGTCCCGCGCGTCCGCGAGCCGCGCCGCCTCCGCGCCGAATGCGGCGGCTGGCGGGGACGGCCGGGGCAGGAACTCCGGCTGCCAGCCGTGGACGGTGACGGTGGCGGCCGGGACCGTGTACGTATCCCTCAGCTCGACGCGCCGGGAGCGGGCGTCGGCCTCCGGGTCCTGCGCCAGGCCCGCCGACCGCCGCGCGTCGTTCTGCGCGTGCAACGCGCCCACCAGCTCCATCTCGTACGTGGCGGGCGCCTTTTCGACGAGCCGCCGCAGGATCGCGATCGCCTCCTCGCCCACCTCCATGGCCTCGCGGGGGCGGCGCGCGTCGAGGAGGGCGGAGTGCAGCAGCCTCAGCGAGGTGACACAAGCCTCCTCGTAGTGCCGGGAGTTGGCTCGGGCGAGGCGGCGGTTGATCGCGGCCACCTCCTCCGCCACCTCGACGGCCTCGTCGTGCCGTCCCTCGGCGGTCAGTTGCCGTCCCAGCAGGGACAGCGACCTGCCGAGCGGCGTGTCCTCGACCTGCTCGCCCCCGGCCACCAACTCCCGGCTCAGGGCGACCCCTTCGCGCAGCGCGTCGGCGCCCGCCGGGGGACGGAAGGTCAGCGTCGCGCCGTTGACCAGGGCGATGGCCAGCCCTCTGCGGTACGACGGATCGCGCGCGGCGACGGTCCGATACGTGTGCGTGGCCCGCTCGTTGGCGCGGTACGCGTCCTCCCAGCGACCGGCCGCCTCCAGCCGCGTACTGAGATTGGCCAGCGCGGTGGCCAGGTGGGGGGTGTACGCGGACACGTAGTCCGTCACCGGAGCGGACGCGTCGTCGGGCCGGTCCTCGGCGACCAGCCGCTCGAAGAGGTCCACGACCCGCTGCTGGGTGCTCAGCGACTCCTCCAACCGGCCCAGCGAGACGAGGTGGTTGGCGACATTGGTCAGGGCGCGGCCGACGTGCTCCTCGTACCGCCGGGGGTCGGTCGCGGCCAGCTCGGCGAAGAGGTCCGCGCCGCGCCGCGTGGCCCGCAGCGCCTCCTCCGTACGGCCCAGGTCGTCCAGGTTGTTGCCGTGGTTGACGTGCAGCCTGGCTCGCGCGTCCACGTCGTCGGCCGCCGCCAGCCGGTGCTCGAACAGCCGTACCAGCAGCGCCGCCCGACCCACCGTCAGGTCCGCGGGCACCGGTTCCGGCAGCTCGGCGGCGACGTCTTCGAGGAGGTCGGGCCCGATGTCCGGCAGACCGGCCAGGGCGGTGAGCGCGGCGCCCCCGGCCGCGACGCCCAGCGCGGGCTCGGCGGCCAACAGCGGGTAGAGGCACGTGCGTCCGACGTGCGGCCAGCGGCCCGCGGCCGTGGCGAGCGCCGTGACCGGCCGGGCGGGACCGCCGCAGCGGCGCAGTACGGTCGCCGCCGTTTCCGGGGCCCAGGGCTGCGCGGGGTAGTCGGCCGGGTGGCCCGGCAGCGTGAGGGCGACGAAGTCCTCTGCCAGGCGGTCGGGATAGAGCGGTTCGAGTACGGTGTCGGCCGCTTCCTCGGGCGGCGGGTAGCACACCGCGTGATCGGCGAGGACGGTCGGCGGCGGGTGGCCGAGGCGTAACTCGTCCACCAGGAGCGTGCCGCGGGCGGTGGGCTGCGCGCCGCCCAGCGAGGCGGCGAAGACCACCTGGTTCATCACCGCGGGCGGGACGGTGACGCGGCCCGGTGTCCCGTGCAGCAGCGCCCAGCCCAACTGCTCCCGGTCGAGGAGGTAGACGGTCAGTCCGGCCAGGTCCTCCGGGGCGCGGCGGCCGGTGGCCTCGGCGTCCACCGCCACGAGCGCGGCCATGTGGACGGCGAGGGTGAGGCCGAAGTCGGCCGGCCGTAAGTCGGGTTGGCGGTCCGGCGGGGGGATGCCGTAGCGGGCGGCGAAGCCGTCGCGCGCCGCGCGGAACATCGGGCCGCGGTCGTCGCGGCGCGGGTCACCGGCCCGTCGCCGGAAGCCCTCCTCCATGTCCAGCGGGCCCAACGCCTGCGTGGAGACGTTGACTTGCTCATTGCTCAGGGCGGCGCGCAGCGCGGGCCAGGGGTCGGTGCTCCGCGCCAGGAGCAGGACGCGGGTCGGCACGTCCGGCCGGTGCAGCAGCGCGTTGCTGAACAGCCACGTCAGGCTGGTCAGCGCCCAGCGGTCGGCGTAGTCGACCAAGAGCAGCAGTCCCGCCGCGTCGTCCAGCCGCAGATCCTGGCTGCCCTGCGGCGGCAGTACGGTGCCCGGCCCCTCGACCGCGGTGACCACTTTCCAGCCCTGCTCGGCGAGTTGCCCCGCGAGCTGCTGGGCGAGGCGGGTCTTGCCCTGGCCGCCGGGCGCGTGCAGCCAGCGGGCCGCGCGCCGCGGGCCGTCCGCGCACCAGGCGTGCAGGGAGGCCAGTTCGGCGTCGCGGCCGGTGAAGGGGGCCACGGCGTAACGGGCGTTGAGCATCCGGCTGGGCTGCTGGGCCAGCCACTCCGCCGCGGGCTCCGGGGCCGGGGACCACTGCCTGAGGAGGTAGAGGGGGGTGCCGTCGCCGAAGACGTGGATGTCCGCGCCGATGGCGCCGTAGGCGAAGCCGCCGACCGCGGTGACATTCTGGCTGGTCACGTCATGGGTCCGCCGTCGCGGCGGGCACCGGGTGCCTGGCCGTCGGGCGATGGGGCGTCGGGCGCGTCGGCGTGGGGCGTCGGGGTGACGGGGTCGGTGTTCGGGGTGACGGGTCTCGGGGCCACGCCTCCGGCGCTCGGAGTCACGGGGCCGGTGCTCGGCGTTACGGGGCTCGGGGTCACGGTGCTCGGGGCCACGCCTCCGGCGCTCGGGGTGACGGGGCCCGCCGCCGGGGCCTCGTGGATGATCACGTTGCCGTTCTGGACGCCGAAGGCGCGGGCGTTGTCGTGGGCCTCGACGTTCTGGTGGTACCGCACCCACTGCTGCTCGGAACCCGGCAGCTCGGCCTCCAGCCGTACCGTCAACTCCCGGATGGCCTCGGCCGCCTCGGGGTTGTCCCGCAGGAACTGCTCCAGGCGCAGCCGCCAGCCCGGCTGCAAGCTCTCCCTGGCCGCCCCCGCGTCGTCCGCCGCCACCACCAGCGCGGCCTCGCTGTCCAACTGCGCAGCCAGCGCGGCCGGTTCGTGCTCGCCACCTCGACGCAGCACCCGCAGGATTCCCGTACGCGCCGTCTGCCAGGCGTCCGTGGCCATCGCGGCGACCAGCGTCGTGGACGCGGCTGCGGCAAGCGTCGCCAGGGATTCGATCATCGGCTTCCTTCCGCGGCGTGGCCAGGTGCTTCCATCGTGCCACCGAACCGCCCGGCGGTTAGCCTTGTTGGTCACGCCCGCGCGGCGAGGGAGGGGGCAGCCATGGGGAACGGCTCGACCCGCAGGCGGCTGCACCGGCAGGTCCGTACGGCCCGCGCCCTGTTCGACGAGGGCGCCCTCGAAGAGGCCGAAGCGCTGCTCCGCAGCCTCATGTCCGACTGCGACGACGCCTTCGGCGGCGACCACCGCGAGTCGATCGGCCTCCGCAATCTGCTGGGCTCCGTCCTCTACCAGCAGGGCAAGCTCGGCGCCTCCGCCGCCCTGCACGGCGAGGCCATGGCCCGCGCCGCCCGCGTCCTCGGGTCCGACGACCCCGCCACGCTCGGTTACGCCCACAACTACGGTGCGGCCCTGGCCGTCCAGGGCCGCACCTCCGACGCCGTATCCGTCCTCGACGACACCCTCCAGCGCCGCGTCCGCCGCCTCGGCGACGCCCACGAGGACACCCTGACCACCGCCAACACCCTCGGCGCCACGCTCTTCACCGCCGGTGCCCGCTCCGACGGCCTCACCCTCCTCCGCCGAGCCCACGCCTCCGCCCAACGCCTCCCCCCGAGCCATCCGCTCCGCGAGGACATCGCCCGCAATCTGGCGATCGCCCAACGCAACGCGGGCAGTTGGTAGCAGCCTCCCCGCACGAACCGAGAGCAGCCGGGCGGTGGGCGGTGTGCCGGCCGTGGAGGCCGCGCGGGACGGCGGCGCCGGGGTCAGGGGTGGAGGGTGCGGGTGACGAGGGCGGCGAGGAGGCGGGTGCGGGGGATGAGTTCGGAGGTGAGGACGTGTTCGGTGGGGGCGTGGGCGCCGGTGCCGACGGCGCCCAGACCGTCGAGCGTGGGGCAGCCGACGGCGGCCGTGTAGTTGCCGTCTGAGGCGCCGCCGACGGGGAGGCCGCGCAGTGGGGGGCGACCCGAGGCGGCGGTGAGGGCGGCGGCGAGGGCGAAGAGGTCGGCGGAGGAGGCGGGTTCCATCGGGGGGCGGCGGGGGCCGCCGCGAAGGGAGAGCCGGGCGCCGGGGGTGCGGGCGGTGAGGCCGCGCATGAGGACGTCGATACGGTCCTGCGCGGCACGCGTCGGCGCGCGGACGTCGACGGAGACGACGGCCTGGGCCGGAACGGTGTTGCGGGTGCTGCCCGCCGACAGCAGGGTGGGGGTGACGGTCGACGTGCCCAACTCCGTATCCCGCGCCGCCAATTCGGCCAGCGCCAGCACCTGGTGGGCGGCCTCGACCGCCGCGTTGACCCCCTTCTCCGGCTCCAGTCCCGCGTGCGCGGCGCGGCCGTGCACCACCACCTCGTAGCGTGACGTCCCCTTGCGCGCCGTCTTGAGCGCGCCGGTCCCGTCCGCCGACGCCTCGAGGACGAAGGCCGCCGCGCACCCCCGCGCGGTCTCCTCGATCAGCGCGCGGGAGGTCGGGGAGCCGACCTCCTCGTCACCGTTGACCAGCACGCAGACGCCGTCGAGGGACGGCAGCGAGGCGAGCGCGTGGAACATCTGCACCAGCCCGGCCTTCATGTCCAGGACGCCGGGGCCGCGCGCGATCCCGTCCGTCACCGACCAGGGGTGGGTGGCGAGCGTGCCGGCCGGCCAGACGGTGTCGTGGTGCCCGACGAGCAGGACGCGCGGAGTGCCGAAGGCCCACCGCAGGTGCGGTACGCCGTCGCTCACGATCGTCTCCGGCGCGGCGCCGAGCAGGCGGGCGCCCAGCGCGCCGACCACGTCGGCGCTGCGCGCGAGTGCGACGTGGTCGGCGGAGAAGGACTCGCAGACGACCAGCTCCTCAAGGTCGGACAGCATCTCCCGCAAGGAGAACGGGGGTTCGGACTTCGGCTGCGCCATGGCGACTCCCGCGTCAGAGGGAACGGGCTCAGGTCCGGTCGGACCAGGCCCCGTTCGGTCCCTTCGACGGTAGGAACCCCCACCCCATTCCACCAGCGACTACATTTCATGTGACCCATGCAGAGAGGGAATGGCGTGCGCGACACCTTCGGTACGGACGCGCTGCGACTGCTGCTCGCCGTCGCGGACACCGGCTCCTTCACCGCCGCCGCACAGCGGCTCGCCTACACGCAGTCCGCCGTCTCCCGCCGCATCGCCGCGCTCGAACGGCAGGCGGGCGGACCGCTGTTCGTCCGTCTGCCGCGAGGCGTACGGCTGACGCCCGCAGGTGCGGCCCTGCACCGGCACGCCACCGAGGTGCTGGACCGACTGGTCCGCGCGGAAGCCGAGTTGGCCGCCATCCACGCGGGCCGGGGCGGCACCCTGCGCGTCGGCGCCTTCGCCACCGCGAACATCGCCCTCGTACCGGCCGCGCTGCGTGCCTTCACCCGCGCGCGTCCCGACGTCGAGGTCGTCGCGGTCGAGGGCCGCAGCGACGCGCTGGTCCAGCGCCTCGCGGACGGCGCGCTCGACATCGCCGTGGCCAGCGACTACCCGTCGGGCCTGCCGTCGGCCGAGGGCGTCACGACGGACGCGCTGCTGGCGGACGAGCTGTACGTGGGTCTGCCGCGCGACCACCGGCTGGCCGCGAGCGCGGATGCGGTCCACCTCGGCGACCTGCGCGACGAGTCCTGGATTCAGGACGCGCCCGCCGGAGGGCACCCGGCCCTCCTGCTCGACGCCTGCGCGCAGGCGGGCTTCGCGCCGCGCAAGCTGATCCGCGTCGCGGAGTGGAGCGGGAAATTCGGCTACGTCGCCGCCGGGCTCGGCGTCGCCCTCGTGCCCTCCCTCGCCCTGTGGGCCGTCCCGCCCGACCTCGCCCTCCGCCCCCTGGCGCCCCCGTTCCCGCGCCGCACCGTCCACACCGCGCTTCCCCCGTCCCCCCTCCCCTCGGCCCGGCTCCTTGCGGACCTCCTCCGGGCGGCGGCCCGCCCCGCGACCCGGACGGGCGGACCGGGCCGAGTACGAACGCCCGCTCCCGGCAGCCCTGTTGACGACGGCGTTGAGCGCGCCGAAGTCCAGGCCGTGTGCCATCCCGAAGTACGGTCCTTCGCCGAGCAGTTCAGCGGCGGCCCGCCGGGCGGCACCGTAGGCGGCCTGGGCCAGGGCGGTGCCGACACTGATCCGACGGACGCCGACGGCGGAGAAGTCGGCCCCTGACGGCGAGCCGGGACCGGCCATGACGTAGACGGGCAGCGGGCTGTCGCGGACGAGGGCCACCACGGCGGGCAGGTCGACGAGGCCGGGGACGAAGATCCTGTCGGCGCCGGGCTTCGGCGTACGCCGCCCGGCGCGAGGGAGTCCTCCAGGTTGACGCCGACGGCTCCGGCTACATCCGGACACGCTGCCACGCACACCGGAACGGGCCGCGTCCGGGCGGAACGGCTGACGTCCAGCCGGAACAGGCGGCGTCCAGCCGGAACGGGCGGCGGAAGCGGATCGGAAGCGGTCCGGTTCTGGCCGGGGAAGCGGCGGCACTGGTCGCATCTGAGGTGTCAACAGCCCTTCCGCGCAGGCGCGTACGCCAGCGTGCCGAGCGGGATCGGGCGCACACCGCACCGACCGTTGGAGTGGTCCATGAGCGACCCCGGCCTGCCGTCCCCCGACCCGAATCCGTACCCGTATCCCAGATCCGCCGACCTGCCGGTGCCGCCATCGGCGCCGCCGTCCACACCGCCGGCCACACCGCCGTCCGCACCCGTACCCGTACGGGCCTCCGAACCGGTCTCCGTACCGGCGCAGTTCCCCACGTACGTGTCCGCGCCCGGTCCGACGCCGTACCGGCACGTGGGCCTGATACCGAGCGCCGGGCCCGCGCGCGGGTGGGGGCTGGTCGTCGCCGCCGCGCCCCTGCTGCTGATCGCGCTGATCGCCCTCGTCGCCGGCTCGGCGCTGCACCCGACGAGCGGCCTTACCTCCGGTGCGCGCACCGGCGTCAGCTCCGCCCACGGCGCGCCCGCACACCGCCCCGCCGCCGACGACCTGTTGAGAGCGGAGCGCTGAGCCGCCATGACCGTCACCCGGACCGTGCTCCCGCACACCGCCGAGCCCCCGCAGGCGCCGCCGGTGTCCCGCGCGTACGCCCGTACGAAGGCGACCCGTCTGCTGTCGGCGGGCACGTACCTCGACCCCGTCTACCGCGGCACCGTCATCAGGGAGTTGCTGCGCAACCGCTTCCGCGTGGTCGCGCCGTCCTACGGCTACGACAACGTGTCCGTCCTCGCGCACGCCCTCGCCGCCCGCCGACTGCGGCGTCTGCAACGGTGGTTGGGCGCCGGTTCGGTCGTCGCCGCGCTGATCCTGACCGCGAGCGGTGCGGTCAATCCCGTCATCGCCGTCCTGCTGGTGTTCTGGGCGCTGTGGGCGCTGGCGTACCTGCGCCGGATCGTGACCCTGAACATCCTGATGACGCGGCTGAAGGAGACCGGCACCGACGGCGGTTTCGACGGGGCGTACCCGGCGAACGCGCGCCTGACCGAGACCCTGATCCGCAAGATCGACCGGGAGCAGTCCGCCAGCGACAGCCTGGTCTTCTACGGCGGCTTCCGGCCGTTCGTCGGCGCGGGCGAACCGCTGCGCGACTGGGCGAACGCCCAACTCCTCATCGGTGCGCGGAAGCTGCGCCTGAAGTCGAGGGACCACGAGGGGAAGCGGGACGTCGAGGGGACGGCGCCGGGTCTCGACACCGACGAGCGCAAGCCGCTCCTGCCGTTCACCGTGGACAAGATCACCGCATACGTCGGCGAGCGGATGGCCGCCGAACTGCGCGACGGCGCGAAGCCGGGCGAGCGCATCGACGGCCTGGCCGTCGAGCGGCGCCGCTTCACGACGGCGATCCGGACCAACGACCGCACCAGCGGCGAGGGTTGGTCCCGGCTGCCCGGCATCGGCGATCTGCCGGACCTGCACTGGCGCGAGGACTACGACTCGGCGCGCGAGTACCTGTGCGTGCGGATCGGCTCGTGGAACGAGGAGTTGGTGACCTCGATCTTCGTCGGCTTCGACCTCAAGGGGAACACGCTCCACACCGAGTTCTACCCGTACGTCCTCGGGCCGCTCGTGGAGGACTTCCACCTGGTCGACCGGCTGCCGGACGCCTTCGACGGGCGGCTGGCGGCGCGGGTGGCCTGGGACATGGTCAAGGCGACGCCGCGCTGGGGGTTCAGCCTGCTGCTCTCGCCGCTGCGGCTGCTGCCCGAGCGCTTCCTGCCGTCGCCGCTGCGCTCCCTGGTCCGGCCCGGCCGCCGCGGCCCCAGTTCCATCCGGATCGGCACGAGCGTGACCTCGGTCGACAGCAGCGAATTCCGCCTGGGGCGTTACGTGACCAAGTCGGTCAACTGCGGCGCGCTGACCAGCGTGCGCGAGTTGGCGACGAACGACTACTACCACGCCTTCTTCCAGAAGTCCGACGCCGTGAAGTACACGCAGATCGTCGAGCGCCGTCTGCTGGAAATCATCCGGACGTTCCTGAACGACCACAATGTGGATCTCACCGACCACGACAGGGCGCAGAACAACATCCTCAACTACGAGGACAAGAGCATGCACGTCTCCGGCGACAACAACAGGAATTTCGGCTACGAGTACGCGCCGGGCAACGGCGGAACCGCGAACGGCCAAGGGGATTGAGCGGCATGGGCGACGAAATGGATCACCAGGACAAGCGCATGACCGTTTCCGGTTCCGGAAATGAGCACTTCGGGTACGAATACCGTCCTGTTCTGGCCGCCGCGCAGGAGCCGGCCGCCACCGGGACCGCGCGGCCGGACTCCCCGGCGCCGACGCCGTACGACGGCCTCCGCAGCCGCAACGTCTTCGTCGTGCACGGCCGGGACGAACAGGCGCGGCTCGCGATGTTCGGCCTGCTGCGGCGGCTCGACCTGCGCCCGTTGGAGTGGGAGGAGTTGGTGCGGGCGACCGGCAAGACCTCGCCCTACATCGGTGAGGTGATCGCGAACGCGCCGTCGCTCGCGCAGGCCGCGCTCGTGCTGCTCACCCCGGACGACACCGCCAAGCTGCACCCCGAACTCCTCGGTGACTACGAGCGGGTGGACGAGGTGCAGTACACCGGGCAGCCCCGGCAGAACGTGCTGATCGAGCTGGGTATGGTGCTGATGGCGTACCGCGCGCGCACGGTCATCGTCGAGGTGGGCCGGCTGCGGCACGCCACCGACATCGAGGGCCTCAACGTCATCCGCTTCGACGGCTCGCAGTCGTCGCTGGAGAAGGTCGTCGCCCGGCTGAAGGTGGCCGAGTGCCCGGTGGACGACAGCCGCTCCGACTGGCGCGACACGTCGTACTTCGAGAATCTGTCGGCCTATCGGCGGCTCGCCTGACACGCGGCCCGCCGGACACGCACCGCATCACCTCGCAGGACGAAGCAGGGGGCGGCCGGAGACCGGCCGCCCCTTCTCGTACGGTCCGCACGCGCCATCCGGCGTCCGCCTTACGCGCGGTCGACGCCCGACGCCAACGTCCGCAGGAAAGCGGCCACTTCCGGCATGTTGACGCGCTCCAGGTCCGCGGACCGGACCACCACCCGCAGCTCACGGCAGACCGCGCCCTCGCGGGACCTGGCGATGAACGACATCAGGATCAGCCGCAACAGGCTGTCCTGGTCGAGGTAGTCGAGACGGGACAGCCCCGAACCGACCAGCGGCATCGCCACCGCCTCCGGGCGCGCGTACCGACTCACCGTGTCCCAGAGCCGGTTGAGGCTGAACCAGAGGTCCTCCACGCTGGACGCGGCCACGTAGTCGTTGCCGATACGGCTGTACGCCGCCGCGAACGTCAGCCGCGGGCGGGTGCCGAGGACCGCCACCGTGCCGATCGGGTAGCGGTCCAGCTTGCCCAGCGGCTTGCGCGCCCGGTCCTCGCGCGCGACGGGCGTCACCGCGCCGAGGGCCGCGTCCAACTCGGCGTCCAGGCGCGGGAGGTCGTCGTCGTAGCGGCGGGAGAGCAACTGCCCCTGGACGCTGGCCTCGTTGATGACCAGGCCGCCCTCGGGGGCGGTGTCGAAGGTGTCGGTGAAGCCGATCACGAGGTGCGCGGCCTGCTCGAACAGGTCGCCCTCCTCGACCACCACCGTCATGTCGGGGCGCCGGAACTCCTGCCGCACGCGCGTGACCGGCCGGGCCCTGCCGATGCCCCACAGCACGCAGGCCGCCACCGATGCCGCGGTCACCGGGGCCGGATCGGGAAAGCTCTGGGGAAAGAGCTGCCCCACGAACTGGAGGACCGCGGATATTCCGCCGAATGCCGCAATGGCATTGCGCACGAAGATCTGCCGGGCGCGCCGCGCCACACGCAACCGTAAGCGAGCGCGGAGCCGAGTCCGTAACACGGAACGCGACGGAGAACGCGACGGAGAACGCGACGGGGGAAGCGACGGGGAACGCGGCCCGGTAGGCGATCCGCGCCGTAACCGCACGCGTAACCGCGCGCGCACGCGCATCCTGCGCCGCACCCCTGTCGGCGGGAGGGCCGGAACCGGGCCTGTGGGATCAGCGGAACTCATGGTTTTTCCAAGGCAGCTTGATAATCTGGCATTCGCCTCCGGGGGTTTGCGTCGAGGGAGGCGGAAACGGGTGGGGAAAGCAATGACGCACGTTCGGATAAATGTGCTGGGGCCCGTACTGCTCGAAGTCGACGGTCTTCCGGTACGGCTGACACCGCTCACGACCCGGCTGCTGGTCCGGCTGGTGGCCGCCGAGGGCGAGGCCGTTCCGGTACGTCAACTGCGCCGCGACGTCTGGGGGCTGGCCGACGAGCCGCGGCATCAGGCACAGCGCAATCGCAACGAGGTGCAAAAGCGTGTCCTGGAGTTGCGGCGCGCCCTCGACCCGGGTCAGGACGGCACGGCCGCCCGGCTGCTGCGGACCGAGCAGCAGGTCACCGTGGGCGGGGCGGAGACCGCGTACCGACTGGTGCCGCGCGCGGAGGAGTTGGACAGCGCGCGGTTCACGGCGGTCGTCGGCGAGGCGCTGCTCGCGCCGCCCGCGACCGCGGCCCACCGGCTGGCCGAGGCGCTGGGCATGGTGCGCGGACGGCCGCTTGCCGAGGTCAACGGGGAGGCGTTCGCCGTCGACTTCGTCCGGCGGCTCACCGCGCTCCAGGACTCCGCCCGACGCGGCCTGGTCCGCTCCCGCACCGAACTCGGCCGCCCCGATCTCGCCCTGCCGGTGGCCGAGTTGATCGCCCGCGAGCATCCCGGCGACCCGGACGCGGCCCGCACGCTCGAAGCCCTGCGGACCGCCCTGCGCGCGCGACACGGCGCCGAACTGCTGCGCCACGCGGTGCCGTTGCCCGGCCGACAAGTGGACGTCGTGCTCGTGCAGGGCGACCTGTTCGACCAGACGGACGCCAATCTGGTGGTCGGCTTCACCGACACCTTCGACACCGCGACCGACGAGGACGTCGTCATCAGCCGCGGCAGCGTCCAGGGCCAGCTCGTGGACCGGCTCTTCGCCGGCCAACGCCGCCTGCTGGACGAGAAGCTGCGGGCCGGGCTGCGCGCGGTGCCCGCCGTCGGGACGGAGAGCAGCCGCGCCAAACCGCGCGGCCGGCGCGTGCGCTACCCGGTGGGCACGACCGTCGCCGTACCGGTGGACGGACGGCGGGTCTTCGCGACGGCGTATTCGCGGATCGGCAACGACCTCGTCGCGCACTCCGGCCATGACGACCTGCGGGCCAGCCTGGACAGCCTCTGGGCCTCGGTGGCCGTGCACGGCATGTTCAAGCCGCTGGCCGTCCCGCTCATCGGCTCCGGACTCGCGCGCGTCACCGACCTCGACCGCGGTCAGCTCGCGGCCCTGATCGTCGACTCGTTCATCGGCGCGTGCCGTCGATACGCGGCGCTGACACCGGAGTTGCGGATCGTCATCAGGCCCGAGGACCTGGGCAGGACGGATCTGTCGCCGGTGGAGCGGCGGTTCGAGGAGCGGTACGGGGAGGCGGTGGCGGAGCCGGGTGGGCGGCCGGTGGTGGAGAGGGTCACGGAGGGGGCTGTTGCGGGGCGCGCGGAGAAGGTCCCGGAGCCCTTCGCGGGGGCGGACCTGGCCGAGTGACGGCGGGTGCGTGGGCGTCGCCGCGACCGTGGCCGTAGCCGTAGCCGTAGCCGTAGCCGTAGCCGCGACCGTACGCGTCCCCGAGCCCGTACCGTACGACCGGCTGCACCCGCCCATCTGCCCGTCCCCGTCCCGCCCGAGGCGTCGGCCCGGCCGGCCGCGCACACCTCAGTCGACCGCGGCGGGCGCTTCCGCGGGTACCCGCCGGGCGCTTCCGCCCCGCTTCCGATGCGGGGCGATGTCGGGGCCGCGTCCGTGTCGGTGTCGGGGCCGGTGTCCGGACCGTGTCGGGCGGTGTCGGACCGTGTCGGGCGGTGTCGGGCCTGGATGTCGGCCGGGCCGAAGGCGTCAGGCGGCGCTGAGGAGGGAGACGAGGTGGTCGACCGTCGCCGGGGACTCGCGGTGGAGGCCCGGCAGGTCGAGTCCCTCGTCGGCGAGGATCACCAACAGGGCGTGCTCGCCGACGGACAGGACGACGATGTAGCCGCCGTTGCAGCGGACGACGACGTCGCGCAGCCCGCCGAGACCGACTTCCGCCGCCGTGCGGCGGCCGACGCCGAGGCTCGCGGCGGCGAGCGCCGCCACCGACTCGGGCTGCACGGTCGCGGTGTCGGCGGCCACGAGCAGCCCGTCCGAGGTGGAGATCACCGTTTCGTTGACGCCCATCACGCGTTCACGCAGGGACTTGAGCGAAGCGACGAGCGCTTCGTAAGGGGCGGCACTGGTCATGGTGCACTCTCCTCGGGCAGGCCGGTCGCTGTCCCGCTCACGGCAACAGGTTGTTCTGTGACGGGTGGTTCGGTGACGAGTGATGGGGGTGACCGGGCGGCTTGCGCTCCGACGGCGGTCGTGTGGCCGGCAGTTGGCCGCCGGGCTGGCGGCGCGGAAGCGGCCTGTCGTCGGCGCCCGGCGGCGGCGGTGACTGCCGGTCGGCGGCCCGCGCGGTCAGCAGCGGGCGCGGCGCGAGCGGGTCGTCGTCGCGCGCGGCGGCCCTGCGGGTCGCGATCCTGGCCAGGTCGAGCATCACCGGGTACACCCCGCGCCCCAGCGCGAACGCGAGATCACGCGGTGTGCGGCGGCCGTTGGCGGCGAGCAGCAGCGTACGGCCGCGCTCGCCGATACGGTCCGCGTCGGACCTGGCCTCCGCGCGGACCGCGCCGCGCGCGAACTCCCCTACGGACGACACCATTTCGCGCAGCGTCCGCAGCCGCAGCGCCGTCTCCTCGGTCAGGCGCGCGGGCTCCTGGCCGGGCCAGGCGGCCAGTTCGGGGCCGCGTCCTGGACCGTGTCCTGGGCCGCGTTCCGGGTCGGAGCGCCAGCCGGTCACCGGTTGCAGGGCCATCGCGAAGGCGCCGTCGAAGAGCGCGGCGGTGCAGACGACGAACAGCTCCGCCGCCGTAACCGATCCGCGCGCGGTCAACACCGCTCCCAGTTCGCCGTTTTCGGGGAGCGCGGCCAGCGCGGCCTCCCACTCCCGCTCGTCGATCCGCCCGGACTTCAACAGCAGCGAGCGGGCGGAGGGGGCGGCGGGTGTCTCGACGGCGCCGACCAGTCCTTCGCGGAGGAAGAGGGTGCCACCGGGGCCGCCTTCGACGGTGACGGCTCCGGTGAAGCGCTCCTGGCGGAGCTGGGCGAGGAGAGCGGGGACGTTCCGGGGCACGCGCAGCTCGGGGTCGAGGTCGGAGTCGGAGTCGGGCAAGGGATCGGGCGAGGGCTCGGGCTCGGACACGGACACGGACACGGACTCAGGCTCGGACACGTCGTCGGGCTCGGTCCCGCTGTCAGCCGTCATGCGAACAGGCCCTCGGCGGCCGTGGCGATGTGCCGGGCGGCCAGCGCCAGATTGGTGTCGGCGCGGTCGAGCACCGTGGAGATCAGCACCGGGTCGCCCTGCCGGGCCACGACCCGCACGACGTGGTACGTCCGCCGCCCGGTCACCACCACGCTCTCCAACTCGCCCTCCGCTCCCGCCTCGTGCAGCCCGTCCTCGATGAGGCTCAGCAGACGGCAGACCTCAGGTCCGTTTCCGGCCACCGCGCAGTCCCCGCTCTCGGCGTATGTGAGACCGGTCACCGCGTCGACCAGGGCCGCACCGGACGTCCCGGACGCACCCGAGGTCCCAGCAGTCCCTGACGTCCCGGCAGCGGAAAGGACTTCGCCGAGTACCGACTCCAGCGCGTCCACAGGCACCCCTTCACTTTCGAACACCTGGCAGAGTACTTTAACGCCGAACTCTTTCACCTGTGATCGCGCATAGCTGTTTTCCGCTCACGCCGATCCTCGCCCGTACGGTCCGCGACACCCATGGACCTGCACAACCAAGGGAATTCCCGTGAACATTGAGTCGGCACTCAAAGAAGCGATGTCCGTCGAAGGCGCCATCGGGGTCGCGCTCGTCGACTACGAGAGCGGCATGGCGCTCGGCACGCTCGGCGGCGGCCGGGGCCTGGACCTGGAGGTGGCGGCGGCGGGCAACACCGAGGTCGTACGCGCCAAGGTCCGCACGCTGTCGATGCTCGCCATCGACGACACGATCGAGGACATCCTCATCACGCTGGGCACCCAGTACCACCTGATCCGCCTGCTCGGCAGCAGCACCGGCTCGCTCTTCCTCTACCTCGCGCTCGACCGGAGCCGGGCCAACCTCGCCCTGGCGCGGCACGTGCTCAAGCAGGTCGAGAACGGCCTGGAGGTCTGAGCCCCACCGGCTCCACCCGCCCCAGCCGCTCCACCTGCTCCACCTGCTCCATCCGCCGCGTCGGGTCCACCGGCTCCCCGGGGTCCACCGGCACCCCCGGCACCCCCGGCACCCCCGGCCCTGCCGGACGGAATATGCGGACGGAATTTGCCCGTCGGTGAATTTCCGCCCGCCGAATTCCCTTTCCCCTCAGCCCGGCCCCAACGGTCCCCAACCGGCCTCAGCCAAAACATCCACCCCGCCCGTCACACGGTCGACAGATTCCGCGGGACGGTGTTTTGGCATGCGCCATGCCGCATACACATGTAGGGCGGCGCCCCGCCACGCACGGGGAATCCATTTCTCCCGCCCCCGGCCCTGGCCCCACATTCCCCACGGGAACCACCTCGCGCGGCCCCCTCACCAGCCCCTGCCGCCGTGGCCGGATATCGCCGCCCCGGCGGCGGGCCGGTGCCGCCGGGCCGCCCCGCAGTCGCGCCGCTCCGCAGTCGGGCCGCCCCGCCGCTCCGCCGTCAGCCGGCGACGCGGAAGACGTAGTCGCCGGACCCGACCTCGTAGGCGGCGTAGCCGTCCTTCAGGCCGGTGAACCGGGCGTCGGAGGGGGCGTGGACGGCGGCGCGGGTGCGGGCCGGGACCAGGATCTGGGCCGAGGCGCCCACGGGGACGGTGGCGTGGAGCGTGAAGCGGCCGTGGTCGAGGGTCCAGGAGGAGGCCACGCGGCCGAGCGGGGACTCGACGTGGGCGGAGGCTTCGGTGAGGTCGCCGACCGGGTGGGGCCGGATCGTGATCCGGGTGTAGCCGGGCGCGGCGGGCTCGATGCCCGCGACGCGCTGGTAGAGCCAGTCGTCGACCGTGCCGAGGAAGGCGTGGTCGTGGGAGCGTGACGTGTCCTGCCACTCCTCCCACATGGTCGTGGCGCCGAGGCCCTGGAACCAGTAACCCCAGCCGGGGTAGGTGGGGTTGGTGGCGACGTCGTAGGCGAGGTCGCCGTTGCCGGTGTCGGTGAGGACGGGGAGGATCAACTTGGTGCCGAGCGCACCGGTGTTGAGGTGGCGGCCACGGGTCCTGATGTCGTTCGTGAGGTTGGCGACGACGGCCGCGCGCTCGGACGCGGGGACGATGCCGAGGCTGAGCGGCAGCAGGTTGGACGTCTGCCGGTAGCCCGCGTCCTTGTTGTCGTAGTACGCCTTCGCCTTGGCGTCGTAGAAGTTCGCGTTGATGGCGTTCGCCGTCGTCGTCGCGAAGGCGTCGAAGTGCGCGGCGTCGGCGCCGTGTCCGAGGGCGCGGGCGATCCTGGCCATCATGGTGGCCGTCTGGTGGATGTACGCGGTGCCCGAGAGACGGGTGCCCTCCGGCGGGAACGCGGCGCCGGGCGCGACCCAGTCGCCGTAGCTGAAGCCGGTGTAGACGTTGCCCGTCTTCGCGATGGTCTGCTCGTAGTGGTCGAGCCACAGCTTCATCGCGGCGTAGTTGTCCGCCAGCGGCCGGATGTCGCCGTAGTACCAGTACAGATCCCAGTTGATCAGCACGAAACTCGCCGACCAGACCGGGTCGTTCACGCCCTTGGCGCCGACGGTGCCGGGCACGGTGTGGCCGAGCGTGCCGTCCGCGTTCTGGTCGTCGCGGTGGGCGCGCATCCAGTTCTCGTAGAAGTTCTCCATGTCGAAGTTGGCGATGGCGGAGTCGGCGGTGAGATGCGCGTCCGCGTCGTACGGCCGCTTCTCGTACATCGGGGTGTCGGTCGGGATCGAGTGCAGGTTGTTCAGCGTCGTGTTCGCCTGGGCGTCCTGGAAGCGGTTGAGCAGGTCGCTCGAACTGCTGAAGTCGCCGGTGGCGGTGACCGCCGTGTGCACCCGCTCGCCCTTGACGGAGGTGACGGTGACGCCCGCGGGCGCGGCGACCTGTACGTAGCGGAAGCCGTCGTAGCTGTAGCTGGGGCGGTAACTCTCGCCGCTCGCCGCGCCCTTGAGCGTGTACGTGTACGTCTGGAGCCCGGCGTTGTCGACCGTGCCGTCGGCGAGCAGCTTCTCGCCGTACGTGATCGTGACGACGGACCCGGCGGGGCCGCGCAGCGCGGTGTCCGCCCAACCCGCCGTGGGCGAGGCGAAGTCGTACACCTTGACGGTGCTCGTCGCGTCGCTCCTGGGCGTGGTGACCTGCTTGACCGGGAGGGTGCCGGTCACCTTGATCGGCGGGAACGCCTGCGCGCGGAGGGTGCCGCCCGGGGCGGTGACGGGGAGCGCGGGCTTCCAGGCGGTGGCGTCGAACCCCGGCTTGTTCCAGCCGGGTTGTTCGAGCCGCGCGTCGTACGTCTCGCGGTACAGGACGGATTCGGTGCGCGTCGGGCCGTCGGCGGCCTGCCAACTACCGTCGCTGGTCACCTGTTGGGTGCTGCCGTCGGTGTAGGTGATGTCGAGTTCGAGCTTCAGCTTCGGCTCGCTGTGCCAGGGCGAGGCGTTCCACTCGTCGGGGTTCGTCATCGCGTAGTACCCGCGGCCGAGGCTCACGCCGAGCGTGTTGCCGCCGCTGCGCAGGGACTTGGTGACGTCGTACGTCGCGTACAGCACCGTCTTGTCGTAGACGGTGAAGGCCGGGTCGAGTTCGTGGTCGCCGACGCGCTGTCCGTTGAGGTAGAGCTTGTAGTAGCCGAACCCGGCGACGTAGGCGCGGGCGGACGCGACCTTCTTGGGGCGCTGGGCCTTGCCCTTCACGCCGCCGGTGGTGAAGTCCTTGCGCAGCAGCGGCTCGGGCGGGCTCGGGACGCCGACCGAGCTGTACCAGGGCGCGTCGCCGTAATGCGCGGCCTCCAGGGCCGCGGGCCAGGCCGCGTCGTCGAAGTCCGGCTGCTGCCAGCCGGTCGGCGCGGTGTCGCTCGCCTTCCAGGCGGCGTCTGTGACGAGGTCGGGCGGGACGCCCGCCGAGCCGTCGACGTGCAGCGTGCCGATCACCCCGGCCGGGCCGGGGAAGGTGTTGACGGCCTGGACCGCGATGACGTTACGGCCGGGCCGCAGGTCGGCCGCGATGTCCGTGACGGTGGCCGTGCTCCAGGAGTTGCTGACCTGCGGCGAGCGCGCGATCTCCTTGCCGTTGACGTAGAGGACGAAGCTGTCGTCGGCCGTCAGCTCGAACGGGGCCGCCGTGACGGCGGCGTTGGCGGGGAGGTCGACGGTGCGGCGGAAGTACCGCGTGGCCGCGGGCGCCGAATCGGCCGGTTTGCCCTCCGGGTACCAGATCCAGTCCGCGCCGGTGAGCGTCGTGGTCGCCGGTTTCGTCGGCGAGCCGATCCAACCGCCCTTGAACTGGCCCGGATCGAGGAACGCCGTCTCGAACGAGGCCGGTTGGCTCCACCGCGACACCTTGTGCGCGCCGTCCCAGACCCGCACGCGCCAGAAGTACCGTGTCTGCGACCGCAGTTGCCGTCCCGCGTACTCGACATCGAAGGACTTCGCCGAGCGCACCTCGCCGCTGTCCCACACATCCGCGCGGCCGTCGCGCGTGCTCGACACCGCGATCTCGTACGCCGTCTGCCTGGCGCCGTGCGCGCCGCCGCTCGCGCTCAGCGTCCACCCGAGCCGCGGCTTGGCCTCGTCCACCCCGAGCGGCTCGGTCTGATGCTCGACCGTCAACCCCCCGGCCCGCACCCCGCCGCCCCCGCCGCCGTGCCCGGCCCCACCGGCCTGCGCGGGCGCCACCCCCACGACCACCAAGCTCAGCACCGCCGTCACCACACGCACGATCACCGGGGTCTCCTCTGCATCTCTGCTTCGGCACGATCTCCCCATGCGTCGACCCCACGCGTCGCCCACGAAAAAATCGTTTCAAGTCCGTGGCCGCGAACCTAAGCGGCCACCCACCGAAGGTCAAGAGCCCCACCACAAAGCATCAACCCCACCCAATTGAAACGTATTTGAAACCCTGACACCCCCACCCATCCCCCCACCTCCACCGCCTACCGTGCAGCCATGACCGCCGCCGCCCCGCACCCCCACCCGCTGCTCTTCCTCGACGTCGACGGACCGCTCATCCCCTTCGGCGCGACGCGTAAGCAGCTCCCGGACGGCTACCCGACCTGCACGAGCCAGCTCGGGCCCGACGCCAACCCCCTGTCGGCACGGGTCAACCCCGCCCTGGGCGCCCGCCTGAGCGCCCTGCCGTGCGAGCTGGTGTGGGCCACCACCTGGGTATCCGAGGCCAACATCTCCCTCTCCCCGCTCCTCGGCCTCCCCCAGCTCCCCTTGGTCTCCTGGCCCGACCCCTCCGAAAGCCACGACATCCCCGGCCTCCACGGGAAGACCCGCCCCCACCCTGCTCCACCGCGTCGACCCCCACCGCGGCCTCACGGCCACGGACTTCGCGGCGCTCGACGAGTGGCTGAGCCGACTGCCCGACAGGGGCGAGTGATGGGGCCGTGCCCAGAGTGCCAAGTCCGCCTGACGGGTCCTACGACCTCCACGCCGAGTCTCCTGGAGCGTCCACGGGCGCCGCGGCCTGCGCGCGGCGAACTCGGTCCAACGTCTCCTCGCCGTGCGGCACACCAGTCGCACTGAGGATCTCCGCGAACTTGACGCCGATGAAGGCTCGATGAGTTCCCGTCAGTTCCCGGAGCATCGAAGCCAAGGAGTGCTCCCAACTGTCCGAGGCATCGAGCAACCCCTGGTGATCCACAGTCCATTGCAGGACGTCCTTGGCTTGGTCCGGGTGGTAAAGCAGCCACAGAGCCGCCAGGCCGTGGGGACCCCCGCCCACAACGTCGCGATAGAACCGGTACGCCTCGTGCTGGTCCGCCCCCCACAGCGACGGCAGCGCGGGCGGGGCCGGTGGCGGCGACAGGGCCGGGCGCCCCGGCCGGAAGCGGAAGGAGACGCCCAGTGGATCCAGGCGGTAGGGCTTACCGGGATCATGGCGCCCCGAGCTGAAGGGGGAAGGGCTCGCGTCGGACAGGCCGGGCCAGACGCCACTGAGCGAGGCGCTTTCGACGATCCGCCGGACCATCTCGTCCTCGGTGAGGGCGAGTCGGGCGACCACGGCGGGATCGCTCACCCACCATGCCAGGCCCTGGGGATACGTTCGGCCGGACTCGCCGCCCGAATCCCGACCGCGAGTCCGCGGTTCCACCTGGCACTCGCGTACTCGCAGCGACACCCATCGCGCGTCGCTCGCAGGCGCTCGCCAGGCGCTCATCAGGCCGAGCCGAGGGTGCCAGCCCACCGGCGCGCGGTCCTTCGGGTAGGCGACGAGGTCCTCCCCGTTCGGGTCCAACAGCACGAGTGCGCGGGCCTGGACGGCGCGACTCCACCGGAGTGCGATCAGGCACGACAGCGCTGAGGAGGTGGGCATTTCGACCAGCGGCTCGTAGACCTGCGACTCGTTCATGTGCGACTCCATTCGGCAGGACCGACGGCAGAGTGGGCGTGGTACCAAGTGAGGAGAAAGGCGACAACACCCGGCCGCCCGGTGGATTCGGCGGCGAGAGTTTCGAGCAAGGCGGCCAGCGCGACACGGTGGCGACTGTCGGGCGATTCGCCGACGGCCGTCAGCGCCGCTGACATCACGGTGTCCGTGCCCGGACTCTCCAACGCCGCCATCACCAGGGGAACCAATGCCTCCGGCTGCTCCACGACCAGTTCGGAGAGCCGCAGCTTGAGAGCGCCGGTGCGCTGACCACCGTCGACGGCGCTGCGGCCGAGTTGTTCCATTACGTACACGGCGTAGGCATGGTGGCCGGTGCCGACCTGCGCGGTGGACCATTCGGCCAGTCGGCGCAGTACCGGATCCCGGTTTGCCGACTCCGTCAGCAGGGCCCTCAGTGCGAAGGACACGGCCGCGTAGAGTCTCCTGATGGTCTCCTGCTCGACGGGGCCGTCGAGCACCTTGTGCAGCAGTTGCAGGGCGGTACCCGGGCGACCCAGGCCAAAGCTGCCCGCGCAGGTCTCCGCCACTGTGCAGCGGAGATTGACATCGACGACCCGACTCCAGTCCCGCACCTGTGCCGTCACCCTGCCGACCATCTGTTCGTTCTGCGCCGCCTCGCCGAGGGCGTATGCCGCCAGCCGGCGGTGCCAGCGCAGGCCCGACTTCGCGAACGCCTGGAGCGGCTGGAGCGGCCTGGTACCGGTGGCATGGCAGAGAACCCGTCCGATCGACCGCCCGGCGGTCAGGTCGTATCCGGGCTGGTACTCGCGGCTGAGAAGGACCGCGCAAAGGTGGGTTTCCATGCCCGCCCGATCCCACCAGAGTTGCCGGAGCACCTGGTCCGCACGGTGCCTGGCCGGGAAGTCGACGGCTTGGGACCAGTAGTTGGAACTGTCGCCGGGGACCAGTCGGCGTGGCAGGAGTCGCGCCTCCACACACGCCAGCCGACTTTCGAAGCTTGGTCCCAGCACGTTCGGCGGCCGGGCACCGTAGACATCGGGTCCAAGCACATCGCGGACACGCGTACGGTCGCCGTCGAGGTCGACGGCTCGGTCATGCGTGGTGTCCCACCTACCGAGGCGTTCGCGCAGCGCCGCCGCGTACGTCTGTACCGACTGGCGGTCCTCCCCGTGCAGAAGGGCGACCGCCGCGAGCAGTGCCAGTTCGTCCGGCTTACCGGCCACCTGGTCCAGAGATTGGCACACCTCGTCCGCGCCGCCCTGACTCAGGTTGGTGACAGCCTTCTCCACTGATTGGGCGCCGGCCGCCACGGCTCGCAGTTCCTCGGCGACATCCACCCCGGACTGCGGAAGTTGGTCCGCGTCGAGGTATCCGGCGAACACCGGGTCATCGAGGTACGACCAGGCGGATGAGAGGTGATCCGGCGACAACTCACCTGATTCCACGGCGGACTTCAGGTGTCCTGCGGCGACGTCGTACGCCCGCGGACGCACATGGTCCACCAGCCGATTTCGCGCTTTCACCGACTGGGCGAGATCGTCGTCCACCACGATCACCAAAGCGGCCCCGGCGTGGACCAGATGACCGGCCATCGCGCTCAGCACGACATCGTTGAGCGCGTCGACGGTCTGCGGTGTGGCGCCCGCGAGGATGTAGCCACGCGGTGCGGACGGACGCCAGCGGGCCAGGTCCTGTCCGGCATCGAGGCCGGTGATGCCGTCGGCGCCGAACCGCTCACGGAGCAGGGCGAACGCCGCGGTGGCCGCACCAGCGCCGCGGGCGCCCCGCAACAGGAGAACGCGGTCCTCCAGCACCGCACGGCATCGGGGATACGACGGGGGCTCGACAAAACCGCGCAGCCGGTCCTCGATCTCCGCTGCGGAGTATGCGCCTTCGCGTAGCCGTGGGGTGAGGATGTTCTCGGCTGCTTCTTCGCCGTCGCGGAAGATGAGAAGATTCAGGTCTCGTCCCACATTGCCCATGTGAGCTGCGGCACCGGCGCCCACCTGCTGCCGATTGCCCTGGTACGAAGCCGACCCGGCGGGCTGGGGCGCCGGGTCGGAGCCGTCCTCGGCCCGAGGGTGCGGTATGTCCCACTCGCCGCGCACTTCGTGCGCGTCTGCGGTCTCCGCGGTCACCGGTCGTCCTCGGCACCGCCGCCGACGTGCTTGGAGCCGGAGACGTTGTCGCCGCTGCCCCAGTGCTGGTTGGCTGCGCGATGGGTTGTGGACCGGCCCGTGAAGTTGAAGTCCCCGCCCACACCCCCCATGAGCGCGGCGCTGCCGTCTCTCACTTCCTGGCTGTTGCGGTGATACGTGGCCGCCGGTGGCACACCCGGCGTTGCCGAAGCGGCCGGGGCACCAACCGCTGCGTCAGCGCTGTCGGCAGAGGGGGCCTCTTTGAGCTCCTCCCTCGCCGGAACTCCCGCACTGAGCAGGTTCCCGGATGGCGAAGGGACATAGAGCCAAGCCCGCTGGGCGAAGTTCTTGCCGTCCACTGTCGCGGGCACCTCCGTGCAGCGGTCCGGGTGCAACTGTGTGTATCCGCCGATTACGGCATCCTCATAGACACGGTTGGAGAGGATCGCGACAACGTGCGTGGTCTGCTCGCTGGCATTGGCGAGCATCGCCTTGACCTGCCGGGAGTCCAGCAACCTGTGTGTGTCGTTGCGAGGGGTGCCGTTGCCGTCGCCCGGGGCGTCCGCGTCCGGCACCGGACCGACGTGCACGCTGGCCCGCAGCCTGATCCGCGGCCCCACCTCGGAGCTGTTGTACTGACCGAGAATCTCGTCGAGTACGGGCAGGAACGGCCAGAGAACATAGGGCAGATGTATCGGGTCGAAGCCGAAGACGATGCCGTCGCCCGTACTCGCCGGGAATCGCTTCGCGTCCCTCAAGTCCTTGAGCTCCGCCTTTTCCAGTGCGCGATCGACGAGTTCGGGAATCAGCTCACTCACCGGGGCGTGCAGAACGGACGGAAGTCCGGTGAAGTCCTTCGCGTCGACCGCGAGGAGGGCGCGGTAGGGAGGCAACGGTCGGCTCTGCGACCAGGGGGCGGGAACGGTCACGCTCACAGGTGTGCTCCTGACGTCGGACGGATGCTCTGGACGGTGCAACTGCCGGTTGGCGGCCGACTCCCAGCATTCGCGTACGTCTTGAGCCGTTCTGCACAGCGCAGGGCACTCCGCGAGTGACCGCGGTCACAGCGGACACGTCTCCTTCAAGGGCTGAGCGGAGAGCGGGCCGACGGGACGTCAGGCCGTATCGGCCCACGTCCGTAACCCGTCCAGGTCCTTGATCACGATCGACCGTCGCGCCGTCTCCACTGCGCCGGCGTCACGTAAGGTGCGCAGCGCCACGCCCACGGCGTTCCTGGTCACTCCGATGGACTGGGCGAGTTCTTCCTGCGTGAGGCCGGTCAACCGGACCGGCAAGTCCGGCTGTGCCGTGGCCGGTACTGATATCGGTCGACCGTGGCCCGAGCCCGCCAGTTCGACCAGTCGCACCAACGTGCGCGCGAGGCGGGTCACCAGGGGAAGGGTGAGCAACTCGGCGCGCAGCAGATCCGATTCACGCAGCCGGTGCATGGCTTGGCGCATCAGGTCGATCACCAGCCCATGCCGCTCGACGTAGGCACGGAAGCGCTCGGCCTCCAGGACCACCGCCGTGCACGGGCTGAGCGCGATCACATCGGCGATCCGCGTCCTGCCGTCAAAGACCGACACCTCGCCCAGCAGGTCACCCGGTCCGCGGAAGGCGAGCAGTGTCGTGACCCCCTGATGGTCCCGGCTCACAACCTTCGCGATTCCGGTGGTGAGAGCCAGAAGATGTGTCCCGGGATCGCCCTGCCGCAGCATCACGCTGCGCGGGCGAAACCGCCGTGTCGTCCCTTGGCTCATGACGTCGCGCCACGGCTCCGCTGGCAGCACGGGGACCTTCCCTCGAACCGACGAACCTGTACATGCGATCACGGACCGGGGCCGTGGCGTCACAGAAGGTTCTACTCCCGGAACGCGACAGATGTAAGCGGGCGTCGAACGGTTCCCCGCGTGGGGGATGTCAGGCGTCGGCGAGGAGGGGGTCGTAGGGGGTGGAGCGGTGGCGGGCGGACATGAAGGTGAGGAAGTCGGTGATGAAGGCGGAGCGGGTGTAGGTGGAGGCGGTGGCCGGGACGGTGCGGGTGAAGGCGGTGCGGAAGAGGGCGCGGTATTCGGTGGCGTCGATGGTCTGGTTGCCGTCCTTGTCGGTGACGTCGAAGAGGACTTCGGCGACGCGGATGAGGGCGGGGCCCGCGATTGTGGGGGCGGCGGCGGTGTATTCGGCTCTGCTGACGCGGCCGTCGCCGTCGGTGTCGAGGGCGGACTGGAGTTCGCGCCACCAGTCGGCGTAGGCGTTGTAGAGCTTGGTCTCCTGGGGCTCGTCGAGGTCGAGGCGGGAGGACAACTCGCGGGCCATGGCGGCGAGATCGGGCCAGTCGAGGAAGCCGTCGCCGGTCTGGTCGAGGACTTCGGTGAAGAACTCGTCGGCGCTGCGCCGCGATCCGCCCGGTGTGGAGGTGCCGGTGGAGGTGGGGCCGTCGTCGGCGGACTCGCGCTGGGCGGGGAAGGGCGTGACGAGGCGGATGAAGGCGCCCGCCTGCTTCATGCGGTCGCGCACGGCGGTGACCGTGGCGTAGGCGGGGTCGTCGCTGTCGGAGGTGAGGGCCATCAGGTTGGTGAGGGTCTCGGTCCTGATCCAGCCCTCGGGGAGGAAGCGGGCCAGGCCGGCGGCCATGTAGGCGCCCTGCATCAGCGTCTGGGCGCCGGGGATCTCGGGCAGACCGGCGCGGCGGCGGAAGGGCTCGGGGAGGGACGCGACGGTGATCTGCCCGATGACGGGCCCGGCGAGCGCGCGGCCCGCCGCCCAGACGGTGGGCAGGCCGTCCAGCAGGGGCGGCGCGGGGAGGTGGTCGAAGAGCTTGTAGAGGATGATGCGCAGCGCCTCGGTGTTCTCCAACTTCTCCTCGACCATGCGGTCGAAGTACTGCCAGAACTCCGGCAGTGTAGGGGGCAGTTGACCCGCCGGATCCCCCAAGGCACCGAGGAACGCCTGGAATTCGGCGTAGAGCTGCTCCATCGTCGTCTGGTCGAGCGGCTGCCCGCTCAGCCGGCACATCGTGACCGAACTCTCGAAGAGCGTCGCGACCACCCACGCGCGGACCTCGGGGTCCATCGCGTCGTACGGACGGTGCCGGGCGTCCGCGCCGTTGAGCCGCGCGTGCAGGCGGTTGAGGCGCGCCGCCTCCCGCTGCCGTACCGCGTCGTCCGCGCCGAACATCCGCTGGAGGCTCACGAGGGTGTTGCGCAGCCGCCGCCACGGGTGCGCGACGAAGGTGGAGTTGTCGGCCAGGGCCGCGCCGATCTGCGGGTGCGCCGCCTCCAGGACCGTCGCCCTGATCACCGCCAGGCCCCAGCGGGGGTCGTTGAAGAAGCGGTGGAACTGGGAGTCGGGGCCGAAGAGGGATTCGATCCGCGGGGCGGGCGCCGCCGGAGGTGGCCCTGCGGGCGGTTTGACCGGGTCCGGTGCTACGGGGTCCGGTGCTACGGCGGCGGGCGCTACGGGGTCGGGTCCTACGGCGTCCGGTGCTACGGCGTCCGGCTTCGACGCTCTCGGCTTCACCGGCTTCACCTGCTTCACCGGTTGCACCGGCTTCGGCTTCACGGCCCGCGGCTTGACGGCCCGCGGTTCGACGACGTCCGGCTTCGCGGCCCGCGGCTTCACCGCTTTCCGCTTCGCCGCGTCCGGCTTCACAGTGCCGACCGCCTCGGCCGCCCCGACCGCCTCAGTCACGCCGGTCGCCCCGGCCGCCCGCGAACGCACGCGCTTGGAAGGCCGGTTGATGCTGCTGCTACTGCCTGTCTCCGTCACGTGCGGGACTCTCCGTTCGCGTGCGGCGGCACGCCGCCGAAGCGGCGCTTGCGTTGCTGGTACGTGTGCAGGCACTCCAGGAAGTGCGGCGCGCGGAAGTCGGGCCAGAGCACCGAGGGGAAGGTCCATTCCGCGTAAGCGACTTGCCAGAGCATGAAGTTGGAGATGCGCTGTTCACCGGAGGTCCGGATCACGAGGTCGACGTCGGGTGTGTCGGGGAAGGGCAGGTGTGCGGCGAAGTGGCTCTCGTCCACGGCGTCGGCGGACACCCCGCTGCGGATCAGGGAGCGGGCCGCCTCGACGATGTCGCCGCGTCCGCCGTGGTCGAACGCGACGGTCAGGGTCATGCCGCGGTTCGTGCGGGTGAGTGTCATCAGGTCGGCGAAGTCGCGGGCCAGCGGGGCCGGGATTCTCGGGTCGGCGACGCCGAGGAAGCGGCAGCGGATGCCGCGCGCGTGCAGGAGTGCCGCGTGTTTGCGTACGACGCGGCGCACCAGGCGCATCAGGTAGTCGACCTCGTTGCTCGGGCGGCTCCAGTTCTCGGTGGAGAACGCGTACAGGCTCAGCCACTCCACCCCGGCTCCGCGCGCCGCCTCGATGACGTCGATCACCGTCGTCTCCGCCGCGCGGTGGCCCGCCGTCCGCGGCAGCGAACGGCTCTCCGCCCAGCGGCCGTTCCCGTCCATCACACACGCGACGTGCCGCGGGGCCGGGGTCGGTGACGTGGCCCGTCGCGGCTGTCTGCCCACGCGGACTCCGGTGTCCCATACGACCGAAGTGCCGCTGTCTCGCTCCACCGTCACAGGTGCTCCCGGCCGTCACCGTCACCGCAATTGGATCAACACCTCACAGAGTCCTGGCACTTGGCCTCCGGCACATCCCGATCCGCGCATATTCACCCATGGCACGCCAGTCCGATTCCCCGCCTCCGCGACACGCGGGCGGAGGCACACCGGGGCGCGCGGAGACAGCGCCGCCTGGCTCCCTGACGCCCTGGTCCCTGACCAGGAATTACGTGGCACGTAAAGGCGAGGCCGCGCCAAGAGGCCGCAGAAGGACGGGGCCGCGTCAAGTGGCCGTGGAAGTGCGGCCCCGCGTCCAGACCAGGACGCGCGTCAAGACGGCGACCCGCCAGGGGGCTACGCGCTGCCCACCGCGTCCGGCTCTCCGGCAGGAGATTTGGCGGCGCGCATCGGAACGCCGCGGAAGGCCTGGACGAGGACGAAGAGGGCGCCGGCCGTGACGCACTGGTCGGCGAGGTTGAAGATGCCGCCGTTGCCGACCTGGATGAAGTCGAGGACGGCGCCGCGGCCGAAGGCGGGGGTGCGGAAGAGCCGGTCGGCGAGGTTGCCGCCCGCGCCCGCGAAAAGGAAGCCGAGGCCGAGGGCCCAGCCGGTGGAGCGGACGGCCGGGGCGACGCGGGCGATGAAGACGAGGACGCAGAGGGCGAGGAAGGTGAAGACGAGGGTGGCGCGGGGTGCGAAGGAACCGGCCGCGCCGGAGTTGCGGATGGCGGTGAAGGTCACAGCGCCGCCGAACGCGTGGCTGGCCTCGTGCCCCTCGACCACGACCGCCGCGACGGCCTTCGTGGTCTGGTCCACCACGAGCCCGACGGCCGCGGTCGCCCACAGCAGGTACGTACGCCGCACCGCACACCTCCCGATCCCAGCCCCGTCCCCCATCGAGCGTACGTGGCCGCCCGCCGAAACCCGGGCCCGCACCCGCGCCGACCTGCCGCCCGTACGCCCCCGGGACCGGCCCGGCCCCGCGCCGACCTGCCGCCCGCACGCCCCCGTGACCGGCCCCGCCCCGCCCTGCCCGTGCCACCCTGGCCCGGCGGACAAGCGGCGACGAAACCCCTACGCCTCCGCCGGCGCCGGCATCTCCCCCACCGTCCGCGCGGTGTCGATGACCGAGAAGTTCGCGCCCTGCGGATCGGTGACGGCGGCGAACCGGCCGTAGGGGCTGTCCATCGGGCCGAAGCGGAGGGTGGCGCCGAGGTCGACGGCCTTCTGTACGGCGGCGTCGCAGTCGCCGACCGCGAAGTAGACGTTCACGTACGCCGGTACCTCCGGCGGGAATTCGTCACCCATGGTCATGCGGCCGAGCACCGGATTCGGGCTGCCGCCGACCTTGAAGACCTTGAAGTCCACCCCGGCGTCGGTCATTTGCTGCGCGGAATACGTGAACGCCTTCGTCAGGAAGGCATCCGTGACGTCGGGCTCGCGCGTGAAGAACTCGGCCCAGCAGAAGGCGCCCGGCTCGCCCACCTTCGCGAAGCCCTTGTGCTGATCCGGCTGCCAGAGCCCGAAGGCCGCGCCGGTCGGCTCCTTGGCCAGCGCCATCGTGCCGAGCCGGCCCACCTGCATGGACTCCATGAGCAGTTCGCCGCCCGCCGCCTTCACCTTCTCCGCGGTCGCCGCCGCGTCCGGGGTGGCGAAGTACAAGTTCCAGGCCGACTTCCCCTCTTCTCCCGGCATCGGCGGGACCACGCCCGCGACGGCCTCCCCGTCCGAGAACGCCTGCGCGTAATCGCCGAATTCGCTCGCGCTCTCCCCGAACGTCCAGCCCAGCACGTCGGCGTAGAAACGCTTGGCCCCTTCCAGGTCCACGAACATGGCGTCCACCCAGCACGGTGCGCCTTCCGGGAAATCAGTCATGACCCGCGACTCCGTCCCCACGAATGTGACGTACGTCACTTACGTACATCTCCACGCTAGTCAGTCCTCGCGCTCCCCGCACGGCGAGGCAACGGTGACGGGCGACGGAGAGCGGAAACGTACGAAGTGGCCATGGTCACCACCGATCCGGGAATGCGCGCCCGGCGGCCGGAGGCTGAGGAAGTACGGAGGCCGCACCTCCCGTGAGACCCCTTCGGACAAGGAAGTTGACCCCATGTACAAGAAGATCCTCGCCGCCGTCGACGGTTCGGCCCACGGCAGTGCCGTCCTCGACGCGGTGTCGGCGCTCGCCAAGCTGACCGGCGGGACGGTGCAGGTCATCCACATCCGGCCGTCGCAGGTGATCTCCGGAGGGATCACCAGCACGGTGGTGCCGGTGGAGGAGAGCGCCGAGAGCCGCAAGGTCGTGGACGACGCGCTCGCGCGGCTGCGCGCGGACGGCATCACCGCCGACGGCGAGGTGGACGAGGGCCTGACCGAGGACCTGGCCGCGATACTCGTCGAGCGCGCCGAAGCCCTCGGCAGCGACCTCATCGCCGTCGGCCCCGGCCACTACAGCGGCATCTCCGCGCTTCTGCACCCGAGCGTCAGCCGCGCCGTCGCGAAGTCGTCTCCCGTGTCGGTCCTGCTGGTCCACAGCGAGGCCGGGGCCACCGCCTGACCTGCCCCTTCCCCTTCCCCTTTCCGGATCGCCCCACTGCCCGCCACCCCCGGTTCCGCACCCGGCCGGGGACGGCGGGCAGCGTCGTGCCCGGAGCCTTACGCGGGGCCGCGCCCGAAGCCGTACGCGGACGGGGGCGGCGCCACCGAGGACAAGCAGCAGCACCGGAGGACGGGCGGCGCCACCGGAGGACAGGCGGCGGCACCGGAAGACAAGCGGCAGCACCGGAAAACAAGTGATGGCACCGGCAGAAACGGTCAAGCGGGGCAATTCACCGACCGCCGGACACGGAGAGTACGGCCGCGTAACCTGACCGTCAGCCGGGCGCCTGGACGCTGGTGCCCTCTCCGTACATCGCATTCGGCGGTGTCCGGAGAGAGGAGCAGTGCAGTGGCGCGTCACCGCAGGCCGAAGAGGCTGCGGACTACCGATCGATTACGCATGGGCTGGTGGCTCGTCCAGATTGCCGTCTGGATCCATCAGCACGTCAACGACCGGTAATCCGGCTGGGCGGGGGCCGTCTTCGTGGGATGCGGCGGCGGCCTCCGCGTACTCATCTCATGATGTGCCGCCCCGGCCCCGCAGGCCGCGAGTCGCACGACTTTGGCATATGCCAATCCACGCGTCGAGCGTTCCTTCGCGTGCGCGCCCCGGCCTCATTCGGCCGCGGCGTGCGCCCCCCGGCCTCATTCGGCCGCGCCCTCAGGAGCGGCGGTACGGACCGCGCCCGCGTGGCGCTTGCGCTCCAGGACGACGAGCGGGCAGTTCAGCGCATCGGCGATCTTGATGAGATTGGCGGGGGTGGCGCTGCGCCAGCCCGACTCGATCTCACCCATGAGCTGCTCCGAAATGCCGACCTGGTCGGCGAGCGCCCGCTTGGTCAGCCCGGACTTCTCCCGCGCCCAGGTGACGGCCTCGGGCTCCTGATGGAGCCTGCTCGGCCGGGTGCGGTGCGACATGGGCAAAAACTAGCGCGTAGTAGCGCGTAGCACAAGTATTTATCGGGAACTACGCACACCTGCGCACGTTGCCGCCGCGCATATGCGCAGGCCAGACCGGCCGATACCCGCCCCTCTTCGCCGTATCGCTGGACGCATAATGCGTAGTTGTGCGAAGCTCGCCGCATGACTGAGCGCCCGGACGCGCCGCCCGAGGGGGAGCTGATCAAGGTCGCGCTCGCGGCGTCCGGCCTTTCCCAGCGGGAGGCCTCGCGGCGAGCCGGCATGAGCGACACGCGGTGGCGGCAGATCGTCAGCGGTTACCAGTCGGTCGACGGGACACCGGTCCCCGTCCGCGGCCGTGACGAGACGCTGGCCCGGATGGCGCATGTCGTCGGCGTACGCCCGGAGCAGTTCGAGGACGTCGGCCGCCCCGACGCCGCCGAGGAGCTGCGCGACCTCACGGCCCGCAAGCGCGACATCGACGCCGCCTCGGCCATCCCCTCCGGCGCGTACGACCGCCTGGAGGAGCGCTGGCACCTGGTGGAAGCCGTGCTCCGCACCGCGCGCGAGGGACTGAGCCCGTCCGAGGACAGCAGCCTCGTCGGCCGGGTGCACGGGCTGCTGGCGCAGGACCCGGACGGTTTCACGCCCAAGGCCCCTGGCTAGCAGCCGACTTCACCCGTCGGCGCTCAGGCCGCGCCGGAGGACGGCGCGCTCGCCCGTACCAACTCCCGTGCCAGAGCGACGCTTTCCGCGAGTGTGTCGAGCGGCAGCGGCTGGGTGGCGAGCGCGCCCTCGTGCAGCAGGAGGAGCCGGGTGGCCAGGGCGGCGGGGGACGCGCAGGCCGCCGCGGTGGCGAGGCGCTCGAAGAGCCCGAGCAGCCAGAGCTTCTGGTCCGCGGCGACGCGGTGTGCGGGGTGCGCGGGGTCGGGGAGTTCGGCCAGGGCGTTGATGAACGCGCATCCGCGGGTGTTGGTCGCGCTCCAGGTCCGCAGCGCCTCGAAGGGCGCGGTGACGGCCTCGACGGGGTCGTCGCAGGCGTCGACGGCGGCGCGGACGAGGGCCCGCCAGCGCCGGTCGCGCTCGCCGAGGTAGACCGCCACGAGCCGGTCCTTCGAGCCGAACTGGTTGTACAGCGTCCGCTTGGTCACGCCCGAGTGCTCGGCGATCAGGTCCACGCCCACCGCCGTGATCCCGCGCCCGTAGAACAGCTCCTCGGCAGCCGCCGCGATACGGCGGCCCGCGGCGGTCATGGGCCGTACGTCGCCCGCTTCCGCCTCCTGGACCTCCGGCATCGGGCCCCCCTTCACTGATCGGTGTACCGTGGGTTGATGTTCACAGATCAGTGTACTCAAGAGGACGGTGGAGCGATGAGCGTGCCCGGGACCATGCGTGCGGTACGGATCGCCGGTCACGGCGGGCCGGAGGTGCTGGAGGCGGTGGAGGTGCCTGTGCCCGCCCCGGGGGCGGGCGAGGTGCTGGTCGAGGTCTCCGCCGTCGCCCTCAACAACACCGACCTGTGGACGCGCGAGGGCGCGTACGGGAGCCCGCAGGACGCGACGGCGCTGTCGGGCTGGCGCGGGCCGATCGACTTTCCGCGGATCCAGGGGGCCGACGTGGCCGGGCGGGTCGTGGCGGTCGGGCCACGGGAGGACGTCTCCGCCGACGGGGGCGCTGGCTTCGACGGGGGCACTGGCCTCGACGGGGGCACTGGCCTCGACGGGGGCGCTGTGGTTGACGGGGATACGGTGCGGGCGGTTGACCGGGATACGGCGCGGGCGGTCGCCGGGAACGCCGCCGAGGCGGCGGCCCGGGGCGCGGCCGCGGAGCCGAACCCGTACGCGGGCCTCCTCGGCCACCGCGTCGTCATCGACCCGGCCGTCTACGACTCCGACCGCCAGGACGCGAATCCCATCGGTCTCATGGGCAGCGAACGCGACGGCGGCTACGCCGAGTACGTGACCGCGCCGGTCGGCCGCGTGCACGACATGACCGAATCCCCGCTCACGGACGACCAGTTGGCGTCGCTGCCGACCGCGTACGGCACGGCGCTCGGCATGATCGAGCGCGGCGGGCTGCGGGACGGCGAAACCGCCCTGGTCTCCGGCGCGTCCGGCGGCGTCGGCCTCGCCCTGACCCAACTCGCCCGCGCGCGCGGCGCGAAGGTGCTCGCCGTCAGCAGCGGTTCCAAGGCCGACGCGGTCCGCGCGGCGGGCGCGCACGTCGTCATCGACCGCGCGCGGGACGTCGCCGGGCAGATCCGCGCCGCCGCCCCGGACGGCATCGACATCGGACTCGACGTCGTCGCCGGGGAGTTGGTGAGCGCGTGCCTGCCGCTGCTGCGCGAGGGCGGCCGGTGGGTGGTCGCGGGGGCGCTCGGCGGGTACGGCGTCACCTTGGACGTACGCCGTCTGTATCTGCACAACGCGCGGGTGATCGGCTCCTCGATGCACACGCCCGCGCACTTCGGGCTCCTCATGGACCTGGCGCGCGAGGGCGCTGTCCGGCCGGTCGTCGCGGCGACGTTCCCGCTCGCGCGGGCCGCGCGGGCGCAGGAGGAGCTGGCCCGCAGGGGGCACGTGGGGAAGATCGTGCTGCACCCGTAGGGCCGCCCGCGGCGCCGGGCGGCGGCCTCCCCCGCACGCGCGCCCCGCCGTGGTGGAATTGGGTGCGTTCGAGCGAGGCGGGCGCGCGGGCACGCGGACGGAGCCGGGATGGGGAGAGTCGTGGGGCGGCGGGCAGTGCTGGGGAGCGGGGATGTGCGGCGCGTGGCGCTCGGGCTGCCCGGGACCGTCGAGAAGGAGTTGTGGGGACATCCCACGTTCCATGTCGGCCGCCGGATGTATGTGACGGTGCCCGACGACGGGACGTCGTTCGCGGTGCGCTGTCCACGGCACGAGCGCGCGGAGCTGATCGCCTCGGAGCCGGAGAAGTTCTGGGTGCCCGCGCACGAGGCCCACTCGTCGTGGGTACGGGCGCGGCTGGCGGCGCTCGAGGACGAGGGCGAGCTGTACGACATCCTGCTCGACTCGTGGCAGCAGGCGGCGCCGCAAGAGCTGGTCGAGACGTTCCCGGCGAACGGCCGTCGCCCCGAACGGAATTGATTCACCCGGCGGCCGGGGGCTGCCCATCAATCCGCGCTGCCGTGGAATCAATCTCACGGGCGTCGCATACGGGGTCCGCGGGAATCGTCGCGGAAGGGCAGCACCGCCGATGGACGAAGCACGTCCGTACGCATGGGAGTTGGGGCAGGTCTGGCTGACGGTGGTGCGCCCGCCGGGACCGCTGACCGTACGGCCGGGGCCGGGGCCGGGGCCGGGGCCGGGGCGGGGATCGGGGCCGGGGCTTGGGCTTGGGCAGGGGCCTGGACGTGGACCGGGGCATGGGTCTGGGCCTGGGCCGGGGGTCGACCACTGGCGGCTGGCGCTGGTGTCGGAGGGGCCGCTGACGCTGCGCCGGGCGGACGGGGTGGACCGGGGGGACCTGAGCGCTGCCGGGAACGGTGCCGGGAACGTCGGCCGGACCGGTGGCGGAGACCTCGGCGGGGACGCGGAGCGCGACCGGGCCGGTACGCGGCTGGAGGCCGGCGAGCTGGGGCTGTGGGAGCCCTCACGGCCGTTGCTCGTCAGGGCGGTCGAGTCCGCCGCGCCGCGAGGGCGGGCGATCGTGCTGCACCTGCCGCGCGAGGCGGTGCCGGTGCCCGCCAGGTCGCTGAGGCACCTGGTCGCGCGCCCGCTCTCCTCCGACACCGGACCCGCCGCGCTGCTGGCGCACTACGTCGAAGGGCTCGCCGACCAGGCGGCCGGTTCGGTGCTCGCCCCGCAAGGCGCGCGCCTCGGCTCGGCGGCGCTGAGCCTGGCCACGGCCTTCCTGGCCCAGCTCGCGGAACCGGCGCCCGTACCCGCGTCCCGCACCCTCGAACTCCGTTGCGCCATAGGCGAGTACATCGACCGCCACCTCGCCGCGCCCTGGCTGTCGCCCGCCGCCATCGCCTCCGCGCACCACATCTCGGTGCGCTACCTGCACCACCTCTTCCGCCAGGACGGCGGCCGTACCGTCGGCGGACACGTCCGCGCCGAACGGCTCGACCGCTGCCGGGCCGATCTGGCCGACCCTCGGATGGCGCACCGCAGCGTCAGCCGGATCTGCGCGCGGTGGGGCTTCCCGGACGCGGCGGTCTTCGGCCGTGCCTTCAAGAAGGAGTATGGCGTCGCGCCCGGCGCCTACCGCAGGCGGCTGTTGAGCGCGTGAGCGTCCACACCGCCCCCGCACACGCCCGCCGAGCGGGCGACCGTACGCCCGAACTCCCCGCCCCACACGACCGGTCGGCCGAGGCGCGACCCCTGCCCCCATCGCGGCTCACTGCGGTCGTCCTCCCCGATCGTCGTCGCCACTGACGAACCGCACCGCGCGCCGCGCTCTCGGCCCACCGGCCCCGGGCACCCTCCCCCGTGCGCCGGGCCACCGAGTCTGCCGGGGGCCGAGCCGCCCGTCATCGGCCCTGTGCGCAAGGGAGTTGACCGAGAGCGCAATGCCGGGCCCGCGCGGCGCGGGCCTCAGCGGGCGGTGGTGCGGCAGACCGGGCGGGCCTCAGCGGTCCGTGGTGGTGCCGCAGACCGGGCGGGCCGGTTCGTCGGGGAGATACGTGCCGCGCTCCTGCCGGGTGAGGTCGCGGCCGACCGCGCGGCAGACGGCGGTGACGGCAGCCGCGGGGTCCGGCAGGTCAACGGCCCACAGCCGCACGGTCTGTTGCGGGTCGAGAACGAGGAGCGTGTGCGCGTCGGGGCCGAAGGCGAGGTCGGTTGCGGAGCGGGGCGCCGCCGTGAGGGTGGCCCGCACGTGTCCGGTGGCCACGTCCAGGAGGTGCACGGGGCCGTCCCAGTCGCCCGCCGCGACGGTCCGGCGGTCGGGGGTGAAGGCCACCGACGTCACGGGCGCGGTACGGCCGGTGGCCAGCGCGCGGGTGCGGCCGGTCGTCAGGTCGGCGAGCAGGACGTGACCGTCCCAGGTGCCGACGGCGGCCGTGCGCCCGTCCGAGCTGAGCGCGACGCCCGAGTCCACCATGGGCATGCTGCCCGAACTGCCGTGCACAGGAGCGCCGTTGAGGATGGACCGGGTCTCCCCCGTGCCCAGGTCGACGAGCGCGACCGCGCCGTCCACGGTCTGCGCGGCCACGATCCGGCCGTCCGGGCCGAAGACGGGTCCCGTGCCGGGTGCGATCCACACCCGGAAGGTCGTACGGAAGCGGTGCGCGCGCACGTCCCACGGCCGCAACCGGCCGTCGTAGTCGGCGATGACGAGCGTACGGCCGTCGGGGCTGAACGCCAGGCCGCCCGCGTTCCCGACCGCCGCAAGGGTGGCGGTGACCTGCCCCGACACGGTGTCCCACAGCCGCACCGAGCCGTCGCCGTCCCAACTGGCCACCGCGCGACCGTCCTTGGTGACGGCGACCGCGACCGGCGGCGGTCCCGGGGACGGACCGGCCAGGACGCGCACATGTCCGGTGGCCGTGTCGCGCAGCCGGAGTCCGCCGTCCGTTCCGGCCAGTACGACGCCACCGCCGCCGAAGGCCGCCGCCGCGACGCCGGGCAGGACGGCGGGGCCGTTCGTCACGTCCCACAGCCGTACGGTGCGGTCCGCGCCCGCCGTCGCGAGGGTGCGGCCGTCCGGGCTGAAGGCGAGCGCGCGGACGGTGCCCGTGTGACCGGACAGCACCGCACGGGCCCTGCCCGTGGCCACATCCCAGATCCGTACCGTCCGGTCGTCGCCGCCGGTCGCGAGGGTGCGGCCGTCAGGGCTGAACGCCAGCGCGCCGACCTGGCCCGCGTGGCCGGACAGCACCGCGCGTACGCGGCCGGTCGCCGCGTCCCGGATCCGCACCTTGCCGTCGGCGAAGTCCCCCGTGGCCACGCTGCGGCCGTCCGGGCCGCACGCGAGGTCGAGGAAGTCCCCTCCGTCGTCCGGGACTTCGTGGGTCTGCGACCTGGCGGCGAAGTCGGCCAGCGGGCGGCCGGTCCGGGTGTCCCACTCGCGGATCCGCCCGGCGTCGGACATCGCCACGACGCGCCCGCCCGCGCAGAACGCCATCGGTCCCGGGATCTTCTCGCGGCTGGTGACGATCCGCCGGTCGCGGCCGGTCGCCACGTCCCACAGCCTGATCGCGCCGCCGCGGTCCGCGGTGACGGCGGTGCGGGCGTCGGGGCCGAGTTCCCAGTCCAGCGGCGGCTCAGTGCCGAGGGCCACGGTCCTGGCCGCCCGGCCGCCCTCGGCGGACACCGGGCGCAGGTCCAACTCTCCCTTCCAGCCGGTGATCGCGAGGGTGCGGCCGTCCGCGCCGTACGCCAGCGCGGTCGCGCCCGCGCTCGGGTGGCCGACCGTCGAGCGGACCCGGCCGCCCGCCGCGTCCCACTGGATCACCGTGCCCGCGCTGTCGCCGGTCGCGAGGGTACGGCCGTCCGGGCTGAACGCCAGTGACTCCACGTCGTGTTCGCGGTCCGGCGGGCGCAGGACGGCTTTGAGGGGCAGCGCGGCGGCGGCTTCGAGGCTGACCACCGCCTCGGTGGTGGGGCTCTCGCGGTACGCCTGGACGGCCAGCAGCGAGGCGAGTTCGGGGTCGGAGCCGACGAGCGCGTCCGAGGTGGTGGCGAGCTGCCGCGACAGCGCGACCTGCCGGGCGGCGTCGGCGGCCCTGCGCTGCCGCTCGTTGCTGCGGCTCTGCGTCCACGCCGTCGCCCCGGCCGCCACGGCCAGGACGAGGAGTACGGACAGGGTCGCCGTCAACGCCCGCAGTCTGCGGGTGGTTCGGGCGGCGGCCTGCTCCTCGCGGCGGCGGGCGGCGGTGCTCGCGTCGAGGAACGCCCTTTCGGTGGGCGTCAGTTCGTCGGGTCCGCCGTCCGCCTCCGCCGCCGGGAACGCCTCCTCGGCCGCCGCGAGCCGCGAGCCCCGGTACAACGCGCCGGGCTCGCGGTCGAGTTCGTGCCACATCACCGCCGCGTCGGTGAGCCGACGGTGCACGCGCAGCCGGGTCCGCTCGGCGTCGATCCAGGACCGCAGCCGTGGCCACGCCTGGATGAGGGCTTCATGGGCGAGGTCGACGGTCCCGTCGTCCACGGTGATCAGCCGGGCCCTGGCCAGCTCGTCCAGGACGACGGCGGTGTCGTCCGCGCCCAGGGCGAGTTCGGCGCGGGCCACCGGTCTGCGGGTGTCGGGGGTGCCGTCGCCCGGCATGACCAGGCGGAGCAGCACGCGGCGCGCGAGGGCCGCCTGCTCGGCGGTGAGCCGGTGGTAAAGGTCCTCCGCCGTACGGGAGATGGCGCCGTGCAGACCACCGGCCTCGTCGTACGCCCGCTCGGTCAGCGCCCGGCCGGCGCGCCGCCGCCACGTCTCCAGCAGCGCGTGCGACATCAACGGCAGCCCGCCCGGCTCCCCCACGACCTCCGCGACAACCCGGGCGGACAGCGCCCGCTCCACGATCAGCCCCGCGGCCTGCGCCGGCCGCACCACCGCCTCCCGCAACTCGTCCCGGTCCATCGGCCCCGCCAGCAGCGTCGCGTCCTGCAACGCCCCGATCAGCCGCGGATGCTCCGCACACCGCCCCAAGAAGTCCGCCCGCACGGCGATCACCACCCGCGTCCGCCCCGCCGGATGCGCCGCGGCCAACAGCCGCTCGATAAACCCCTCCCGCTCCGCCGCGTCGGCACACAGCGTGAACAGCTCCTCGAACTGATCCACAATCAGCCATGTATCCCCCCCGCCACCCTCCGCACCGGACCCCGCACCAACCCCCCGACCACCCACCGGCCCGAGTCCCGGACCAGCCCCCCGACCGCCGGTCGCGCCGATCGCCGTACCAGCCGTGGAGCCAGCCGCGCCAGCGCCCTCCGGGCCGGACTCGGAGCCGGTCACATGCCCAGCCGCCGTACCGCCGGACGAGCCGGACCCCGCGTCAGCCGCGTACCCAGCCGCCGAACCAGCGGTGCCCGTCGCACGACCGCCCGCCAAGCCGGACGCAGGACCGGATGCGTGCCCGGCAGGGCGACCGCCCTCCGGGGTGGGCTCGGAGCCGATCACGTGCCCAGTCGCCGGACCACCCGCCACGCCAGGCTCCGGGCCGGACGCGTGCCCAGCCGCCCGACCGTCGGTCGAATCCGTCGCCGCACTCGCGGCCGAGGCAGTCGCGGGACCAGACGCGTGCCCGTCCGCCGGACCACCCTCCGGGCCTCGCTCCGGACCGGCAGACGTGCCCGTCGCACGACCGCCCGCCGGGCCGCGATCCGAACCGCTCACGGACTCAGCCGCCCGACCGCCCTTCGAATCCGTCACACCCCTGGGAGCCGGGCCGGGTCCCGGGGCAGCCGCCCGACCGTCGGTCGAATCCGTCGCCGCACTCGCGGCCGAGGCCGTCGCGGGACCACCCTCCGGATCGGCCGACGTGCCCGTCGCACGACCGCCCGCCGGGCCGGGGGCCGGGATGCCCGCGGTGCTGGCCGCAGGGTCGTACGTGGAGCTCGCCGCAGGCGTCAGGTGGGGGGCGTGGTCGCGGAGCGGATGGGCGCCGGGGGTGAGGATGCGGAGGGCGGCGGGGCGGGTGGCGGGGTCGGCGACTTGCTGGAGGCGGGGGATGAGGCCGGCGCGCAGGAGGGAGGACTTGCCGCTGCCGGAGGGGCCGAAGACGGCGGTGAAGCGGCGGCGGGCGGTGAGTTCCAGCAGGCGGTCGGTGAGGCGGTCGCGGCCGAAGAAGATGTCGGCGTCGCCCGCTTCGAACCGGGCCAGGCCGCGGTAGGGCGCCGGGTCGTCGCCGTCCTCGGCGTCCCGCGGCCCCGCGGCCCGCGTGGCCGCCGCCCGCCAGCGCCGCTCCCAGTCGGCCGGATCGCCGCCGCACGCGCGGACGTACGCCAGGACCACCGGCAGCGTCGCCAGCGTCTCGCCGGAGGCGGCCCGCGACAGCGTGCTCGCGCCGAAACCCGCGCCCCTGGCCATCGTCCGGTACGTCGGCTTGCCCGCCGCCTCCCGCAAGTCGCGCAGCTCGCGCGCCAGTTGGCGTACCGGGTCGTCGCCCGGCGCCATCTCCTTCTCCGGACGTCCCGACACCGCGCACTCCCCTCGACGGACAGAGCTGCCACGCTACGCAGACCCGCGCCCCACGGGGACGGCCACGGCCCGGAATTGCACTGGGTGCACACCGCTGCCGCATACCTCCCTGGCGGGGCACCGTCCTCCTCCCGTACGGCGCGCGGACGGCTCCGTAAACGTTGCCGGAAGCCTTGACAGGGGCTGGGGCAAGGCCGACTCTCGCGTGGAGAGAGCGCTCTCACGCAACCCCCCACACAAGGAGCAGGCATGTCGATGAGAGACAAGCGCTTGCGGAAACGGCTGGGCGTCGGATTAGTCGCCGTCAGCGCGATGGCCGCGGTGGCGCTGGCCGGTTCGCCGCAGGCGTCGGCGTCGGCCGCGGGAAAGGGCACCGTCTCCCCACAGACGGCGACCCGGACCGCGGCGGCACAAACGGCCGCACAACCGGCGGCGCAGCAGGCCGCACAACCGGCCGCCGTACAGCCGAACGCCGTCCCCGCCGCCCCGAGCGGCTTCACCACCACCTGGAGCGACGACTTCAACGGCGCCGCCAACACCGGCTTGGACACCGGGACATGGCGCTACGACGCCGGTGAGGGCTGGACCTTCGGGACCGGCGAGATCGAGACGATGACGAACAGCACGGCCAACGTCTACCAGGACGGCAACGGCCATCTGGTGCTCAAGGCGCTGCACTCGGGCACGGACCCGAACACCGGCTGGACGTCGGGACGGGTCGAGACGCAGGCGGACGGCTTCGGCGCGCAGCCCGGCGGCGTGGTCCGGATGCAGGCGTCGATCCAGCAGCCGAACGTGACCACGGCCAACGGCGCGGGCTACTGGCCCGCGTTCTGGATGCTGGGGTCGCCGCTGCGCGTGGGCGTGCCGTGGCCGGGTTCCGGCGAGGTCGACATCCTGGAGGACATCAACGGCCGCAGCTCGGTGTTCGGCACCCTGCACTGCGGGACGAATCCGGGCGGCGCGTGCAACGAGTCCAGCGGCGTCGGCAGCGGTGAACGGGCCTGCTCCGGCTGCCAGACGGGCTATCACACGTACGCGGTGGAGATCGACCGCTCGACGTCACCCGAGCAGATCCGCTGGTACCTGGACGGCGCGAACTACTTCACGCTCAGCTCCAACCAGGTGGACGCCACGGCGTGGGCCAACGCCGTCGACCACAGCTTCTACATCATCTTCGACCTGGCGATCGGCGGCGGCTTCCCCGCCGCCTTCGGTGGCGGCCCCAACGCGGCGACGGTCAGCGGCGGTTCGCTGAACGTCGACTACGTGGCGGTCTACAACAAGGCCGCGCCCGGCAGCACCGGCACCAACATCGCCAAGGGCAAGCCGACCACGGCCTCCTCGACCGAGAGCGCGCAGTTCCCCGCGTCGAACGCGACCGACGGCGATGTCACCACCCGCTGGTCGAGCGGCTTCAGCGACCCGCAGTGGGTCCAGGTCGACCTCGGCCAGTCCTACAACCTCACGCACGCGAGTCTGGTCTGGGAGGCGGCGGCCGCATCCGCCTACCAGCTACAGACGTCGGCCAACGGCACGACCTGGACGACGGTCTACTCCAACAACAACAGTCCGGCCGACATCCAGGACACCGCGCTGTCGGCCACGGCCCGCTATGTACGGGTCTACGCGACCGCCAGAACATCCCAATACGGCGATTCGCTGTACGAGTTGGCGCTGTACGGCACACCGACGTCCGGCGGCGGCGACCCCGGCGGACCCGGCACGCCCACCCTGCTGTCGCAGGGGAAGACGGCCACGGCCTCGTCCAGTGAGAACGGCAGCTTCACGGCGGCGAGCGCGGTGGACGGCGACCCCGGCACCCGCTGGTCCAGCACCTTCAGCGACCCGCAGTGGCTCCAGGTCGACCTCGGTGCCAGCCACACCATCAGCCAGGTCAAGCTCAACTGGGAGGCCGCGTACGCGACGGCGTACCGGATCCAGACCTCCGCGAACGGCACCACCTGGACGGACGTCTACTCCACGACCACCGGCACCGGCGGCAATCAGACGCTGAACGTCACCGGCACCGGGCGGTACGTGCGGATGTACGGGACGGCGCGCGCCACGCAGTACGGCTACTCGCTCTGGGAGTTCCAGGTGCTCGGCACCTGACCCTCAGGACCACGTAAGCACGTAAGCATCAAAGGCCGCCCCCGGTGCACGCGCCGGGGGCGGCCCGCGTACGAACAGCCGTACGCGTCACGGCACTTGTGCCAGCCGCAACGTCCTCGCTCCCGCCTTGAAGGACTCCTGCGCCGCAGTGCTGGACATGAACGTCCAGTCGGAGCCGCCGCCTTCGGCGTGGGTGTACTGGAACCAGATGAAGCCGATGACGTCATGGCGGCTCGCCAGCCACGGGAAGAGGCTGGCGATCCAGAGGGCCTTGCGCCCGCCCGGCTGAGCGCCGGTCTCGGTGATGAGCAGCGGCTTCGCGGTGAACGCGCGCAGGGCGTTCACCGACGGGTCGAGGAGTTCGCCCGCCGTGCGCTCGGCGATCCCGTAGGCGTCGAGGCCGATCCAGTCGACGTAACCGTCGCCCGGATAAAGGGACTTCAGGCTGATGTCGTCCGCGCCGCGCAGCGTGTTCGGGGCCCAGACCCAGATCACATTGGTGGCACCGGCCTGCTGGAAGATGTCGTGGACGTGCTTCCACGCGGCGACGTACTCACCGGGTCTGTTGCCGCCGTTGGGCTCGGCCCACGGATACCAGTGGCCGTTCATCTCGTGGGCGAAGCGCAGCGCGATCGGGAAACGGTTGGCTTTGACGGCCTCGGCGAAGGACCTGATGTACGGGTCGTGCGCACCGTCGATGATGGTGCGCAGCGCGTACGAGGGCTGCTCGGTGCCCTTCGCGGAGCCCGCCCACGGTTCCCAGGAGACGACGGGCACGGCGTGCTGGGCGTAGGCGGCGCGGACCGGGCCCGGGTCGAAGCCGCGGGTCCAATTGACGTAGTACTCCACCATGTTGGGCGTGACGCCGCCCGCGTCGCGGCCGACTCCGGCCAGGACGGCCGAATTCCAGGGCGCGTCGGGCTTGGCGACGCCGAAGTACGTGGTCCCGGCGGGCGGTCGGCGGATGGCGTCCTTGTCGGGCACGGCGGTCCGCGGCGGTCCCGGCGCGATGGTCGACACCCCGTCGTCGTCGCCCACGCCGCTGTCGCCCACGCCGCTGTCGGCCGCCCGGTCGGCTCCCGCGCTACGGTCGCCGCCCCCGTCCCCGCCGTCACCCCAGGCGAGCGCGGCGACCCCGATCAGCAGCGCGAGGACCGCGGCGGGCACGACGTACTTCGCCCGGCTCCAGACCTGGCCGTAGAAGGGGCTGGACAGCCGCCCCGGCCAGTTGACGAGCGGACCTCCGCGCGTCCACCGGTCGCGTCTTCCCCCGAGCATGCTCCCCCGCCTCCGTCACCCGTTCCCCCGACGATTCCCTGAACGCCCCGCGCACCCTGCCCCCGCGCGCCCCGCCCCCGTCGGGCCCGGCCCCGCCCGCGACCGGCCACGCCCGCGACCGGCCCGGTCGGCGCGCCCAACGCGCCCGCTACCGCGCCGACTTCCGCGGCAGCCGGTCGAACAGCGTAATCCGCAGGCCGCCCGCGAAGTCCTTCGCGGTGCCCGCCTTGTACTCGGTCTGGAGGAATCTCCCCTCGTCGGCCGTCATCCCCGCGTACGGCGTGCGCGGCGCGGTGGCCACCAGCCAGATCCGCTGGACGTCCTTGGTGCACACCACGGGCGCGGAGCACGGCTGTCCGGTGTACGTACCGTCCCGCTGCGGCGACACCGTCACGTACACCGCGTCCGGCTGGTCGGCCACGGCGTGCAGTTGGTACGCGGTGCCCCGCATCGCCTTGTCCAGCTCACCGCTGTAGACGACCCCGTCGCCACCGCGCGTCTGCGTCCGCAGCCAGGCCGACGCGGCCTGGTAGTCGGGGAGTCCGGGCCGCGGGTCGGTGCGCAGGCCGTTGAAGGCCGGCAGCGAGACCGCGGCCACGGCGACGGCGGCCACCGCGCCGAGCACGATCTGCCGGGTCGCCGCCCCGCCCTCCCTGCCCGGCAGCAGCTTGGCCAGACCGCACACCCCGGCGCCCGCGAGCAGCGCGACGGCGGGCACGGTGAAGACGAAGTACGACGGCGTGAACAGGTTGCCGTAAGAGCGCAGTCCGAACAGCGCGACCGGCGGCAGCACCGCCCACACCAGCAGCGGTACGCCGTTCCTGCGGCCGAGCAGCACCCCGAGCAGCGCGAGGCCGCCCACCGCGAGGGCGGCGTGCTGCGAGCCGATCAGCTCCTGCGGCAGCCGCAGCAGCGCGTGCACATCGGTGCCGCCCTGCGGGTCCTGGTGGTTCTGGCCGCGCGCCAGCATCAGCACCGCGAAGAGCGGCGCGACCGGCACCAGCGTCACCGCCAACCACGCCCCGGTGCGCTGGCGTTCGGTGGCCAGCGTGATCAGCAGATACGCCACCACGACCGTGGCCGCCACCGGGTGGAACAGCCCCGTGCACAGCATCCCGAACGCGTATCCGCCCCACCGGTCCGCGCCCACGTGGTCCAGCGCCCGGTACAGCAGCAGCGCCCCCGCCACCACCGACAGCGCCGCCAGCGCGAACGGCCGTGCCTCCTGCGCGAATCGCGTCGTCACCGGCAGCACCGCGAACACCAGCCCCGCGACCAGCCCGGTCGGCGCGTCGAACATCCGGCGGCCGAGCAGCGCCAGCAGTCCCGCCGTCACCGCCATCGCCACCACCGACGGCACCCGCAGCATCGCGGGCGAACTCCCGGCGACCGCGACCCAGATGTGCATCAGCACGTAGTACGGCGCCAGCACCACATCGGTGTTGTCCAGCAGCCGCCCGAGGTCCGACCACGACAGATGCGCCGCCCACCACGTCGCCGCCTCGTCCTCCCTGACCTGCGCCGCGCCCACCCGGTACCCGCCCGCGACGAGCGTCACCAGCATCGGCGGCAGCATGATCGCGGCGCGGCCCATCCCGCGCCGCTTCTCCTCCTGGCGCTTCTCCTCCCGCCGGCGCGCCGCCCGCCCGCCCGGGGCGGGGCGGTCCCCGGTGCTGTCGTCCTGGATCTCCCACTCGCCCTGGCCGTGATGGGAGTTCCGCGGCTGCGGAATGATCGAGATGGGAATGGTGTCGGGGTGATCGGGGTGGGGATCCAGCACTTCCCGCTCGTTCATGGGGTGCTCCCGGAAGACGGGGAGGTGCCGGGTGAACCGCTCGGCGGCGCGCCCGGTGAAGGACCGGACGACGTCTTCGTCTGCCCGGTCGCCAGCCGCAGTGTGGCCAGACCGGCCTGGAACGCCTGCTGTTCGGCCTTGCTTGAGGTGAAGCGCCAGTTGGCGCGGGCGCCGGTGTCCCGGTCCTTCTGCATCCAGATGAAGCCGACGATGTCCGGATGGGCCTGGAGCCAGGGGAAGAAGGCCCGGACCCAGTTCAGTTGCTGCTTGTCGATCTGCGCGCCGGTCTCCATGATGATCAGCGGCTTGTCGGCGAAGGTCCGCACTTGTTTGACCGTCGCACCGAAGGTGATCGCGGGGGTCTTCTCGCGCACGCCGTAGCCGGTCATGCCGATCCAGTCGACGTAGTCGTCGCCCGGGTAGTACGGCTGGAGTTTCACCTTCGGCTTCGGGCGGATGATGTTCGGCGACCAGGTCCAGATCACATTGGTGGCCCCGGCCTTGTCGAACAGGTCGTGCACGTGCCGCCACGCCTGCACGTACTCACCGGGCTTGTTGCCGTTCACCGCCTCCGACCAGGGGTACCAGCCGCCGTTCATCTCGTGCGCGAGGCGCAGCACCAGGGGCCACTTGGCGTCGGCGATGGCCGTGGCCGTACGGGTGATGTAGGCGTCGAACTTGCCGCTGATGATGTTGCCGAGCCGGAACTTGGGCTGATCGGTGTTCGTGTCGAGGATGACGCCGCCCGCCGGATTCTGCACCCCGCCCGCCCAGGGCTCCCAGGTCAGCACGGGGAGCGTGCCGTGCTCGTAGGCCGCCGTCATCGAGTACGGGTTGAACTCGTGCTCCCAGTCGAGGAAGAACGAGGCCATGGTCGGCCGGATGCCGCCGTCGTCGGTGGTGAACTCGTCCAGTTCCTTGGCGTCGTAGGGGGCCTTGACGGTGGCCGCGCCGAAGTAGATGCCGTCCGGCTTCATGAACTGCTGCTTGGTCGGCACGTTCGGGTCGCTCTTGCCCTTGAGCCGGTCCAGCAGTCCCGGGTTGCTCTTGCTGCCCCCGCCGAGTCCGGAGTAGCCGGTGCCCTCCGCGTTGGAGACGACTGCCATGTAGACGCCGTAGGACAGCGCGGAGAGCAGGACCGCGTTGACGGCCATCCAGATCCGCAGCCGGATGCCCGTGCCGCGGCTCCACCAGTGCGACGGCTTCTTGCGCCGTCGCTTGGCCTCCGCCCGGCTGCCGGACCGGTTGGCGGCCGGCCCGTTGTGGCTAGACACTCATCATCACCGACCCCCCGAGCATGAGGCCGCCGATCACGTACGGCACCAGGACCAGGGCGCTGTGCGACTTCTCGCCCGCGAAGCTGTCGGCGCGGGTGCCCCAACTCGCGTTGTGCGCGCAGCGGAAGAAGCCGAGCAGGCGCACGGGGAGCAGCAGCAGGGTGTTGATCACCATGAAGGTGGGCAGGAAGAGCAGGTCCTGCGGCCGGTAGGCGAAGTGCCGCCCGAAGCGGAACATCAGCGAGAACAGCGACATCACGGCGGCCAGCGCGAGGAGCAGCACCAGGGCCTTGGTGGGGTCGCCGGGCAGCGGCAGGTCCTGGTAGATGGTGGGCCGGCCCCGGTGGAAGGCGGCGATCAGCCAGGAGGCGAAGGTGCCGAGCAGCACGAAGGGGACCGCGACGTCGGCGAAGTAGAACAGCGCGAGCATCTTCGCGTTGCGCAGCATCCACGGCATCATCCGCAGCGTGTTGTACTGCGAGCCGCGTGCCCAGCGGTACTGCTGCTTGGCCAGCTTCTTCAACTGGAGCGGGGCGTCGGTGTAGACGAGCGACGTGGACTGGTAGACGGTCTTGTACCCGGCCTTGAGCGTGTAGTTGGTGAGCGTGCGGTCGTCGCTCACCTCCAGGAAGACGCCGAGGAACTTCTCGCCGAGGAAGGCGTCCATGCAGTCGAAGAGGATGTGGCTGCGGAAGGCGATGGTGCGGCCGGGCAGGCAGCCGACGGTGCCGAGCACGCTCATGGCGGGCATCGCGTACTGGCAGCGCACGCTCTCCAGCCAGTCCGCCCAGCGGGTGAGCACGGTGCGGCTCGGCTGGAGGATGCGCTGACGGGTCGTCACCCCGCCGACCTGGGGGTCGCGGAAGGGCTTGACCAGTTCGCTGAGGGTGTTGGCGGTCCAGATGGTGTCGGAGTCGACGAGTACGGCGATCTCGCCGCTGGACTCGGCCAGGCCGACCTTGAGCGCGTTGCGCTTGCCGGGGACGGGGGTCCACCGCCAGAACACGCCGAGGTCGTCGCAGATGTGCTCAAGCGCCTCGTTGCGGCGGCCGTTGATGACCACGATGATCTCGGTCGGCCGCTGGTCGATGATCCGGCCGACGACCTCGCGGAAGAGGTCCTCGGGCTCGTCCACCACCGGAATGATCACGGAGGTGGTGGTCTGGAACGGGCGCTTCCACGGCTTGTAGCGACGCGCGAGGACGACCTTGATCAGCCACAGCAACCAGATCAGCGCCATGAAGGCGGCGAAGGGGTACACCACCCCCTGGAGCCGCAACTCACGGATCTCCAGCAAGAACGCCAGCATGTCTTCCTTATCGCGCCGATTCCCCCGAGCCACATACAAGGCGGCGTGCCGTAGAGAGCGTAAGTGGTGACACGATTTTTATCATATGAACCTTAGCGTCCCTCACAGGATCACCTTGAGTAACGCCTCTGCCACGTACACAACGGCCCTGTCGCGTGAGCTGTGTTACACCCCGATGACAAGTCCGTTCCGCCCGGCGGCGAATTACCTGGACAAACGACCGGAGCGGTGAAATCCCGGTCACAGTCGTGTAGGTCCTGTGCCCATCGGACTGCTGTCACTGCCGTCCCGCCCGTGACTCACCCCGTCCCGCCGCCGTTTCGCGCCTCCGCGTTTCCTCCCCGCCTCCCCGCCTCCCCGCCTCCGCGCCTCCGCGCCCGTGCGGTCGTGCGGCCGTCGCACCGGTTCGGTGCGCGACGGCCCGGCCGACCCGGAGGCCCGGCTCGTGGAACCGGCCACGGCCGCACCGCCCGCACACCTAGAGACGACCATAGGTTCGTCTGATGAGATGCTTCCCGTGACGGTTCGCCGAGCAGAATGGCCGGGAATGAATGTGCTCACACGAGGGACGCGGCGGCGGCCCTTCCTGGTGAACGCCCTGGCAGGCGCGCTCGTGGGCGCCCTGCTGCTGCCGCTGGCCGCGTGCTCCTCCGGAGGCCAGGAGCGCATCGACGACTCCGGCAATCCCTCACAGTCCACGCCTTCCGGAACATCCGCCGCAGACCCCGTGACGCGCACCAAAACCCTGAGCAAGGCGGAGTATCTGCATCCGAAAGGCGTCTATTTCGGCGTCGCGACATTCCACGCGCCGGCATGGGCGACCACCGCGGCCGTGACCGTGGCGTCGGGGCGTCACCCGCGAATGCTGGAGTACTACCAGGGCTGGAACGAGGATTTCTCCGCCGCCGACGCCGAACTCAGTTACAAACAGGGCGCGGTGCCCTTGCTCACCTGGGAGCCGTTCGCCAAGTCACGGGCCGCCGACCAGCCGGAGTACTCGCTGAAGAAGATCGCGTCGGGGTCGTTCGACTCCTATGTGATCCGATTCGCGCGCCAGGTCAAAGCGGCGGGACAGCCGATCGCCCTGCGCTTCGCGCACGAGATGAACGGCGACTGGTACCCCTGGTCCGAGAAGAACAGCGGCAACTCGCGGGGCGACTACGTGAAGGCGTGGCGGCACATCCACGACCTCTTCCAGGCCGTGGGCGCGACCGAGGTGATCTGGGTCTGGAGCCCGAACGCGCTCCGCGGCGCCCGCGGCGTCCCGCTCAAGCCGCTCTACCCCGGCGACAGTTACGTCGACTGGATCGGTGTCGACGGCTACGGCTTCGGCGAGAAGACGGCCACCGAGGTGATCCAGCCCACGGTGGACGAGATCACGAAGTTCTCGCACAAGCCGATCCTGCTGAGCGAGACCGGCAGTTCACCGGGACCGCAGCAACCCGGCTGGACCGCCGACCTCTTCCGCTGGATCAAGCGGACGCCCAATGTGATCGGCTTCGTGTGGTTCCAGCACAGCGTGGACGAAGGCGGCCAGTACGACTACCGCTTCGACGTCAATCCGCAGACCAAGGCCGCATTCCGGAAGGGACTTGATTCCCTCACCCTGAGCCCGTGGCCGGTCACTCCCGATGCGCCCCAATAAGGGGAGAAGACACCCCGCGTACATGTCTGACGCTATGATTCACCGAAATGAGTGACGGGAAAGGCGAACTCCTCCGGCCATGAGTACTCCCACGGGGCCCCCGGAAGATCCTCGCATACCGCACCAGAACGGTGCCGTACCGCAGGTCGACCAGCAGCAGACGCCACCTGCGCGGCAGACACCGCCCGTACAACCGGCGCAGCGGACGCAACCGGCGCGACCGGCACAACCGGGCTACGGCTTCCCCCCGACCCAGTTCTCGCAGCCGGTCCACCAGGGCTCTCCGTACGAGATCAGGCCCGGGGTTCCGCAGATCCCGCATCCGCAGCCGTATGTGCCCAACCCCAACGAGCCCGACTGGTCGGCGCTCGCGGACCAGCACGTGGCCGAGCAGCGGGCGCGCAAGAAGCGGATGCTGATCATCGCCGTCTCCGCCGTCGTGGTCCTCGCGCTGGCGGGCGGCGCCGCGCTGTTCCTGATGGGCGGGTCCAAGAAGGACGGCGACACCGTCGCCAAGGACGACAAGGACAAGCAGACGACCGCGCCGGCCGTCCAGCCGAGCGATGTCGCCAGCGATTCGCCGAGCACGGAACCGACCGGATCGCCGAGCGGATCACCGACCGGATCACCGAGCGCCACCTCGACGCCCACGATGCAGGGCAAGGACCTCTTCTCCGACACGTCCACGCGGGTCAACGGCCAGACCTTCACGCGCAAGACCACCAGCCACGAAGCGCCGTGCTGGAAGGCCACCCGCAGCGGTCTCGGGCCGACGCTCGGGCCGAACAAGTGCGCCCAGGTCGTGCTCGCCACCTACACCTCGGCGAAGTCGTCGGTGACCGTCGGCGTGATGGTCTTCCCCAGCGCCAAGGAGGCGAACGCGGTGAACAGCGCCTTCAAGGGCGAACTGATCCCGCTCACCAACAAGTCGGGTATCCCGAACTTCTGCGAGAAGGTCGCGTGCGCGGTCACCCACGCCGTCCACGACCGCTACCTCTACACGACGATCGCCGGTCCCAACAACGGCACCGCGGGCGTCAAGGACGACGACGCGATCGCCGCCGGCCAGGGCATCGCCGGCTACACCCTGACCCGGCTGACCGAACTGGACTGAGCCGCAGGGGTCGTTGACGCCACGCGACCGCGCCTTCTTGTGAGCCCGTGACCCGTAACAGGGTCACGGGCTCACGTCGGTTCTTCGCCGATGCGGCGCAACAGGGCGAGGAGAGTGGCGCGTTCGGTGTCGTCGAGGGCGGAGAAGGCGGAGGAGAGGACCTCGTCGGCGATGCGGTGGCCGGCGGAGAGGAGGGCTTCGCCGGCGGGGGTGAGGTGGTGTTCGATGCGGCGGCCACGGCCGGGGCGGCGGTCGATGAGGTGGCGGTCGGCGAGGCGGGTGGCGAGGGTGCCGAAGGACTGCTCGGTCTGGAAGGTCGCGGCGGCGAGGTCGCGGGCCGAGGCGCCGGGCGTGCGGGCGACGGCGCGCAGGGCGTCCCACTGGGCGAGGGTGGTGCCGACGGTGGCCAGGCGACTGTCGAGGGCGCGGTGCTGGCGGTACTGCGCCTGCTTGACGGCTCGTCCGAGGAGCTGGAGTTCAACGGGCATGGGCACAGCCTAACACTCCGACTAAGCTTGCTTATATAAATATCCTTAGTTACAGTCGACGGTATGACGACCTCATCGCAGCTCACCGTTGCCGAGACCGGCCCCGCCGACGCGGGGACCGATGCCGCCGCCGCCCGCCCCGTACTGCTGCTGCACGGCGGCGGAGGCCCCTTCACCGTCGCGGGCCTCGGCGCCCACCTCGCCCGTACCGCGCGTGTCCTCACCCCGACCCTCCCCGGCTGGGACGGCACGCCCCGGCCCGAGGCGTACGACGGCGTGGACGACCTCGCCGTGGCGTACCTGGAGCTGCTTCGGGAGCGCGGGCTGCGTGACGTCCTGGTGATCGGCTCCTCGCTCGGCGGCTGGATCGCGGCCGAGATGGCGGTACGGGACGGCGCGGGCCTGATCACCGGGCTCGTCCTGATCGACGCGGCCGGAGTGCTGGTCGAGGGCGAGCCAATGACGGACTTCTTCGCGCTCGACGCGCGGGGCGTGGCCGAGCGCTCCTTCCACGACCCCGACCGCTTCTTCGTGGACCCCGCCACCCTCCCGGCCGGTCAACTGGCCGCGCGCCAGGCGAACATGGCCACTATGCGGATCATCGCGGGCGACCCGTACATGCACACGCCCGGCCTGCGCGAACGGCTCGCCGACGTCCGCGTCCCGACCCTCGTCCTCTGGGGCGAGAGCGACCGCGTCTTCACACCGGGGTACGGGGCCGCGTACGCCGCCGCTTTCGCCGACGCGCGCTTCGAGGTCGTCCCGAAGGCGGGCCACCTCCCGCAGATCGAGCAGCCGGAGGCGACCTTCGCGGCGATCGACGCCTACCGCGCCCGCTAGGCCCCGGCACCCGGCAGAAGAACCGCCCAGGGGCCGCGCCCCAAGAACCACCGGCGAACCCCCACGGCAGAGGAACCGTCCTCGCGGCGCGGGGGAGGGTCACTCGTCCACGACGACGACCCGCAGGAGCGAGAGGCGGGCCTCGTCCGCGAGGACGTGAATTTCGGCGACGCGCCCGGATGGGCTGACGGTGAGGGTGAAGACGGCGCGGGCCCGGCCGTCGTGGATCCAGGCGAGCTGGGGGACCCCGTCGACGAGGACGCGGCGAGCCCCCTTGGCCCGGGTGAGGAAGGTGGTGGCGACGGCGGCGGCGCCGCGGACGGAGGTGGCGCCGGACAGGGCGGCGGCGGGATCGGCCCGGAGCACGACATCGGGGTCGAGGAGTTCGAGGAGCGCCTCGAAGTCCCCGCCGCGGGAGGCCGCGAGGAAGGCGTCGACCACGGCGCGGCGCCGTACCGCGGAGCGCTCCTCGTCGACGACGGCGACCCCCTGCACCCGGCGCCGGGCGCGACTGGCGAGCTGACGGGTGGCGGCGGGCGAGCGCTCCACGATCGGCGCGATCTCGTCGAAGGGAACGGCGAACATGTCGTGCAGGACGAAGGCGAGCCGTTCCGCGGGACCGAGCGTGTCGAGGACGACGAGCAGGGCGAGCCCGACCGAATCGGCGAGCAGCGCCTGCTGCTCCGGGTCGGTGTCCTCGGCCGCGGCGGCGCGCGTGACCGGGCCTCCCGAGGGCGTCTCCAGCGGCTCCTCGCGGCGGCTGCCGCGCGAGCGCAGCATGCTCAGCGACACCCGGGCCACCACCGTGGTCAGCCACCCGGCGAGATTGTCGACCTCGTCGGCGTCGATCCGGCTCAGCCGCAGCCAGGTCTCCTGCACCGCGTCGTCCGCCTCGCCGGTGGAGCCGAGCACCCGGTACGCCACCGCGCGCAACCGGCCGCGCTGCTCCTCGAAACGCGCCGCCAGGAACTCGTGCTCGTCCATCGGGCCACCCACCTCCGTCACCTCGTCGTCGTGGCAGTGACCCGCCGGACGGGCCCGATGTGACACCTGGCGGTACCGCCACGCACCGTACAGACGCTTTTACTGGGCGGAACGGCCCCCTGCCGTCACCCGGAAGAGTGGTCTCGGTGCCCGTACGGAGGACGGGACCAATCCGGATGAGCCGCCGCCACGAACCTGTCGCAGGAGTGCCCTCACAAGAGCGGGCACCGTGAGAGATGGGGCGTGATGGGCGTAGAGCGCATCGACACCCGGCTGCTCGAAGAACTGACGGAGCAGTCACAAGACCTGAACAGTGACGCCTTGCGGATCACCGCGAGCGCGCTGGACGACTTCCGCGCGGCGGCACAGCCCGCGCCGGCGTCCTCGCGCCGCTGGTGGCACCGCGGCGGAGCGGTCGCCGGAGTGGCGGGCGCCGCCGCTCTGCTGCACACCTCGCGGGTCGCCGCGGCCTCCTCCAGCGACGACATCATGGCGCTGCAGACGGCGGCGTCGATCGAGAACCTGGCGATCAGCGTCTACCAGACGGCCGCGGGACTGCCGTTCATCAAGGACGGCAACAAGACGATCGCGGCGTTCATCGCCAAGACGACCACGCAGCACCAGGCGCACGCGAAGGCGTTCAACTCCGCCGCCACCCAGGCGGGCGGCAAGGCGCAGGACCAGCCGGACCCGAAGTACGCGGCCGTGGTCAAGCAGGCGCTGCCGTCGATCAAGACCCCCGCGGACGTCGTGAAGCTGGCGATCACGCTGGAGGACGTCGCGGCCCAGACGTACACGAAGAACGTCAGCCAGGTCAGCAACGGCGACCTGCGCAAGCTCTTCGCCTCCGTCGCGCCCGTCGAGGCCCAGCACCGCGCGACGCTGCTGGCCGTACAGGCGCTGCTCGCCGGGAACATGGGCGACCTGATCGCCATCCCGACGGACGTCGCCAAGCTGCCCGCCGCGGCAGGCAGCGTCGGCTTCCCCAACGCCTTCTACCCGACCAAGAACGCTTCACCGATCTCTGAGGGGGCCGTGAAGTGACCACCGCACGCGACGGCTGGGAGCTGCAGATCAGCGAGCGCGAGCTCGCCCGTCTCACCCAGGACATGGAAGAGGCCCACCGCGACACGCTGCCCGCGATGCGTGCGGCGGCCGCGGACCTCGCAGCGGAACAGCGCGACAAGGCACAAAGCGACCGGCGCGGCGGGGTGGCCGACGCCTCCCGGCGGCGTTTCCTGCTCGGCGCCGGCGGGGTGGCGGCGGCGTTCGCGCTCGCGGCGTGCTCCAGCAGCGACAAGAAGACCTCCGCGGACTCCGCGACCGGTGCGCCCGGCGGCTCGCCGACCGCCTCGGCGTCGGCGTCCGGGAGCAGCCAGTACACCGGTGACCTGAAGGTCGTCGCGCTGGCGACGGCGCTGGAGAACCAGGCCGTCGGCGCCTACAAGGCGACGCTGGAGGCGGCCAAGGCGGGCAAGCTCGGTACGGTGCCGCCGGCCGTCGCCACCTTCGTGACGACCGCGATGGCTCAGCACGCGGACCACGCGAAGGCGTGGAACGCGGTACTCACGGGTGCGGGCAAGCCCGCCATCACCAATGTGCCGCTGTCCAACCAGGCCGCCACCCTCAAGGCGCTCGGCGAGGCGAAGACCTACGGCGCCGTCGCCAAGCTGGCCCTGCAACTGGAGGACCAGGCCGCGCAGACGTATCTCTTCGCGACCTACAACGTCACCAGCCCCGCCGGGATCGCGACCGCCGCCACCATCGCGCCGGTCGAGGCGCAGCACGCCGCGATCCTCAACTTCGTCCTGGGCCAGTACCCGGTCCCCGACGACTTCCTGCCCGTGGACAAGGCGGCCAGCCCGACCCTGCTCACCGTCTGACCCCACCTGTACGGGACGGCCCGCACCCCCACACGGGCCGTCCCGTGCTTCGCCCGAATTCCGAAGGGAAAAGCCCGAGTTGATCGTCACCCGGCTCCACGCACGCACCGCTCCCGTCCCCGTACGCGTGCCTTCGCGCGTCCCCGTACGCGTACGCCGTGCGCCGTTGCTGGCCGCCGCCTGCGCCGCGCTGGCCCTGACCGGTTGCTCCAGCTCGGGTTCGAGCGGCAGTAGCGGTACGAGTACGTCGGCGGCTGCCACGTCGGCGTCCTCGTCCGCGTCGAGTTCCGCGTCGGCCTCCAGCGGCGGTGGCGCGGACACCATCGTCATCCAGAACTTCGCCTTCACGCCCGCGTCGCTGACGGTCGCGGCCGGCGCCACCGTGACGGTCACCAACAAGGACTCGACGGCGCACACGGTCACCTCGGTCAAGAGCGGCCAGTTCAACACCAACGACATCGCGCCGGGCAAGACGGTGACCTTCAAGGCCCCCTCGGCCAAGGGCACGTACGACTACATCTGCACGATCCACCAGTTCATGAAGGGCACGCTCACCGTGAACTGACGCGCCGTCGGATCACCGCGCGTTCCGCTCCCCCCACCGTGGCCGTACGACCCGTACGCGCCGTACGAGGAAACGAGGATCCGTCATGCCGTCAGCCGGGGTCAGCTCCACCGGCCGAGCGCTCGACCTGGCGGCACGCCTCGTCGCCGCCGCCGGGCTCGCCGTGGACGCCTATGTGCACGCCAAGCTCGCCGACCAGTACGACGCGGTGTCCGCCGACATCAGCCAGGGCACGCTCTTCCGGATCGAGGCGGGCATGGCGTCGTTCGCGGCCCTGCTCATCCTGGTCTGGCGCCGCCCGCTCAGTGCCGCCCTGGCCTGGCTGGTCGCCGCGGGCGGCCTCTTCGCCCTGATGCTCTACCGCTATGTGAACGTCGGCGCGCACGGCCCGTTCCCCAACATGTACGAGCCGGTCTGGTTCTACGACAAGAAGCTCGCCGTGTGGTCCCAGATCGTCACGATCGTCATGGCGACCGGCCTGCTCATCCACTGGTACGTCACCCGCGTCACCCGCCGCCGTGACGCGTCCACGCTGCGCTAGGAACACCTCTCAACGACGAACTGCCCGATCCGGCCGGTGCGGCCGGGTCGGGCAGTTCGCTGTGCGGTGCGGTGGAGCAGATCAGCCGTGGGGGGCGGATCAGCCGTTGTGCACGCCGTTGCCGGACAGGACCGGGATCTGGTCCAGGATGTGCGAGGCGGGCTCGTCACCCTTGATCTGGCTGCTGTTCTCGGCGCACTGCTGGTTCTGCGGGGAGGCCAGGACGTTGATGTCCTGGACCGTGACCGGCACGAGGCCCACGAGGGAGCCGACGTTGGCCTTGACCGGGACGCCGAGGCAGGGCTTGTTCAGGGTGCCCTGGACGAGGCCGATCTGCGGGCTCTGGGTGCCGCCGGTGTGGGTGTTGCCGTAGCTCTGCTCGGCGCCGTTGCCGTTCACCGTGGTCGTGCCCTGGTCGTCGCCGAGGGCCATGGCCTGCGGGGCGGCGGTGACGCCGACAGCAACAACCGAGGCGGCGAGCGCAGCGCCGGCCAGCATCTTCTTGATCATCTGAAATCCCTTTTTGGTGCTCGATTGCACGGTTCTGGAGCGATCTGATCAACCGCTCACGTGGGGTTTGGTTCCGGCGATTCACTCCGATGGCGGAGTGCTGCCGCGAGGATGGCCGAAGCCGACGCGCGGCAGGTGAGGGGAGCCGGGGCCGGGTCAGCGGCCGAGCGGGAGTCCGCCCAGCAGCGAGGCACCGGGCACCGCACCGGTCACGGTGGAGGTGGCGGCATCCTTGGTGGCGGAGGTGGCCTGGCCGAGGAGCGCGTCGGTCGAGGTCTCACCGCGCAGGCGGTCGGCGGCGGCGCTGACCGTCCGGAGCGCGGAGTCGACCTTGAGGCCGTCACTGAGCTGCTGCAGCGGCTGCTCGTTCAGGGCCTGCTCGACACCGCCGTTGATGCTGGTGGGCATCGTGGCCGCGGTGGGCATCTCGGGCGCCGTCATACCGTCGGCGAAGGCAGGCGCGGCGACGCCGACCGCCATCATCGATCCGGCCACGACTGCTGCGACCTTCGAGTACTTCATTGCCACCCTTTCAGTGCCGGTGTCTGTCGGCATGGTCAACGACCGCGGATAGCAACGGAAACGAGGAGTAAACCGGCCTCTCGACAATCACCCGAACGTGAGAGCCGCCTCGCCCAATTCTCGTATTAATTCCGTTGCCCAGGGTTACGAATACGTGCGGCGAATACGGGCCATGGAGGCCGCGTGGGCGCCCGACGCGGCGTGCGCGCCGTGGGCGGCGGCGTGCGCGACCCGCGGTCCGCGCCCGCGGCGGTAGAGCATGGCGCCGCCGAGCAGCAGCGCGGCGCTGGTCGCCCCGGCCGCCCCGAACTCGCCGCCGGCGACGCCGGTCTCGGCGAGCGACTGCTGGTCAACCCCGTCCAGGACGGCGGGGACCGCGTGGTTCGGCTCGGGAGCCGGCGGAAGCCTCCGGACGTCGACCGTCGGATCGGTGTGCACCGAACTGGTGTCGGTGCCGGTGACCGCGTGCGCGCCCGTGCCGTCGTTGTCGCAGGAATTCCCGGACACCGCATTCAGCAGCGCCAGGGGGTCCACGGTGTTTCCGCACACATTGAGCGGAACGTCGACCGGAATTTGCACCGAGTTCCCTGAGGCCACGCCCGCGGAGCCCTGGGTGCCCGACGAATGGGCGGAGGAGGGGGCGCCGGAAGCGGTGTGGTGGTGGGAATGCGATTCGTTGGAGCAGTGGTTGCCCAGCGCGGCGTTGTCGGCTCCCACGACGTTCACGCTGTTCCCGCACGCGTTCAGCGGGACGTCGACCGGTGCCTCGACGCTGTTGCCCGACAGCAGGCCGGGTGAGTTGGACGCACCGCCCTGCGCGTCGGAATCCGCGTTCGCGTACCCCCCGGTGGCCGCGAGGATGCTGCTGGCGGCGGCGACGGTGAGCAGGCTCCGGCTCAAGATGTGTCGCATCGACTTCTTTTCTCCGCTCGGTTCTTCGGCTGCGCCGAATACGTCCCGCGGCCGTCCCGTGCCCATCCCCGTAAGACGGACCGCCCCGGAGCGCGACGCACACGCTCCGGGGCGGTCCGGGATCAGAACCTGACGGCCTGACAGGACGACGTCACTTCACTTCGTCACTTGTTGACGCAGGTGTTGCCGAACGCGGGGTTCAGCAGACCGATGACGTTGACGGTGTTGCCGCACACGTTCACGGGGATGTGAATCGGCACCTGGATGCTGTTGCCGGACAGGACGCCCGGGGAGTGCGAGGTGATGCCACTGGCGTCGGAGTCGGCGAACGCGGGGGCCGCGACACCCACAGCCATGAGCGTTCCGGCAGCGACCGCCGCGACCTTCGAGTACTTCACGTTGAGCTCCCTTTCCGGAGCGGTGTCTGGCACCAGCACGTCCTTCGTACGGGCCGGACACAGGAAATCCGCGTCCGTGAACACCACTACCGACCGGGCTAACGACGGGTGCCGACCGTAAGCAACTCCCCAGCGTGCGGCGCCTTCCATCATCCACTCGAATGGCTCGGCTTTTTCCGCCCGGAGCGGAAACCCCGAGGCGGAAGGCGCGGGACGGAAGGCGCGGGGCGGAAACCCGGCGCGGAAACCCGGCGCGGAAAACGCGTACGGCCCCGGCCGTCGACGGAAAGTCGACGGCCGGGGCCGTACGGAGCCAGGGGAATGGCTCAGTGGTTGGCGGCACCGTTGCCGGACAGCACCGGGATGTTGTCCAGGATGTGCGACAGCGGCTCGTCGCCCTTGGCCTGGGTGGAGTTCTCGGTGCACTGCTGGTTCTGCGGCGACGACAGGACGTTGATGTCCTGGACGGTGACCGGCACGACGCCGACCAGCGAGCCGACGTTGCCCTTGAGCGGCAGCGCGAGGCAGGGCTTGTTGAGCGAGCCCTGGACCAGCGCGAACGACGGGCTCATGTAACCGCTGGTGTACGTGTTGCCGTAGCTCTGCTCGGAACCGTTGCCGTTGGCGGTGGTGGTTCCGTGGTCGTCACCGATGGCCATCGCGGAGGGGGCCACCGACGCAGAGACGCCCGCGATGGAGACGGCGACGGCGGCCGTGGCGAGGAACTTCTTGATCACGGTTGGTCCTTCTTGGGTGAGATTGCCCTGTACATGGGTCTACATGGGTCGCACTGACCAACCGGCTCCCAGGCGATTAGTAATGATGTTTCACCCGAATGGATAGAACCCCCGGGGGCCGGGCGCCAGGGCGTATCGGAAGGGTGACGGCGGTGACGTGGGTTGACGTCTCGTCAACACCGGTCATGTGATCGTCATAAGACATTCGTCCTGCTCGGCGGGCCGCGCGCCTTACGTGAATCGTGCGCCGAGGTCTGCGACCGTGCATTCCTGTTTCACGAGGATTACCTGACAGGCACGGGATTCGTTGACTCCACGCAGCCCGCTCGAACGCGCGGGCGCGCACATGACACGCAGCAAACCCATCGGCTTCTCCTCGGCCCCGGTCGGTCCACCGGAGACGGTCACGGAGATGGTCACGGACAGAGAGACGGCGCGCGATGCCGCAACACCAGTACGAACTCGCCGGGCTGACGGTGCTCCATGTGACCCAGCCCGTCGAGGGCGGAGTCGCCCGCGTCGTCACGGACCTGGTCCGGGCCCAGCTCGACGGCGGTACGCGCGCGGTGGTGGCCTGTCCGCCGCACGGCGCGCTCCCCGAAGCCGTCACGGCGGCCGGCGGCCACGTCGTACGGTGGCCGGCCGGCCGCTCGCCGGGGCCCGGCCTGCCGCGCGAGGTCCGTACCGTCGCCCGGCTGATCCGCGCCGTCCGCCCCGACCTGCTGCACGTCCACAGCGCCAAGGCCGGGCTCGCGGTACGACTGGCCGTACGCGGCGGCCTGCCGACCGTCTTCCAGCCGCACGCCTGGTCGTTCGACGCCGTCACGGGACCGACCGCGCGGGCCGCGCTGCGCTGGGAGCGGTACGCCGCCCGCTGGGCCGACCGGGTGCTGTGCGTCAGCGACGCGGAGCGGCGCGCGGGACAGGACGCGGGGGTACGGGGTACGTGGGCGGTCGTGCCGAACGGCGTGGATCTCACGCACTTCACGCCCACGGCGGACGTCGGTTCGGCGCGGGCCGCGCTGCCCGCGCTGTCGGACCTCGGGCCCGACACCCCGCTGGTCGTGTGCGTCGGCAGGCTCTGCACGCAGAAGGGCCAGGACGTGCTGCTCAGGGCGTGGCCCCGGGTCAGCGAGCGGCTGCCGGACGCCCGTCTCGTGCTCGTCGGCGAAGGCCCGGCGCTGCGGCCGCTGCTGCGGGACGCGCCGCCCGGTGTGCTGTTCGCCGGGAGCACCGTGGACACCGCGCCCTGGTACCGCGCGGCCGACGTCGTCGTCCTGCCGTCCCGCTGGGAGGGGATGGCGCTCGCGCCCCTGGAGGCGATGGCCTGCGGACGGCCGGTCGTCCAGACCGACGTCAGCGGCGCCCGCGAGAGCGTGCCGCCCGCCGACGCCGCCGGTTCCGTCGTCCCGGTCGAGGACGAACGCGCCCTCGCCGACGCCTTGCTGAGGCTCCTCACCGATCCGGTACGGCGCGCCGACGCCGGTCGCCGCGCGCTCGCGCACGTCCGCGAACGGCACGACGTACGAAGAACGGCTGCCGCCGTCGCCGACCTCTACCGCGACGTCCTCGCGCTGCCCCAGCCGGGCCGCCCCACCGAGAGGGTCACCTGATGACGTGGGAGAGCGCGCGCGTGCCGCCGCCCACCCCCACCGGGCGCCCCCTCCCCTCAGGAGGCCGCCCCGCCGACCGCACACCCGCACCAGGGGGCCGTACGGCCGACCGCGGAGGCGGTACGCCCGACCGCGAACCCACGTCGGGAAGCCGCGCACCCGCACCCGGGGCCCGTACGGCCGACCGCGGAGGCAGTACGCCCGACCGCGAACCCGCTTCCGGAGGCGGTACGGCCGACCGCGCGCCCGTGTCGGGAAGCCGCCCCGCCGACCACGCACCCGCACCCGGGGCCCGTACGGCCGACCGTGCACCCGCACCCGCGGCCCGTACGGCCGACCGTGCGCCCGCGAGCGGGGGCCGTGGCGAGCGCGTGCTGGGCGTCGTCGGCCAGGCTGCGGAGAACACCACGGCGACGCCCGGCCAGGGCGGTGACCGCGCCCAAGGAGGCGGGCCAGAACCGGCGCCCGCGCGCGCCGCCGACCGCAGGCTCAGCTTCGCGCTCGCCCCGGCCTCCGACACCGCGTCCAGCACGCCCCCGAGGTGGGGCGGCGACCGCAGCCTCCGCTTCACCCTCGGCCCACGCCCCGAGTCCACGACCCCCGCGACTGCCACCCGCGCCCCGGAACGCCCCCGCGCCGTCACGCGCGGCCAGGAGCCGGAAGCCGCTGCGGGCCCGGCCCCCGGGCGGGCCGTCGACCGGGGGGTCGGTGTCGCGCTGGACACGGGGCCCGGGACCGGCTCAGCCGGGCGGGGCAACGGGCAGGCGGCTGAGGCGTCCTCGGCCGGGCGGGTGCTCGGGGTGGTCGTGGGGCAGGGCGGTGACGGCGGAGGGCGGGCTCCCGTGTTGGCGTCGCGGCAGACGCCCGCGTCGGCACCGCGGCAGACGCCCGCGACGGTGTCCCGACCGCGGCACCGGGCGTTTCGGCAGCGGGTGGCGGGGCCGCTGGTGGCGGCGGACTGCGCGGCGGCGCTGATGGGCGCGTTCGCGGTGCGGGCGGATGTGGGGCCGCTGCTGCTGGCGCCGCTGCTCGGGTGCCTGGTCCCGGCGCTGCGCAGGGCGCGGCTGTACCGGCCGGGGTTCGCGCCGACGGCGTCGGACGAGGTGCCGGCGCTGGCGCTGTGCGCGACGCTGGCGTGGGGCCTGGTGGCCGTGACGGCCGCGGCGACCGCGCCCGAAAGCGCCCTCGGATGGAGCGAGTTGCTGACGGCGCTCGTGCTGACCGTGCTCGGCCAATGGGTGCTGCGCGGGGTCGTGCACGGCGCGCGGCGCCGGTACGCGCGGCTGCACCCCGGATCGACGCTGATCGTGGGCGGCGACGGGTCCGTACGCGAGGTCGCCGCCGTGCTGCACGCGCATCCCGAGTACGGGATGCACCCGGTGGGCATCGCGGCCACCGGCCAGGTGCCGGGGCAGGAGCAGGGCCCGGGGCCCGGACACGGCACCGCGCCCGACGACTTCCCCCTGCCGGTGCTGACCGGCCACGGCGACATCACGCGCGCGGTGATCCAGAACTCGGTGCGGTACGCGGTCGTCGCGGGCCCGCAGCCGCTCGACGCGCGTACGACCGCGACGGTACGGCTGCTGGCCGCGCAGGGCGCCTGCGTGTGGCAGGTCACCGCGGGTCCCGGCCCCGGCGACGGCCAGGCGGCCCCCGGCCACCTGTGGGGCTTCGCGTGCCGCCGCCTCGACCCGTATCCGCCCGCGCCGCCCGGCCGTTGGGGCAAGCGCGCCCTCGACATCGTGCTCGCCTCGGCCGCCCTGCTGGCGCTCGCGCCGGTCCTCGCGGGCTGCGGCCTCGCGGTACGGCTGACCGACGGCCCCGGTGTGCTGTTCCGGCAGGAGCGCATCGGCCTGGGCGGACGGCCGTTCACGCTCCTGAAGTTCCGTACGCTGCGGCCGGCCGACCCCGGCGAGTCCGCGACGCGCTGGAGCATCGCGCACGACCGCCGGGTGAGCCCGGTCGGCCGGCTGCTGCGGCGCACCTCGCTCGACGAGCTGCCGCAGTTCTGGAACGTGCTGCGCGGCGACATGAGCCTGGTCGGTCCGCGCCCCGAACGCCCGTACTTCGTCGAGCAGTTCAGCCAGACCCACCCCGGCTACCAGGACCGGCACCGGATGCCGGTCGGCATCACCGGGCTCGCCCAGGTGCACGGGCTGCGCGGCGACACCTCGATCGCCGACCGCGCGCGGTTCGACAACCACTACATCGACAGCTGGTCGCTCTGGCAGGACGTCAGAATCCTCGCCCGCACGGCGACTTCGCTCTTCCGGTTCGGTGGGAGCTGAATCATGGCCACGATCGCCACGCCCGCGCCCGCGCGAAACACGGCGCCCGCGCACAGAGCCGAACCCGCCCCTCGTATCCCCCCGGGCCTCGCCCGATACCGCTGGCTGGCACCGCTGTTGCCCGCCCTGGCGACCGTGCTGCTGCTCGCGGCGCCGGTCAGCACGGGCGACGTCAGCACCTCGGGCAAGGTCACCCCGGCCGACGCCGCGTCCGCCGTACTCATCCTGACCGTCGCCGTACGGCTGCTGCGCGACCGGGCACGGCCGCTGACCGCGACCGCCGCGGTGGTGCTGGGCGCGCCCGTCGTCGGCTTCGCGCTGTCCGCGATGACCTCGGTCGACCCGGCGGCCGGACTCGCCGGATTCCTGCGCTACGCCCAGGTGTTCGTCCTGGTGCCCGCCTCGCTGGTGCTGCTGCTGCGCGACCGGCGGGACTTCGCGGTGGTGGCGGGAGCCGTCGTCGCGGTCGCCCTCGTCCAGGGCGCGATCGGCGTGTGGCAGTACGCGACCGCGACCGGCGCCTCCTACATGGGCGAGGACATCAGGGCGGTCGGCACCTTCGGCCCCTCGGACATCATGGGGATGGCGACGGTCGTCGCGTACGGCCTGGTCATCGCCACCGGCTGCGCGCTCGTACCGGCCGCGGCGGGCGCGCCCCGCTGGCTGCGTCCCGCCGCGCTGGCCTGCGCGGCGGCGCTGCTCGTACCGCTGGCGGTGTCCTTCAGCCGCGGTACGTGGATCGCCACGGCCGTCACGTGCGCGGCGATGATCGTGCTGTCGGGACGGCGTCAGGCGCTGCGCGTCTTCGGCGTACTGACCGCCTCCGCCGTGCTGTTGGTCGGCGGGCTCGGCGTGGGCTCGCAGATGATCGGGCAGCGGGTCAGCAGCATCACGCAGGTCACCGCGGACCCGGACCCCTCGGTCACCGACCGGTACACGCTGTGGGCCGCCGCCGTCAGCATGTGGCGCCAGCACCCGGCGACCGGCGTCGGCCTCAAGCGCTTCCCCGACGAGCGCGACGGGCACGCCTCGCTCGCGCTGTCGTCGGGCAGCGACACGGCGGGGGCCGGGCAGCGCTTCACCCGTGAACCGCTGCTGTCGCCGCACAACATGTATCTGCTCGCGCTCAGCGAGCAGGGTCTGATCGGCTTCGCTCTCCTCGTCGGCGGCTGGGCCGCCTTCCTCACCCGCGGCACCGACCGTCTGCTGCGCGCCCGCCGCGCGGGCAACCGCGCACCGGGCGCCGCCGCGAGCGGACTGGCCGCCGTCGGGCTGCTGATCTGGCAGTGCGTCGACTTCCTCTACGCCGACATCGGCGGGCCCTCCACCGTGCTGACCGCGGTGCTGCTCGGCCTGACGGCCTGGTGGGCGCTGTCGCCCGCGGCGGACGCCGCTGCCGGTGCGGACCTCAGCGCCGACGCCACGGACGGCCGCCGCCGATGACCGCGAGTGCGGCGACCGCCGCCCACGAGGACGACGCGCCGACCGGCCGTACGCTCCGGGCCCCGGACCCGGCTCCTGGCGACGCCAACGGAAGCGGCGCCAGAAGCGGCGTCGACACCGGCGTCGAATCCGGCCCGAGCTCCGGTTCCGGTCCCGGCTCCGGCTCCGGTTCCGGTTCCGGTTCCGGGGGCGACCGGGGGTCGAAGGGGCTCGCGCGGGCCGCCCTGGTCACCGCCGTGCTGTCGGTGGCCGGTTCCGTGCTGGGGCTGGTGCGCGACCAAGCCATCGCCCACCTCTTCGGAGCCGGGGCGGCCAGCGACGCGTTCCTCGTGTCGTGGACGGTCCCGGAGCTGGCGGCGACCGTCCTGATCGAGGACGCGATGGCGCTGCTGCTCGTACCGGCCTTCGCCGCCGCCCTCAGCAGGCGGGCGGACGGAAGGGCGGCCGACGGCCGGGCGGCGCGGACGGGCGATCCCGTACGGGCCCTGCTGGCCGCCACTTTGCCGCGGCTGACGCTGCTGCTGGCCGCCGTCGGAGCCGCCATCGCGGTGGCCGCGCCCCTCGTGGTCGACGTGCTCGCGCCCGGACTGACCGACCACCGCCTCGCGGTGGACTGCACGCGGCTGACCGCCGTGACGGTCTTCACCTTCGGCCTCGCCGGGTACCTGAGCGCCGCGCTGCGCGCCCACCGCCGCTTCCTGCCGCCCGCCGCGATCTACGTGGCGTACAACGTCGGCATCATCGGCACGCTGTTCGCGCTGCACGCCCGCTGGGGTGCGCGGGCCGCAGCGGCCGGTGTCGCGGTCGGCGGCCTGCTGATGGTGCTCATCCAACTGCCGGCGTTTCTGGCCGAGTTGCGCACCGGGCGGCAGACCGTACCGGCGAAGACCGCGGTCATTCCCGAACAGCCGCAACGCGAGGGGCAGTTGAGGAACGCGGGCCGGTCCGGGCCCGAAGCGCTCTCCCTGGCACGCGAATCCGCCCCGGCAGGCGGCCGAGCGAGCGCCGGAGCCCGGTCCCACCGGGCCCCGCGCGTCCGGACCGGCACCCAACTCCCCACGCGGCCCAAGGCGTCCCGGCTCGGCCTCGCCCTGGTCGCGCCCGTCATCTTCTTCACCGTCAGCCGCCAGGCCCAGGTGCTGATCGAGCGGTTCTTCGCCGCGCCCCTGCCGTCGGGCGCGATCTCGCACCTCAACTACGCGCAGAAAGTGGCGCAGATGCCGATGGTGCTGTCGGTGATGATCTGCACGGTCACCTTCCCCGTCGTCTCGCAGGCGCTCGCCCGCGGCGACCGGGAGCGGGCCAGACGGCAGGTGCAGCGCGACCTGACGGTGGTGTGCGTCGTGGTGCTGCTCGGCACCGCCTTCATCATCGGCTGCGCCCCGCAGATCATCCAGGTGCTCTTCCAGCGCGGCGCGTTCGACGCCTCCGACACCGCGGCGACGGCCGCCGTGATGCGGGTGTACGCGCTCGGGCTGCTCGGCCAGAGCCTGGTGGGCGCGCTCATCAGGCCGTACTTCTCGGCCGCCCGGCCGACCTGGTACCCGGCCGCCGCCATGTCCGCGGGCCTGCTCGTCACGATCGGCGCCGACGCGGCGACGGTCGGCGCGTGGGGCGCGTACGGCATCGCGGCGGGCAACGCCGCCGGGATCACCGTGACGGCCGGACTGCTGGTCCGCGGCCTCGCGGCGCATACCATCGCGATCGGCGCACGCCAACTCCTCACCGGCGTAGGCCGGATCACGCTTGCCGCGGCGGTGGCCACCGTCGCCGGCTGGGGCCTCGGATCCCTGATCCCCGATCCGCTGGCCGCGACGGCGGTGTGCTGCATCGCCGTGCCCGTCACCTTCGCCGCGGCGGCCGCCGCGGTGCGGGTGCCGGAGGTTCCGCACCTGCTCGCCACAGCGAAACGAAGGCTGTCCCATGCCTAGTTCGAACGCCATGCCCGGCTCCGCGCCGGAATCCGTCCTCCGATTCGTACGCAGGCCGTCCCCCGGCCCGGCCCCCGAATCCGCGCCCGTGTCCCCCAGCGGACCGGCCTCGGTACGCACCAGCGCGCGGACGACCGCGTTCCGCCCGTCGCCCGTGCGCGTCTCCGGCGCCCGCTCCGGCTCAGGACCCGTCCCAGGTCCCCGGCCCGACAGCGCCGCCGACCGGGCCCGCGCGCACAGCGCCGCGCGCAGCCGCAGGCGGCAGGCCGCGCTGCCGTGGACGCTGATGTACCACTCGGTGGGCGACTGCCGGGACGACCCGTATCTGGTGACCGTCTCGCCCGAACGGCTCGGCCGCCAACTGGAGTGGCTGCGCCGCAGGGGCCTGACCGGCGTCGGCGTCGGCGAGTTGATGCGCGCCCACGCGGCCGGACGCGCGAGCCGCATGGTCGGGCTGACCTTCGACGACGGCTACGCCGACTTCCTGGAGTACGCCGTCCCGCTGCTGCTCCGGTACGGCCACACCGCGACGGTCTTCGTGCTGCCCGGCAGGCTCGGCGGCGTCAACGCCTGGGACGAACAGGGCCCGCGCAAGCCGCTGTTGACCGCCGACGGCATCCGCGCGGCGGCGGCGGCCGGGATGGAGGTCGGCTCGCACGGCCTGCTGCACCTGGACCTCACCGCGGTCGACGAGGACGAGCTGACCGTCGAACTCACCGAGAGCCGCGAGCTGTTGCGGGAGATCACCGGCCACGAGCCCGACGGCTTCTGCTACCCGTACGGCGCGACCGACGCCCGCACGGTGGCCGCCGCCCGCAGCGCCGGTTACCGCTACGCGTGCTCGGTCGACCCCGGCCCGCTCGCCGGGACGTTCGCGCTGCCGCGCGCGTACGTCGGCCAACGGGACGCGGCGGGACGGCTGAACGCCAAGCGGCTGCTGCACAAGCTGCGGACGGCGACGGCCGCCGGAGGGCCGCCCGCCGCGCCCGCGCCGACGCCCGTGCCGGGAGACGGGATCAGCGTCCTGCCCGGCGTTCGGGACGGCGGGCAGACCAGCGGGCGGGACGGCGTGCGGGACGGCGGCCAGTCCGGCGTTCGGGACGGCGCGCGGTCCGGCCCGGGGTCCGGCCGGGGGACGGCCGCTCCGGAGGAGCCCAGGTGAAGGTCCTGCACGTCATCACCGGTCTGGGCATCGGCGGCGCGGAGCAGCAACTGCGGCTGCTCGTACGCCACCTGCCCGCCTCCTGCGAGAGCGAGGTGATCACCCTCACCAACCCCGGCCCGGTCGCGGACGCGCTGCGCGCCGACGGCGTACGCGTCACGCACCTGGGCATGACCGGCAACCGCGACCTGTCCGCGCTGCCCCGGCTCACCCGGCAGATCAGGGCGGGCCGGTACGACGTCGTGCACACCCACCTCTACCGCGCGTGCGTCTACGGCCGCCTCGCCGCACGGCTGGCCGGGGTGCGTACGGTCGTGGCCACCGAGCACTCGCTCGGCGACTCCCAGATCGAGGGCCGCCCGCTCACCCGTGGCACCCGCGCGCTGTACCGGGCCACCGAACGGCTGGGCGTGGCCACCGTCGCCGTCTCCGCGACGGTCGCGCGCAGGCTGCGCGAGTGGGGCGTGCCCGACCCCCGTATCCACCTGGTGCCCAACGGCATCGACCCGGCCCGCTTCCGTTTCGACCCGGCGGTACGCGCCGCCGCGCGGGCCCAACTCGGCTTGCCCGAGCGGGCGTTCGTTGTCGGCGGGGTCGGCAGGCTCGTACCGGGCAAGAACTTCGACACCGTCATCCGCGCGCTGGCCGGTGTCCCGGACGCCCATCTCCTCGTCGCGGGCACCGGGCCCGAGCACGACGCCCTGCTGCGGCTGGCCCGTTCGACCGGCGTCGCGCCGCGCGTGCATCTGGTGGGCGCGGCGGGCGGGGACGACGGCAGCGGTGTCATGCCCGACATGCCCGCGCTGCTGGCCGCGATGGACGTCTTCGTGTCCGCGTCGCGCGAGGAGTCCTTCGGGCTCGCCATGGTCGAGGCGCTGGCGGCCGGGCTGCCGGTGCTGCACACCGCGTGCCCCGCGATCGAGGACCTGCCGCCGGACAGCGCGCCCGGCGCCCGCCGGATCGGCACCGGCCCGCGGGACCTCGTCTCCGCGCTCCACGCCCAACAGGGCGCGGGCGTACGGCGGTTGCCGGTGCCCGCCGCCGTCGACAGCTACCACATCGCCCACACCGCCGACCGCGTGATGCGGCTGTACGCAACGGCAACCACATCCGCATCCGCATCCGCCACCGGCGTGGGGCCGGGACAGAAGAAATGAGACCGCTCATGCAGGACACCGCAGTGCAGGAGAAGGCCGCGATCCGCGACGAGGGCCGCGCCCCCGCGGGCAGGCAGGGGCGCGGGCGCCGCGCTTCGTGGCGGACGCCGCCGCGCTGGCTGCCGCTGCCCCTGTGCCTGGGCATCGGCCTCGCGGGCGGCCTCGGTTACGGCCTGACGGCGGCCCCGCAGTACGCCGCCACCAGCTACGTCATCGTGGTGCCGCAGCACGGCGACGCGACGACCACCACCGGTTTCGCGCAGGCGTACGGGCGGGTCGTCACCGGTTCCGCGGTGCTCGCGGGAGCGCAGGCCGCGTCCGGGATGGCGGTGGACGACCTCAAGGGCAGCGTGCAGGCCGCGACCTCGCCCGACGCGCCGATGATCTCGATCACGGGGACGGCCCGGCGCGGGGCGACCGCCGCGAAGGTCGCCAACGCCGTGGCCGATTCGCTGGCCGCGACCGGCAACCGCAACGCCGGCAGCACCGGCGTCCGCCTGCTGGTCTTCTCCCCCGCCACCGCCCCGACCTCCCCCTCCTCGCCCTCCACCGCCCTGTCCGCGGCGGTCGGCGCGAGCGCGGGCGGCCTCCTCGGCGCCCTCTTCCTCCTGGTCCGCCCCCGCTCCCGCCGCGAACCCGCCTACGGCGCCTCCCTCCCGGCCCCCACCCCGGGCCACGCCCCGACAGCGATCCCCAGGGAATCCGTATGACCACCCCCGCCGCCCACCCCCGGCCCACGCCCGAGACCCCCCCGAAGACCCCGCCCACCTCCGGGCCTGCGACGACCCCGATGGCTGCGCCCGCGCCAGCGCAGGCACCGCAAGCGACCACCGGCAGCACGGGCGGCACCGCGGCCGGACGCGTATCCGAGCCACGCACTGCCCCCGGCGCCGACATCGGCGCACCGGACGGGCGCGGAACCTCGCCCGCGTCGGCGCGGGCACGGCGGGCAGTCGCCGATCGCGCGGACCGGGGCGGGGCTCCGGACGGGGACGGGGGCGGGCTCAGGGTGGAGGTGTGCCGGGACGGCGAGGCGTTCGGGGGGATGGCCGCGCAGTGGGGGCGGTTGTACGGGCGGTGCGGGGCGGCGACGCCGTTCCAGAGTCACGCGTGGCTGTATTCGTGGTGGCTGTCGTACGGCAGGCGCGGGCGGCTGCGGGTCGTGGTGGTGCGGCGGGGCGAGGAGCTGGTCGCGGCGGCGCCGTTGATGGTGACGTACCGGCCGGTGCCGGTGCTGGTGGCGCTCGGCGGGGCGATCACGGACTACGCGGACGTGCTGGTGGACGACGCGGATCCGGCGTACGCGGCGGCGTTGACCGGGGCGCTGCGGCGGTTGGCGCGGACGGCGGTGATCGACCTGCGCGAGGTACGGCCGGGCGCGGCGGCCGAGCGGGTGTACGGCGCGTGGCGCGGCCCGCGCAAGGACCTGGAGGACTCGGTCTGCCTGGAGCTGCCTGGCCTGCCGATGGACGGCCTGATCGCGAGGGTCGGCAGCTCGCGCGGCCAGCGCATCCGCTCGCAGTTGCGCAAGCTGGACGCGGCGGGCGTCGAGGAACGCCCGGTGCCCGCGCACGAGGTGGCGCCCGCCGTCGAGACGATGCTGCGGCTGCACCTGCTCCAGTGGCAGGGCCGAGGGGTCACCCCCGAGCACGTACGCCCGCGCTTCGCCGAGCACCTGACCCGCGCCGCGCGGCTGATGGTGGCGAACGGCGACGCGGCGGTCACCGAGTTCAGCCTCGGAGGCGAGGTGGTGGCCGCGAATCTCACCGTGCTCTGCCCGAGCCTGGCGGGCGGCTACCTCTACGGCGCGCACCCGGACCTGCGCACCACCAAGGTCGACGTCACGACGCTGCTGATGCGGCACGGCGTCCGGCAGACCCAGGACGGCGGCCGGGCCGCCCTCAGCCTGCTGCGCGGCGCGGAGCCGCACAAATTCCACTGGCGCCCCGACCACCTCGCCAACCGCCGCCTACTGCTGACCACCCGCCCGCTGGCCGTCGTCCTCCACAGCCGCGTCGCCCTGGCCGCCGCCCGCACGCGCCTGGCCGCGACCGCCAAGCGCCGCCTGCCGGTGCTGCGCGCCTGGCGGGCCGGGCTGAACGACCGGCTCGCCAGGCGCGGCGGCAACGCTCAGGGCGCGTAAGCCGCCCTGCGGCTAGCCGGCCGGTGGCGTCGGGCTCGTCGCGGGCGCGGCCTCCTGCACCGACTCCGGCTTCACGGCGGACGTGGCCGTCGGCGGCAACGTGGGTGTCGGTGTCGTCGGCACGGCCGGAGTCGGCGCCTCAGGCGTCGGCGACTCGGACGTCGGCGCGGTCGGCGTCGGCGAACCAGGCGTCGGCGAACCGAGTGTCGACGCGCTCGGCGTCGGCGTCACCGTCTGCTCCCCCGGCGCCTTCGGTTGCAGCTTGATGCAGACCTGACCGCTGGCGTACTGCTTCTGCATCTCCTCGCTGAGCTGGAGCGGCAGGCACGCCTCCACCACGGGCGGCAGCGGCGAGGGCCCGGCCTGCGGCACCGGCGTCGGGCCCGGCGTGACGGCCGGAAGCAGAGTCGGTACGGCCACGGGTGTGAGCGCCGGGGTCGGCGTCACGGGCGGCAGCACGCTGGGCGTCGGGCTCGCGCTCGGGCTGACCGCCGGGCTCGGCGACAGGTCGGGGGACGGCGACACCGAGGGCGTCGTCGGCGCGGTCGGAGTCGGGCTCGGCGACAGCGACGGCTCCGGGGTGAGCGTGCCGCTCGGCGTCGGCGTCACCGTGGGCGTGTCCGTAGGCGTCGGGGTCTCGGTCGGCGTCGCGGACGGGCTGACCGAGGGGGTCGGCGTATCCGTAGGCGTGCCCGAAGGCGTATCCGTGGGCGTCGGCGTCACCGTAGGCGTATCCGTGGGCGTCGGCGTGACGGTCGGCGTGTCCGTGGGAGTCGGAGTCTCCGTCGGCGTCGGCGTCTCCGAAGGCGTCGGCGTCTCCGAAGGCGCAGGCGTCTCCGAAGGCGCAGGCGCCGGCTTCAGGTCGAACAGCGCGTTGCGATACACCTTCGAGGACTTCGGGTTCTCCGTGCACTGCCACACGCCGTGCGGGCAGTAGTCGGTGATGGTCTGGTACACCGGCTGGTGGTCGTTGATCCACTGGAGCATCTGCCGCATGTAGTCGGGGTTGTCGCCGTTCCTGAACAGGCCCCACTCCGGGTACGAGATCTCCTTGCCGTGCAGGTCGGCGAAGTCGACCTGCGCCTGGAGCCCGTACGCCTCGTTGACCTGGTCGTAGAAGGTCTCGCCGGGCGGCTGGTCGTAGGAGTCCATGCCGACGATGTCGACGGTCGCGTCACCGGGGTAGCACTCGGTCCAGCCGATGGCGTCCTGGCCGCGGTTGGGCGTGAAGTCGAAGCGGAAGCGCTGGCCGGGGACGGCGCGCATGGCCTTGACGATCCGGTTCCAGTACGTCTTCCAGCCGGACGGGTCGGGCCCGCAGCGGTGGGTGTACGTGGTGCCGTTCATCTCCCAGCCGAGGACGATCACGGTGTCGGGCACGCCGAGGTCGACCAGCCGGTGGGCGAGCCGGGTGAAGTGGCCGTCGAAGTCGCCGCGCGCGCCCTCCTGGATCAGTTCGCGTACGTCGCGGTCGGGGACGCGGTCCTCGTTGTGCTCCTGCATCGGCACGTTGAGGACGAAGAGCCGGTCGGGCTTCGCGCGTTTCCAGGCGGCCCACGGCTGGAGCAGCCCGCCGCTGCCCTCGATGCCGGACCAGTCGTCACCGGGCAGATACGTATGGCCGACCGTCGCCTCCGTACCGCCGAGCCAGGATTCCAGGGCGCCGATCCGTGCTACGCCCTCGGCGCCGGAGTCGGTGAAGGCACCCATGGGGGCGTACGAGGCGCGCGGCGGGGGCGTGGGCGTGGACCCGGAAGCACCGGCGGGACCGTTCGAGCCGTCAGGGCCGTCAGGGCCGTCAGGGCCGTTCGATCCGCTGGCGCCGCTCGACCCGTTGACGCCGTCCGGGCCGCCCGGTCCCGTGGCGCCCTCCGCGCCGACGGCACCGGCGAGCGCGGTGACCAGGCGGCGGCCCGCGCCCGGCGGGTCACCCGCGATGCCGGACAGTCCTGACACGATCAAGGCGGCCGACACGAACCCGACGCCCGCACCCGTCAGCCACTGGCGTCGGTTGGCCATGGTCACTCCTCGTTCGCTGTCCGCTGTGCGTGGTGCGTGGTGCGGTGACCGCCGTGCGACCGCACGGAAATCGGACTCCTAACGATCAGTCATAACGTATGAGTAATAAGCGCGCCCCCTGACGTAGACCAAAAGCGGTTCCCACGACAGTTCCTACCCGGCCTCAAACAACCTGGCGGTCCGTCAATACCGGCACCGGGCCGATCGCGATATCACTCGGGCGGATGAAATTCCTTGCATCGCCCACCGATTATCCGGGTGACTCACCCCTACGGCGGCATGATGAGCCGCGGAAACGGCCGGAGGAGAGGAGTGTGTCGGACATGAGCGAAGCCATCGAGAACGGCAGCGGAAAACACTCACGACCCCGGGTGGCGACGCGACGGCGGTTGATCAGGCGCGGCATCACGACCGTGGCCGCCGTATCGGGGACCACCGCGGCGCTGCGTCCGATGCTGGCCGCGAGGCAGTCGGACACCGCGGTCGCCGAGCCCGCCGCCGGGTACGACAGCGCCGCCGCCGGGTACGAGCCCGCTCCCGTGCCGGGCGCGGGGGCCGCCCTCTTCGACGAGGTCTACCGCGGGCGCCGCATCCAGGGATTCAGCTCCGCGCGGGACAGCGGCGTCGACATCCGGATCGACGGGCGCCCGCTGCACGTGATGCGGCGCGTGGACGGCAGCTTCATCAGCATGGCCAACCACTACCAGCCCTTCCCCACCGCCCTCGGCACGGCCCGCGGCGCGGTCGACGTGCTCGGCCGCGCCCAGCTGTCCACGACCGCGGAGCACCACCACTGAGCGCCGTCCACGGGCGCCCGCACTGAGCGCCACCACTGAGCGCGGCACCACGCGCCACCACTGACGGCTGAGCGCCGTACGACCGCCGAGGGGTCAGTTCCTGTGTACACGCGAATGAATCAGCGGCATCTGACCAGCAGCCAACGCTCCCGGTTCGTCGAGGCCGTGCTGGAGCTCAAGCGTGTGGGCGGCTACGACAAGTACGTCATCACGCACGGCAAGTACTTCGCCGCCGACGGCGAGAGCGGGCTGCGGGTCGCCCACATGGCGCCGACCTTCTTCCCCTGGCACCGCCGGTTCCTGCTCCAGTTCGAGGCGGATCTCCAGATGTTCGACCCGGGCGTCACCATCCCGTACTGGGACTGGACGTACGACAACGCGCAGAGCTCTTCTCTGTGGGGCCCGGACTTCATGGGCGGCAACGGCCGCGACAGCGACGGCCAGGTGATGACGGGCCCGTTCGCGTACCAGACCGGCGACTGGCCGATCAATTACGGGGTCACGCAGGAGAAGTACCTGACCCGCAACATGGGGCGGCCCGACCGGCCGATCGTGCTGCCGACGAAGGCGGAGCTGGACAACGCGCTCGCGATGCCGGTCTACGACGTCGCGCCGTGGAACTCCGCCCCGTCCACCAAGGGCTTCAGGAACAAGATCGAGGGCTGGACGGTCAGCGACACCAAGGGCGGCTACCTGCACAACCGGGTCCACCAGTGGGTCGGCGGCCACATGATCGGCGGCACCTCGCCGAACGACCCGGTGTTCTGGATGCACCACGCCTTCCTCGACCTGGTGTGGATCCGCTGGCAGCGGCTGCACCCGAAGTCCGCGTACCTGCCGTCCATGCCGCTGTCGGCCAAGGACCCCGAGCACGGCCGCGTGATCAGCAGCAACGAGCTGATGCCGCCGTGGAACGAGAAGCCGTCGGACTACTTCGACCACCGCTCGTTCTACCGCTACGAGGAGAGCTGACGCGCTCGCGCCGCGGGTGACGGGCCGAGGGTGACGGGCCGCGGGTGACAGGCGGAGGGAAACGCGCCGAGGGTGACGGGCCGAGGGAAAAGAAAACGGCCTCCCGCACACAAGGTGACGGGAGGCCGCGGTGGCGCGGAATTACCACTCGCCGCCGTCGTGCCCGGAGACGTTGGCGCACTGGTTGCCGAACGCCGGGTTCAGCAGGCCGATGACGTCGACGGTGTTACCGCAGACGTTGACCGGGACGTGCACGGGCACCTGGATGAGGTTGCCGGACAGCACACCCGGCGAACCGACAGCGGCACCCTGCGCGCCGGAGTCGGCAACAGCCATACCGGCGCCGGCGGCCAGAACGGCACCCGCCGCGGCGGTGACGGCCGCCGCCTTTGCGATACGCGACATCAAGATCTCCCTGAGACGAAACCCAACCGCAAATACCTGCGGCGTTGACGCTGTGCGCAACGGGGGGAGATCACGAATAGTCACGCATGTTGGGCTGAATCGGTGACGGCGTATCAAAATAGGCCGAAGGGGTGAGCGCGGTTCGCGCTCACCCCTTCGGGTGTCACATCCGGCCGGAGCACGGCTCGAAGCGCCGCTCAGGAACCCTGTGAACCACGGCTCCGGCTACGCCCGGCGCTCGGTCAGAGCGGCAGGCCGGGGGCCGAAGGGAGGCCGCCGGGCAGCGACGGGAGGGCGGGCAGACCGGGCAGGTTCGGCGCCGGCAGGCCACCGCCGAGGACGGTGGCGACGACGACGTTGACCAGGCCGGTGACGACGGCCGTGGCGGCGGTCAGCAGCCCCGCCGGGTCACCGGCCGTGGACGCCTTGACCAGGTTGTCGACGGCCGTCTGGAGCGCGGTGAGGGCGTCGGCCTTCAGGTCCCGCGTGGCGGACGGCTTCGCCGACGGCTGCGTGGCGACCTTGCCCGAGGGGCTGCCGAGGCTCGGCACCGCGGGGGCGGCGGGAGCGGCGGGACGAGCCGGCGCGGCAGGAGCCGCGGGAGCCGCAGGGGCAGCGGGAGCCGCAGGGGCAGCGGGAGCGGCGGGGACGGCCGGCGCGGCGGCCTTCGCCGCGTCGATCGCCGACTTGGCCCCGGCGGCGTCGGCGGTGATGGTCTCGGGCTTGACGGTGCCGGGCTTGGCGAGCACGTCCTGGACCAGTTTCGTGACCGGGGTGAGCACGCCTGCCACGTCTCCCAGTGACTTGGCCTGCGCGAGCAGCGCGGTCGCGTCCGGCGCGGCCGGTGCCGTCACGGTGCCCGCGGGCTTGGTGTCTGCGGGAGTGGCGGCAGCGGCGGTCGTCGTGAGCGCGCCGCCGGCGATGGTGGCGACGAGCGCGGAGGCGACGACCACGCCGGTGATCCGGTGGGTACGCATGGAAAACAGTTCCCTTCGGTGGTGAACAGCTACGCCACCACCGTGAAAAGCAGACGGTATTACCGCAACTGCTGAGAATGGCCGCCGCCCACCAGGGTGGCGGCGCGAACTGTGTGAACTGCGGATTTCCCGTTTTCAACCGCTGCCGATCCACATCACCCTGATGGGCCGTTAGGGTGCGTACGCGCGGCCGACTTCTCCCCTAACGGAGGAATCCGGGAGCCTCGGGTCGCCCGCGGAGGTGATATCCGCCCCGGCCGGGCTCTCCCGGCGGTTAGGGTCCGGCGCATGAGCCAGACCAATACCGCCCTGAATTCCGCCCTCCAGCGCCGACTCGGCACCCTCGTGGTGATTCCGTGGGCCGGTGAACACCACGAGGACGGCCGCGACATGCCGTTCCTGATGGCCTATTCGCTCGGTGACGGGCCGGACGGCCCGGAGTCGGGGCAGGAGGCGGCGCTGGCCGTCGCGGAGGAGGTCGGGCTGCCGGTCGGCGGCGCGATCCTCGACGTCAAGCAGGCGCCGAACGTCCCGGTGAAGGTGCTGGTCGAGGGCGGCAAGGCCGTGCTGACGATGCCGTACCTGCACGCCGCGTGCCCGGTGCCCGAGCAGTGGGTGGCCGCGGCGCAGGACCGGGGCGCGGTGTACTTCATCCTCGCCACCCGCCCGTGGCCCGAGGCCAAGCCGGGCACCCCGGTGACCGAGGAGACCCTCCAGGGCTTCGCCGGGGACACCGACGTCCTGGGCACCGCCGCGCACTGCCTGGTGCCGGTGGGCACCCTCAAGGGTTAGAGCCCGAAACCCGCGCGCAGGGGCGCCCCGCCGGACCGGAGAAGTCCCGCGGGGCGCCCCTGCGTGTGGTGGGTCTGTGCCTACGCGCCCGCACGCGTCCCGTGCGTACGGCGTCCGGCTCGGGTCAGTGGACCAGGTCGTTGGCGGCGGTGACCGCGTCGGTGCCCGCCTGGGCGACGTTCTTCACGTCCTGGACCTTCTGGTCGACCTTGTAGTCGCCGAGCACGCTGGCGGTGGCGCCCTTGGCCTGCTCGCCCGCGGCGCTCGCGGTGATCGCGGTGCTGCTCAGGGTGGAGCCCAGATCGGCGGACTGCTCGGCGGCCATGGCGGCGGGGGCGCCCGCCGCGATCAGGAAGGAACCGGCGGCGGCGGTGGTGAGGATTCGGCTTACGTTCATGATCGATACAACGCGCGAACCGCCCGCAGGGCACGCGGACCGTACCGGTCCTGGTCGGCGCGGGACCGCGGGCCCTCCCGCCGCGCGCGCCCCCGCTGTTGCACTGGCGTGACAACGGCAGCACAGGAGACGGACGTTGCGGGAGCACTCTTTGTGTCACCGGCACGAGCAGCCGGAGCCGGCCGGAACAGCGGGACACCGCCGCGAGCGGCCGGAGAACGCCGCACCGCATCCGTTCCTGGGGGGAACCCGATATGTCCGTTCGTGCCCGTGGCCGTCGCAGCACCGCCGCCGCCATCGCGCTCACCGCCGGGATCACGGCGGGTGCCGCCCTGCTCCTGTCGGCCTGCGGCCCCACGGACGGCACCGCCTCCGACCCGGCGCCCTCGGCGACGAGCGGCGCGAGCGGTCAGCCCACCCCCAGCGGGAAGGGCGGCAGCGGCGGCAGCGGGGGGAACGCGGGGGACGACGGCGCCAACGGCTCGGGGGCCAGCCCGGTGGGCAGCAGCACCAAGCTCAACGGCACCGCGCACTCCGGTCTGACCATCAGCGACGGCACCCGCTACGTCGTCATGAACGGCACCCGGGTGGACTTCGGCACCGAGGTCCGCGACCTGGCCTGGTCGCCGAACGGCGCGAAGGCCGCCTTCATCGACGGCGACGGCGACCTCGCGGTCAGCGACCCCGACGGCAGCGGACGCGTGATCGTGGCCAGGAACCCGGGCGACCAGAACTGGTCGCACCCGACCTGGCAGGTGCGCGCGAAGGACCCGCAGAACGGCCTTCCCGCCCTCGACAACATCCTCTTCGCCGGCCGCCGGGGCGGCACCGCCCGGCTGTACGGCGTCCCGGCCACCGCGCACGGCGGCACGCCCAAGGTGCTGAGCCTGAACCACGAGTCGGACGAGAACGTGAAGCCGCTGCCCCAGACCGGCAACGTATGGCCCAGCTCCGCGGGGAAGTACGGCACCGCCGTCTACGCCAACACCGGCGACGGCAACGTCTACATCCGCGACGACTACCTGCGGCAGCAGGGCTACGCGCTCACCCCGGGGTCCGAGCCCGCCATCGGGCCGACCGAGGACGACGGCATCGTCTTCGTCCGGTCCGTCGGGGGCCACGACCACCTGTTCCTGGAGACGCCCCACGACGGCGCGCCCGTGTACAAGGACCTGACCCCGCAGGCGACCACCGACTACACCGAGCCCGCCTTCGAGCCGAACGGCAGGACGGTCGTGGCCCGTACGCCCAACGGCATCGTGCGGCTGCCCGTGGACGGCTCGCAGGCGCCGGTCAAGGTCTCCGACTACGTCGGGCTCCCGGCCTACCGCGCCTGAGCCAACTCGGCCCGCAGCGCCTCCAGATGGGCGTCGGCGGTGTCGTGCGGCAGGAACTCCACCACGTCGACGAAGCGGAACAGCACCTGTGACGAGGTGACCGCGAACTCGTAGTCGGCGAAACCGACGACGGCGCCCAGCGTGCCGCGCACCGCGCCCCGGACGACATGAGCGGTCATGTCGTCCGGGTTCCGCGCGTCCAGGCCGCGCCGCGCGTTGGGCCGCGCCAGATACGGGCAGACCATCGAGGCGTAGAGCATGCAGGCGCGGTGGCCGGGCCCTTCGAGGGTCGGCGCGAGATTGCGGTACGGGCGCCCGGCCGCCAGCGCCTCGCCGATCGCGGCGCTCTCGGAACCGCCCACCACCCGCCACACCGGGCCGCGCGGCATCAGCGTGTCGCACACCGAACACAGCCGCTGCCGGGCGCAGTTGGCGCTGCGGTCGTAGTCGGTCAGCGCGAACTGCGGCTGGTCGTCCTGCCACGGGGTGATCGCGGGCACCGGGTAGCCGCGCGGATCGCGGGGCCTGACCTCGACGGTCGGCGGCATCGGCACGGAGTCAAAGCGCACGGCCCATCCCTATCAGGCGGAACGGTCCCTGCGGAACAGCCGTCCGAACCCCGTCCGCCGCCCGCCCCTGCCGGAATCGGTATCGGTTTCGGTATCGCTATCGCTATCGGCGGCCGTAGCCCTACCCGTATCCGTATCCGCGCTGTCGTCCGTGCCCGTACCGACGGCCCGCGCCGCGTGCCAGTCCGCCACGACCTTCTCGACGTCGAACAGGCCGAGGTTGAGGGGCGGTCCCTCCGGGGGACGGCGCAGGGCCTCGCGGAGACGGTCGTTGATCTCGGTGAGGATCTGCCGCACCTGCCGCTCGGAGCGCGCCCGCGCTATCGCGGCCGTCGCGTCCTCCGCCGCCTTGCGCAGCACGAGCGTCGGCGGCAGCGCGGACAGGCCCTCGCGGTGCATCTTGCCCTTGATCCACCACAAGTCGTCGTACGGGGTGTCCAGCGAGGCCAACGGCTTTCCCGCGCCCGGCAGTTCGGCGAAGTCGCCGCGCTGCTCCGCCTCGCGGATCTGCTTGTCCACCCACGTCTCGAAGGAGACACCGGCGGGTTTGCGGTCGGTCATACCTCGCTCCTCACGTGGGCGCACGCAGCGGGTGGCGTACGTACCAGGTTACGGCCGCGCCCGCGCGGCCAGCAGGGCGACGTCGTCCTCGGCGGCGGAGGGCGCCAGGCGGTGCACGATCCGGGCCAGGAGCGCGTCCAGCGGTTCACCGTCGGGCGGGAGGACGAGCGAGGCCAGCCGGGCGAGCGAGGCGTCGATGTCCTCGGTACGGCGTTCCACCAGCCCGTCGGTGTAGAGCAGCAGCGTCTCCCCCGCGCGCCACGGCACGTACACCGTCTCGTACGTGCCCCGCAGGTCCGCGCCGAGCGGCGGTCCCGGCGGTACGGCGAGCAGCCGGACACGGCCGTCGGGGGTGACGACGGCGGGCGGGAGGTGGCCCGCGCTGGCGAAGAAGCAGCCGCCGCGCGCCGGGTCGGCGAGGCCCAGCAGGCAGGTGCCCGGCCGCTGGGCGCCCGCGGCGGCCAGCAGCGCGTCCATCCGGCGCAGGACGCGGTCCGGCGCGTCGCCCTCGCCCGCGACCACGCGCAGCATCGAGCGGTAGTGGCTCATCTCGACGGCCGCCTCGACGCCGTGCCCCATCACGTCGCCCATGGCCAGCAGCGTCACACCGCCGGGCAGCGCCAGGGTGTCGAACCAGTCGCCGCCGACCAGGTCGGTGGCGCCCGCCGGGAGATAGCGGGTGGCCACCTCGACCCCGGGGTGCGGGGCGCCGGGCGTGGCCAGCAGGGCGCGCTGCAACTCCACCGCGATGCCGTGCTCGCGGGTGTAGCGGCGGGCGTTGTCGAGGCTGATCGCGGCCCGGTCGGCCAGCGCGCGGGCGATGGCGGTGTCCTCGTCGTCGAAGCCGGGCGAGGTCCCGGCCCTGATCAGCGTGACCGTGCCGATCCGGTCGCCGCGGGCGCTCAGCGGCACGACCAGCACGGAGTGGATGCCCGCCGCGCGGTAGGCGGCGACCCGCTCGGCGTTCGGCGCGGAGTGGGCGATCTCCTCGTCGCGCGGCAGATTCTGCACCACGGGACGCCCGGTCTCCAGGCAGGTCGGGATCGCCGAGCCGCGCTGGTAGACCACGTACTCCCCCGGCGTCCCGAAGATCCGCACCCGCTCGCGCAGCGCGGGCCGCGCGGCCATCGCGGCCCTGCGCAGCCGCAGCGCGCCGTCCGGCGGGGGGCGGCGGCGGGCGCGCGGGCCGCTGTCCAGCACCTCGACGGTGGCGGTGTCCGCGATCACCTCGACCAGCAGGTCGGCCAGTTCCTGGCAGGTCGGGTCCATCTCCAGCGTGGAGCCGATCCGGACGGCCGCCGCGTCGAGCAGCAGCAGCCGCTCCTTGGCCCGTTCCAGCTCGCGCTGCGCCTCGTGGTCCTCGCTGACCTCGATGATCACCGCGCCGATCCCGCCCACCCCGCCGTCCCGGCCCTGGAGCCGGTGGTACGTGCACTGCCAGTAGCGCGTGGTGTGCGGCGAATCGGCCCGGGTCTGGCCGCTGGAGAGCAGTTCGCGCGGTGTGCCGTCGGCGAGCACCATCCGCAGGACGCCCTCGCCCACGTCCACGCCCGGCACCGTCTCGGCGATGGTCCTGCCGATGTGCGCGGCCGCTTCGACGCCGTTCATCCGGGCGAGCGCCGGATTGACGTACCGGTAGCGCAGGTCGGGGCCGAGTACGGCGACACCCGCCGCCGTCCCCTCCAGCAGCGCGCGCCACAGCGACTCATCCGCGTTCACCTGTTCCACAGTGCACGCAGGGTCGCGGGGCCGCGAATCGGGACGGCGGAGGGGCCGCGCGGCGGCCGTACCCACGGGGTCGGGGGGTCCGGGGATTCGGGGTCCGGAGAGGCTCGGCGGGGTCGGGGGCGCGGGGCGCGGGCTGATATAACAGCGCTGTTAGATTAGCCGCCCGGCGCTTCGACGGTTGAGGCGTCGCGCCCGTCGAGAGGAACGGACCGCCATGACCGAGACGCAGCGGAGCCACCCGCCGATCGAGCCGTACGACCGGGGCATGCTCGATGTCGGCGACGGGAACCTCGTGTACTGGGAGACCTGCGGCAACCCCGAGGGCAAGCCGGCGCTCGTCGTGCACGGCGGCCCCGGCTCGGGGTGCAGGCCGTCGCACCGGCAGGACTTCGACCCGGAGCGGTACCGGGCGGTGCTGTTCGACCAGCGCGGCTGCGGGCGCAGTACGCCGCACGCGAGCGACCCGGCGACCGACCTCACCCACAACACCACCGACCACCTGATCGCCGACATGGAACGCCTGCGCGTCCACCTCGGCATCGACCGCTGGCTGCTGACGGGCGGCTCCTGGGGCTCGACGCTGATCCTGGCGTACGCGCAGCGGCACCCCGAACGGGTCTCGGAGATCGTCATCAACGGCGTCACGACCACCCGCAGAGCGGAGATCGACTGGCTCTACCGGGGCGTCGGCCGCTTCTTCCCCGAACAGTGGGCGGCCTTCCGCGCGGCGGCCGGTCCGGCGTACGACGGCACGGGGTCACGTACGGCGCCCGGCACGGCGTCCGGCTCAGCGACCGGCATAGCGACCGGCATGGCGTCCGATACGACGGGCGGCATCGCGGGCGGGCTCGTCGCCGCGTACGCGCGCCTCACCGAGGACCCCGATCCGGCCGTACGAACCAGGGCCACCGCCGACTGGTGCGCGTGGGAGGACGCGGTGCTCTCCCTGGAGCCCAGCGGCTCCGCCCGCCCGTACAGCGACCGCCCCTCCGCCGCCCGGCTCGCCATGGTCCGGATCTGCGCCCGCTACTTCTCGCACGGCGCCTGGCTCGAAGAGGGCGCCCTCCTGCGCGACGCGCCCCTGCTGCGGGGCATCCCCGCCACCCTGCTCCACGGCCGCCTCGACCTCAGCTCGCCGCTCGACACCGCCTGGCACCTCGCCGCCGCCTGGCCGCAGGCCACCCTCACCGTCGTGGACGACGCGGGCCACAAGGGCAGCGCCACGATGTCCCGCCATGTACGGGACGCGCTGGACGGGTACGCGCGAGCGGTGTAGGACCGGGCCCGGTCAGCCGCGTACGGGGACCGTCGAGGTGGTGAGGAGCTGACGGGCCTGGCGCTCCGGGGTCTCGGGCGGGACGACGAGCAGGTCGCAGCGGCCGACGCCCCGGCAGAGCAGGCACACCGAGTCGCGGTGGCCGGTGGTGGTGGAGCGGTGGATACGGAGGGTGTGGCCGCCGAGCAGCAGGGCGGAGGGCCCGTCGAGCCAGTTCGCCGCGTCGAGGGTGATGTCGGTGATCCGGCCCCAGCGGCCGTTCAACGCGGCGAGCAGCGGCGGCAGTTCCTTGGTCACGTCACGGGTCCGCGGCCACCAGGCGCCGTCGATCCGTACGGGGCTGCCGCCCGGGTGGATCAGGGACAGCCGGGCGGGCGGCCCGTCCCAGACCGGCAGGGCGCAGGCGGGCAGCGGCGGCGGTGTCTCGGTCGCGGTGGTGATCGTCATGGTGTCGGCCTGTCTCCGGACGGTTCGTCCGGGGTGGTGGGTGGTGCCAAGCGCGTGTTCGGGGCGGGCCGCGGCGGGCGGGGCGGCGACGGCGGACGTACGGGCGGCGGTACGTCGGCGGCGGCGGTCCCCTCGGTGACGTCCGTGCCTCGGCTGACGTCCGGGTCCTGGGCGGTGTCCGGGTCCTGGGCGGCCTCGGTGACGCCGGTCACGCCCGTGACCTCGGCCGTCCCGGTGCCGTCCCGTACGCGCTCCTCGCCGCCGACCAGGCGGAGCTGGAAGGGGCCCGCGTCGGGGAAGTGGACGGTGTCCACGGTCAGCCGCAGCCGGGTGCCGCCGTCCTCGTCCACCACCGGGCGGCCCGGGGGCGGCTGCTCGGTCGCGGCGAAGCGGAAGCGCAGCACCTGCGCGATCCTGCGGGCCGCCTCCGGGGTCGCGGCCACGATGCTGACCTCGGCGAAGCCGGGCGCGGGCAGCGCCCGCTCCGCGCCGCCGGTGCCGGAGCCGGTGGCCGCCGCCGCGTCCCGCCCCGCGTCGTCGCGCCCGGCCCCGGCACGGCCCCGCGGCGGCCCGGCCGTACCCGCCATGCGCGGATCGGCCCCCGTCCCCGCACCGGCCGCGCGCGGCTCGCCCGACTCGTTCTCGCGCGGGGACATCAGGCCGCCCGCTCCGGCCGGGCCAGCCCCGCGGGACCGCCCTCGGCCTCCCAGGCGGCGTCCGCGCCGCGGTCGGGGTCGGCCTGGGCCATCAGCTCGCTCGCGGTACGGACATTGGCCGGGTCCGCCGCCGCGGCCATCAGCCGGGCCGCCGTCGCCGCCGGGGTCTGCGGCGGGACGATCAGCAGATCCCAGCGGCCCGTACGGTACGAGAGCACCAGCAGCTTGTGCGGGTCCTGCTCCTCGACGAACCAGCCGACATGCACCACGTGCCCGGCGACCGGCACCTTCTTCGGCACGGTCGGCCAGTACAGGGGGTTGACGGTGACCCGGGTGATCCGTCCCCACAACAGGTCCAACGCGCCGACCAGGGACGGCAGTTCGAGGGAGAGGTCACGGGACTTGGGCCACCAGGCGCCGTCCAGCGGCCCCGGTCCGTGGCCCAGCTCGGCCGAACCGATCCGCAGGGCGCTGACGCCGGGCGACAGCGAGAGCCGCGGCGCGGGGGGCGCGGGAGGGGGCCGCGGGGCCGTACGGACCGCCGAGGGGTGTGCGGAATCCTGAGAGGAGAGCATGGAACAAATCCGTCCACGGGCCCGCTGGAACGGGTCCGGCACCGTCGCTCACCGCGAACGACGCCGACTTGAGTGCCGGTGTACGGAATGCCCTCGGTCCGTTCACCCTACTCCGTCCGGGGTGTCTGGGACGATGATGGAAGGTCACCGTTCCGGACCGCCGGGACACGGGGCCGATGGGGGAGGGAACACGTGGCCGAGGTCTTCACGCGCCGCATGTCCAGATGGCAGGCGGAGCAGCAGCGCGAGGCCGTCGCGGATGTCTACGTCGAGGCGTACCGAGGTGTGCCGGGCCAGGAATTCCACGACCGGGAGGATTTCCTGGGGCGCTTCGCCGAGGCCACGCAGCGGCCCGGCTTCGACATGATCGTGGCCAGCGAGCGGCGGCTGACCGGGGTCGCGTACGGCTACGTCCTCGACCGCGCCGACGGCTGGTGGCGGGACTTCACGGTCGCGGGCACCGACGGCGCGGGGCCCGACGGCACGGACATCGAGGAGCTCACCGCCTCGGGCCAGGTCTTCGCGCTCGCCGAGCTGATGGTCGTGCCCGCCTACCGCAGGCAGGGCATCGCGACCGGTCTGCTCGACCAGCTCCTGCTGCGCAGCGACGCGGCCCTCGTCACCGTCCTCACCGCGCCCGACGCCGACGCCGTCCACGCCCTGCGCGCCTGGGAGTGGACCTACCTCGGCGACACCCACGGCCCCCGCCAGGCATGGAGCCGCCCGCTGCGCCCGTGAGCGTCGCCGCCGCCATGTCCCCTGGCGTCGCTACCGCTTGCGGACGCCGAACAGCGAGCGGCTGATCTCGCGGCCGAGCTGCGTGCCCATGGAGCGGGCGAGGGACTTGAACGCGCCGCTGTGGACGACCTGTTCGACGATTCCGGCGTCGGCGGCGGCGCCCTTGGCGGAGGAACGGCCGCTCTTCGGGGCGGTCTTGGGCGCGCTCTCGGCGGCTTCGGCCCGCGCGGCGGAAGCCGCTTCGGCGGCGGCCAGCTTCTCGTAGGCGGACTCGCGGTCGACCGCCTCGGCGTACCGCCCGTACAGCGGCGAGGACTTGACGGCGGAGTCGAGCACGGCCGCGTCCACGGGACCCATCAGCGACTCGGGGGCGCGCAGCCGGGTGGCGGCCACCGGCGTCGGCGCGCCGTTCTCGCTGAGGACGGTGACGACGGCCTCGCCGGTGCCGAGCGAGGTGAGCGACTCGCCGAGGTCGTAAGCGGAGTTGGGGAAGGTGGAGACGGTGGCGCGCAGCGCCTTGGCGTCGTCGGGCGTGAAGGCGCGCAGGGCGTGCTGGACACGGTTGCCGAGCTGGGCGAGCACGTCGCCGGGGACGTCCTTGGGCGTCTGCGTGACGAAGAAGACGCCGACGCCCTTGGAGCGGATCAGCCGTACGGTCTGGGTGATCGCGTCGAGGAACGCCTTCGAGGCGCCGTTGAAGAGCAGGTGCGCCTCGTCGAAGAAGAAGACCAGTTTCGGCCGGTCGAGGTCGCCGACCTCGGGCAGGTCCTGGAAGAGGTCGGCGAGCAGCCACATCAGGAAGGTCGAGAAGAGCTGCGGCTTGTCCTGCACGGCGGGCAGCTCCAGCACGGAGACCAGCCCGCGCCCGTCGGACGCCGTACGCAGCAGCTCGCTCGTGTCGAATTCCGGCTCGCCGAAGAACGCGGCGGCGCCCTGCGCCTCGAAGGCCGTCAGGGTCCGCATCAGCACCCCGGCCGTCGCCGACGAGATGCCGCCGATCTCCTTCAGCTCCGGCTTGCCCGCGTCGGAGGCCAGGAAGGCGATGACGGCCCGCAGGTCCTTGAGGTCGTACAGCTCGAGGCCCTTGGTGTCGGCGTAGTGGAAGATCAGGCCGAGCGACTGCTCCTGCGTGGTGTTCAGGCCGAGCACCTTGGACATCAGGACGGGGCCGAAGGCGGTGACGGTCGCCCGTACCGGGATGCCGGGGCCGAGGCCGCCCAGCGCGTAGAACTCGGCCGGGAAGCCGGTGGCCGTCCAGTTCTGGCCGACTTCCGCCGCCCGCCGCTGGACCTTCTCACCCGGTTGGCCCGGCGCCGACACGCCGGAGATGTCGCCTTTCACGTCCGCGAGGAAGACCGGGACGCCCTGCGCGGAGAGCTGTTCCGCGATGAGCTGGAGCGTCTTGGTCTTGCCGGTGCCGGTGGCGCCCGCCACCAGGCCGTGCCGGTTGAGCATGCCGAGCGGGATGCGGACCGGCGCGTCGGGGTGGCACTCGCCCTCCCAGAGCAGCGCGCCGAGGTCCAGCGCGGGGCCGGTGAAGGCGTAGCCGCGGGCGATGTCGGCGGCGGGGGACGGCAGTGTCGGCCCGGACGGTGCGGCTGATGGCCCGGACGGTGCGGGAGTCGACCCGGACGGCGCGGCTGATGGCCCGGAAGGCGCGGAAGTCGGCCCGGACGGTGGGGCTGTCGTCCCGGACGGTGCGGGAGTCGACCCCGGTGTCACGGCCGCCTCACCCGTGACGGCCTCACCGGCGGAACTATTCGGCTGGGGATCGGTCATCACATGCTCCCGATTCATACGACGATGAGGCTTTTGCCACCATCGCACCCCGGCAGCGGTGCTGCGCCCGGACAAGCCGGGCCGGTAGGCTTTCCGTGTGATCTTCAAGCGCATCGGAAACGGGCGGCCGTACCCGGACCACGGCCGGGTGAGTACGCGCGAGTGGGCCGACGTCGCCCCACGTCCCGTGCGGCTGGACCAGTTGGTGACCACCAAGGGACAGCTCGACCTGGAGACACTTCTCGCCGAGGATTCCACCTTTTACGGCGACCTCTTCGCCCATGTCGTGAAATGGCGGGGCGACCTCTATCTCGAGGACGGACTCCACCGGGCGGTACGCGCCGCGCTCCAGCAGCGCCAGGTGCTCCATGCCCGGGTCCTGGAGATGGACTGACAATCCGCTTACGCTGCGCTCATGAGCATGCTGACCCCCTCCGGTATGGGCGGGAAGTACCGGGTCACCGGCAAGCAGTACCCGAGGATGCGCCGCCCGCGCCGCCGCGGCCGTGTCGTCACCGCCGTGCTCGCCTCGGTCGTCGTGCTCGGCCTCTTCGGTTACGGGGCGCTGCAACTCGTCCATGTCTTCCGCGGGGACGACAACGGCGACACGAAGGCGAACGCGGCACCGCAGAACCGCCCCTGCGTCACCGTGGCCCCCACCGCCCCCACGGGTAAACCGGCCCCGCTGCCGCAGCCCGCGGGCGTCACGCTGAACGTCTTCAACGCCACCGCCAAGGGCGGTCTGGCCAAGACCACGGCCGACGAGCTGGCCAAGCGCGGCTTCAAGGTCAACAAATTCGGCAACGCGCCCGACCCGTACGACAAGAAGGTCGGCGAGTCCGCGCTGATCGTCGCCGGGCCCGCGGGCGAGGCGGCGGCCCGCACGGCGGGCACCCAGGTGGCGGGCTCGACCGTGAAGATCGACCCCAAGCGGACTGACAAGACCGTCGATGTGATGATCGGCACGGCCTTCACGGCGCTTTCCGGTCCGACCGACGTGGCGAAGGCCCGGATCGTGGCGGCGAACCCGCCGCCGCCGAAGCCGGTGTGCGTGACGCCGAGCCCGAGCGCGTCGGGGGGCGCCCCCGGCAAGACGGGGGCCACGACGAAGGCGGGCGCGCCGGCGAAGCACTAGCCGCCGTGGCGGGCGCCGCCGTGGCGGGTGGCTTGGCGCGGGTGGCGCTTGTCCGGACCGTTCAGCCCTTCCGGGTCGTCCGCGACACGCCGGGTCGGGCCGGGCCGATTGTCAGCTCACCGTGCCGTACATCCGGTCGCCCGCGTCGCCGAGGCCGGGCACGATGTAGCCGCGCTCGTTCAGCCGCTCGTCGACCGCGGCCGTGACCACGGTGACCGGCTTGCCCGCCAGGGCGCGCTCCATCGACTCGACGCCCTCGGGCGCGGCCAGCAGGCACAGCGCGGTGACGTCGTCGGCGCCGCGGTCGATCAGCAGGTCGATCGCCGCCACCAGGGTGCCGCCGGTCGCCAGCATCGGGTCGACCACGTACACCTGCCGTCCCGACAGGTCCTCCGGCATACGGGTGGCGTACGTCGCCGCCTCCAGCGTCTCCTCGTCGCGGACCATGCCGAGGAAGCCGACCTCGGCGGTGGGCAGCAGACGCACCATGCCGTCGAGCATGCCGAGCCCGGCGCGCAGGATCGGCACCACAAGGGGGCGCGGGTAGGAGAGCCTGACCCCGGTGGTCGGGCCGACCGGGGTGCGGATGTCGACCTGCTCGGTCCGCACGTCGCGGGTGGCCTCGTAGGCGAGCAGGGTGACCAGCTCGTCGGCGAGCCGCCGGAACGTCGGCGAGTCGGTGCGCTCGTCGCGCAGGGTGGTGAGCTTGTGCGCGACCAGCGGGTGGTCGACAACATGGAGACGCATGAATATGACTGTATCCGCCGGGTGGGGGGCGCGTCGCCAGTGCGATGAGCAGCCCGGCTCCGCGCACCTTCTGCGCCTGGCGTGGGGTAAACGGCGCGAACGAGGGAAACTGGCCAGATACGCCCGGTGTGCCTTCCGGGTGAAGCGAGCCCCAGGGATGGTGCCCGAGATGCCGGAGCCCGACCGAGCAGCCGAGCGAGCAACCGACCGAGCCATCGACCGTGACGCGGATCGCACCGACCGCACTCCGGATCGCGCCTCCGACGGCGCCCCCGCCGGCCCCGAGGACCGATCTGAGGACCGATCCGCGGACCGTACTGCCGACCGATCCGCCGACCGGTCCGCGGACCGGTCCCCCGGCCGTTCCCCCGCCCGCGACACGGACATCGAGCGGCGCCGCAAGCGCGCGCTGTTCCTGCGGGAGCTGAACGAGGCCAAGGAGCTGCGCGAGCGGGTCCAGCCGCGACGCGCCCGGGTCGCCCGGCTCCGTCAGCAAATGCGGATGCGCACCTTCCGTTGGTGACCGCGCCGGGCGCGTGACCGGGTACGGATCACGTATACGCCGCATACGCGCCGCGTACACAGCGTGACGGATCAGTACCGTACGGGTGACCGTTCCGGGCCCCCGATGGCCGGACTTTCCAGAGAAGTGACGAAGACCTGGCACGTCGCGGTGCAGAAGACCCTTCGCAACGCCCCGGTTTCTGCCACGATGCCGAGTGGGTGGGGCCAACGGAAGTCGAAAGCGGCCCCCATCCGGTCCGGACGGCCTGAGACCCTGTGGGAGAGTCACGGTGTACTTCGCCGCACTGCTCGCGCGCACCGAGGACGGTTGGCAAGCGAGCGAACCCGATCTCGACGATGTGGAAACCCTCGCCGATCTGAGCGATCTGGCCCGCGCGGCCGGCGACGAGGAGGAAACGGTTCTGGTCTTCATCGAACAGGAGGACGCCTGGTTCGGCGTCATCCGTGTGGACGGTGAAGAGGATCCCAGGATCTATGTGTCCGACGCGGCTGCCGCCGCCCGCAGTTCGTACGGGGAGATCCTGCTCACCGACGAAGTGCTGGGCCGCGACCCCGAGGACCTGGACGAACTCGTGGACCTCGACGGCACCGAGGACGGCGAGGACGACGAGACCGAGGACGCCGTGGCGGGCCCCTCGGAAGACCACGTGCCGACCGGTCCGCTCGGCGAAACCGACATCCTCACGGATCTCGGCATGAGCACCAGGGAACTGCTGGCGCTCAGCGGTGACGGCGCGCTGACCGGTGAGGCGCTCGGCGAGATCGCCGACGCGCTGGGGTGCGGGGACGTGCTGGAGGCGGTCCGCTGACAGACCCTCTGAAGGACCCCTGGGTCGCCGCGATGCGGCTGGCCCTTGAAGAGGCGGCACAGGCCCCGCTCACCGGTGACGTACCGGTGGGCGCGGTCGTGCTGGCCCCCGACGGCACGGTGCTGTCCCGTGCCCGCAACGAGCGCGAGGCCACCGGCGATCCGACCGCCCACGCCGAGGTCCTCGCCATCCGCCGCGCCGCCGCCTCCGTCGGCGGCTGGCGCCTGACCGGCTGCACCCTCGCGGTCACCCTCGAACCGTGCACCATGTGCGCGGGCGCGATCGTCCTCTCCCGGCTCGACCGCGTCGTCTACGGCGCCGCCGACGACAAGGCGGGCGCCGCCGGTTCCCTCTGGGACGTCGTCCGCGACCGCCGCCTCAACCACCGCCCCGAAGTCATCCCCGACGTCCTCCCCACCCCCTCCGCCGCCCTCCTCACCCGCTTCTTCCGTACAACCGATTTCTGACCACCCCCCCGCGTGGGCTAGGATCTCTCTCGGTAGCGTGTCCGAGCGGCCTAAGGAGCACGCCTCGAAAGCGTGTGAGGGGGCAACTCCTCCGTGGGTTCAAATCCCACCGCTACCGCCATGAACAGCGAAGTTGAGGGGCCCGACCGCACTGCGGTCGGGCCCCTCAACGTGTTCGTCGGAGGGCCGTTCGCCGGGGAACCCTTCGTGGCCGTTACTCGTCGTCGTAGCGCTTGAAGTCGCTGGTGTCGATGGTCCAGGGGCCGAAGGGGACCTGGTCGCCGAAGACGTAGGGGAGCACGGTGGAGTAGTGCGGGCCGCTGGAGCCGGGGGCGGGATCGGCGTAGGTGAAGACGAGACCCTTGCGAGGGTCGATGAGCAGGTAGAGCGGGATGCCCATCGCGGGGTAGTCGGCGGCCTTCTCGACGTAGTCGTTGTCCGGGTTGGACTCGGAGACCACCTCGACCACCGCGAGCAGGTCAGCGGGGTCGACTGTCGGTTTCGGCTCTTCCAGGATGTCGAGCGGGAGGACGACGGCGTCCGGTCGGCGCATCCGCCCCACCGCCGGGTGCTCCACTTCGGCACCTGACTGGGCGACGATGTCACGGTCCGGATGCGTGGCCGGGAGCTGAGCGTTCAACTGGCGGACGACGCGGGTGGCGATGGCCTCGTGGCGGTTGACCGGGCTCATCATCACGACGACCCCGGCAGCTCCGATCTCGATCGCCCAGGCACCTTGCATGCGGTCCGCCAGCGGCCAGAGCTCCTCCGCGATCTTCCGCATACGTGCGTAGACCTGCGGGTCCGCTGCTTCGGTCACGACTCCTCCGTACGGTGGGTTCAACCGGCACCCGAGCCAGTGAAGCGCCTGCAACCGACTGACGCGGTTGCTCCTGCGAGTCTGCATGCCCCCGCGGCCATCGCCAAGGCGGACTTGCCCCGGCCTGCGGCGTTCCGGGACCGGCCGAAGAACGACGATCCATGAGCGCATGGCTCCCAAGCCGCGCCGCGCGCCTGTCGCCCCCCAAACGGCTCTACCTTCTTGATCGGGTTGATCGAGCCATTCGTAGGGTTGGGTCGCCCAGGGGTGACCGGCGGTGAGCCCGCGCTGCTGCTGGCGCTGCTGGTCAGCCACGGCCAGGAGGTCCTCACCCGCGTGGTCAACCGCCTGCGCGGCACCCCGCTGTCCATGTTCCCGGCCCTGGAGAGGGCCCTGGACACGGCCAACACCGGTCCACTCAGGCTGCTGACGGGCTGCCAGACTCCGCATGCGATCCGCCGTGCCGGGGTCACTCGGCTGGCGATGGCCCTCAACGAGCATGTTGTCGAGCTGGACAAGCTCATCGAGGACCGGTTTCGCGAGCACGAGCTCGCTGACATCGTGCTGAGCGTCCCGGGCATCGGCACGACTCTCGGAGCCGAGTTCCTCGCCGCCGTCGGTGGCAGCCTGGACAGGTTCGACTCCCCAGACGCCTTGGCGGCCTTCGCCGACGTCGCCGCGGTGAAGGCGCATGGAAGAATCGACGTATGCAGTCTTTTTCCGCCAGCCCCGACAGTCTGAGCGGACCCCTGCCCCTCCTTGACGACGAAGGGACGAGCTGGATTCTTCATCGCAAGCGGCTTGACCTGCGCATCGTCCGTCGGCTGGTCAAGGACGCCACCACACTTGTCCTCTGGGGAGACATGGGCGGTATGAGCCCCCGGCTCACGACGGCGGCCGAACGTCCCCTGCTCTGGGACCGGATCAAAGACGAGTACATGGGCCCCGGCGGAACATGGTCGACCGGCCGCTACCTGGCTCACGAGTTCCGCGCCGAGCCGGGACGCCGCATGCTCTACGTCGAGGACCACTGCTGAGCTCCGCGCGCAGCGATTGAGTCGGAACCCGTTTCCGCGAACGGAGTCATCGACAACAGCATTAGGAAGCTGGGACATCACTGCTCCCAAGCCTCACCTCTTCAGTGACCAGCGGTTACTCAATAAACCCGACCCGCTCCCCCGGTAGAATCGGAGCCATGCCCTCCCCCGTGAACGCCACGACCGGCGAAGGCGCGCCGCGGTGGCCGGCGGGGTCGACGCACGACGAATTCCTCGCGGTGCCGGGTGACGCGGCCCGCGCCTCGCGCCCGCACCGGCGCAATCCCCAGGCCCTCGAACCCGGCGACGGCGAACCGCGGTTCGGCCTCTTCCCCGACGTCCTCCCGCGCGGCCTGCCCGCGACCGAACCGACGACCCCCCGCCCGTAACCGATGCCCGCCACGTCGGAGCGCCTGGTCTGGTACGTGTCGTACGGCTCCAACATGTCGCTGGCGCGCCTGCGTTGCTACCTGACGGGCGGCACGGCCCAGGACACCGCGGACGGCGGCGGGCGTACATATCCCGGTTGCCGCGACCCGCGGATGCCGGAGCGCTCGGTGGGGATCGAGCTGCCGGGGACGGTGTACTTCGCCACCTGGTCGCCGGTCTGGCACGGCGGACGCGCCTTCTACGACCCGCTGGCCCCCGGCCGCGCCTGGGCCCGCGCCCACCTCCTGACCCTCGGTCAGTTCTCGGACATCGCCGCCCAGGAGATGTACGCCGCCCCCGGCCACGACCTCGACCTCACCCGGGTCCTCGCCGAGGGCCGCGACCGCCTCGGCCCCGGCCGCTACGAAACCCTCCTCCACCTCGGCGACCTCGAAACCCACCCCCTCCTCACCTTCACCGCCCCCTGGCACGCCCCCGACGCCCGGTCGGTCCCCCCGTCCCCCGCCTACCTCGCCCACCTCGCCGCGGGCCTCCGCGAAGCCCACACCTGGCCCCCCGAAGCGATCACGACCTACCTCGCGGGCCTCACGTCGCGGAGTACGGCTCGATGAGCGGTCGCGGATCACGTACTCCGCGAACGATCTCCTCCGGCACCCCGGGGCCCTGTGCGTAGTAGCGCCCCTGCGCTTCACCGTGGGCCGACAGCCATCCCGCCCTGACGAGTTCACGGATGTCACGTTGGGCCTGCTGCTCGCTCAACTCCGCGTCCGCCTGGTACGTCGCCCGCCGGACCCGGTTTCCCATCAGGGCCGGGTACAGGGCGTACAGCGTGCGCTCGGGCAGCCCTTGTCGCTCGACGGCCTCCTCAAGCGCGGACCACACCGTGCGGGTGGTCTCGACCTGCCGCTGTACGGCCTGGGCCTGTTGATGGTGGGCGCGCAGGCAGAACCGGACCCAGGCGCGGGTGTCCCGGTCCGGCGTCCAGACCGGGCCGCCGACCTCCGCCAGTACGTCGTAGTAGCGATAGGTGTTGCGGGCCCGGCCCAGCCACTCCTCAATACTGGAGAACTCCGGCGCGACGATCCCTTCCCGCGCCAGGACCAAGGTCTGGAGCGCGCGGGACATCCGGCCGTTTCCGTCCGTCCAGGGGTGGATCGCGACGAGATTGAGGTGCGCCATCGCGGCTCGCACCAGAGCGGGCGCTTCCAGGTCGCCCTCGTTGAGCCAGACGACCAGTTCCGCGATGAGATCCGGCACCGAGTCGGCGTCAGGCGCGGTGTAGGCCGCGATGGTCGGGTCCTCGGGTGAGGTCACGTACACCGCACCGGACCTCCACCAGCCCGGACGTTTGAGCAGGTGGTGGCCTTGCATCATGAAGTGCAGACCGTTGAGCAGACCCTTGCCGTAGGCGAAGTCCGGCCCGGCGTCCGTCAGTCGCTGGATGTACGTCATGGCCTGCCGGTAGCCCTCGATCTCGGCGGAGACCGTCTGGTCGGCCTCGATCGGCGCCTCGCCGAGCATGATGTCTTCGACATCGGCGACGCTCGCCGCGTATCCCTCGATCGTGTTCGAGCCGGCGATCGCCCGCGCTGTCAGATTGCGGCGGAGCTGCCCCTCCCAACGGCGCGGCGTCCGCAGGTGGAGCCGGAGCCGGTCGCGCATCCCCTCGATCTCACCGAGGACCCGCTCATCCACGTCGTCCAGGCCAGGCGTTTCATACAACATGACGCAATGACACCATCATCCCGTCAATACGTCAAACCGTCTCTCAACGCGACCTACCTCGCGGGGCTGGCCGGGGTGGCCTGATCTCGTCGCGCGGGGGGCGTTCCCCTTGGGGGGCGGACTCCGTACGTTCGTACGGAGTCGGGGTCGCGTTCACCGAAGGGCGGATCGGCGAAGGCGGCGCGCCGGTCGGTGTGTCCTGATATGTCTGGTGTGGGCGGCACGAGAGCGAAGGTGGGATCGGGAGCATGGACCTGGCTGAGTGGACGAGGAGCCGAGGGGGGGTCCGGCGCAGACACGCACACCAGGGGTACGCGCACCGCGGACACGCGCACCGCGGGCGGATCGCGCTGGCCGCGACGGCCCTGACCGCCGCCGCCGTGCTGGCCGTGGCGCCGGGGGCGTCCGGGGCATCCGGCGCTCCGGGACCCGAGGCCGCGACCGCCACGCCGGTCAAACACGTCGTGGTCATCTTCGACGAGAACGTCTCCTTCGACCACTACTTCGGTACGTATCCGCAGGCCGCGAACACCGACGGCACGCGCTTCACGGCCGCCCCCGGCACCCCGGCCCCGGTGAATCTGCTCAGCGACGGCTCCCGGCTGCTGACGCACAACCCGAACCAGTACCAGCCGCGCCGCCTGAGCCCGTCGCAGGCGCTCACCTGCGACCAGAACCACAGCTACACGCCCGAGCAGCAGGCGTACGACGGCGGCGCGATGGACCAATTCGTGCAGCACACGAGCAGCGACAAGTGCTCGGGCCTGTACGGGAGTCCGGGCCTGACGATGGACTACTTCGACGGGAACACCGTCACCGCGCTGTGGAACTACGCCCAGAACTACACGCTGGGCGACAACAGCTTCGGCGACGTCTTCGGCCCCTCCACGCCCGGCGCGCTCGGCCTGGTCTCCGGGCAGACGCACGGCGGCGTCTCGATCGACCCGAAGACCGGCGAGCAGGTCCCGGTGGAGCGGTCCACGACCGTACGCAGCCCCGACCCGACGACCGGGGTCGGCACGGTCGTCACCGACCCGGACCCGGCGTACGACGACTGCTCGGACAACAACCACACCGCGAGCGGCCAGCTCACCGCGATGCGCGGCCGCAACGTCGGGGACCTGCTCAACGACAAGGGCGTGAGCTGGGGCTGGTTCCAGGGCGGCTTCGCGCCGACGTCCTCGCCGGGCGGCACGGCGGTCTGCGGCGCGACCCACGCCAATGTCGGCGGCAACGCGTCGGTGGACTACTCGCCGCACCACGAGCCGTTCCAGTACTACGAGTCGACGGCGAATCCGCACCACCTGCCGCCGACGTCCGCCGCGATGATCGGCCGCCAGGACCGGGCCAACCACCAGTACGACCTGACCGACTTCGACACGGCGCTCGCGGCCGGGAATCTGCCCGCGGTGTCGTTCCTGAAGGCGGCCGAGTACCAGGACGGGCACGCGGGCTACTCCGACCCGCTGGACGAGCAGCACTTCCTGGTCCGCGAGATCAACGCGGTCCAGCGGTCGCCGCAGTGGGCGAGCACGGCGGTGATAGTGGCGTACGACGACTCCGACGGCTGGTACGACCAGGTCGCCGCCGCGATCACCAACGGCTCCACCGACGCGGGCGCGGACACCGCGATGTGCGCCGACGGCCCGCCCGCGGCAGGCGGCTACCTCGACCGCTGCGGTCCGGGACCCCGGCTGCCGCTGCTGGTCGTGTCCCCTTACACCCGGCGCGATCACGTCGAGCACGCGCTGACCACCCAGTCGTCCGTCCTGCGCTTCATCGAGGACAACTGGGGTACGGGCCGGATCGGCGACGGCTCCTTCGACGCGACCGCGCACCCGCTCGACCCGATGTTCGACTTCGCCCGGCCCCAGCAGCGCGCGGTGCTGCTGAACGCGGACGGCTCGGTCGCGAAGACCGTGCCGGTACGGGTGGCGCCCGGCCGCCGGACCCCGCTCCCGGAAGGCGCGTCGGGCGGTACGGCGAGCGGTACGACCACGGGTACCAGCAGCGGTACGAGCAGGGGTACGACCACGGGTACGAGCAGCGGTACCAGCAGCGGTACGAGCAGGGGTACGGCGTCGGCCGCGGACGCCACGACGGCGGGACCGGGTACGGGCGCGCCCGCCGCCTCGGGGCCGGGCGCCCGGCTGACCGGCACGGAGATCGCCGGCGGGTCCGCCCTGGTGGTGCTGCTGGCGGCGGCGGGCGGCACATGGCTGCTGCTGCTCCGGCGCCGCAGGACGTGACGGCGGGCGGCCGGAAACAAAGCGACGGCAAAGCGAGGTCAAGGGGCGGTAAGCCGCGGCAAGCGGCGGCAAGCGGTGCCGACAGGCCGACCCCACGCTCCGGACCTGCCGCAAACCCGAGCCCGACCTTCATCTTCTAAGAGGATGATTGGGACAACAGGCCGTCTGATTACGCCATCTGATGGATAGACTTCCGTGATTGCACACTTGTGACCGTCGGTGCGGGCTGCGGGCTGGGGAGGGCAAAGGCGCATGGCGCAGGCGAAGAAGATCACCATGTACGTACTGGTGATCTTCATCCTCTACACGATCATCAATCAGCCGGCCCGAGCCGCTGATCTCGTCCAGGTAGGCTTCCAGGGCATATCGAACGCCGCGAAGAGCATCGGGAAGTTCATGCACGACCTGGCCAACTGACCGGCGGGCCGTCCCGGCCGTTCCGGCGGCGCACCACCAGTACCCAGCGGCACGCGGCGGCATGCCGGCGGCGAGGGAGTCCCATGATCCGGCATCTGGTCCTGTTCAGGCTCAACGAGGGCGTGCGGCAGGACGAACCACGTGTCCAGGCGGGCGCGCGGGCCTTCGCCGAGCTCGGCGAGAAGGTGCCCGAAACGCTCTCCTGGGAGTGCGGCTGGAACATCACGGACCGCCCGATCGCCTACGACTTCGCCATCAATTCCACCGTCGCGGACGCGGCGGCGCTGACGGCGTATCTCGAACACCCGGAGCACCGGGCGGCCGTCGCGCTCTGGTCGGAGTTCGCCACCTGGGTGATCGCGGACCTGGAGATCTGACCCCCCGGCCGAGCGCACGACGAGCGTTCGCGCGCCCCCCGCCGACCGGTGGGGGGCGTTTTCGCGCCCTTTGAGCCCCCTCGCGCGCCACCTCCGCGCACCCTTCGCTCCGGATTCACACCGCCGGACGGGGGACTTCCGGGCCGCCGGTTCGTACAACACGGCAATATGCGGTGCTTGCACAAAGCGGACATGAATTGTGATGCTATGACCGCTTTTGCCGGATGAGTGGACCGATAAGGGGTGTGGTGTGCCGGTGTCGGCCCATACGGCGTCAACAACGTATCCCCGAGGCAGAACCCGTACGCCCAGTGCCAACGCGGCGGACGCGAGAGCGCTCACCCAGGTGCTCTTCGAGCAGATCACCAAGCTGGAGCCCGGCACCCCCGAGCACGCACGGGTGCGGGCCGCGCTGATCGAGGTGAATCTGCCGCTGGTGCGCTACGCGGCGGCCCGCTTCAGGAGCCGCAACGAACCGATGGAGGACGTGGTCCAGGTCGGCACGATCGGCCTGATCAACGCGATCGACCGGTTCGACCCGGAGCGCGGCGTGCAGTTCCCGACCTTCGCGATGCCGACCGTCGTCGGCGAGATCAAACGTTACTTCAGGGACAACGTGCGGACCGTGCACGTGCCGCGCCGCCTGCACGAGCTGTGGGTCCAGGTGAGCGGCGCGATCGAGGACCTGACCGTGCTGCACGGCAGGTCGCCGACGACGGCCGAGATCGCCGAGCGGCTCAAGCTCGCCGAGGAGGAGGTGCTGGCGTGCCTGGAGGCGGGCCGCGCCTACCACGCGACCTCACTGGAGGCGGCGCAGGAGGGCGACGGGGCGCCGGGGCTGCTCGACCGGCTCGGCTACGAGGACCCGGCGCTGTCCGGGGTCGAGCACCGCGACCTCGTCCGCCATCTTCTGGTCCAGCTTCCCGAGCGGGAGCGGCGAATCCTGTTGCTCCGCTACTTCGGCAACCTGACGCAGTCCCAGATCAGTGCGGAACTGGGGGTTTCGCAGATGCACGTGTCCCGTCTGCTGTCCCGGAGCTTCGCGCGGCTGAGGTCCGCAAACCAGCTCGAAGCGTAGCTGAAGAGGATTAAGTCACCTGCACGGATATGTCGACATGGCGCTACAGCGTGTTGCCGACATGTGACATTCTGCGGGTACCGCGTTTGTCGCGAGCCGGCCTCCGGTATTCCAGTGGAGGAACAACCGTCGCTCGCGACACCCGTCCGCGACCTCAAGGGGGTGGCATGTCCGTACAGGTGGGCAGTCCCAAGGTGCTCAAGCCCGACACGGCGACCGCACCGCACGATGCTCTTCACGGCGAGGCCATCGACACCCGCACGCTGTCCCGATCGCTGTTCCTGCGCCTCGCGGAACTGCCGGTGGACAGCCCGGAACGCACCTATGTACGTGACACGCTCATCGAGCTGAATCTGCCACTCGTGCGGTACGCAGCCGCTCGCTTCCGCAGTCGGAACGAGCCGATGGAGGACATCGTCCAGGTCGGCACGATCGGCCTGATCAAGGCGATCGACCGCTTCGACTGCGAGCGCGGGGTGGAGTTCCCGACCTTCGCGATGCCGACGATCGTCGGTGAGGTGAAGCGATTCTTCCGCGACACCTCCTGGTCGGTCCGGGTCCCGCGCCGCCTCCAGGAACTGCGGCTGGCGCTCACCAAGGCCAGCGACGACCTCTCCCAGAAGCTGGACAGGTCGCCGACGGTCGCCGAACTGGCGGTCTGCCTCGGGGTGTCGGAGGAGGACGTCGTCGACGGCCTCGCGGTGGGCAACGCGTACACCGCCAGCTCGCTGGACTCCCCGCCGCCCGAGGACGACGGCGGCGAGGGCACCCTCGCGGACCGCCTCGGCTACGAGGACACCGCGCTCGAAGGCGTCGAGTACCGCGAGTCGCTCAAGCCGCTGCTGGCCCAACTGCCGCCGCGCGAACGGCAGATCATCATGCTGCGGTTCTTCGCGAACATGACGCAGTCGCAGATCGGCGAGGAGGTCGGCATCTCCCAGATGCACGTCTCCCGGCTGCTCACCCGCACCCTCGCACAGCTCCGTGACGGCCTCACCGCAGAGGCATGAGGTGGCACTGACGGGGTGGTGACGACCTGACACCCCGTCAGTAAACTGACGTGATGGTCGCGTTGGTCTCGTACGTCGCGTTGAGGAAGACCCAAGCACTGCTGCGCACCACGGCTCCGGCGCTCGCCGCGCTGGGCCTGCTCGTCATGGCCACCGGCTGCGCGGGCGGCGGCACCACCGGCCATGTCGCGATCGGCGGCGTCGGCCCCTCCCCGAGCGCTCCCGACGTCCCCCCGGACGGCGACGTGGTCCTGGTCCCGCTCGACGGCCCGGCCCCCGGCGCCGCGAAGCCGTCCCGTACACCCTCGGGCACGGACACCGGCACGGGGCCGCGTACACCCTCCTCCGGAGCGCCCCGGACACCCTCCTCGCCCCACGGGACCCCCACGACCCCCGGCGGACCGGCCAGCGGCTCGACGGCCCAAGCGGGCGGCGGCACGGACTCCGGTACGGGACCGGGCTCGGCTACGGGCGGCGGCACGGGTTCAGGGGGTACGAGTTCAGGCGGCACGGGTTCAGGGGGCACGGGACCGGGCGGTACGGGCTCGGGCGGTACGGGCTCGGGCGGCGGGTCCGGTGGGGCCACGACGGCGCCGCCGACGGCCGCGCGGCTGACCGTGAGCGCGCCCACGCGTACGGCGGACGCGGACCGCTGGTGCGAGAAGGTCGCCGTCACCTTCACCAACGCCGGGGGTCTGCCGGTGACGGCGGGCACGGTCACCTTCGGCACCCACATCATCGGCGGGCTCGGCATCGACTGGGCGACCGTGGAGACGGCGAAGCCCGTGCCGGTGCCGCTGGCGGGCGGGGCGTCGCGCACCGCCTCCTGGGACCTGTGCGTGGACGCCTGGCGGGTGCCGCTGGGCATGCACATCGAGACCAGGGACGTCACGCTGTCCTGACCGGCGCCGTCCTGGCTCCGACCCGGTCCCGGCCTGTCCCCCGATCCGCCCGTGGACCCAAGGACAGCCCGACAACGGACCCGTCAAGACCCGTCCACGGACCTGCCCACCGACCTGCCTGCCGACCTGTCCACGGACATCCGTGGCGATATGCCCCCGTTGGCACATCCTGCTGCGTAGGGACGGGCAGGCCGGGCGGTCAGCGCATCGCGAGCGCGACCACTCCGATGACCACGGCCACCGCCACGATCACACCGATCACGAGGCCGACCTTGCTGCGGCCCTGCGCCCGCTGCACCTCGGCGGCGGGCGGCTGCTCGTCGACGAAGGCACGGAACATCTGGGTGTTGCCGGCCGGGTCGTAGTTGTTCTCAGGGTTCGACATGCCGCCTGACCCTAGCGTCTCGACGGAAGGGCCCGCACCCCCGGCCCGCCCGGCGGCCACACGGCCTCCGGCCCGAGCCGTTCAGGCAACCCGGACACGTACCTCTTGGGCGGATACAGGCGTTTCCTTTGCTGAATCTTTGCCGCGATTCCGGGCAAAGAATTTGTCTGGCACAACCAACTACTTTACAGTTGCTTCAGGCAACCAAAGATCACAGCGGACTCACAGGCAGCTCCCGCAGCGGAAGGACAGGTGACCGTCGCATGGCGGACCGCGAGCAGTGCGTGGAACTCGCACACCAGCTCCGCACCACCTTCGTCGTCAGCCGCGAGATCGCCCGGGGGCTGCCGCCCGAGACCCCGCTCACGGCGGTCATGGTGCTCGGCGCCCTCGACCGCCACGGCGAGCTGCGGATGAGCAGGCTCGCCGAACTCCTCGACGTCGACATGTCCGTGACGAGCCGTCATGTCGCCTTCGGCGTCGAGCGCGGCTGGATCGACCGGGCCCCCGACCCGCTGGACCGCCGCTCACGGCTGCTGCGGCTCACCGAACACGGCACGCGGACACTGCGGTCCTCGTCCGACCGGGCCGCCGCCGTGGTCGCCGACCATCTGGCCGACTGGCCGGACGCCGACGTGGCCCGGCTCTCCGAACTGCTCGCCCGGCTGCGTGACAGCTTCGGCGACTGCCGCTCCGCCGCCTCGCGCGGCGGCGCCCACCACATATCGCGCGCCCAGACGGGCTGAAGAGGACTGAAGATGGCAACAACAACCCAGGCCGGCAAGCGGGACGGGCAGGCACCGGAACCGGGCCACGGCGGCCAGGAATCCGCGCCCATGTCGCACCGGCAGATCATGGAGGCGCTGTCCGGGCTGCTGCTCGGCCTGTTCGTGGCGATCCTGTCGTCCACGATCGTCTCCAACGCCCTGCCCCGCATACTCGCCGACATCGGCGGCGGGCAGAGCGCGTACACCTGGGTGGTCACCGCCTCGCTTCTCGCGGTCACCGCGACCACCCCGATCTGGGGCAAGCTCTCCGACCTGTTCAGCAAGAAGCTGCTGATCCAGCTCTCGCTGGTGATCTACGTGGTCGGCTCGATCGTGGCCGGCTTCTCCACCAACCCCGGCATGCTGATCGCCTGCCGCCTGGTCCAGGGCGTCGGCGCGGGCGGTCTGTCCGCGCTGTCGCAGGTGATCATGGCCGCGATGATCTCGCCCCGGGAGCGCGGCCGTTACAGCGGCTACCTCGGCGCGACCTTCGCCATCGCGACCGTCGGCGGCCCGCTGATCGGCGGTGTCATCGTCGACTCCACGCTCGGCTGGCGCTGGTGCTTCTACGTCGGTGTGCCGTTCGCCGTCGCCGCGCTGGTCGTGCTCCAGAAGACGCTGCACCTGCCGGTGGTCAAGCGGAAGGTGCGGATCGACTGGACCGGCGCCTTCCTGATCACCGCGGCCGTCTCGCTGCTCATGGTGTGGATCTCGCTCGCCGGTGAGAGCTACGCGTGGGTGTCCTGGCAGAGCTACGTGATGGTGCCGCTGTCCCTCGTGCTCGGCGCGCTGTTCGTCTACACCGAGACCCGCGCGGCCGAACCGATCGTCCCGCTGCGGCTGTTCCGCAACAAGACGATCACCCTCACCTCGATCGCGAGCCTCTTCGTCGGTATCGCGATGTTCGCCGGCACGGTCTTCCTGAGCCAGTACTTCCAGCTCGCCCGCGGCAAGACCCCGACGATGTCCGGCATCATGACGATCCCGCTGATCGGCGGCCTGTTCATCGCCTCGACCGTCTCCGGCCAGATCATCACCCGCACCGGCCGCTGGAAGGCGTTCCTGGTCTCCGGCGCGGTCCTGCTCACCGCGGGCTCCGCGACCCTCGGCCTGATCCGCAACGACACCCCGTACTGGGAAGTCGCCGTCTACATGGCCCTGTTGGGCCTCGGCGTCGGCATGATGATGCAGAATCTGGTGCTCGCCGTGCAGAACCAGGTCTCCGTCGCGGACCTCGGCTCGGCCAGCTCCCTGGTCACCTTCTTCCGCTCGCTGGGCGGCGCGGTCGGCGTCACCGCGCTCGGCGCGGTGCTCGGCAACCGCGTCACGCACTTCGTCACCACGGGCCTCGCCGACCACCACATCACCGGCGCCGGGACCGGCGGCGGCATCCCGGACGTCGAGCAACTGCCCGCCCCCGTCAGGGGGATCGTGGAGAGCGCGTACGGCCACGGCATCGGCGACGTCTTCCTGTACGCCGCGCCCTTCGCCCTGCTCTCCTTCCTGCTGGTGATCTTCGTCAAGGAGACCGCCCTGCGCACCCGCAGCGGTTTGCAGCAGGCTGAGGCGGGTACGGGCCGGGCGGCGGAAGTCGCCGTCGCGGAGCTGGCGGCGGCCGAGACAGGCGCGGCGGACATCGCCGCCACCCAGACGGGTACGCCCGAGGCGGAAGCCGTCCGGGACCGGTCGGGCGACCAGACCCGGTAACCGGGAGGGCCGGTCACCCGGCCCGCAGGAACTCCCGGCCGACTGTCCTGTTCCCACAGCGGAGAGGTCCAGGGCGGCGGACGGGACCGGGTCCCGGAGGACGGCCGGAGCAGGGGACGGCCGAGGCCGTCCACCGGGACCCAGCACGAAGGGCGTGCCGCCGGAGCCGATGTCACGGCACGGCGGCCCGCCCCCTCTCGTCGGACGCCGTTTCGGCGTATGGCCGCAGGCGCCTGCGGCCGCATCCGCGGGTGCCCGACGTAGGGTGCTGGCATGGCTCCCAACATCGCCACGAATACGTCCGTCACGCTGGATGAGCTGCTGGAGTTCGTGCGCCCGCGGCACCGCGCGATCCTGCTCACCACCCGTTCCGACGGCCGCCCGCAGGCGTCCCCGCTCACCTGCGGGGTCGACGACTCCGGCCGGATCGTCGTGTCGACCTACCCCGAGCGGGCCAAGACGCGCAACGCCCGCCGCGATCCGCGCGCCTCGCTCGTGATCCTCTCCGACGAGTGGAACGGCCCCTGGGTGCAGGTCGACGGCACCGCCGAGGTCATCGACAGCCCCGAGTCCGTCGAGCCGCTGGTCGAGTACTTCCGCAACATCTCGGGCGAGCACCCCGACTGGGACGAGTACCGCTCCGCGATGGTGCGGCAGGGCAAGTCCCTGATCCGCGTCACCCCGGAGCGGTGGGGCCCCATCGCCACCGGCGGCTTCCCGGCCCGGCTGGCGTAGCGCGCACTCCCCGTCCCGTCGGGGGTTCCGACTCCCGCGCCCTGAGCGGTCGTTGCCCTCAGCCGCTCAGGGCGGCGGTCGGGTGGGTGCGGGCGGCGCGGATCGCCGGGTAGAGCCCGGCCACCGCGCCGATGAACAAGGTCGCGCCGACCGCGATCAGCAGGGTCACCGGCGGCACCGACAGCGGCCAGCCCTTGATGACGGCGAAGCCCGCCGTCACCGCGACGCCGAGGGCCGAGCCGAGGACGCCGCCGAGCGCCGAGAGCAGCAGGGCCTCCGCGAGGAACTGCGCCCGGATATGGCGGCGGGTGGCGCCCAGCGCGCGGCGCAGCCCGATCTCGCGGCGGCGTTCCAGCACGGAGATGATCATCGTGTTGGCCACGCCGATGCCGCCGACGAGGAGGGCCACGGAGCCGAGCCCGACGAGCAGCCCGGTGAACGCCTGGTCGGCGGCGTTCTTCGCGGCGAGCGCGTCGGAGGGCCTGGACACGGTGACCTCGTCGGGCGCCTGCGGGTTGACCGTACGGCCGAGGCGGGAGCGTACGGAGTCCACGGCCGCGTCCGCCGAGCGCTCGTACACCACGGTCGGGCTGCCGTCGTAGCCGAACTGCGAGCGCGCGACGGGGGTGCCGACCAGTGCGGAGGTGTCCAGCTCCGGGGCGAGCGGCACCGCTTCGAGGATGCCGACCACGGTGAAGTACCGGTCGCCCAGCCACACTTGGGAGCCGGGGGAGACAACTCCCAGCCGCTCGGCGGTCTTCGAGCCGAGGACGACGGCGGGGAACTTCGCGGTGGCGGCGTTGAGCCACGATCCGGCCGCGAGTCTGGCGCCCACGGTGCCGATCAGGCGGAGGTCGGCCGCGCGGGCGGTGATGCCGCCGGTGGCGTCCTTGTCGGACAAGTGGCTGCGGTACACCGGGACGCTGAGGTCGCCGTAGCCGCTGGTGCTCTCGACGCCGTCCAGGAGGCCGACCTTCGCGATCGTGTCCTGCGGCAGCTTCGTGTCCTGCCCGAAGAGGCTCTTGCCCGCCTGCGCGGTCAGCAGATTCGTACCGAGCTTGGCGAGTTGGGCGTTGAGCTTCGCCTGGCTCGACGCGGAGATGCCGACGACGGCGATCATGGCGGCGATGCCGATCGCGATGCCCAGCGCCGAGAGGAGCGCGCGGGCGGGACGGGTGCGCAGCCCGACCGTGCCGAGTCGCAGCAGGTCGCGGCCGAGCAGGCGCGAGCGGGGCGGCCTCCGGCCCGGACGCGGTGGAGAGGCCGCCGCCGTGGCCTGGGCGCTCACGCCGACGCCCTTTCGCCGGAGGCGACAGAGGACGCCCCTCGCGCCACTCCCCCGGAGGGCCCGCTGTCCCCACCGGCTCCCGCACCACCGGCCGCTCCGGCCGCCCCGACAGGTCCGGCAGGTCCGGCCTCTCCAGCAGCTTCGGCCGCTCCGGCAGGCCGGGGCGCTGTGGACGCCCCGGCCGGGCCCGAGTCCGACAGGACTCGTCCGTCGCGGATGGCGATCCGGCGGGGCAGGCGGGCGGCCAGCTCGGCGTCGTGGGTGATGACCAGGACGGTGGTGCCCTGGGCGTTGATCTCGTGCAGGAGCTCGACGACCCCCGCGCCGGAGGCCGAGTCGAGGTTGCCGGTCGGCTCGTCCGCGAGGAGCAGCGGCGGGTCGCCGACCACGGCGCGTGCAATGGCGACGCGCTGCCGCTCGCCGCCGGAGAGCTGGTTCGACTTGTGGTCGTGGCGGTGGGCGAGCCCGACGCGGTCGAGGACGGCCCGCGCGCGCTCGCGCCGCTCGGAGCGGGGGACGCCCGAATAGAGCAGCCCGTCGGCCACGTTGTCGAGCGCGGTGACGCCGTCGGCCAGGTGGAACTGCTGGAACACGAAGCCGATCCGGTGCGCGCGCAAGGCGGACAGGGCACGGTCGGAGAGGTCGTTCACATCCACCCCTTCGATGGCGACCGAGCCCGCGGTGGGCCGGTCGAGGGTCCCGATCAGGTTGAGGAGGGTCGATTTGCCGGAGCCGCTGGGGCCGACGAGCGCGACCAGTTCGCCTTTCCGAACGGTCAGGCTCACTCCCGCGCACGCGAGTACCGGAGGCTCGCCGTAACCGCGCTCGACATCGCGCAGTACGACGATGCCAACGCTGTCACCGCTGTCACCGCTGTCACCGCTGTCGCCGCTGTCGCCGCTGTCGCCGCCGCCGAACTCGTCGCGGCCGCCGCTGAGTTCCCTGGTGTCGCTCACAGTCCCGGCACCACGACCCTCTGACCCTCGGCGACGCCGTCGCCGGAGATCTCCACCCGGCCGCCCGCGAACAGGCCGGTCCTCACGGGGACGCGCGTGGTCCTGCCGTCGGGTCCGACGACCTCGACCCCGAACCGGTCGCCGTCGAGGGCCTGGAGGGCGCCGACGGGTACGGACAGCACGTGCTCGCGCGTCGCCGATGGGAAGTTGACGGTCACCGTCGCCTGCTGGAGCGCGCCCACCGCGGCGGGGTCGGCCAGCGAGACGACGACGGGGATCACCACGGCCTTGCCGGTGCCGCCCTCCTTCTCCGTGGGCACCCCGACACCGGTGATCGTGCCCTTCGTGGACGTGCCCGAGGGCAGGTCGATGGTCACCTTGCCGCCCACGACGGCCAGTTGCTGATCGGCGAGCTTGAGGTCGACGTCCACCTTCTTGTCGAGTCCCGTGATGCCGAGGACCGGCGCGCCCGCGCCGAGCCGGTCGCCGACGGACACCTTCACGGCGGCGACGCGTACGTCCCCCGGCACGAAGACGACGCGGCCGAGTTCGACGGTGCCGGTACGGCGCTGGCCCGTGGCCTTCTGCCAGGCGCGGACCGCCTCCGCGGTGCGCGCGGTGAACTTCTCGTCGGGTGCGAGGCCGAAGTACCCGAGCTTGGCGAGGCAGCGCTCCAACTGCCTGACGTCGGGCCCGTCGTCCATCCCGGCGCGGAAGGCGCGCCAGGCGGGAAGCGGCCCGCGGAAGAGGAACACCGGCACGTTGTCGACCGCGAAGAGCCGCTGGCCGAGCCTGATCCGCGTGCCGGTGGCGGGCAGTTGGGTGACCACGCCGTCCAGGCCGCCCGCGATGTCGCGCGCGACGGCGAAGGCGAGGGTGCCGGAGTTCTTGGTCGTACCGGTGAGCGTGCCGCGCTCGACCGGCGCGGTCTCGACGTGCGGGGTCTCCTTGGCGGTCGCGGGCGAGCGGTCACTGCCGTACGCGTAGATCCCGGCGGCGCCGCCGCCCCCGAGCAGGAGGACGACCGCGAGGGCGGCGCCGGTCACGGCGAAGCGTTTCCTAGCCATTGGGGCGCACGCCCCCCATGTCCGCGTTGCCGCCGCTCGCGCACTTGGCGACCACGTCCTTGGGCGCGTCCTGCGGGACGGTCAGGCCGATGACGCCCTTGCCGGGGTCGGGGACGTCCACGCCGTTGTCGCGGAAGCACTTGGCGCTCTTGAGCGCGTCCTCCTGCAACTGCTCGTCCGTCTTGTTCTCCATGCCGGGTACGGGCGGCGGGTCGCCGAGCGTCCCGCGGCACTTCGTACTGGCCTTCTCCAGCGCGGCCATCTCCGAGGCGTCCTGCGACTCGGTGACGGCGAGGCCGCCCTTGCCCGGGTCGGGGAAGTCGATGCCCTCGTCGCGCATGCACGTGGAGAAGGCGAGCTGCCAGTCCTCGAAGCTCTTCGCCTTGGCGGTGGGCTTGCCGGTGTCAGCCGTGCCGCCGCCGTCGGTGCCGCCGCCGCAGGCCCCGAGGAGCACGATCGTCAGCGGTACCGCGGCCACGGACCCGAGCAGGCGCCGGCGCTGCTTCGTAAGGAACATGGTGTCGTCCTTTCGGCGCGGCACCCCGTGGTGCCGCTCGTCCCGGACAGTCCATCGATCGCGCGGTTGCGAGGGAGTCAAGGGATTCTTTTAGCTTTTGATGACACCGCGCGCGGGCAGCGCGAAGGTCACGGTGAGCCCGCCGCCGGGGTTCGCGGCGATGCCGAGCGCCGCGTCGTGCACGTCGGCGACGGCGGCGACGATCGCCAGCCCGAGGCCGTGATGCCGCTGCCCGCCGGCGCGCCCCTCAGACCGCCCGGCCGTACGTCCCGTGCCGCGCACGAAGGGCTCGGTGAGGGAGGCGACGGTGCCTTCCGGCACCACGGGTCCGGTGTTGACCACGCGCACCTCGGCGCCGCCTTCCGGGGCCGGTCCCGTACGCACCTGGAGCGAGCCGCCCGCCACGTTGTGCCGCACCGCGTTCTGGAGGAGATTGGCGACCGCCCGGTGCAGGAGCACGGGATCGCCGACGGCCGCGGCGGGGCGGAGGTCGAGGCCGGCCCGGACGCCCGAGGCGTCGAGTTCGTCGTGCAGGTCGCGCAGCGCGTCCGCCGCGATCCGGGCGAGGTCGAGGCCGTCCCGGCGGACGCCGCGCGCGCCGATCTCGGCGAGGGTCAGCAGCGAGTCGACGGTCTCGATGTTGCGCCGGTTGGTCCGGTAGACGCGCTCGGCGACCTCGCGCAGTTCGGGGTAGCCGACCTCGGGGTCGGGCTCGCGGTCGGCCAGCGCGACCTCCAGCATCGTCTGGTTGGCCGCCAGGGGCGTCCGCAGCTCGTGGGAGGCGTTGGCCGCGAACCTGCGGTGCGCCTGGAAGGAGCTGTCGAGCTTTTCGAGCATGTCGTCGAAGGTGTCCGCGAGGTCGTGCACCTCGTCCCCGGGGCCGCGCATGCCGATGCGGTGGTCGAGCGCGCCCGTCGCGGCGAGCTTCGCGGCCGAGTTGATCGCCGCCAGCGGGCGCAGCACCCGGCCCGCGACGACCCAGCCGATCACCGCGCCGATCACCGCGAGGACGACGAGCACGACGGCCGAGACGATCAGCAGCGTGTTGAGGATGTCGGAGGCGCTGCTCAGGTGCAGGGCCGAGGCCGTGTCGGCGTCACCGTTGGTGGGGCTGACCGGCGACGGGACGACCTTCACCCCCGGCACGGACATGCCCTCCTCCAGTTTTGACGGCAGGATCGCGTACGTCGGCACGTACCGCATGAAGACGTACACGGTGCCCAGCATCAGCGCGCCGGTGGCCGTCAGAAGGGTCGCGTAGGTGAGGGTCAGGCGGGCGCGCATCGTCATCCGCGGGCGCCAGGACAGCATGCCGAGGGGGGACGTCCTGTCGGTCACGGCCGGTCCCGGTCGGTCGCGTCGGGTACGGGGGCGCCGAAGCGGTAGCCGCTGCCGGGGACGGTCTGGATCACCCACGGCTTGCCGAGCTTCTTGCGGAGGTTGGAGATGGTCACGCGGATGGTGTTCGTGAACGGGTCGGCGTTCATGTCCCACGCCTTCTCCAGCAGCCGCTCGGCGCTGAGCACACCGCCGCCGGCCCGCATGAGCAGTTCGAGGACGGCGAATTCCTTGCGGCTGAGCCGTACCTGCCGTCCGTTCCTGCTCACCTCGCGGCGGTACGGGTCGAGGCCGACCCCGGCCGCCTCCAGGGACGGGGGCGCGGCGGGCTGATTGCGCCGCTCCAGGGCGCGCAGCCGCAGGACCAGCTCGGGGAAGTCGAACGGCTTCGCGACGTAGTCGTCCGCCCCCCGCTCGAAGCCGGTGACCTTGTCGTCGAGGGTCCGCGCCGCCGTGAGCATCAGCACACGGGTACGGGGGTGGTCGGCGACGATCCGCGCGCAGACGTCGTCCCCGTGCGTGCCGGGGACATCGCGGTCGAGGACGACCACGTCGTAGTCGTTGACCGCGACGTGTTCGAGGGCGGTGTCGCCGTCGTGCACCACGTCGGCCGCGATGCTCTCCCGGCGCAGGCCGGTCTGGATCGCTTCGGCCAGGAACACCTCGTCCTCGACGATGAGCACCCGCATGGCTTCCTCGCTTCCGCCTGTTCCGCTGTTCCGTACGTCCTGGCGCGCTCACGCGTGCCGCGTACGGCATGCGTGGGGCGTACGGCGTGCGTGGGGCGTACGGCGTGCGTGGGGGTACGTCGTGGCCGTCGCAACCGTCGCGCCGGATTCAGCTAAACATGGGGTGGATTGCGAAGCCGTAAAGGAATGCGCCGCGGCGGCGCCCCCGGGTGTGCGGGGCGCCGCCGCGGCGCGGTCGGGGGACGAGAGCGTCAGGACGTGGGCGCGGTCAGGTCGTAGACCGTCGTGCCGCCCACGGTCTTGGCCGTGTAGTGGGCCTCGACCCAGGTGGTGATGGCGGACGCGGTACCGCTGCCGCCCATGCCACCGCCGCCGCCCTGGCCGCCGCCGAGGAAGTAGTGGATCTTCCCCGCGGCCACGTACTTCTGGAACTGGGCGAGGGTGGGCGAGGGGTCGCTGCCGTTGAAGCCGCCGATGGACATCACCGGCTTTCCGGTGGCGAGCTGGTAGCTGGCCTGATTCTGGGAGCCGATCGCGGCGGCGACCCAGGTGTAGTCGCCGGAATCGGCGAGGAGCAGCTTCTTCATGGCGGAGCCGACCTGGGTGCCATTGAGCAGGCCGCCCATGCCGCCGCCGTTGCCGCCGTTGCCGCCCGGGGCGCCGTCCTGGCCGGTGCGGCCGGTGCCGGGCATGGTCTGCCCGTTCTGACCGGTCTGGCCGTTCTGGCCGCCGCCGAAGGGGCCGCCCTGGCCGGTCTGCCCGTTCTGGCCGCCGGGCATGCCCTGCCCCTGACCTTGGCCCTGGCCCTGGCCGTTGGTGGGGCCGCCGCCCATGCCGGGCGGCATGCCGCCGCGGCCACCGCCACCGCCGCCGGGACGTCCGCCGCCGCCGAAGCCGCCCATGCCGCCCTGGACGGCGGGCCCCGCGGTCACGATGGAGCCGGAGTGGCCGGTGTTCACGGTGTTGAGGGTGTACGCGACGGGCCCGCCGAGCGCCGCGGCGACGCCGACGAACGCGGCGATCACGCCGAGCCGGGCGGCGACCCGTACCCCGGGCATCGCACCCGCGAGCAGCCCCGCGGCGGCGACGAATCCGCCGATCAGGACCGCGCCGCGCAGCCACGGGAGCCAGTCGGAGGAACGGTCGAGGAGTACGTACGACCACACGCCGGTGCCCGCGACGGTCACGGCGAGCACGGCCGCGGCGGCGATGTGCGTGCGCCGGGCCCACAGCAGTGCCGTGCCCATGCCGACGACGGCGGCGATGTAGGGGGCGAGGGCGATGTTGTAGTACTGGTGGAAGATCCCGGACATGAAGCTGAAGGTCGCGAAGGTGATCAGCAGCGCGCCGCCCCACACCAGGAACGCCGCGCGGACGGTGTCGGTGCGCTTGGCGCGCCAGGTCAGCCACAGTCCCGCGGCGAGCAGGACGAAGGCCGCGGGCAGCAGCCAGGCGATCTGGCCGCCCATCTCGGAGTTGAAGAGCCGCCCGATGCCGGTCTCGCCCCACATCCCGCCACCGCCACCGCCGCCACCGCGGCCCCCGCCGCCTCCGCCGACGCTGCCGGTCTCGTTGCCGGTGATGCGGCCGAAGCCGTTGTAGCCGAAGGTCAGCGACAGGAAGCTGTTGTCCTGCGAGCCGCCGATGTACGGGCGGGACGACGTCGGCCACAACTCGACGATCGTCACCCACCAGCCGCCGGACACCACCATCGCACCGCCCGCGGCGAGGAGTTGGCCGATACGGCGGCGCGGCGTCGTCGGCGCGCAGACCGCGTAGACCAACGCGAGCGGCGGCACGATCAGCCACGCCTGGAGGGTCTTGGTGAGGAAGGCGAAGCCGAGCGCGACGCCCGCGATCAGCAGCCACTTCGTCCGGGCGTCCTCCAGCGCGCGCAGCACGCCGTAGACGGCGACGACCATCAGCAACGCCAGCAGCGCGTCGGGGTTGTTGAAGCGGAACATCAGCGCCGCGACGGGGGTGAGCGCCAGGACGGCGCCCGCGATCAGGCCCGCGCCCGCGCTGAACCGGCGGCGTACGGCCGCGTACAGCACGCCGACCGTGGCGACGCCCATCAGCGCCTCCGGCACGAGGATCTGCCAGGAGCCGAGGCCGAACAGCCGCACCGACAGGGCCATCGGCCACAGCGCGGCGGGCGGCTTGTCGACGGTGATGGAATTCGCGGCGTCGGAGGAGCCGAAGAAGAACGCCTTCCAGCTCTGGCTCCCGGCCTGGACGGCCGCGGAGTAGAAGGAGTTGGCGTATCCGGCGGCGCTCAGATTCCACAGGTAGAGGACCAGGGTGCCGAGCAGCAGCGCGAAGAACGCGGGGCGCACCCAGGCGGCGTCCTCCGCCCGGCCCCGCCAGGTCCGCCGCGCGAGCCCTCCCCGGTGCCCCGCTGGTCGCGGCGCCGGTTCCGCGACCGGATGCCCGAACACGTCCGTGTCCACTGTGGTGTTGCCCGGCGCGCTCATCGCGCCCTCCTCAAGTCGTCGCGGGGGGAAGGGGTTTCGTGGGCCGGGAGGTCGGCGGACCGGGCCTCGTACGAGACGGGGCCGGCCCCCGTGACCGTCTCACCGTCGCGGCAGGCCGCCGTGACCGTCTCACCGTCGCGGCAGGCCGCCGTGACCGTCTCACCGTCGCGGAAGGCCGCGCCGCCGGTCGCGCCCTCGCGGAAAGCCGAGCCGCCGGTCGCGCCCTCGCGGAAAGCCGAGCCGCCGGTCGCACCCTCGGGGAAGACCCACGCCCGGAAGAGCAGGAATCTGAGCACCGTCGCCGCGAGGTTCGCCGCGATCAGGACGGCCAGCTCCGTGCCGTGGTCCGGGTGGGCGGTCGCCGCGTGCAGGGCGGCCAGTGAACCGCTGGTCAAGGCGAGGCCGATGGCGAAGACGACGAGGCCCTGCGCCTGGTGGCGTACGGCCTGGTCGCGCCCGCGTACGCCGAAGGTCAGCCGCCGGTTGGCGGCGGTGTTGCCGAAGGCGGAGAGCAACAGCGCCAAGGCGTTGGCCACTTGGGAGCCGGTGCCGAGCCGGAAGAGCGAGAAGAGCGCCAGGTAGACCAGCGTGCTGAGCACCCCGACGACGCAGAAGCCGACGAGCTGCCGCGCCAACCCGGCGGGCACGCCGGTGAGTTCGCGGTCGCGCGGGTCGTCCCCGAAGGGCCGCCGCAGCCGGTCGAGCGCCAACTGCCCGGTGGCCAGGGCCCGGCCGACCCGCCAGACGCCGCGCAGGTCGTCGGTGGCGGTGCGGACGAGGTCGACGCTGCTGTCCGGGTCGTCGACCCAGTCGACCGGCACCTCGTGGATGCGCAGGCCCGCGCGTTCGGCGAGCACCAGCATCTCGGTGTCGAAGAACCAGCCGGTGTCCTCGACCATCGGCAGCAGCCGCTGGGCGACATCGCCCCTGATGGCCTTGAATCCGCACTGCGCGTCGGAGAAGCGCGCGGCCAGCGAGCCGCGCAGTATCAGGTTGTAGGCGCGGGAGATGAACTCCCGCTTCGCGCCGCGCACCACCCGCGAGGAGCGGGCGAGCCGCGAGCCGATCGCCAGGTCGGAGTGGCCGGAGATCAGCGGCGCGACCAGCGGGAGCAGCGCGTTGAGGTCGGTGGACAGATCCACGTCCATGTACGCCAGCACGGGCGCGTCGGAGGCGGACCACACCGTCCTCAACGCCCTTCCGCGGCCCTTCTGTTCAAGCCTGAAGGACTCGACCTCGGGGAGTTCCGCGGCCAGCGCCTTCGCCACCGCGGACGTCAGGTCCGTACTGGCGTTGTCGGCGACGGTGATCCGGAAGGGGTAGGGGAAGGTGCCCGACAGATGCGCGTGCAGGCGGCGGACGCAGGGCTCCAGGTCGTTCTCCTCGTTGTACACGGGGATGACGACGTCGAGGACCGGGGCCGCCTGGGCACCGGGCCCGGCCGGGTGTTCCGGAGCTGTGCCCGCGGCCGGCAGGTGCTGCCGGGCGGGCAGGTTGCCGAGTTGGGTTCGCATGATCCGACCCTCGGCGGGCGCGCTGTCACGACGTTGTGGCGAGCCTGAGCGGCGGCTGTGAGTGTGCGGCGCGCAGCCGGACGGTGAAGACCGTACGCCCGGGCACGCTGTCCACGGACACCTCGCCGCCGTGCGCGGTGACCACCGAGCGCACGATCGCCAGGCCGAGCCCCGTACTGCCGGACCGCGCGGCGGCGGCCGTCCGGGTACGGGAGGCGTCGCCGCGCGCGAACCGCTCGAAGACATGGCGTCGCAGGTCGGCGGGGATGCCGGGGCCATCGTCCTGGACCTGGAGCAGGACGCCGGGCCCGTCGCGTACGACGCGGGCGGTGACCGTCGTACCGGCCGGGGTGTGGGTGCGGGCGTTGGCCAGCAGATTGGTCAGCACCTGGTGGAGGCGCTGCGCGTCGCCGTGCACGGTCGCCGGGTCGTCGGGCAGGTCGAGCCGCCAGATGTGGTCGCGGCCCGCCGCGCGGGCGTCGCTGACCGCGTCCACGACCAGCGGGGACAGGTCGGTCTCGGCGAAGCTGAGCGGGCGGCCCGCGTCCAGTCTGGCCAGCAGCAGCAGATCCTCGACGAGGGTCGTCATCCGTCCGGCCTCGGACTCGATCCGGCCGAGCGCGTGCCGGGTGTCGGGGCCGACGGGTTCCCTTCCCCGGCGGGTGAGTTCGGCGTAGCCGCGGATCGAGGCCAGTGGCGTACGCAGCTCGTGGCTGGCGTCCGCGACGAACTGTCTGACCCGTGTCTCGCTCTCCTGCCGCGCGTGCAGGGCCGAACCCACGTGCCCCAGCATGCGGTTGAGCGCCGCGCCGACCTGGCCGACCTCGGTCCGCGGGTCGGTGTCGGAGTCGGGAACGCGTTCGTGCAGCGCCACCTCGCCGCTGTGCAGCGGGAGTTCGGACACGCGGGTGGCGGTCGCGGCGACCCGGCGCAGTGGTTGCAGGGCGATCCGCATCAGCGCCGCGCCCGCGAGGCCCGCCGCGACGAGACCGGCGGCGGCGACCGAGAACTCCACCCAGATCAGGGTGTTGAGGGTGTCCTCGATCCCGCTGGTGGACAGGCCGACCAGTACGGTGCTGCCGTCCGAGGACTGCTGCGCCGACGCGACGCGGTACGTGCCGAGGCCGGGGACGCTGAGGGTGTGGGCCTTGCCGTCCCTCGGTACGGAGGCGAAGGCGGCGGTCTGCCGCGCGGTGAGCGGGTCCGCTTCGAGCAGGCCGCCGCCGGACGGTGTCGCGCTGACCGCGGCCCGCGTGACCGTGCCGTTCGCGCCGACGATCGCCCCGACGGTCTCGCCGGGCTGGCCGCCGCCCGCCAGGAATCCGAACGGCCGCTCGGTGAGCGGACTCTGCGGAAGCCGTGCCGCCCGGTTGGCCTCCGGGCCGTCCCCGGGGCCGCCGTGCGGCCCCGCCGCCCGTACCGCCACGTCCTGCACCTTGCCGTCGAGCTGCCCGTACAGGAAGTCGTGCAGCGCGAATATGGTGACCGCGCCGATGACCGCGCACACGACGGCGACGAGCGCCACGCAGGACGCGACGAGCCTGCGGCGCAGGGACCAGGGGCGGGACCAGGGGCGCTTGCGGGTACGGGAGTTGGGCTTCGGGTCGGCGCGCGGAGTGGGGGGCGGGGAGGCGTGGGGAGTAGGGGGCGGGGAGGCGTGGGGCATCGTCTCGGCTTCCGGGGTCGTCAGGCGGCGGGCTCGCCGGGCTTGATCAGGTAGCCCGCGCCGCGCCGGGTGTGGATCATCGGCGCGCGGCCGGCGTCGAGCTTGCGGCGCAGGTAACTGATGTACAGCTCCACGACGTTGGCCTGACCGCCGAAGTCGTACGACCACACGCGGTCGAGGATCTGCGCCTTGCTCAGCACCCGGCGCGGATTGCGCATCAGGTACCGCAGCAGCTCGAACTCGGTCGCGGTGAGGTGGACGTTGTCGCCGCCGCGGCTGACCTCGTGGCTGTCCTCGTTCAGTACGAGGTCGCCGACGACCAGCAGCGACTCGTTGCGTACGGCGGCGGCGCCCGAGCGGCGCAGCAGGCCGCGGAGCCTGGCCACCACCTCCTCCAGGCTGAACGGCTTGGTGACGTAGTCGTCGCCGCCCGCGGTGAGCCCGGCGATCCGGTCCTCGACCGCGTCCTTCGCGGTCAGGAACAGCACGGGGACGTCCGGGGTGTCGCGGCGCAGCTTCGCCAGCACCTCCAGGCCGTCCATGTCCGGCAGCATCACATCGAGCACGACCGCGTCGGGCCGGGTCTCGCGGGCCGCCCGCAGCGCGCCCGCGCCGTCGGCCTCGGTGCGTACCTGCCAGCCCTCGTAGCGCAGCGCCATCGACAGCAGGTCGGCGAGCGGCGCCTCGTCGTCGACGACGAGGACGCGCACCGGCGAGCCGTCGGGGCGCGCGAGGTCGGTGGCGGTGGCGGTGGTGGCCGCGTGCGCGGTCGCGGGGGCTGCGGTGGCGGTGCTCATCGATGTGGAAGGCATGGTGTTCACCCTGTGCGCGCGCTATGAGAGGAGCCTTGGCCGATTCTGTGAATCGTCTGAGAATCGGGGTGAGGGTTGTTTGCGGCGGTGCGCGCAGCGGTGCGTACGGAGTTGCGCACGGCGGGCCGTACGGCGGCGGGTGCCGCGCGGGACCGGGTGCCGACTCCGGCGCGGAGAACGATCAAGGGGTGAACGGTCGGAGGCGGACGGTTCGGCGGTCGTTCTGGGCATCTTCCTGGGCACTTTTCGTCATCGGCGGCCGATATGCGATGCGCGGGCCGAAAGGTTGGTGCGGGCGGCGTACGTTCGGTCCATGGGAGGTGGCATGGCGGGCGGCGGGGGTGGCCGCGGTGACCCCGTGGGCGCGGAGCGCGACCGGTCGGTCGCGGCAGGCGGCCATGACGGGAGCGGGGCCGGGTGTACGTCGGTGGCCGAGGCGATACCGCGGGCGGTCGCGGTCGACCGTATGGGCCCCGGTGACCACGCCTGCCTCGGAATCCACGGCGACGACGACCGGTGGGCGGTGCGCGCCGCCTTCACCGTCGCGGGCCTCGCCCTCGGTGAGCGCGTCATGATCTTCACCGGCGGGGACACCGCCGGTCCTGACGCCCTCGCCCATCTCTCCGCGCACGGCGTCCCCGCCGAACGCTGCGCGCGCACCGGGCAGTTGGCGCTCTCCTCCGAAGCCCCCGGCTACGACCCCGCGTCCGGCGCCTTCGACCCGGCGGTCCGTACGGCCTTCTGGGCGGCGGGCACCAGCACCGCGCGGCGGCGCGGCTTCACCGGCATGCGGGTGGTCGGCGACATGACGTGGGCCGCCGCCGCGCACTCCGGCCTCCCCGAGTCCGAACTCTCCTCCTACGAAGCGGAGTTGACGCCCTTCTCGGCCAGGACCGGCTTCACCGCGATCTGCAAGTACGACCACGGCGCCGTCCCGGCACCCCTGCTCTCACGTATCGCCGCCCTGCACCCGCTCGCCGTCCTGCCCTCCCTCGACACCCTCCACGCCGACCGCACCGGCTCCTGCCTCCGCCTCACCGGCACCGCCGACCTCGCCACCCGCCTCCACTTCGACCTCACCCTCCGCGCCGCCTTCACCAGCGACCCCCCGCCCGCCCTCCTCGACCTCACCCCGCTCTCCTTCCTCGATGCCCACTGCGCCGGCACCACCCTCCGCCTCCCCCGGGGCACGACGGTGCGCTGCACCCCGTCGCAACACCGCATGCTCCGCGTCTGCGGCGCGGCCGAGGCAGAAGGGGTCACCTTCCAGGTGGAGGATCCTCCGGCGCGGGGTCGGTGAAGAGCGCCGGGTCGTAGGGCTGGGTGCCCTCGTCCGGGGTCCAGAGGGCGGCGAGGGGCATCAGGTCGGTGATGCGGGCGCTCCGGACGCCGTCCGGGGTCGGCAGGAGGACACGGATGGACGGGTGGTAGTCGAAGAGGATCTGGCGGTCGCGGCCGCACGGGCCGACGGGGCCGCGGCCGAGGTTCCCGACGGCCACGATGGTGGTCAACTGCCGCGCCCCGCAGGCTCGGGCGTGGCCGAGGGCGACGAGTTCGGCGCAGGGCCCGCCGGTGAAGTGGTAGAGGTTGATGCCGCCGTGCATGCGTCCGTCCGCGTCACGGACGGCGGCGCCCATGGTGTGGACGCCGCCGTCGCCGTCGGTGTTCTCGTCGACGATGGCGCGGGCGTACGCGATGAGTTCGTGGTCGGCGGGGGTCAGTTCCCGACTGGGGATCGTCAGCACGGGCCGGATGCTACGGACCCGGGCGGGCGGGACGCGAGGGCTTTACGGGTGGTGCGCGGCGCGCCGGGTTCGGCTCCGCCACCGAGGATCACCTCGCCCGCCGCGACGGCCCGCGCCCGCGGGCGCGCCGTAACGGTTCGGGCAGGAAGCCGAGTTGGGCGTGGAAGCGGGTCCACAGGCGCTCGCGGCTCCAGCCCGACCTCGGCGGCGAGGTGGTCGACACGGACGAGGCCGCGGCTGCGGCTGCGGCTGCGGCTGCGGCTGCGTCGCATACCGCGGCTCAGCTCCTCCCGTTCACCACGGCGCGGTCCACGGAGCCGCGGGGGAGGCCGGGGGCGCCGGGGCCGCCGTGGCCACGGGAGACGCCACCGGGGCGGGAGCGGGCGGACCGACCTTCGTGAGGTGGGCGTAGACGACGATGTTGGCGCTGTAGCTGGTGGCCCGGGAGTAGGCGCCGGCGCAGGTGATCAGGCGGAGTTCGGGGCGGGTGGCCTGCCGGTAGACCTTCTCGCTGGGGAAGTCGCTCTTCTCGTACTGCTCGACGGCGTCGACGGTGAAGACGGCGGTGCGGCCGTCCTGGCGCCGCACGGTGAGGGTGTTCTGCTTGTGGAGCTGGCCGATGCGGTAGAAGACGGCGGGGCCGCTGTGGGTGTCGAGGTGTCCGACGACGACCGCGGTGCCGGTGCTGCCGGGCGTGGGGCCGTTCCGGTACCACCCGGCGAGGTTCTTGTCGTCCGGCGGCGGGGGTTGCAGGGTGTGGTCCTTGTCCGTGGTGAGACCGGTCATCGGCGCGTCGACGCCGATCTCGGGGATCGTGATGCGGGTGGGCGGCGACGGCGGCAGCGGGTCCACCGCGGGGGCCGGGACGGCCGGTGCGGCGGGGCCGGAGAAGGCGTCGGCGGCCGAGGGCCTGGGCGGGGTGAGTCCGGTGCCGGAGGCGCTGTCGACCACGAGGAAGCCGCCCACGGCCATGCCTGCCAGGAGCAGTGCGAGGCCCGCCTGGCGGCGGCGGTGGGCGGCGCGGGGGTGCTGCATGCGGGGCGGGCCTTTCTCGAAGTCTGCGTCCGTCCGCCTCTGGCCGGGGCCCAGCGATCAGCGCGTGGCGCCTGGCGCTTAGCGATTGGCGATTGGCGCTTAGCGCCTGATGCCTGGCGCTTAGCGCCTGGTGCCTGGTGCCGAACGAGCCGCGGACGTATGACGCCCCCTGCGGTCGCGCGCTCCGCTTCGAGCGGGGCGCGCGGCCACAAGGGGCGGAGGTGGAACCGAGGTCAGCCCTCGACGGAACGGCGGCGCATCATCACGACGCCACCGGCGGCCGCGACGGCGAGCACAGCCGCGCCCGCGGTCATCTCGGTGCCGCTGATCCCGCCCGCCAGGCCGCCGGAACCGGCGTGCACCGGACCGGTGACGCTCGCGCACGCGTCCCGCTCGCCGACCTGCGCCTGCTCCAGGATCTCCTCGGCCGTGGCGATCTGCTTACGGATCTCCGGGGTCTTGTTCGGCAGCTTCTCCAGCCGGTCGAGCTCCCTCTGCGCTTCATGGGTCTTGACCTGGGCCTGCTCACAGATCTCCGAGTGGGGACCCGTCTCGGCGGACGCCATCGGGGCGGAGAGCGCCAGAGCGCCGCCGCTGAGGGCAATGCTGGAGATGGCGAGAGCGGCGAGAGCACGAGCGGAACGCATGGGACTCCTTCGCGAGGGCACGCCCTCGGTCCCTGATGGCCCGAGAAGGGGGACGTACGTGCCCAACGAAGTCATAGATACGAATAATGTGACTTATTAACACACCTTCACACCATTTTTGCCCCGTTCAGACCACATCCCCCGGCGCGTCGCTCACCCCCCGCCGCCCCCGACTGTGCTTACCCCTCTTCACATCTGCCGGACCGTCACCTCACGCCCCTACGCGAACGCCACGGCCGACACGAGTGGCGCCGCGTGAACGGCTATCTGCCCGACGAGGCCGCCGTGCTCGACAAGGCGTTCGCCACGTACCCGCGGATCGCCGACTACGTCGCAACCGTTGCTCGGCCGGCCATGGTTGCCGTCGACCAGACCGTCGACCAGCACCGCATCCCCGGCTGCGACGGCGTGTGGCACCAGGAAGGGGTGTGCGAGGCGACCTTCGCCGACATCACCACGCCGGGCACGACGCTCGTCGTCAACGTCAGTTCCGAGGAGGACCGGACCACGCACCTGGTGATCTGGGAGGGCAACGACGGCCGCGACCTGCTGCGGACCACCAACCGCGCCGACGCCGTCGCGTTCGCCAGCTGGCCCGGCCGCGAATCACTGGTCATTCGATCCGGAGGACGAAGTGAACGCAGCCCGATCCGCCGCCCGATCCGCCGCCCGCCGCGCCGCCCGCCGCTCGCGCCAGGGCAGCACCAGCCTGACGACAAGCACCGCCACCACCGGCACCGGCACGGTGACCCAGAGCGCGTGCCGCGACTGCGGCCAGGTGGCGTTGCCCCACAGCATCGGCACCAGCGCCCCCGCGGCCAGCACCACCCCCGTGACCAACGCCCACTTGATCGCGCTCAGCGGCGACCCGTCCCCCCGCTTTTCCATGGCTGCCACCGTAGCGGGCCTTTCCGACCCGTCTCGGAGCACCCCATGAGCGTCCGGTACGGAGCGGGGGGTGATGTTCGCCGCCGCCGAGGTGGCGCTGTTCTCCATGGCGCTGTTGGCCCGGCAAAACCTGGGCGCCCTCGGGGTGCCGGGTACGCCAGAGGTGCTGGTGTGGGTGGTGACCGGGGGGGAGCTGCGGGAGCGGCTGCTGTCCCGGTTCGGCCTGGCCCAGCGGGGGCGGGACGCGGCGCAGATCACCCGTGACCGGTGGACGCGGATTGCCACCCGCAGGGCCGCGCGGCGTCGATCCGCGTACTCAAGGACCGCTACGGCGTCGGCCAGCTCCGAGCCACCCGAATCCAGAGCGACCTGCAAGCGAGGATGTCGTGAGCCTCGATCCGAAGCACCGTCAGTACGCCAACCCGGTGCCCAGCTTCGAGGCCCGCCCGCTGCCCGCCCGGCACCCGGAAACCTCCGTGTCGGCGTCGGCGGGCCACTCGGATCTGTCGTTCACGAAGCGGACTTACGTGCACCCTGACCCTCAGTCACTGCGGGCCGGTTCGGAGAAGCCTGCCGAGCTGTTGCGCTGACGCAAGATCATTCGGCGATTGTGAGAAATTATGACAGAAGCCCCGCACCCCCGAAGGGGCACAGGGCCTCTGATCTGCTGTGCACTCGGCAGGATTCGAACCTGCAACCTTCTGATCCGTAGCTCTAGCCGGAAGGGGCGGAGGCGGTCATACAGGTCGCGGCTGGGGCGGTGGGCGTCAGGCTCGCTCGCTGGTGGTCGATGAGGTTGCTGTACTTCGTTGCTGTACTGCATGACACGCCCCAGGAAGGACCCCACTTTACAAGAGCGGCGAGCCGGGTGGGCATCTGGCCTGCGCCTCGGCTTGCTGGTCTGAGGTGGAGTCACTCCCCCGCGAGTCACCGCTGTTGCCCGTGACTCCCCGCTGGATCTGGCGCGGTAGTAGCACGCGGTTGACTGCTGGCGACCGCGGTCCCTGTAACTTCGCTCGGCAAGACACGGGATGGGCTGCGTGACCTTATGATCTCTAGCTCTAGCCAAGAAAAGACATCGACGGTCATACCGACTGCTGATCCCCTGCTGTAGGCTCTGCTCTAACCTTTGCCCGTATCTTAATAATGCCGGTAATTCAGAAAAATTCACACGCAAGGTTGATATGTTTAGATTTCCCAAACCCCCCTACTAAGAGGGGTCAAGAGGTGAGACTGTCTCGCTTGCGGATACTTGACTCGGGATGGTCAATTGCCCCATGGCCAACGGGAGGAGAAGCTGAAGACTAGAAATGCCGCCGCCGTCCTCAATTCTTCGGATGAGTCGTCGGTCAAGCGTGTAAAAGATTCCGCACTCTTCATCGATCGCGGTTGCCAAATGTACCGCGTCCTGGGAATCAAGGCGGAACCTTCTCGCCATCTCGCGTGCATCTTCGGCTATATCCTGGTGGACCTCAACCCAAGAAATAGGGACGGATTTGAACCAGGAGTCGATAATTGCGGACGCTGCGGCCTGCGTCTGGCCCGTCGCGAGTTGACTCTTACGCTTATCTTCCAGTTTGGCTTCTCCCTTTCCGAACACCTCGACGTACACTAAGGTTGATGCGGTGACGTCCAGGGCACCGCTTTCGAATTGAGCTAACACCTGAAGGCAGCGGTCGTAGTCCTCTTCCTCGTGGTCAATCCCAACGCCAGTACGGCCTTTTATGACTTCGATAAACACACAGGAGTCGATGTAGCAACGCTGCGCGACTCCCCCCCTGCGTCGGCTCACTCTTGCCTCTCGCCCCCCTCGTTCGACTGACTAAAAGATCGCCGCTGAAGCCGGACGAAATCTACAGAGCTTAAGCCCTCAGTCCAGTTCGGCGCAATGCCCGCGATGCTGTGCAGCGTTGGCACAATTGCTGGTCGCTCAATGATGCGAAGACGATCCACACGCATGTGGATAGGCTGCCTCATTGAATTTCTCTTGAGATCGCCGCGAGCACTCACGAACGCACCAACGCTACTTTTAACCTGTTCTAGCAGATCGACATCGCTCTTGTCACCCAAGTGGCAACGGAGTGCGATCCCGCGATTTTCATCGAATAGCGAAAACTCGGGCGATCGAGGTCGGAGGTTGATTTTATCGAGACGGCCGCGAAATGAACTTCGAGTGCGCGAAACTTCTTTAATCGCCTCACGGGCATGTGCGGCTACAATGGAATTGATAGAAGTAACACGGGCAAGTTTGTCGCCGACCTCACTAAGTTCAATACCAGTGAGCCCGCGCTTCCCCGTCAGCTGGTGTAGCTTGATCACCTTGCGAACGGCGAATTCATTAGCTCCCAGAGGGATTGCTGGTCTGTCATGGAGTTCGCGCACCGCCTCCAAGGCCCGCGGCAGCGCCCGTTCTCCTTCTGGGTGGGCTGCGGCGATCGCCACACAGGCACTTCCCTCTCTCAAGCCAGTGACGACCCAATCTCGCTGAATGTCGTCCCGTCCAGCGCTGGGGTCTAACTCATTAAGCAGCGAGACGGTGTTCGACAGGACGTCTCGCAGCGCCAGTACCGAGATCGCCCCAAGATCACCAGTCAGTCGCACCTGCATACGCACTACAGTTCCCCCCTCTCGCCTGTGCTCTCGCCGGATGCTCCATCATGCTCTCTACCCAGTCCGCGTGGAAGTGATTCAAGGACCCGAGGGTGCCACAAGTAGGTCGATGGAGCCTCAACGAGCTGGTCAACACCCAGGTGATCTTGAAACCTCTCGTGGCCGGAGTCACCGTGCGTTCAAATCCCGTACACACCAAGCAGATTGAAGACTCCTGACCTGGAACGATGGTCGAGGTCCCTCGCCGTACTCCTTGCCCGTTGGTGACTGCAAGTCGCCGTCAGCTCATGATCTATAAAACACCGATGGAGCACGCTCCTCGGTCGTCCTTGGGTTTACGCCTCCGTCAGCGCCGCCGACCCCGCCGTGCTCTGCTCTGAGTCGGAGGTTTCCGCCCCTGCGTCAGAAGATGGGGCTGCATGTTTCTGCACCTTGTCGCGTGCGGCCTGCCTTCGCTGCTTGAACGTGTTGAACTGCGCGTGAAGGACGTACAAGTAATCGAGCAGGGCCTCTGCCAATGCTAGGCCGTCGGCAGCATCTTCGCGGGTCACGGACGTGCTGCTGTAGTGCGCACCCTGATTGCCTAGGCTGCGAAGCTCATGGGCCCATTCGAAGAGACGTCCATCGATCTTGCCTTGATCGCGCATCTCTTCGAGCATCTTGAACAACGGCTTCGGGCGCCGGGAATCATCATCGACCATCCCCTGATCAACACAAACGGCCTCTAGCGTGCGCCGCACCATGACAGCCGTGGCGGTGTATGCCTTCGCTGAGAAGCACCGTCTTGCCTCAGAGTGTGTTCGGCGAAGGTCCTCCGGTACGTGCACACTTAAGGGGCGTTGCTGCTCTGGCCACAGGACCCCAGGCTCGCCGTCCCAGCCCTCTCCGTAGTCTTCCTCGACCGTCAAGAAGGGCTTCCGGCACTTACCGCAGCGGACCAACTCAAGCAGGTAGGGAGGTCCGTCATCGGCGCTGTGGTCGGATGCCTCTCCTACCACTCCGGCAAGTGCTGGCCTCTCGCAATGCGGACAGGTGACAAGTAGGTCTGTGCCAACTCGTGCGTTCATGAGCGCGATCCTCCCAGGGACGAGCGAAGAAGGCAGGCCGTCCCATAAAAATGCGTAGATGTCGGGGTGCACGACTGTCACCGCACCGCCGGCTTAACCCACCACGCTCCCTGCTTCCATCCCGTCTGCCGTCGGCCCGCACTCCTGTGGAGCGGGCGTGGTTCAGGGCGTCAAGGTGGAGCGCGCCACTGTACGAACGATCTTGACGCCCTGGGCCGCGACTGCTCGGCTTGCCCGGGTCGATGGCAGGTGGGATGGGAGCGCCCACCACCCACCACGACGAACGTGCGGACGCCAGCGATCTGGGGCCATCTCGGAGCCGGAGCGCCCCCGCCGGAGGCGTCGTCTTGACCTCGGCTGTACAGGATCACCTCATGCCCTCGGGCCACCCCCATACGCAGGCGCGTACGGCGCGGCCGAGCCGGAGCGGGGCGGAGACAGGAGCGGCGGCGCGGCCGGACGCCGGACGCGCGCCCGGCGGAGCGCCAGGGGAGCCGGGAGCCTTGATGAGGCAGAGAGACCCGTAACAAGGTTGCCGTCCGCGTGGCCGATTCGCGCTCGGCCGCTGCCGGGGCGGGGTGTGCAGCCTGGGTGCACAAGGTGTGCGGACTCGGGGGTGTGATGAGCGGCTTGCACGTCAAGCGCTGCCGGGGGCACGGTATCGCTGAGATTCGGGTCAAGACCGCGATCTTGGTATTGCTCGGTCTGCCTGGCGGCGGCAGCGGCGGGCTTGGGCTTAGTGGTTGCAGATGGCTGGCGCGTAGGGTGCCGGGGTGATCGCGATGCCAGAGGAGTTCGCGCAGAGCACCGTCGCCCGCGAGGGGAAGACCGGGGCCGCGTGGCTCGCCGAGCTGCCCGGGATCGTCGACGAGTTGCTGGGGCGCTGGGAGTGCGAGCCTAATGGTGAGGTTATGCACGGGGGCGTCGGCGTCATCGTTCCGGTACAGCGGCGCGCTGGGGAGAGCGCCGTACTGAAGGTGTCGTTTCCGCATCCCGGCAACGTTCATGAGCCGGATGCGTTCGTTGCGTGGCGTGGATGCGGCGCCGTTCTGCTGCATGACCGTGACGACGAGCGGTTCGCGATGCTGCTGGAGCGGGTTCAGCCGTCGACCCTGGCGGAGGTCGAGAACGGCGACGAGGTGGTGACGGTCGCCGGGCGGCTCAATCACCGCTTGGCCATTCCCGCTCCGCGCGGCCTGCCCCGGCTGCGTGATCAGGCCGGTGCCTGGGAGGAGCGGCTGCGCAAGGACGCCGAGGAGCTGCCGCATGCACTGCCGCGTCAGGTGCTGGATGCCGCCGTGGCGACCGTTCGGGAGCTGGGCCGTGTCCAGCCGGACACCCTCGTCCATGGCGACCTCCATGCACGGAACATCCTACGTGCGAGCCGAGAGCCGTGGCTGGCCGTCGATCCCAAGGGATACGTAGGAGATCCTGCCTACGACGGCGGAACACTGCTGAAGTCCCGCGCGCTGACGCTCCTCGAAGCGGATGACCTGCACAAGGCTGCCCACCGCATCTTGGACGTCTTTGCTGAGGCCACGGAACTCGACCGTGAACGCGTCCAGAGGTGGGCTCAGTTCCATGCCGTCAAGGCTGCGTTCGGGGGCCGCCGCCACGGTTTTCGTATCGCCCGCAGTGGACCGCAGCTGGACTGGCTCACCGAATTCGTCGATCGCCTGGCGGAGTTGCTCACCGAACGCTCGTAGTGCGAGATGGTGCTGGTCGATGCCGGTGGGTGGACGAGTTCGGCCGCCGTTGATCATCGTGAGCTGTGGGGACCGACGATGAGGTCATAGTCGCAGGTCACAGCATAGATCCTGACCGGTGGCGGGAGACGTTCGCGGAGGCCATGGGCAGCATCGCGGGCCAGTTCGTCTGACACGAACCTCGCCGGCGAGCCGGGCCGCTGTGCTGGATCTGCTATCGGACCTGCCCCGGAAGACCTACTGGACCACCGGGGAGGGCGTAGGGGGCTGTGCGGACAACTCACCTGGCTGCAAGGCCGCTACGCGTCCGACGGTGCTGGGGTGATCAGTGAACGGGTGATGATCGCCTCGCCGATGTCCAGGCCAGCCGACAGGTTGGCCGCGTATTTCTCGGGGAGCGTCCCAGTCTGGAGGCTGCAGGCTTGGATCAGGCTCTCGCACTCCTGGATCTGGCGGTCGGTGGCCAGCATGTTGAACAGTTGGTCGGACACGACTTCGCGGGCGGCGTAGCCGTCCCGCGTTGTCGCTATTCGCCGGGCCAGATCGTCAACGAGGCTGCGGGCCCCGGGATGATCGGCACTCCCGACGATGTCCAGGACCGTGAGCCCGAGGCGCACGTCGAACACCGTCAGCCCTGGCCCGCCTTCATGGCCCAGGTACGTGGTCACCAGATCTTCCAGGTGGGAATCGTCATCTCGCCCTGCTATGCGGTGGCACAGCGCGGTCAGGCATGCGGTGACGGCCTGCTCCCACGGGTCTCCTTCCACCGTGGTGGCGACGAGTTCCACAGCCCGGTCGACATCTCCGTCATCGAGCGCGGCGATGACGGCGACTTGGCGGCCGTCGAGCATGCGGGCGCCGACACCGCGGTGTTGTTCGAGGTGGGCGAGGGCTTGTCGCCACCGTCCCGTGGTGGTCAGGGTGCGTGTCCCGTCACCGAGCAGGACGCGCCACAGCCAGGCCCGGACTTCCCGCCGGCCGTCTTCGGTGCGGGTGAGGTCGGGCGGTACGACGATGCCCTCGAAGACGACGCTGTTCCCGGAGCCAACCGCTTCGTACAGGTCCAGGAGCCGCTGGCGGCCGTCGTCGGTGTTGCCAGCGCGGATCTGCAAGCGGGCGAGGTTGACCAGAGGTTCCAGTCCTCGGATGGTGCTGGATGCCGTCAGCGGGCTGGCGACCAAGTAGGCGTTGGCGTGCCGGTGGCACATCGCCCTGGCGAGGTCGGGAAGGCCGACGTCTGAGGCGAGGAGAGCGGATTGGTTGAAGATGGTGGAGGCCAGGCCCTGGTCGTTCTGAGCAGCAGCTCGCCCGGCAAGGTCGACCAGCGCGCGTACGCGGTCGGGCAACGGCAGGCAGGCGGGGCGGAAGCGGGCGACGAGCGGGAAGCGTCGGGCTATGTGGCCGTACGGGTCCACGGGGCCCCCTTGGGGTGACAGTGCGGGTAGGGGACGGTGGAGCCCGTCGGCTGCTTACGGGCTCCACCTCCATTACGCCGGGCCGGCGTCACCGCCAGTCGGCGACGATGCGGTTGAGCGGGGTGTCGATGGCGAACAGGCCGGGCCGCTGCTCAATCGCGGGTGCGTCGAGGCGCTGGATCTCGAAGGACGCCTCGTGGCCCCGGTAGCCGCGGTCCCACGTGCGGACTGCTTCGGCGACCTTGGCGGCCAGTTCGTCACTGCCGGGGCCGTGGCCGATGACGCCGAATTCCCAGAGCTTGCCGCCCTCGGGCGTGGTCTTCTCCAGCAGGCGGCGGGCGAGGTAGGTGACGGCGCCCTCCTCGACGGCTGCGGTGGAGGAGGGGTAGGGGTCGTCGGTGAGCAGCGCGCCCTTGGCTGCGGCCGGGAACAGCATCCGGATCAGTCCGGACGGCAGGCAGCAGGAGACGAACAGTTCCATCCACTCGGGCGACTCCGAGGCTTGGACCGTCATGCCGGTCCACTCCTCGGTGCGCGGCTGGTGGAGCACCCCGGCGAGGGCGTCGGCGTCGATGGGCTGCCCGGCGGGGGCCTGGAGCCGGACGGTGCCGTCCGTGCTGAGGGGGATGACGCGGCGGTCGTCGTCGGCGATGCCGCGGCGCAGGGGCATGAAGGTGTTCATCTTGCTGCCGACGCTGGTCCAGCGGCCGTCGTGCTGCTCGTAGGCGATGGAGCGGGAGACGCTTCCTTTGAGGCGCTGGGGGACGACGAGCCGCCCGCCGGGGGCGAGTTGGTTGAGCCAGGCGTGCGGGATGCCGTGGGCGCCGACGGTGGCGATGATCCGGTCGTACGGTGCGCCCTCGGCGTGGCCGAGCGCGCCGTCGCGGGTCACAGCCTCCACGTTGGTGAATCCGGCAGCGGCCAGGTGCGCGCGGGTGCCGTCCACGAGGTCTTCGTCGACGTCGATGGTGGTGACGTGGCCCTTCTCGCCTACGAGATGGGCGAGAAGGGCTGCGTTGTAGCCGGTGCCGGCGCCCAGTTCGAGGATGCGTTCGCCGGGCTGTGCGTCGAGTTGGTCGAGCATGAGGGCAACGACGCTCGGCTGGGAGGCGCAGGAGATCGACGTGCCATCGGTGTCGTACTTGATGTTGACCTGACTGTTGGCGTACGCCTCCTGGACGGAGGCGTCGGGCACGAACAGGTGGCGGGGAACGGTACGCAGCGCGTTCTCGACTGCGGGCGTGCGGGCGTATCCGATCTTGCGGATCTGGTCGACCAAGGCGTTGCGGAGTCGTGGGGCCTCGGCTCCGTTGGGGGCGATCGTCTCGGTAGTCACCGCCCCGACGCTAGTGGTCGCGGACGTGCCCTCCGTGGAGGACGCGGTGTTGTCACTCGATCCCATGACTGCCTCTCGTGCTGTGGCGAACAGGGCGCTTTGGTCGTCCGGGAGGAGACCGGCGCGGTTGGCGTGGAAGATCACGTGGTGCGCGATGACGGCGCGCAGACCGCGCGAGAGCCCGCCCGTACTGGCGAGGTTGGCCAGCGTGGTGCCGGCTCGTTCGAACGCGGCTATCCACTCGGTGTGCCCGTCGAGCGGCCTGCCCGGCCGGGACAGGCTGTGGGCGTCGACGGTCATCAGCGTGCGCATCGCCGGTATCAGGGCGGCGGTCCGCTGCGGGGTGAGTTCGGTGGGCTGTCGCAGCGCGGCGGCCTTCGCCCAGACGTCGCCCTGCTCGTACCAGTCCAGGTTGGCGGCGCGCATCATGGCGCTGAGCAGCAGGGCTGCGGTTTCGCGGCGGCCGATACGTCCGGGGCCGGGCTGGTAGGTGACCAGGTGTCGGCAGTCCTCGTGGAACAGCGCGTGCGCGGCGTCCATCGCGCGGGCTCCGCCGAAGGTGGCGGATTCCGGCTCGTAGATGCCGGGCAGCCAGGACATCACCGTGCCGTCGTTGACGAGTTCGCTGAGGACGGACTGGACAAGCGGCGACGGCTGCGGGGCGCGGTACCGCAGGGGCCACGGCTGCTTGTTCATGAACCACCACCCGTCGAGTTGCCCTTCTTTCTCGGCAGTGAGCAGGGTTGGGCCGAGGCGGCGGCTGATGGCGGCCTTGCCCGCCTCGCGGTCGGTGAAGACGACGTTGTGCTGGTGCCAGTGGTCCGGGGCCATCGTGGAAGTCCTTGTATGGGTGGGTCAGGCAACGAGCAGGCAGGAGTCCCAGGCAGAGCAGGGCGGCGTGGTGGTGACGAGGAGGGCGAGGGCGATCCCAGCGGCACCGTTGAGGAAGCCGGGTCCGGCTTCCTCGTCCTCCACGGCAGCCTTCGCAGCGTCGTGCGGATCGGTGCCGGGCGGGCAGATTGAGGCCGTCAGCGCCGGTATGGCTGCACGGAGCTGTGCGCGCGTTGGGCCTGTGGTGTCCTCGGCGACTCGGGATGCGAGGTGGGCGAGGCCGGCGAAGCCGTGGCACAGGCCGTTGTCGGACATCGCCTTGACTTGCAAGGGGTCGGTGAGGGCGGTCGCGAGAGCGTTTTCCGACTCGGCCTGGAGAGCGTCATCGCCCAGCGCGCGGGCCGCGAGTTGGCGGGCGCGGGCCAGTCCCGCGGTTCCGTAGCACCAGGAGGGTCGGCGCAGCCCGGACGGGGCGAGGCGATGGTCGCGCAGTTCGGCGCGGGTGACCCAGTACGGCCAGGCGATGCCGACGTCGGCCGGCTCCCGCCAGCGGTCCAGCCAGGCCAGGACGGACTGCATCGCGTCGAAATGGCCGGGCACGAATGTGCCGCGGCGGGCAGCGAGCGCAAGGAAGGAGAGGACACCGCCGATCCCGTGCGCGAGACCGCTGTTGCCGTGTCCTCCGGGGAACCGCTCGTCGGGTCGGCCGGAGGGGCCGCTCGGCGTCCACCACCCTGGCAGGACCTCGTCCTTGAGGCTCACGGGCTGGACCAGGCGCACGCAGTAGTCGAGGACGGCGCGGACAGTGGAGCCGGACGGATCACGGCGAAGCAGGTAGGCCCCGTACCCGACCAGGCCGCGGATCGTGTCGAACTCCGCCATCTGCGGCAGGTATCCGGCGTCCATTCGTCGGTGTGCTGCATCCAGGCGTCGGAGGGTATCCGTGGTGATCTTCGCGTCCAGGGCGGCGAGGGCGCGCTCGTAGGGGGCGGGTTGGTGCTCGACGGCGCAGGCCACGGCGTGGGCGAGGGCGGGTGCTCCGTAGAAGGGGTGGCTGTCGGGGCCGCTGGTGAGCGGCTGGGAGGTAGCGACCGCCAGCCAGTCGTGGGCATGCCGCCACGGTCCCAGGCCGCGGGCGGCTCGCTCGATGTGGAGCAGGGCGATCCCTGTCGGTCCGTACGCCAGATGCTGCCGGTCGGTGGTGAGAGTGCGGGCGCCGACCGGGGCGGTCGCAGGGTCGGCCAGCAGGTCGGCGATGGCCTCTCCCATCGCCGTCGCGCGGGGGCGGGTCATCGTGTCCTCCGTGACGTCCAGGCCAGGGCGGCGGCTCGCGTGAGGTACAGGCAGATGGCTTCTTCGGCGAAGTCGACGGTCAGGTGGCGGACGAAGTGGACGTGCAGCAGCGAGGACAGGACATCGTCCGGGCGGATGCCTTGGGTGTTCAGGCCGGGAAGGTGGGTCCGGTAGGCGGCGACGGCTGTGTCGCGGTCGGCCCACGCTTCCACGACTGCCTGCCCACCAGGCTGGCCACGCAGCGCTGCCCAGTCGTCGGACGGGTCGGCCAGCCGTACCGTTTCGGTGAACTGCGGTCGCGGCACCGGGACGGGCGCGGCGGCGGGGATCTGCTGGATCAGCCAGCGCATCGCGGCTTCGGTGCTGCCGAGGAACGCGGCGGCGATAGCGATGGTGTGGGCGGCAACCAGGGCTCGCTGAGGGGGGCGTTGACGCTGGCCGAGTTGGGTGACCACCGCGCGCGAGTCGGTGCGGAACACCTCCTCGACGGCGTCCCAGGCCGGTCCGGACCCCCAGCGGCCGGTCTCACGGTAGGAGGTGGGGAAGCGTAAGTCAGAGAGCAGGCCGGCGTCGCGTAGTTCGTTGGCCCAGGTGCCGATGGCGCGGGCTGTCTCGGCGAACGCGTCGGGAGAGGGCAGGGCGATCCGTAGCCGAAGGTGGTGGTCGGGGTCGCGGAAACGGATGAACCACCAGGGTCGACCGCCGAGCCGGTCGAGGACGTCAGGGACACGGGCGAGGATCGTGTCTTGACGGCGCAGGTCGCCGTAGAGGGTGGCCAGCAGAAGGGAGGAGACGCCCGGGGTCTGGATCTGGTCCGGAGAGAAGGTCCGGGCCAGGGTGGGGGTCGGCAGCACGGGCCAGGCCGGCGGCCGGGCGGCCTTGAGGGGCACGACGACTTCGTGCGCGCGGCCGTCGCACCAGCCGTAGGCGTCGGAGGTCGGGGCTTCCACCAGTACCGCCGAGGGCGTGCCGTTCAGGTGGAGGCGCAGCAGAGTTCGGTGCGCCGCGTGTGTCATGTCCAAGAGCAACAGTCGGTCGCCTTCGGCCAGGTGAACCCGCGCAGGCATCCGCCGGCGGGCCCGCCAGTCCTCAAGGGCGGCGTCCCACAGGGGTTGGGGGTCGTTGCGTCCGGGCAGCTCGGCGGCCTCCAGCCGCCATCGCGCTGGGGCCAGCACGGTTCGCCCGTATCGGACCCGGGGCAGGAACGGCATGGCGTTCGCGGTGCCCCAGTCGAACGAGGTGACTTGTGCGCACTGGGCGCGGGACAGCTCGGTGAGGAACCGGACGAGCGGCGGCGTGTGCTCCTTGAGGTTCAGCGCGTGCATGCCCACGGCCTCGATTCGCTGCCCGCGTTCGGGCGCGGCCAGGTACATGCGGCGCCCGTCGCATGCGACCGCCAAGTCGTCGGGGGTGAGGACGTCGCCGCCCGCGGCCCGATGCTCCTGGATGCTGATCACGGTCGGCAGAACCTGGGGAGTGCGCGTGACGTGGGCACTGGCGGGATGCAGCGGCGGGAAGGAGAGCTGGGCGGCGATGGTGCCGGCGTCGGCGGCCGGGAGGTCGGCCAGGTCCGCTGCCAGCCGCTTCCGGTCTTCGTGGGCCAGCACGCTGAGGAAGCGGCCGGTGGTGACGCCGGCACCCCGGGACACGCTCGTCAACTCCACGAGGTATCGACCGCGTTGTAACTCGTCGATGCTGGCAGCGTGCACGCGGACGCCGATCTCCAGGTGCGGAGGCACCCTCGGTTGGTCCGGTCCCAGATCGAGCGCCGCGATCAGCTCGTCGGTGAGGACCACTTCGTCGTGGCCATCGAGGACGGCGGTCTGCGCGAGCCGTACGAGCGTGTCGTGGCGTTCGTTGAGCCGGGACCGGCGGGTCTCGGCGGTCGCCCCTGGGTAGCCGTCCGGGAAGCCTGTGCCGCTGTCGGAGATGACGTCGACGAGCGGCACCATCGTGCCGATGCCGTACCGCTCGTAGAACCTGCGCTGGTACGCCTTCCACGCCGCCGTCCCGTGCGGCAGTGGACTGATCCTGGTCAGGACGTCAGCGGCGCGCTCGATCTCGTGGACGACCTGCTCGGGAAGTTCAACTCTGGAGTCCAGACGCACGTCGAGGGCGAGGGGGTGTCGGCGCAGGCCGGGAGACAGCGCCCGCATCCGGGCGGCGGTACGGGCCCGGCCGGCGCGCGAGCGGAAGTCGTGCAGGTCCTCTCGTACCGCGCGCAGCTCACGGACCATGCCCGCGGCCCCGGTCACGGCATCGACGTCCACGGCGTGGAGCTGATTCAGGAGGTATTCCAACGCGTCGGTCTCGGTGCTCGGCGCGCGCAGGCTGGTGATCAGCGCGTGGTTGCGGACCAGCCCGTGCACGAGTCTCCGTGCCCTTTCCCGGCCGGCTGCGGGAAAGTCGGCGGTGAGCTTGTCGCAGAGGACGCCCGCGCAGACGGGTTCACGGGCCGCTTCCATGATCACCCGCACGGGTTCGGTAAGGACCATGGAAGCCTCGACCGCTCGCCGCCGTGCGCCGCTGGTATCGGACTCGTACGGCACAACCAGCTGCCCGCCGCGTACCTGCACGGTGTTGTTGAGGATCACCGGCAGGCGCTCCAGCAGTTCGGGGAATGACTCCAGCCGTTCGACGACGGCCGCCAGCCACTCCGCGCTGGCCCGCGCGACGACCGCGTGCTCCGAGCCCCACGCCGCGCCTGCCCGCGGTCCGAAGGCGGCCGGTGCGACGCCGGCGAACAGGCCGAACGGCGTGGGCCGCTGCTCGGCGCGCAGGATGTAGCGGGCTACCGAAGCAGCGGCACGGCGCACCTCACGATCGGCCGGATCGTCGGCGAGGCACAGCGCGCCAACCTGCGAGGCCAGGACAGGGCTGGCGTGCTCCAATGCCTCAGCGACGTCGTCCTGAGACCAGGCAGCCCGCAACCATTCCAGCCGACCACGTGCGCCACGCGGGGAGGAATCGGCGAGGTCGGGGGCCAGTGGCACAGGGAGTTCCGGTCGAGCGACGGCCCGGATGAGTGCGTTCCGACTGGCACGGAATACGGTCCTCGACGCCATCACAACCTCCTGGTCAGCCTGACGGGTGGCCGGTGCCTTCACGTTGTGGGCCGTGAAGACACCGACCCGGGTTCCCTGCGCCCACGGTCAGGCCACGCTGGAGACGCACGCGCCGCAGGTCGAGCCGCAGCCGTCGTCCGTCAGGTTGACCAGGCCGGCGGGGTCGCCGACCTCGACCAGGATGACGTCCAGTTCGAAACCGTCCGATGCCGCCGTGCTTGCGGCCACCGGCTGCGCCTTCGTGGTGGGGGTGATGTTGGGGCTCATGTCAATTCCCTTTCGTCTTTTGGGGAGTGCGGATGGTGCTGCTGACAAGTGCCTATGTGCGGGGCGTATGGAGACAACTACTGCGCGGAGGCGGTTACCGACCACCGGCCCGAGGCGCTGGCCTGGGCGCGGCGTCGGCGGTCCAGTGGGTGCGGGCGGAGGTCAGTGTGGAGGCGACGTCGTTGGTGAGCGGTCGGCGAAGGCGCTGATGCGGCGGCGACTTCAGCGGTGCCGGCCAACCGCTCGCTGTCGATATCCGGCCGTTGCTGAGGCACGTCGATGCCCGGGGCCCGGGCCAAGGCCGATAAGGAACGCTCGATCGCTTCGAACCGCTGGGCAACGCTTCCGGAAGCGTGGTCCTGCAGCTCCCCGGCCGCCTGGCGCGGGCTGTGCGCGGCGAGGGTGCAGCCGGTGCGGCACGCTTCGGCTTCGAGGTCCCGCAGCCGTCTTCTGTGCTCCGTCGACACGTGCGTCACGCTGTTCCTCCGTCTTCCGGGCGGTTGTCGCGCTTGCGTTCCAGGCTGACGAGAGGACAGTTGAGCGCCCTGGCGATTTTGGTGAGGTTGGCGGGGGTGGCGTTGCGTCGGCCGGATTCGATCTCGCCCATCAACTGCTCGGAGACCCCGACCTGCTCGGCCAGGGCCCGCTTGTTCAGGCCGGCCTTCTCCCGTGCCCAGCGCACGGCTTCGGGCTCCTGGTGCAGGCGGCGCGGGGACGTTCGGGTCGTGCGGTCCGCGGGGCGTTCCACGATGAGTCCCTTCGGGAAGATCCCGGCGGAACGGGATCGGGTGGTGTGCGGGTCCCGGACTTGGCTGCGTCCGGGCGGAGTCGTCGAGAGATGGCGCTTGGTGGGGCCTCGCTCCGCCCTGTGGAGGAGGAAGGGCGGAGCGAGGAGTTGGGGGGAGCTCAGCGGGTGGTGCTCGGGCCATAGCGGTTGCCGATATCGCGACCGTTGGGGCGGCGTCGGACGCAGGCGTGGCACCGGCCTGTTACGAGGGGTGGCTCGTCTCACCGACCGGAGTGCAACGGGGGTTCCAGGGGGTCGTCAATCTGCCAGGTGTGACCACCGGGGTGACCTTCGTACTCACCGCAGCCGCCGTGGGCGGGGTGCGAGGCGGGGCAGTCGGGGAGGACGAGCAGCGTGTCGGGGGTGCTGTCATGGAGCCAGCGGCTCCACGCGGCCGTGCTCTCGGCGACATCGTGGACCAAGGCGTAATGGTGGCCGCCGGTGTGGTGTTCGAGGGTGCAGCGCAGGTCGCGGATGTCGGCGGGTATGCCGTGGCGATCGCCGGCCCAGGCGAGGGCGGTGCGGGCGAGGGGGTCGGGCAGGACCGTCATCGCGGAGCAGAGGGGCGGTCGGCTGGGCACCGGGTCGCGGTCCGTCGGGGAATTGGAGGTGGCGGTGGTCACGGCGTATTCCTAGGAGGTGGGTGTGGATCACTGTGCGGATCGGATCGGCCGAGGCGGCCGGAGGCGGTCTGGCCGAGCGACGGCGCGGCTCGGCGTGCTGAGATGTACTCACGCGGTCACCGCGTGGTTGCCGGTGGTGGTCAGAGCGGGTTCCGGTGGAACGCCGGCCGTGACGGGGAGTTGGGCCCAGACGGTCTTCCCCGGACGGTGTGCGGCCGGCTGGTAGCCCCATGCGCCGTCGCTGAGGCCGTTCACCAGTTGCAGGCCCCGGCCGTTCTCGGACTCGGCGGAGGGCGGGCGCAGGAGAGGCGGGCGCGGGCTTTCGTCGTACATGGCTATGCACAGGCGGTCGGCTGCGATCCACAGGGTCAACTCGCACCGGGGAACGTGCGGTTGTCCGCAGTCGGGGGCGAACGGCTCTGCCTCGGCGCCTGCGTGGCGTACGGCGTTGGAAGCCAGTTCGGCGACAACGGTGAGGGCGTCGTACGCGAGGTCTTCGGGCAGGCCCCAGTCGCGTAAGACGGCGTCGGCGTGCCCCTTGGCGTAATGGACGGCCGACCGTTCGCATGCCAGGTCCAGCACGCTGTGTAAGCGGGAGCTGGAGGTCATGACCACACCCTTCACCGATGTCTCCGGGCAGCCACGGCGTCTGTGGGACGACCGGGGCAACGCTGCTGTCTGTAATCAGTCAACGACAGAAACGATCGGCGAAAGTGCACAAGAAGTGCACAAGCCCGGGGTGGGGGTATGGATGGGCTGAGAGCATGGCTGGGAAGGAAGACGATCAGAGGGACACTGGCGACATGGGATCAGTCATCGCAGTTCCTGGGCCCGGTGCCAACGTCTCCCGGCTCCGCAAGGAACGGGGCTGGGGGCAGGCGCGGTTGGCCGCGGCGGCGGGGGTGTCGACCTCCCAGCTCGGCAAGATCGAGCGGGGTGAGCGCACGCTGACGCAGGGCGTCGCGGCCGCCCTCGCGCGTGCCATGAACCTCTCTCTCGAAGAGGTGCTCGGCACCACGGCCGTCCCGCTGGACGCCGCGGCTTCGGTGAAGGCCCTCAACAGCGCGGTGCGCAGATTCGACCTCCCCCACGAGCCCGAGATGAGCGGCGAGGAGGTCAGGGCGGCCCTGGACGCGATGGGCCGTACCCGTAGCAGCGCCGACCTCGACAAGGTGCTGACCGACCTGCCGGCGCTGGTCTGCGGGGCGCAGAACCACGCGCACGCGGTGGGTACGCCGGAAGCCTGGGCATGGGTGGTGGAGGCGTACTCCTCCGTCTACTGGTTGGCCGCCAGGCACCGCTGGATGACGCTGGCCGATCTCGCCGTCACCAAGCAGAAGCTGGCCGCACAGCAGTCCGACCCGGTGACCGCCGCCCTGGCCGCCCGGGACGAGGCCGGGATCTACCTCAACCACGGCGAGTTCGAGGACGGCCTCGCGGTCGTGGACCGCGCCATTGTCGAGGCGGAGGGAAACGCGACGGGACGGGGACGTACGTACGCCCTGGGCATCCTCCACCTGCGCGGCCTGACGCTGGCCGGGCGCCTTCAGGACAAGCGGACCGCCGACCAGCACATCGGCCGCGCGTGGTCTGTCGCGGACGACTTCAGCGAGGACGTCGAGCGCTGTGGCATCCAGTTCGGACCCGAGAACACCGCGGTCCACGTGATCGCAACCAGCGGGGACCTGCGCCGGCACGGCGACGCCATCAGCACGATGGAGGACCTCATGCGCGACGGGGTCTCCCTCCCGGCCACCCGGACCAGCCCCCTCCACATGAACACCGCCCGCTCCCGCCTCGCCCTCGGCGACCGGGACGGCGCGCTGGAGGACCTGGAGATGGCATGGGTCCTCGCCCCCCAGATGGCGAAGGTCCATCCCACCTCGCAGGAAGTCCTCCGCGTCCTCACCTCGGCCCACAAACGCAGCAACCCCCGCCTGGTGAAGCTGGCGAAGAGGGCGCACATCCAGTTCTGAGAGGGCGTTAAGTCCGTTTCTGGTAGCGGCCGCGTCCGGGCTGTTCGAGGAGTCCCTGGCGGACAAGTCGTCCCAGTCGGGAGCGTGTGACGTTGATCGAGGGCTCGTCGGTGGGCAGGCCGAGGTGTTCGTGCAGATCACGGACGCGGAACACCTTCCCGGGGTGCTCGTTGAACGTGGTCACGATGCGCTGGTAGACGGTCGCGGTGGCGGTCTCCGCGGGAGCTGTTCCGTCGTCGGGCGCGGCGAGGTGGTCGATGACCTTGCGGGTGGCGGCGAGCTCGGCCAGGCGGGCTTCGGTCTCGGCGAGAGTGGTGGTGAGCCGCTCGATCTGCTCGCGCAGGTGGTCGGCGCGTGCGACGGTCTCATCGTGCTCGGTCTGCAGCAGCCGCAGGAGTTCGTGGACGTTCACGCGGCCAGTTCCATGGCGTCCCGCCAGGTGGGGGTAGGGGTGGTGAGGCGGCGGAGCATGCCGGCGGTGGAGGCCCAGTAGACGCGGGAGGCCGCGTTGTCGGGCCGGTGGTCGTAGTCGCGGGCGAGACGGCGGTGGAGCATAAGGGTGCCGTTGACCTGCTCGATCACCCACCGTTTCGGTTGCGGGACGAAGCCCTTGCCTTTGTCGTCGGGGTTGCGGCGGACCACCTCGACGGTGATGTCCTTCATCGCTCCGTGGATGATCACGGCGTCCTTGAAGCCCTGGTCGACCAGGACCTTCTCCAGACGCATCCCGCACCGCTCGGCCGCCTGGTCCAGCAGGGCGATGCCGGCCTCGTTGTCGTGCGCGCTCGCGGCCAGGACCACCACGCCGATGACCAGGCCCAGCACGTCGTTCGGCCAGTCCCCGCTTCCTGCCGGGCGTCTTCTTGTTCACGTCCAGTCCCGTCGTCTCCTTCGGCACCCCGGCCGCCACGCGGAAGGACTGGGTGTCGATGATCACCAGGGACGGGTCCTCTAATCGTCTGGACCGCTCCCGCACCTGGCAGCGCAGAATCTCCTGGATCCGCTGGTCAAGGCCGTCCTGGCGCCACAAGGTGAAGTAGTAGAACACTGCCGACCAGGCCGGGAGATCGTGCGGCAGGAGCCGCCACTGACAGCCGGTCCGGTTCTGGTAGAGCAGCGCGTTCACGACCTCGCGCAGGTCGCAGGAGCCCGGGTCCCCGGTCGCCGACCGCGCTACCCGCTCCTGCTTCCACCCGATGACCAGCGGCTCGATCAACGCCCACTGCTCGTCGGTCAAGTCAGTTGCGTACGGCATCCGTTCCATGCCAGCCAACCCCATCATGCACACGACATGGCGCGAGGACGAAACCGTCCCATCATCCACGAACGGGCGACACCACATGGGCAGAAACGGGACTTAACGCCCTCTGAGAGCCGGACATTGCCGGTTGGTGTACTTCGCTGCTGTTTCGCCGAGGGGTGGCGGTCAACCGGGCCGGCCCCCGATTGCCCCTGCGATGAGGACCGTAGTGGCGGGCCGGTGCTCATTGCGCCCCTGAGGCTGCTACCGGCGGGGCTGGCGGTAATGCGAGCGTACAGACCTGAGAGCACATCACCAAACCTCTGCTCGAGCGGAAGCACTCCCCATACTCCGCACCGACCGAAGGCCCCAACCAGGAGCTGGTCAGGGCCTTCTCGTGGCGCTACGACTTCAACCTGAAGCTTCTTCTTGCGTCCCTGCCAACCCCCTTCACAGCCGAGGTGTCGAGCCCTCGGCCGTACGCTGCCAATCAGGGACATCCACGGGTGTTGATGTCACCCGTGGATGTCTCCAAGCGGCTAGAACTTCAAGGACGGCAGCCGGATCTGCGTCAGGCGCACCATGCGCTCGTAGTCCCGCTGCATCTTCACCACCGGGTCGCTGACCAACCGGTCAAGGTTCCGCTGCAT
>NZ_JBIUSD010000001.1:432069-687977 GCF_044741185.1 Streptomyces sp. NPDC088197
ATCTTCACCACCGGGTCGCTGACCAACCGGTCGAGATTCCGCTGCATCTTCACCACCGGGTCGCTGACCAACCGGTCGAGATTCCGCTGCATCTTCACCACCGGGTCGCTGACCAACCGGTCGAGATTCCGCTGCATCTTCGCAGCGGCGCTGAGCAGGTGGGTGTGACTGGACGTGGACCCGCGCGGTCGTAGAACCGGCCGCGAAGTCGGCTGCAGGTCAGAGGACGAGAGCCGCGCAAGTGCGGCACTGTACGGGATGTTCTCCGCGCGCGAGAGAAGACGAGCCTTCCTCTTCAACGCATTGTTGCCGCGCTTAGCCATGATGTGCCCCATTCTCGGCAAGCCCTACGCACCCGCCGGATACTGGCAGACGCCATGGCGAGTTTGAGCGTGGGCCCCGAGGGCCTTGACCGTATGAGCCGTTGGCAGCGTAGGTGCCACAGCAGCGGATCGGCGTACACGACTAACCGTAACCCGAACGGTACCCGATTCAGACACATATCGGAAGGGTCTCGGCCGAAATTTTACTCCGGTAATTCCAGCACTTTCCTTCTCCCGTCCCGTCTGCCGTCGGCCCGCAATCCTGTGAAGCGGGTGTGGTTCAGGGCGTCAAGATGGAGCGCGCCACTTACTAACGACCTTGACGCCCTGGGCCGCGTCTGCTCGGCTTGCCCGGGTCGATGGCAGGTGGGATGTGAGCACCCACCCTGACTACTACGAAACGGGCGGACGCCGGCGGGTGAGGGCTCATCCCGGAGTCTGAGCGCCCCCGCCGGAGGCATCGCCCTGACTCTGGCTGTGGGGTGCCACCTCATGCCCTTGGCCCACCCATCGCGGGCGCGCGCGGCGCGGCCGGGCCGGAGCAGGCCGAAGGCAGGAGCGTGGGCGCACGCCGTAGCTGGAAAGCGCGCCCCGCAGAACGGTAGCGGAGCCGGGAGCCTTTATGAGGTCGGGAATCTTGTAACAAGCCGCATGGTCAATGGCCGAGAAAGCGGCCTTGTGCGCAGGCATCGCGGCTGTTCCGATGAGGGTTCGGACGTCGCTGCTGGGGGCGGAATATGGGCGAACTGCGGGTGTCGGCGTGGAAACGCCACGGCAAGGAGCGGCTCTACGTGAACCGGCCGGACGGCGCCGCCGTGGCATGGTTCGACCAGAAGACGGGACACCTCGAAGTTCTACCGAACGGCTCCCGTGACGAGATCCTGGAAGCCTTGACTCCCTATCTCACCCGCTGCGCTGTCTCCCCCACTCCACCCCTCTCCGCTCAGGGGCCGACAGTCGCGCAGACCTCCTCTCTTCCCTCCGCCTACGACTTGGCGCTCAACGAGCCGGGCGCCAGCCTGCGGGCCAAGTTGGCGGAGCTTTCTCCCGGCCTCTTCGGCCGTTCGCTGGCATGGCTGCTCAGACGACGTACCGAGGCTGACTCATGGCGATCCGGACTGGTCGGTGAGCGTGTCGTCGGTCGCGAACTCGCCCGGCTGGACCGGCACGGTTGGCGCACACTGCACTCCATACCGCTCTCGCCGAAGAACGACATCGACCACCTGCTCATCGGACCCGGCGGAGTCTTCACGATCAACACGAAGAATTACCCGGGCATGGATGTCTGGGTCGGAGACGACTCGGTGACGATCAACCGTGGCCCCGGACGGCCGCACGTCCGCAAGAGTCGCGCCGAGGCGGTCCGCGCCAGAGACGTACTGCAACGTGGCTGCGGTTTCCCTGTCGCGGTGAAACCCCTGCTCGTCTTCGTCAAACCCGCCCGTCTCGACGTGGTCCCCACGCTGCACGACGTGCGCGCTCTAGGCGAACGGCAGCTCGCTTCCTACGCCCCGCTGGCTGGCGTACTGCTACCCAAACAAGTCGACGCTGTGTATGCGGTGGCCCGCGATCGACGCAACTGGGGCCGAAGCTGAACGCGACCGGGGCCACCAGGACAGGTACGTTGCCCGCACGACCCTCTCCGCTGTCGCCTCTCAGGATCGCTTCGCCGGCTCGCCTGGTCGTTCGGGGTCCACCCGAAGGTCGCGCAGCGCATTCTGCGGCACTCGCAGATGAACGTGACGATGGAGGTCTACGCCGAGGCCGGTGAGGGAGAGGTGCGCGACGCGGTACGGCAGCTCTCGGAGGCCATGGGCAAAGGCTGATCGAGGCGGTTGCTGTACTTCGCTGCTGTACGGCATGAAAAAGGCCCCTGGGGATTGATCCCTAGGGGCCTTTGACCTGGTGTGCACTCGGCAGGATTCGAACCTGCAACCTTCTGATCCGTAGTCAGATGCTCTATCCGTTGAGCTACGAGTGCGAGCGCTTCGCGGGGTTTTGGGCCGGTCGGCGTTGCGGGAACAACATTACATGAGGTGTGGCGGGAGGTGAAATCCATAACCGGGAGGCGGGGTGACCTGCGGGAATGGGGTGGGGCCGGGGGGTGGAACGGAAGGAGCCCCGCCGTCGGTGGAGGACGGGCGGGGCTCCGGGGTGGTGGCGGAGGCGGAGGGATTTGAACCCTCGATGGACGGTAAAGCCCAAACCGCATTAGCAGTGCGGCGCCATAGACCGGACTAGGCGACGCCTCCTGGTACGTGCCCGGGTGAGCGGGCGCGTGTGCAGATGATGACACAGCCGTGCGGGCCGCGACCAATCGCAGACTACGGTACAAGGCCGCCGGTGGGCAGGGCAAAGGGGTAGTGCGGGGACGCGCCCACGAAGGAGTGGGTTGCGGGGGCGGGCGGGCCCGCGCGGGTAGGGAGGGGCGCATGCGAAACCCCCGAGCCACCGCACCCCGTACGACGCGGAACCGCGCCCCGAAGGGCACCCGCGCGCCCCAGGGCACCCGTACCGTCCTCGCGTTCCTCACCCTGGCCGCGCCCCTCGCCGCGCCCCTCGTGGCCGCCGGCGGCGCCGCGGCCGTCGGCGTCCCGCGGCCCACCCCCGTCGAGCGGCTGATGGAGAGCCGCCTGACCGTGACGTACGCGGCGGCGCCAGACGCCCAGCCGCGGACGTACACCCTCGACTGCGGCCCCGCCGGGGCGAAGGAGGAGACCGACCCGGCGTGTGAGCATCTCGTGGAGATCGGGGGACCGGAGCGTGCGGTGCCCGCGGGGCAGATGTGCTCGATGATCTACGGGGGACCGCAGACGGCCCATGTGACGGGCGTGTGGCGGGGCCGGACGGTCGACGAGGAGTACAGCAGGACGAACGGCTGCGAGGTGTCGCGCTGGCAGCGGATGGTGCCCGCGCTCCCGGCCGCGAACGGCGCGAACGGCCTGAACGGCGCGAATACCGCGAGCGACGCGGTGAACAGCGCCGACGCGAGCGCCGGAGGTACGCGGACGGACACGACCGTACGTTCGTGACGTACGCCACACCCGCGCGCCCCCGGCCGAACGCGGCGCCCGAACACCCCGCTCCCAAGGGGCACATGGACATCCGGGGCCGCGCGAGGGGGCCCGACCCGTACACTCGGTCTAGTGACATGTCCCGGGGGTGGCGGCAAGATGGGCCGCCCGTGACAAGCCGCCCGCCCGTGAGAGCTGGCAGCACAAGAGCGGAAACGAAAGCGCAAGCAAGAGCGGACATCAGCGCGGGAAAACGGCGGCGCAGGACAGTGCGGCACGTGCGGTAACAGGGAGGACGCGTCTCGTGAGCAGCAGGCCATCCAGAGGCGCTGCTCGCCTCGCCTCGATACTCGATGCCCTGCCCGACGCGCTGCTGCTGGTCGACGTCAACGGCACGGTGGTCAACGCCAACGCGATAGCGATCGAGACGTTCGAGTCGCCGGGTACGGCGCTGGTGGGGCGGGGCCTGCTCGACCTGCTGCCCTCCTTCGACTCCAAGCGGATTCCCGGCTCGATGCGCAGCCCGCGCGAGGCCGCGGAGGACACCCGCACGAAGCCCACCCGGATGGTGGCGCGGCGCACCGACGGCACGGAGTTCCCGGTCGAGGTCACCAGCGCCAATCTGGAGGACCCGCGCACCCCGTACGCCGACTTCGGTGAGCCCCAGCCCCCCCACTACACCGGCGACGAACTGCTGATGCTGGTGGTCCGCGACCTCACCGGCACGCTCGACACCGAGGCCGAACTGGCCCGCCAGCAGCGCCAGACGGAGATGATCCTGCGCGCGGCGGCCGAGGGCGTGGTCGGTGTGGACACCGCGGGCAAGGTCGTCCTCGTCAACCCGTCGGCCGCGCAGATCCTCGGCCACCGGGCGACCGACCTGGGCGGCAAGGAGCTGCACCCGCTGGTGCACCACTCGCGCAGGGACGGTTCTCCGCTGCCGTACGAGGAGACCCCGCTGGCCGACACGCTGCGCTCCGGGCGCAAGCACCGCGTCCGCGGCCAGGTGCTGTGGCGCAAGGACGGCCGCGCGGTGCCGGTGGACCTGACGACGGCGCCGGTACGGGACGGCGACCAGCTCGTCGGCGCGGTGATGACGTTCACCGACCGTACGGCGTACGACGCGCTCGCCGCCCGCGCACTGCAACTCGGCGCGCTGCTCGACACCTCGCTGCGCGGGCCGCTGGCCGAACTGCGCGGCGAGCTGACGGGCCTGGCCGCCGACCCGGCCGGGCAGCTCTGGCCCGAGGCCAACCAGATCCTGCACCACCTGTCCGCCGGCTACTCCCGCATCACCACCCTCATCGACAACGTGCTGGCCTTCCAGCGGCTCGACCGCGGCGAGGACAAGCTGCGGCGCGAGACGGTCGGGCTCGACAAGGTGGTGGCCGCGGCCGTGGAGGGCGCGGTCGAGCTGATCGGGCCGGGACGCGCGCAGTACGCGGTGCACGCGCCGCCGATCGAGGCGTCCCTGGACGCCGAGCGGATGGCGCAGGCCCTCGCCCACCTCGTCGCCGACGTCGCGGGCGTCGACTCGGCGGGCAACGCCATCGCGTACGCCGGTGACTCGACGATCGTGGTCGCGGCGGCCCAGCGCGGCGACGTCATAAGGATCGACGTCCGCGGCCCGCACGCGGGCGGCGACCCCGTCCATCTCCCGCTCGCCCGCGGCATCGTGGAACGCCACGGCGGCGTGCTCCAGACCCACGAGGTGCCCGGCGGCAGCGCGTACGTCCTGGAGGTCCCGGTCGGCCGCGCCCGTCAGAAGAACGGCTCGGCCGCCGCTTCCGACGCCTCGGGTACGGGTACGGAATCGGCCACGGGTGGCCGTACGGACGGCGGTACGGAATCAGGTACGGGTACGGATACGGGCTCGGGTATGGGCTCGGGTACGTCGGGGTCGGGCGACGCGTCGGAGCAGCCGCGTGAGTCCGAGACCACCGTGATGCCCTTGCCGACCGAGCCGATGCGCGGGACCACCGGGCAGGGGTCGAACGCGGCGCCGGGCGCGGGCAATGGCACCGGGCCGGACTCCGGGAGCGGCGTACGGCGGGCACCGCACCAGCGGCAGTCGCCGCAGGACAGCGGGGCGGCGGTCGCGCCCTGGTCGATCCCGGCCGCGCCCGACCAGGACTCCGCCCCGACCGGGCGGCGCCGCGCGCTGCGTCGGCCCGGCGACGAGTCGGACGGCGGGAGCGCGGGCGGCAACGGCGGCGCGGGGCGTGAGATCGCGCCCGCCGACGGGGCGCAGCCCACCGGCCGCAGGGCGCGGCGGGCCAGGACCGACGACCAGGAGCAGGAACGAGGCGGGGGCGCGGCGGGTCAACCCGCCCTCCCGCAGGGGCAGTCCGCGCTTCCGCAGGCGCAGGCGGGGCTACCGCAGAGCCCGCTCCCCCAGACCCACCTTCCGCAGCCGCAGATTCCGCAGGCCCAGGTCCCGCACGCCCTGCCGCCCGTCCAGCCGCCCGTCCAGCCTCCTGTTCAGCCGAGCCCCGGCCAGGACCCGCGCGGGCTTCCCGCTCCCGAGGCGGGCACCGGCCGTCGCGCGCGCCGCGCCATCGAGACCGCCGCGCCGGACAGCGGCGCCGCCGTCGTACCGCAGCAGCAGGGCCACGTGCCCGAGCCGCCGCGGCAGCCGCAGCCGCAGACCTGGCCGAGCCCCGGCCAGAGCGCGGGTCAGGCGGCGGACGAGGAGCCGGAAGGACCCGTACCGCCACGGTCGTGGCCCGCGCCGTCGCAGCAGCCGCCGCAGCCGCAGCCGACCGCGTGGCCCGCGGCGCCGCAGAATCCGCAGCCGTCGACCTCGCTGCCGTCGCAGCAGCAGGCGCCGTCCTCGCAGCCGCCGTCGCCCGGCCAGGGTCAGCCGCCGCAGGCTCCGGCCGCGTCGGCGGCCGGACCGGGTACGGCGGGACCGTCCCCGCAGCGCGGCGGCCCGGCGCCGCAGCAGGACCCGTCCCAGAGCAGCCACGGCCGTGCCATAAGCGTGCGTACGCTCGGGCAGGGCATGCCGTTCGGGCAGCAGGCGGGCGATCCGCAGACCCAGACGCAGGCGGTGCAGGCCCAGTCGGGGCTGCCCGCGCAGGTGACGGCGAGCGGTTCCGGCCGCCGCCGCAGGCTGAACCCGCCGCAGCAGCCGCAGCCCGTACAACCGGGTCAGCCCGTACAACCGGGTCAGCCCGAGCAGAACGGCCAGCCCGTCCAGAACGGCCGGCCCGAGCAGCAGCAACAGCACGGTCCCGGCGGCGAGACGCAGGCCCGTCAGCACCCGCAGGCCGACCCGGACAGCGGTCAACTCCCCATCCGCCGCCCCGAACCCCAGCCGCAGCGCGGCGCGGGCCGGTCCGCGATCCCCGGCCAGGCCCCGGCGCCGGACGACGACGACCGCGAGACGGCGCTGCTGCGGCCGGTCCCGGCGGCCGATCCCGTTCCGAAGTCCCAGCCGCCGGTGCCGCGTGAGGCGGGCGGCCGGGCGTACGCCATAGGCGCGCCCGCGGAGGGCGCCGCCGAGGGTCCCGAACCGCTGGACGGCCCCAATGGCGCGGTCGACGTCACCGACATCGCCGACGACCGCATGGAGGAGTCCTTCGACGAGCCGCGCCGCCTGCTGGTGTGGCCCGAGCCGGACACCTCCACCCGCCAGGCCCTGACCGACCGCGGCTACCGGCCGGTGATCGTGCGCTCCCGCGAGGAGGTCGACGCGCAGATCGCCGAGCCGCCCGCCGCGCTCTTCGTGGACCCGCTCACCGGGCCCATCACGCGTACGGCCCTCCAGTCGCTACGGCAGGCCGCCGCGGCGGCCGACGTGCCCGTCCTGGTCACGGCCGGTCTCGGGCAGGCCACCCGCGAGGCCGCGTACGGCGCCGACCCGGCCGTACTCCTCAAGGCGCTCGCCCCGCGCGACAGCGAGCAGCACCCCCCGCGGGTTCTGCTCGTGGAGAGCCACGAGCCGATCGCCCAGGCGTTCGCGGCCACGCTCGAACGGCGCGGCATGCAGGTCTCGCACGCCGATTCCGAGACCGACGCCATGTCCAAGGCCGCCCAGATGCATCCCAACCTGGTCGTCATGGACCTCATGCTCATCCGGCGCCGCCGCCAGGGCATCGTCGACTGGCTGCGCGGTAACGCCCGCCTCAACAACACCCCCCTGGTCGTCTACACCTCCGCCGACATCGATCCCGCCGAGCTCCCCCGCCTCGCCTCCGGCGAGACCGTCCTCTTCCTCGCCGAGCGCTCCACCAGCCCGGACGTCCAGGCCCGCATCGTCGACTTGCTCGCCAAAATCGGAGCCTGACCCCTCCGGGGAGGTCCCCCGTCTTTGGGGGCGCGGCCCCAGCGCGGTTCCCTCGCCCGGGCGGCGAGCCGGTCCTTCAAGGGGTGCGGGATCGTGTCTAATCTGCGCCCGCCGCCGCCGCGCGCGGGCGGCGCGCTCAGCCACGGCGCTCCCGCCCCTCACCACCCGCCCCAGCGGGGCAGATCGGCTGTTCCCGGACCACCGGCCGGTGGTGGGTTGCCCGCGCAGTTCCCCGCGCCCCTGACGGGGCGCACCGTCTTTCGTCCGGGCGGTGGGCCGGTCTTTTCAGGGGCGCGGGACTGTGTTCAATCTGCGGCCGCCGCCGCGCGGGCGCGCTCAACCACGACGCTCCCGCCCCTAACGGCCCGCACCGCCTCTTGTCCGGGGGCCAGGCACGGGCTTTTAGGGGCGCGAGGAACTGCGCGCTCAGCCACGACGTGGGCGCACGTCACCACCGGCCCCAGCAGGGCAGCCCGGCGGCGGCTGGCCGCGCCCCCAACGGGCCGCACCGCCTCTCGGCCGGGGGCCAGGCACGGGCTTTTAGGGGCGCGGGGAACTGCGCGCTCAGCCACGACGTGGGCGCGCGTCACCACCGGCCCCAGCGGGGCAGCCCGGTGGCGGCTGGCCGCGCCCCCAACGGGCCGCACGGTCTCTCGTCCAGACGGCGAGCCGATCCTTCAAGGGGCGCGGGGAACTGCGCGCTCAACCACGACGTGCGCGCACGTCACCACCCGCCCCGGCAGGGCAGACGCGGCGTGGGTCAGGGAAGGTGTTCGGGAGGGCCGGGCCGGAGGCCAGGCTGGCGGATCATGGCGGTGATCTCGGCGGCGGCGACGGCGGCACGGCCGGGCCGCTTGAGGAGGCGTTCGGCGAAGGGCCAGCCGACCACGCCGAGAGAGATCTCCTCGGAACCGCCGAGGCCACGGTGACGGCCGGGGCCACCCGGGGCACCGGAACCCTCGTCCCAGCCACCCGGGGCACCGGAACCCTCGTCGAAGCCACCCGGGGCACCGGAACCCTCGGGGTCGGCCTCGACGCACGTGATGGTCAGGGCGCCGCCGCGACCGTAGCGGGCGTGGCCGACCGCGTCCCAGGGGATGTGGCGGGCGCGGGAGGACGGGAGGCCGCGGACGCGCAGGCCGACGCTGTCCGCGGTGATCTGCCAGGTCATGAGGCACCAGCCGCCGTAGAACCAGGTGAGGGCCACGAAGGAGAACCAGAGCACGCGCGACCAGGGCCAGTCGCCGACGGCGGCGGACGTCACCGCTCCGGCTCCGGTCACGAGCATGACCGCACCGACGCAGCGCGCGACAGGCCCCGCGTGCCAGCGCACCGGCCCGGCGGCGGCCACCACGGTGCCGAGGGCCCGCTGGACGTCGATCTCGGCGGCCTGACGGTGTCCGGCCTCGCGTCGCCCGGCCGTCGAGCCCGCGTCGCCGTGGTCGACGGCCGGCCCGCCGCGTATCGGGGACAGGGACACCTCGACGGACGGCTTCGCGGCAGGGCCGCTCTCGGCGGACGTCAGGACGAGGGCGCCGTCCTCGCTGAGCGCGCCGTAGAGGATGACGTCGTGTACGCCGGAACGGGCGTGCGGAAACGGCTCGTAGTGCAACACGGCCTCGAGCCCGAGGCCATCGGCGCCGTATATCTCGGTGAAACCGTCCGCCCTCGTCCGGGCGCGCGCCCGGAGGACCGGTACGGGGCCGCGCCGGAGGGCGACCACGCGGCGGCGGGCGAGCTGCCCCGAGAGCGCCGAGGCGATGCCGAGCCCTACGAGGGCCATGCCGCCGGCCTGGCGGAGGAAGTGGGACAGGTCGTCGGGGTACGGCTCGCCCGCCAGCCGTACCCAGTCGCCGTGGAGCAGTACGGTCACGGTGCCGACGTCCCGGTAGTCGCCGTCCACGTCGAAGCGGTGACGGGAGCCGTCCGGCATGCGCACCGTGAGCAGGTAATCGTCCGGGTTGTAGGCGACGACGGGAACGTCCCGGGCCACGGCCACCCGCGCGGTACGGTCATCGGACCGGTCCTGTACGACGACGGTCACGATCAGGGCGGCGCCCACCGCGCACATGAGCAGCCCGGCGACCCGCCGGAACAGGCCCCGCTGCCCCGGCTCGATGCCGTCCGGCATGGGAGCGGACGCGGTGACGCCCCCGGCGGCCTCCGCGATGAGGGCGCGCTGGCGGCTGCGGGCCCGCAGCCGTTGCGCCACGACCAGCCAGCCCCAGCACAGCGCGGCGACGACCACCGCGGCCGCGACCTTCTCGCCGGCCCCGCCCTCCCACTGGCCGGGCCGGGCCAGGTAGAGCAGGAGCAGCGGGGCGGTCAGGACGGCCAGTTCCGGCAGGAAGAACAGGCACACGAGGTGGGGCAGGAAGAGCATCGTGCCGGTCTTGTCCACCCATTCCTCGCCGCAGGGCGCCTGCGGAGTGCAGGTGGGGTCGGGACTCATCAGGACCGCGGCGAACACGGCGACCAGCAGGACCACGGCGGGCAGCGTCGGCCGCACCCACGCCGCCCTGGGCCCGGCCGCCCGCCACCCGCGGGCGTCGGCGGCGAGCCACGGGCGCGCGGCGCCCCCGGCGTACGACGTGCCATCGGACCCGCCATCGGACCCGCCGCCGGGCACACCGCCGGGCACACCGCCGCGCACACCGGCGGACCCGCCGTCAGGCGCACCCTCGGACCTGCCGTCGCTGATCATCGGTGCGTCATGGGAGTACCCGTGTCCGTCCTGGCCGAGGGCGCGTCGAAAGCGGCGTCCGCCGAGCCGACCAGGCTCTTCCCGCCGCACCAGCAGATCGTTTTACCTGATCATTGCGCAACCGGGAAAGTTTGCGAAGCGGCACGGCCCGCCGTGGCGACAGGCGTACGAAGGACGGTCACTTCGTAGGAGCCGCCCGTCGCCAAGCGGTCGCACTCCGGGGGCTCACCACCCCCCGGCCGGAACACCGTCAGAGCTGCGTGACGTCCAACTCGCCCTCGGCGAACGCCTTGCGGATGACCTTCTTGTCGAATTTGCCGACGCTCGTCTTCGGCACCGCCGGAACGATCGCCCAGCGCTCGGGGATCTGCCAGCGCGCGACGCGCCCGGCGAGGAAGTCGTGCAGGGCGGCGTAGTCGGCGGTGGCGCCCTCGCGCAGGACGACGGTGGCGAGCGGGCGCTCGCCCCAGCGCTCGTCGGGGACGGCGACGACGGCGGCCTCGGCGACGTCCGGGTGGGCCATGAGGTGGTTCTCCAGGTCGACGGAGGAGATCCACTCACCACCGGACTTGATGACGTCCTTGGACCGGTCGGTGAGGGTGAGGAAACCGTCGTCCGAGATGACGCCGACGTCACCGGTGCGCAGCCACCCGTCGGGGCTGAACTTGTCCTCGGGCCGCACCGGTTCCTCGCCGACGCCGCCGTAGTACGCGGCGGCGATCCAGGGCCCGCGCACCTCCAGCTCACCGGCGGACTCGCCGTCCCACGGCTGGACGGAGCCGTCCGGGCCGATGAGCCGGGCCTCGACGGAGGCGGGGAAGCGGCCCTGGGTGATCCGGTAGGCCCACTCCTCCTCGGGGGTGACCCCGGCGGGCGGCTGCGCGACCGTGCCGAGCGGCGACGTCTCCGTCATGCCCCACGCGTGGCACAGGCGTACGCCGAGCTGCTCGTCGAACGCCTTCATCAGGGCGGGCGGGCAGGCCGAGCCGCCGATGGTGACCTGCTTGAGCGAGGTGATGTCGCGCGGCTTGGCGGTCAGCTCGGCGAGCAGCCCCTGCCAGATGGTGGGGACGGCGGCGGCGTGCGTGGGGCGCTCGCTCTCGATCATCTCGGCCAGCGGGCCGGGCTGGAGGAAACGGTCCGGCATCAGCAGGTTGATGCCGGACATGAAGGCGGCGTGCGGCAGCCCCCACGCGTTGACGTGGAACATCGGCACCACGGGCAGCGACGTGTCGTGCGAGCTGAGCCCCATCGACTCGGTGGAGTTGACCTGCATCGAGTGCAGGTAGATCGACCGGTGCGAGAAGACGACGCCCTTGGGGTCGCCGGTGGTGCCGGAGGTGTAGCACATGGCCGCGGCGCTGCGTTCGTCCAGCTCGGGCCAGGCGTACGTGGTCGGCCGCCCGTCCAGCAGCTCCTCGTAGTCGTGCACGGAGGGACGTACGCCGTCCAGCACCGAGCGGTCGCCGGGGCCGACCACGACGACGTGCTCGACCGAGTCGAGCCGCGGCAGCAGGGGCGCGAGCAGCGGGAGCAGCGAGCCGTTGACGAGGATCACGCGGTCGGCGGCGTGGTTGATGATCCAGGTGAGCTGCTCGACGGGCAGCCGGAGGTTCAGGGTGTGCAGGATCGAGCCCATGGCGGGGATCGCGAAGTACGCCTCAAGGTGCTCGGCGTTGTTCCACATGAGGGTCCCGACCCGGTCGCCCTCGGCGACCCCGAGCCCGTCACGCAGCGCGTTGGCGAGCCGGACGGCGCGCAGACCGACCTCGCGGAAGGAGCGGCGCTGCGGCTCACCCTCCCCGGTCCAGGTCGTGACCTGCGATTTTCCGTGGACCAGCGTCCCATGGACCAGGATGCGGGTGACGGTCAGCGGTACGTCCTGCATCGTGCTCAGCACAGGGGGCCTCCGGCGGCTACGCGAGGGTAATGTCCTCGCGATTCTGCGTGCATACCGATCGGTACGTCACTACCCCGCGCGGTATTGCCGCCGGTTCGTTCCGGGCGGCGCGGCGGTCGGGGGGACCGGGGCGCGGCCCGCCGGACGGCGTGGCACGTGTCGTGGGGATGTGTGCGGCGCCCGCCCCAGGGCCCGGGCAGGCCCTAGGCGACGCACAGCTCCAGCTCCGGATCGTCGCGCAGCTTGCCGAGGGCGCGGGAGACCGCGCTCTTCACCGTGCCGACCGAGACGCCCAGCGCCTCCGCCGTCTGCACCTCGCTCATGTCCTCGTAGTACCGCAGGACGACCATCGCCCGCTGGCGCGGCGGCAGCCGTGCGACCGCGCGCAGCAGCGCGTCCCGCTGGGCCTGCTGCTCGGTGATGTCGGGGGCGCCGGTCGCGGCGGGCTCCGGCACCTCGTCGGTGCTGAACTCGTCGACCTTGCGCTTGCGCCACTGCGAGGTGCGCGTGTTGACGAGCGTACGGCGGACGTATCCGTCGACGGCCCGGTGGTCGTCGATCCGGTCCCAGGCGAGATAGGTCTTGGTCAGGGCGGTCTGGAGCAGGTCCTCGGCGTCGGAAGGGTTGGGGGTCAGGGAGCGCGCGGTGCGCAGCAGCGTCGGGCCCTTGGTCCGGACGTAGGCCGTGAACTGCGTCGTATTGGCGCTGGTGCACACAGGCGTGGTCATGGCTTCACGTTAGGAGCCGACATGCCCGTGGCGGATCGGCCGCAGGTGCCGAAGCGGGATCACTCTCAGGTCGTAGGACGGGGGTTGTCCCCACCCCCCGAGGGGGGAGCCGGGGGTCGGGGTCCCGCAGGGGTTCCTCCGGAGAAGGGCGCGGTCCAGGGGGCGGACACGGTCCCTGAGCGGGCCCGTGGCCGCCGTCCGGGCGCTGCCCTGGTGGTCGTACGGGCGGACCGCCGCTTTACGTGTGCGGGCTGCCGCCGTACGCGGGGGCCGTCGCCGTACGCGGGGGGGCATCGCCGCCACGGGCCGCGCCGGGGTCGGCCCTGACGTCCGCCCCGGGGCGGTCCCGGTGTCATCCCCAGGGTCAGCCCCGTACGACCTCGGCGTCAGCCCGTGGTCGTACATCAGCGCGGTCCGAGCGTCCGGGAAGCTCGGACCGGCCTCGGACCGGTGCTCAGGAGTGGGCGCTCAGCAGGGGGCGCTCACGACTGGGGCGCTCAGGAGGTGGGCGCTCAGGAGCGGGCGCTCAGAGCTTGGCGACCGGCGCGTCGATCAGGTCGCGGTCGATCGACAGCTTGTGACCGCCGTGCGTCTCGGTGACGGCGCCCGTGTACTGGTGGATGCGGCTGTGCGAGGCCCAGGCGGAGGGGCGCAGGACCGGTTCGGCGGTGAGGGTGGGGGCGACGCCCCAGCGGGCGTACCAAATGGCGCCCGGGAGGTCGGACGTACCCGCCCTGCGGGCCTTCTCCATGTGCGCGATGCCGGAGTCGGCGCTGCTGTAGAAGCCGGGCACATAACCGCGCGCCCGCACCTGGCGGTCCCAGGCGCGTACGAAGGACAGCGTCGCGTTCGCGCAGCTCGCCTTCCTGAGGTCGTACGCCTCCATGTCGAGGTAGAGCGCGCTGCCGCGCTTCATGCCGAGCGCGCCCGCGGCCTTCGCCGCGTCCGCGCCCTCGCTCGTGCCCTGGGCCGTCGCCCGCTGGGGGTCGATGCGGAACGGGTTCTTGTTAGACCCTCTCACGCAGGGGCTCTGCGAACCGACGTAGATCGGCAGCAGGCTCCAGCCCGCCGCGGTGGTCTGCTGTACCCAGTTGTTCGTCAGATTGCGCTGCGTCTTGCAGGCGCGGGCCCGGCCGCCGAAGTAGATGCCGACGGCGCGGTACGGGGAGGAGGCGCGCCAGGCGCGCATCGTGGCGAGGTCGGGGGCCTGGCAGGTGTCGAAGCCGCGGCCCTTGAAGACGCGCGGGGCGACGGCGGCGTCCTCGGGGAAGGTGGCGGCGTCGTCGGACGCGTCGTCGGTGCCGGGGAATCCGGTCTCGTCGGGGGCCTGGGCGTCGTCGGGAGCCTGGGCGCCGTCCGGAACCTGGCCGTCGTCCGAGGCTTGGCCGTCATCCGAGGCTTGGCCGTCGTCCGACGCCTGGGCTTCGGCGGCCGCGGCTTGGGCTTCGGCGTCCGCGATCCAGCCGGCGGGGTCCGTCCTGTTGTCGACGGGGTCGATGTGCCCGTCGGCCGCCGCTGCCCCCGCGCTCGCGGGGCCCGCGCTGGCCGCCGGGACATCGCTGTCGGCGACGGCCGACACGGCGGGAAACAGCAGACCGGTCAGCGTCAGCGCGGCGGCGAGGACGTAACGAGTGCGGCGCGTACGGCGCACGCGGTGCGCGTAACGGATAAACCTACTTGTTTCGGTCATTCGCCGAGTCAACGTGGCGGGCGGCCCGCACGGGCGGAGACACGCCGCCGGGTCGGGCCGTACGGGCCCCGAACCGCTCGGGCGGCGGGCACTGCCGCCGCGTCGGCTCCGCCGGGCCTGGCGCCGGACCCGAGGTCGGGGCCGTCCCTCCCCCCTCCCGGACCTGCTGACCCGCTACCGCGCTCGGCTGCGCGTGCGCGCTTCCCGGCACTCGGATACGCCGACGACACGCGGGCCTGATACGCAAATTACCGTAGTACGTGGGTTATTTGCATGATGGCGTCGGATTGCTACGGTCACCCCGTCGCTATTTGCACCCACGCGAGCGGGGCCGCTTCGGCGTCGACCGCGTGGCCCAGTAGGGAGGACCTTCTCGTGCTCCGTGCTCGTATCGCCGCCGCGGGCGCCGCCGTGGCGCTGGCCGCCGCAGGGCTTGTCGCAGGCACCGCCCCGTCCGCTCAGGCGTCGACCCCGCCCACCCCGTACATGTGCCCCTACTTCCTCAACGACGGCGCGCACGGTCTGTACGTGTGGACGTACGGGCAGGGCTGGCTGGTGTGCAGCTACAGCCCGCACGCCGAGCTGTCCTGTCGGTACAACGCGTTCAGCGGCGACGCCTGGTTCAACGCGCCGAATCCCGACTACTGCCCGACGCGCGCGATTCCGACGGCCTGACACGATTCCGGCGGCTGCCGACGGCCTGGGCCGGTCGGCCGCCGCCCTTCCCTCCGGGGGTCCGGGACCCCGATCCCACCGGGCCCCCGGACCTTCGGACCGTCGGACCTTCGGGCCTTCGGAACCCCGCGCCCGCCTCAGGCCCCGTCCGCCGACAGGATCAGGCCCGAGGTGGGGACGCCGGTGCCGGCCGTGACGAGGGTGTGGCCGACGGAGGCGACCTGGTTGACGCTGCTGCCGCGCACCTGGCGGACGGCTTCCGCGATGCCGTTCATGCCGTGCAGATACGCTTCCCCGAGCTGGCCGCCGTGGGTGTTGACCGGGAGGCGGCCGTCGATCTCCAGGCCGCCGTCCGCGGCGAAGTCCGCCGCCTCGCCGGGCCCGCAGAAGCCGAACTCCTCCAACTGCATAAGCACGAACGGCGTGAAGTGGTCGTAGAGCACCGCCACGTCGACGGCGGCCGGACCGAGGCCGCTCGTGCGCCACAACTGCCGTGCCACCACGCCCATTTCGGGCAGCCGGGCGAGGTCGTCGGCGTCCCGGTAATAGCTGGTCATCTGCTCCTGCGCGCGCCCCGCGCCCTGCGCGGCGGCCGTGACGACGGCGGGTGCGTGCCGCAGGTCGCGGGCGCGTTCCGCGGAGGTGACGACGATCGCCTGGCCGCCGTCGGTCTCCTGGCAGCAGTCGAGCAGCCGCAGCGGCTCGACGATCCAGCGCGAGGCGGCGTGGTCGGCGAGGGTGATCGGGCGGCCGTGGAAGTACGCGGCCGGGTTGTTCGCCGCGTGCCTGCGGTCGGCGACCGCGACATGGCCGAAAACCGACGGTTCCAGTCCGTAGACGGACAAATATCGGTTTGCCGACATTGCCACCCACGAGGCGGGGGTGAGCAGACCGGGGGGCAGGTTGACGCCGAGCGCCGCCCCTTCCGCCGACGGCTCGCGCCCGAGGACGCCGGAGCCGAAGCGGCGGCCGGAGCGTTCGTTGAAGGCCCGGTAGCAGACCACCACCTCCGCGATCCCGGTCGCCACCGCCATCGCGGCCTGCTGCACCGTCGCGCACGCCGCGCCGCCGCCGTAGTGCACGCGCGAGAAGAAGGACAGCTCGCCGATTCCGGCCGCCTGCGCCACCGTGATCTCGGGGCTGGTGTCCATCGTGAACGTCACCATGCCGTCGACGTCCCCGGGCGTCAGCCCCGCGTCGTCCAGCGCCGCCCGCACCGCCTCGACGGCCAGCTTCAACTCGCTGCGCCCGGAGTCCTTCGAGAACTCCGTCGCCCCGATCCCGACGACGGCCGCCCGCCCGCCGAGCGCGTCCCGCCGCCGAACACTCATGACGCCTCCGGGAGTTGCGGGATCTGCACGGTGACCGTGCCGGTGACGTGCCGGCCGAGCGCGTTCACGCCCACCACCTCGACGGTCGCCGTCCGGTCCGCGAGCGCCGTGACCGTACCCGTCAACTCCATCGTGTCTCCGGGGTAGTTGGGCGCGCCGAGCCGGATGCGTACCGCCGTCGTCACCGCGTCAGGGCCGAAGTGCGCGGCCACGTAACCGCCGACCAGGCCGTTGGTGGTGAGGATGTTCATGAAGATGTCGGGTGAGCCTTTGGCGCGGGCGAGTTCGGGGTCGTGGTGCACGTCCTGGAAGTCGCGCGTGGCCAGCGCCCCGGCGACGACGAGGGTGCGGGTGACGTCGATACGGCGGGGCGGGAGGGTGTCGCCGACGGCGGTCATGCGGGGGCCTCCGCTTCAGGGGTGGTGACCGTACTGTCGGGTTCCGTGTCGGCAGGTCCCGCGTCGAGGGGTCCCGTACCGGCGGGTTCCGTGTCGGCGGGTCCCGTATCGGCGGGTTCCGTGTCGACGGGGCGGAAGGCCGGCACGGTGAGGTTGTCGTCCGCGTCCAGGAAGTCGAGCAGGACGGGCGCGCCGATCCGGACCTTGTCGTACGGGACGCCGATGACGTTCCCCAACAGCCTTACGCCCTCGGCCAGTTCGACGAGCGCGACCGCGTACGGCGGATCGAAGGCCGGGAACGGCGGGTGGTGCATCACCACGTACGAGAAGACGGTGCCGGTGCCGGAGGCGGGGACGGTGTCCCAGTCGGGGGAGCCGCAGGCGTTGCAGCCGGGGAGCCACGGCAGGCGCAGGGTGCCGCAGGCGGTACAGCGCTGGATGAGGAGTCGGCGGTCCTCGCGGATGGCCTGCCAGTAAGCGGCGTTGTCGCGGTTGACGACCGGGCGGGGGCGGGTCGCGGACTTCGTACGTGCGGGGGCGGGAGCCGGGTCCCGCGCCGAAGTTGCCTGCACGGGTGCGTACTTGAGGATGCGGAAGCGGTGGGTGCCCGCGAGGACGCCGTCGGCGCGGACCTCGGTGCGGGTGGTGACGAAGTAACCGGCCCCGAGCTTGGTGGACTTGCGCGGCGAGACGGATTCGACGACCGCGTCGAAGGTGACCCGCTGACCCGGCCGCAGCGGCGCCACGTACTCCTGCTCGCAGTCGGTCGCCACGACGGCCGCGTAACCGGCCTCGTCCAGGCGTCCGAGGAGGTCGTCGTAGCCGGGGGTGCGTCCTTCGTGGCCGGACAGGCCGCCCATCGTCCACACCTGGAGCATGGTGGCGGGCGCGGTGCCGTCGGGGGGTACGGGGTGGCCGAGGGCTTCGCACCAGTGGCGGATCATCGGGGCGTTGACGGGGTCCTTGCCGATGCCGCCCGTGGCGGCCGGGGTGCCTTCGTAGCGGCGCAACTCGGCATGGAGCGGGTCGCTTTCTGCCGTTCCGTCCGATCCGTCCATGGCGGCGCCGCCCTCCCTCAAAAATCTGACTGTCCGTCAGATTCGGACGGAAGGGCGGCTGTTGTCAATGGGCGTGCGGGGGTGGCGGGTTCAGGCCGGGGGCTCTTCCGTGCCGGGATCGGGGGCGGGCCCGGAGGCGGGCGCGGAATCGGGGTCGGATCCGGGTCCGGGGGCAGCGGCGGGGGCGGACTCTTGTGCGGGCTTTCCGCCCGGCGCGCGACCTCCCTCACTCTCGGCCAGAAGTTTTCCACAGGCTGTGGACGAAAGTTGGGCACCGGATTCGCCGACCGCCGCCGCCCCGACGCGTACCGCCCAGCCCGCCGCCTCGACCAGCCCGTCCCCCTCCGCCAGCCGCCAGGCCAGCGCCCCGGTGAAGGCGTCACCCGCACCGGTCGTGTCGACCACCTCGACCGGGACGGCGGGCAGCCGCGTCGTACGCCCCCGAGGCGGCTCCGCGTCCGCGCGTACGTTTTCGCGTACGCCCGCACGTACGTCCCTGCTCACGTCTTCGCGTACGCCCCCGCTTACGTCCTCGCGCCCGCCCCCGCTTACGCCCTCGCGCTCGACGACGGTCACGCCCGCGCCGCCCATGGTCACGACGGCGGACCGGACACCGAGCCGGAGCAGGTCACGCGGGTCGGCCTCCGCGGCGGAAGCAGCGCCGAGCAGGACGCGCATCTCGTGCTCGTTGACCACCAACGGGTCTGCGCAGGACAGGAGTTGACCCGATTCGGCATCGTCCCTGACGGCTTCGGGCGGCGAGGGGTTGAGCACCAGGCGGGCGCCGTGCCGCTCGGCCGCGCGGGCGGCGGCCCGTACCGCGTCCATCGGGACCTCGCACTGCGCGGACACCACGCGCACGGCCGGCCCGACCGCGGCGGTCACTTCGGCCGCCGTGAGCGCGGTGTTGGCACCCGGTACGACCACGATCGCGTTCTCGCCGTCGGCCGCGACCGTGATGAGCGCGATGCCGGTGGGCACCGTCTTCTCGGTGCCGAGCGCGGTCGTGTCCACGGCGGCGGACCGCAGTTCGGCGGTGAGCCGTTCCCCGTACGCGTCCGCCCCGACCCGCCCGCAGAAACCCACCCGCGCGCCCAACCGGCCCGCGGCGACGGCCTGGTTGGCCCCCTTGCCGCCCGCGTGCACGGCCACGCCCGACGTACCGAGCACCGTCTCGCCGGGCGCGGGATGGCGGTCGACCCTGACCACCAGGTCCGCGTTGGCCGACCCCACCACCAGCAGCGTCACGCCGTCCGCCGTACTCCTGCCCACCGTTCACCGTCCTCGCCGTTCCCCGCTTCGATCATCCTGCCGTGGAACGCGTGCGCGCGGCGGCACATGGCGTGCCGCCGCGCGTACGCGTCACCGGTCAGGAGTGGCGGGGCGCCCCCTCACGCCGCCGCCGAACCCGCGGCGCGGGTCACCAGAGCTGCGAGCAGTGGATGCTGACGTTGTCCTGGTGGATGGCGGTGAAGCCGGAACCGGCCACGCTCGCCGTGTTGTTCTGGTTCGACGCCCCGGCCCCGGTGGCCGCCTGCTGCGTCGTCGTCACATTGCCGAAGTTGCCACCCCCCACGTTGCCGCCGGAGTTGCTCACCACCGTCGCGTTCGAGTGGCCACCCGCGAACGCGCCGTCGTCTGCCGAGGCCGTGCCGGCGAACAGCACGGCCGCCAGCGGCAGTGCGGCAACGGCGGCCAGGGCACGGACGGTACGGATGCTTGCCATGGTGTTCCCTCCAAGGGGACATGTTGCGGGACTAGTTGAACTGCCCGGACTTGTGGAAGCCCGGTCCGATCCGGAGCACCGCGGTTGGCCGACCGCGGTGCCGTCTTGCTTCTTCGAGCGGCGTCGCCGAGACCAGAGTTGCCCACCCCACCCCTCCCGAACCCGCCCCTCCCCTTCTTTTCCCCCGCAAGCGTGACGATCTGTCGACAAACCCCCCATCCCCCATCTTTCCCCCACCCGCACCCCCCGCCCCCTCCACCCCCCAGTCCCCCCAAGCGCCAAAACGTTCCTGCCCCTTTTCAGCCATTTTCCGATCACCACCAGAAACCGACGGCACAGGGAGCGCGACGGGACACACAAAAGGTGGGGCCGACTCCCGATCGCATCGAGACCCGACCCCACCTGCATGTTCACTACCTACCGCGGAGGCTGTGGGATTTGAACCCACGGTGACGTCGCTGCCACGACGGCCTTCAAAACCGCTCGGCCATACAGACTCGCCCCGCTTCCTTCCTACGAAGAGCCTGGCCCTTCCTCTCAAGAAGACGACACCCCGACCACAGGTCGCCCACACGCATGACCGCGACACGGGCGCAGAACCAACGCCCTCCCACTCCGAGCAACAACCCCGCAGGCGCGGGGAGCACGTGAACGTGGGCGCAGGAGCGTCGGCGGCACGGGGAACAGCCCCGCGGGCGCGGGGAGCACCGCAACCCGAACCTCCCGCCGGGCTGGCCCCAGGGAACAGCCCCGCGGGCGCGGGGAGCACATGAAGCTGACGATGGAGTCCTGGAGCAGCTCGGGAACAGCCCCGCGGGCGCGGGGAGCAGCTGGCCGCCGAACTCGACCTGTCCAGCTCCACGGGAACAGCCCCGCGGGCGCGGGGAGCAGATTCGTACGGAGCTGGGCCCTGGGCTGTCGCAGGGAACAGCCCCGCGGGCGCGGGGAGCAGTCCAGCCAGCTCGGACATCGCCTGTTCGACAAGGGAACAGCCCCGCGGGCGCGGGGAGCAGGCCCGCAACGCGGACGCCTACGGGCACGTCTCGGGAACAGCCCCGCGGGCGCGGGGAGCAGCTGGTGGACGGTCACGCGTCGTCGGCTGCCGGGGGAACAGCCCCGCGGGCGCGGGGAGCAGCGCTTCGTGAGCGCGGCCAGTTCACGGCCGATGGGAACAGCCCCGCGGGCGCGGGGAGCAGGGTACGGAGGCACCGCAGGGGCGCCGCCTGGAGGGAACAGCCCCGCGGGCGCGGGGAGCAGCCCCATCTGTCTTACTCCTTCGTGATCGTGTCGGGAACAGCCCCGCGGGCGCGGGGAGCAGGTGCTCAGCGAGGACGCGTCGTCGTAGTTCATGGGAACAGCCCCGCGGGCGCGGGGAGCAGCGGCGCGCGTGGGCGGTCGACATGCGCGACCTGGGAACAGCCCCGCGGGCGCGGGGAGCAGGCCGAACTCAGCCGGTATGCGCGTATTCACCAGGGAACAGCCCCGCGGGCGCGGGGAGCAGAGTAAATGACCTGAGGCTTTACTGGGTCCGGCGGCCGATTTTACTCACTTGATGAGATTCGGACATACCTTCCTTATGGCAATAGTCTGCCGATGTGCAGGCTGGAGATACGGCTTCACAACATCCTGAGCATCCATCGCCGCCCCTGGGGCCACGAACGGCCAAGGGGATGCAAGGACGGAAGGCCGCGCACCACGCCCAGGTGCTGACGTTGTTGTCACGGCGGGCTGGCGGAAGCAGGAGGTGGACCAGTACGCGGCCGGTTGCTCAACCCGCAGGGAGGCGGTGCCCCCGCCAACAGCCGTGACGGCACCACCCACCTCCACCAGCGTCATCAGGTCCGACATCGGACTCAGACCCCCACCTGGGGGTTGAACGTGCTCTCCCACGGCCGGGCCACCAGTCCCGGCAGCGCGACCGGCGCCCCGAGGGGAGGCCCCTCGCCCACGCCGCTCTGCGGGATGGTCACCTTGAGCAGCGAGGACTCCCCGTCCTCTATGTGAACCACGCCGACCGTCATCAGCGGCTCACCGCTGTTCGCGTCGGTGGCGATCTCCCCGGTCTGCCGGTCCTTGATCTTCGTCTCCGGAGCTTCGGTCAGCAGGATCGTTGCCGCCGAGGTCTCCACACGGATGGAACGCGACGCTTTCCCCTTCACTCATAACAGCTAGTCGTCTAGACAAGTGTCGTCTAGTGCACCCGAAGAACCGGGCACGAGAACCACTGTGCCGCACAACCTGGCTACTCGTCTATATGAGTTTGCCGAGAAGGCGTACGAGTCACGGGAATTGGGCCGCCCCCGCCCGTGTCGCGACACCGTCCGCCCAGGTCACGTGGCCGGAAGCTGGTACGCCAGCACGTACGCGTCCGCCGCCATCACCGTGTCGCAGACCTCCACGGCACGCCCCTCGGTGTCGAACGCCGTGCGGACCAGATGGATCACCGGCACGCCGGACGCGAGCTGGAGCGTCTTGACCTCAGTCGGCGCGGGCATCCGGGCGCGGATCTCCTCCTCGAAGTGGTCGAGGCGGTGGCCCAGTTCTTCGAGTCGGGCGTAGATGCCACCGGGACCGGGGTTCGGCTCGGCGATGGGGGTGCCGCGGGCCAGGTCCAACGGGAGGTACGACGTCGCGAACTCGACCGGGCGGCCGTCGAGGAGATAGCGGCGGCGCCGGGCCAGTACGCGACGGGGGCCACCGAGCCGGGTGGCGATGTCCTGGCTCGGCCGTTCTTCCTTGATCTCCAGGCTGTCCACGGTGGGGTGACTGCCCGCACCGTCAGCCTCCACGATGAACGCCGACTTGCCCTGCTCGCGGTGCCGGCGGGCGAAGCGGTCCGAGGCGAGCCGCCGCACGGGCGGGCGGGGCCGTACGAAGACGCCCTTGCCGTGCTCGGACACCACCAGGCCCTCGCCCTGAAGGACGGACAGCGAGTTCCGTACGGTCATCCGCGAGACGCCGTAGTGCTCGACCAACTCCGTCTCGGAGGGCAGCTTGTCGCCCTCGGCGAACTTGCCCCTGTCGATCGCTTCGCGCAACTGGTCGGCGATCTGGCGGAACACCGCGCGGTCGCTCGTCGGGTCCAGCGCCCCCAGGACGCCGGAGGGAAGAACGGGCATGCGTACTCCTTTGGATATCTAGACGAGTGGCCGACCTTTGTTGCTACGGTGGGCAGCCTAGCCACCCGAGAGGATGAGGCACGTGGCGATCGAGCGCCCGCACTCCGTGAGCGTCGCCGGGGTCATCGTCGATGACGCCGGTCGCGCCTTGCTGATCAGGCGGCGCGACAACGGTCACTGGGAACCGCCCGGCGGAGTCCTTGAGGCGGGGGAGACCATCCCCGACGCGCTCCAGCGCGAAGTCCTGGAGGAGACCGGCGTCAAGATCGCCGTACCCGCCACCCTGACGGGTGTCTACAAGAACATGACCGGCCTGATCGTCTCGCTCGTCTTCCGCTGCGAGGCGATCGACGGCGAGCCCTCCACCGGAAGTGAGACCAGCGCTCTGCGCTGGGTCAGCCGATCTGAAGTCTCCGAACTCGCGGACGAGGCGTACGCGATCCGCGTGCTCGACGCCCTGGACGCGATGTCTCCGCCGGCCGTGCGCGCGCACGACGGCGTCAAACTCGTCTAGCTCAAACCGTTCGCACCTGGCCGCCCACCAGCAACTTGTATGCACGAGTATATGAGTAGGCCGCGAGTCTGGGGACGGACGTGCCCAGGTTCACCCGAAGAAGTTGGCCGCGTACGCCGCTGGACCCGCGATGTCCTGCGCGATTCCCCCTATGCGAACGACGCGGCGCTCATCGTCACTGAGCTGAGCGCGAACGCCGTGCTCCACACCGCCAGCGGGAGCACGGGAGCGTTCCACGTCAGCCTCGCCGTCTCCCCTGCGGTGGTTTCCATCTCGGTGACCGACTCCGGAGGGACGAAAAGCGCACCGACCGTCGAACCCCCCGACGCCGAGGACACCCACGGCCGCGGCCTGGCCATGGTCACCGCCCTCGCCCACCACGTCGAAACCCGCGGCGACCAGCACGGCCACACCGTGACCGCCCACCTCACCCACACCAAGGACGGCTCATGACCCCCGGCCGGCCGTCGACAGCGGCACCCGCTGCCCACAGCCTGTGGACGATCGCCCGCATCCAGAACACCTTGAGCAACGAAGTCCTGATCCGCCGCTTCCTCCTGGACCTCACCCACGCCCCCGAGCACGAAGTGATGAACGTCTTCACGGCCTGGCAGAAGGTCGCCGCGGCGATCGAGCAGCACTCACTCGAAGCGCCGGCCTTAGCCGCATCCGGCCGACCGGCCGGGGAAGGACGGTGACCCATGAGCGGAGCAACGACGAAACGCACGAGCGCGGGGTCGGTCGCAACGAGCCGGGGCGACGGACAGCCGACGTGGACCATCACCACGACCATCGGCTACACCGCGACCGGCTACCTGCCCGCGTCGGCGAGAGACGACCCGAGCGCGAGCGACGTACCGCCCCAGCGGTTCACCATCGAACTGGCCGACATCACCCATCACCAGGCGTTCTCTGGCCAACTCATGACGGTTTCCCCCACCGACGCCCCCGGCACAGAGACCGGCGCGGGGAGCACGGACCAGTCACCGGCCCCCGCGCGGTCGCGTCGGGAACAGCCCCGCGGGCGCGGGGAGCACCTCCGCCAGCGACACCGCCAGCTCGTCGAGGAGGGAACAGCCCCGCGGGCGCGGGGAGCACCACCGGACGACCTCGGCGGTATAGCGCTCTTCGGGAACAGCCCCGCGGGCGCGGGGAGCACTCGCCGCGGGATACGTACATGCCGCGGCGCAAGGGAACAGCCCCGCGGGCGCGGGGAGCACAACGCCCGTCACGTCGCCCTGGCCTTGGCCTCGGGAACAGCCCCGCGGGCGCGGGGAGCACCTCGCCCTCGTACTCCGGGCCCCGCCACATCAGGGAACAGCCCCGCGGGCGCGGGGAGCACCCGAAGGCTCCGCCCGAGCGGGCTTTGCCGTGGGGAACAGCCCCGCGGGCGCGGGGAGCACTTGAGCCGGAACTTGCCGGGGGTGTCCTGCGGGGGAACAGCCCCGCGGGCGCGGGGAGCACAGGCCGGCTTCCATCGACGCCTTCACCCGGTGGGGAACAGCCCCGCGGGCGCGGGGAGCACCTGGTGCCCGAAACCGGACCGCCGGTCTCGTCGGGAACAGCCCCGCGGGCGCGGGGAGCACTCCGGGTCTGACGACAGGCTGTCTTCATCGCTGGGAACAGCCCCGCGGGCGCGGGGAGCACTCCGCGGCGTGCACGAGGTTCGCGCGGGCGATGGGAACAGCCCCGCGGGCGCGGGGAGCACCAGAACCAGCCCTGACTCTTCGCGTTCCGGATGGGAACAGCCCCGCGGGCGCGGGGAGCACGCGACCGAGGGATTCGAGTTCAACGACGGGCCGGGAACAGCCCCGCGGGCGCGGGGAGCACTCGGTCGGCCACACCACCGAGGATTCGCTGAAGGGAACAGCCCCGCGGGCGCGGGGAGCACGACTTCACCGCGGAGCTGATCTGGGGCCCGAAGGGAACAGCCCCGCGGGCGCGGGGAGCACAAGGTAGACCTTGCTGTCGTGTGACTCACACTGGGAACAGCCCCGCGGGCGCGGGGAGCACCAGCAGCTCGGTGTCGGCCCATGCGCGGAGGAGGGAACAGCCCCGCGGGCGCGGGGAGCACGATCGTGCGCGGCACCATGGAGGTCGGTGAGCGGGAACAGCCCCGCGGGCGCGGGGAGCACATGCGCTCGACGTCGTTCATGGACGGCGGCAGGGGAACAGCCCCGCGGGCGCGGGGAGCACAGTGTTTGGCCTGGTGTTTTGGAACGGCCAGCACCGGATTTTACTTAAGTTGAGAGATTCGGACATATCGCCTCGATGTCCCCGTCGCTCGCGCGCACGGCGCGCCGCGCACGGCGCGGCGCGCACGGCGCGGCGCGGGTTCCGCGCCACCGCATCGCGCACCCCTCAGCTTCCGCCGCCGAAGCGGCGGCGCTTCGCTGCCTTGCTCCAACCGGTGGTGGGTGGGGAGGCGGAGGAGCGGGAGGAGTCGGAGCGGCGGCCGGGGTGGGGGCGGTGGATGAGAGTGAGGCCCTCGTGGTCGATCGGGTGCCAGGCGTGGTCGTGGGTCTTGAAGGTGTAGCCCTGCTCGGTGTCGGTTTGGTAGGCGAGGAGGGCACGGCCCTGGTTGGCGTATTGGCGGACCTCGGCCCAGAGGACGTCGCGAAGACGGGCGGACGGGGTGCCGAGGAAGACGCCCGGGGAGATCTCCAGGAGCCAGCGGGTCAGGAAGCCACGGAGACCGGCCGGGCAGTTGGTGAGGATGATGACGGTCACGGGGATGCCCTCACCAAACGATCTCGGAGTCGTAGTTGCGGCCGCTCTCGACTTCGACGCCGTGGTCGGACTGGAGACTTACGCGGTCGCCTGCCGCGGTGTCCGAATCCTCCCGCACGGCGTCGTAGCCCAGCAGGTCTTTGATGTCCTGTACGCAACGCTCCAGCAGCCGCGTTCTGTTGACCCGGTCCCGGACGGCCCGCCGCGTTCGGGACGCCACGTCTTCCGGTCCTTCCGCCGCCGCGTCGAAGGCCGCGGGAATGCCCACCGAGGTCTTGTAGAGGTCGGCGATATCGAGGACGAAGGAGCGTTCGTGACCCGAGTGCACGAACCCGAGGCCCGGCGAGCAGCCGAGGGCGGCGACGACGGCGTGCGCGATGCCGTACATGCACTGAGCGGCAGCGGTGACACCCTGGTTGGGCGGGTCACCAGCCGCGAAGTCGTCCCGGTTGTGCTCACGGCGGCGCCACGGAACGCCGGTGCGTTCGGATTCGGCGCGGTAGCACTGGCGCAGGCGGCGCCCCTCCATGCCGAGGAGTTCCTGGCGCGTCTTGCCCGCCGGGTCTTCGTCGGGGAACCGCAGACGGTACATCGCACGGGCGACGTCCAGCCGTCGCCGCGGATTCGCCCACGCGAGAGCCTGGGCCTCGACCAGTCCGGAGGAGCGGGTCAGAGCGCGCCCGCCCGCGTAAAAGCGGACGCCGTGCTCCCCGACCCAGACGACGCCCGCCCCGCAGTCGCCGAGGACGCTCATCGCCTGGTGGGTGATACGCGTGCCGGGACCGAGCAGCAGCGTGCCGATCGTGGCGGACGGTATGTGTGTCACGCCGTCGGCGCTCTCGGCCGTGATGGCGTTGTCGTCACGGTGGACGACGCACCGTTCCAGGTAGATGAAGGACAACCGGTCCCCGATACGGGTGAGTTCGCGCGGCGTGGCGGCGCCGCGCCTGCCGACCGTGCTCATCGGTCAGCCCACCGGAGCAAGGGTCATCAACCCGCACCCGTACGCCTTCGCCTTGCCCAGACCCTGGGTGAGGGTGCGGCGCAGCGCGTCCGGGTCGGTCACCGTGAGCCGGCCGTCGTACGTGATCGAGGTGAGGGAGACGGTGCGGCGCTCGGCTGCTTTTGCGAACCGCAGGTCCCGCTTGTCCCGGAGGACGAGCTGGAGTTCGTCGCCGTACTCCAACAGCCTTGTCTCGGGCGGCTTTTCGACGACGGCGAAGCCCGATGAGGCCTGCCGCTCCAGCAGCCACGCCTTCTGATGGCGGGCGGTGAGGTGCGCGGTGCGCTTGCGTTGCTCGTCGTCCGTGCGACGGATGGAGTGCACGGGGTTGGCGGTGAGCCGGAAGGTCCACGTACTCCCGACGGACAGCCGGGCGAGGAAGGCCCCGTAGTCGTACGTCTGCCAGCCCGGTGTGTCCGACGCGGCGGGCCAGCCGGCCTGTTCCACCAGATGTGTCAGGTCAGGACGGGTGGGGCTGACGACGAACAGCACCACTTCGGCGGCCGAGTTGCGGTCGACGCGCCAGAGCACACGCGGCCCTGAGCCGTCTCGCACGGGCAGTTCGGGGAACGCCATCGCGACGGCGGCGTGCATCCGGTGCGGCGAACCGAGCAATGCGCGGCCGTCACGGCGGGCGGTGTTGAGGCGAAACCGGGTCATAAACATCACACGGCTCCCAGGGTCGACGTCGGATCGTGAACAGAGGCACGCTCGACAGACGGGTTCGGAACCCAGTCCGCCACCACACCGCGCAGCCCGTAACGCCGGTGCCGCGGGTCGAAGCTGACCGGCGCGTCACGGAAGCTCTGGTCGGGGGACGTGCCGGGCGGGCAGTCGAGCAGCAGCGCAAGCTCGCGCGGCGTGCCGTGACGATGCCGGTACCAGCCCGATGCCTGCCAGGGCACCTCTCCCAGCGCCGTCACAATGTCCGCGTCGTCGCACACACCCAGGTCGAGCGGCTGGGACGGTGGGCACGAGCGGCGTCCCAGATACGGCAGCCACACCGGTGCCCGTACGGCCGTGTTCAAGCGCCCGATCAGCGCGGGTTCCCCCTCGACCGCCGCCACGAATACGGCGTCGGCCAGGTAGAAGCGCTCCGACAACGGCATCGCCTTGTCCGTGTCGAAGTGGTGGGCGGTCTGGAAGTCCCTGATACGCGTGCCGGGTTGATCGATGCGGACGCCGTAGCGCAGCTCCGTCAGATCGCTGAGGTCGGCATCGCGTTCCCTGCCCTCGGCAGCGGCCAGCAAGCCGAGTACGCCGCTCTTGGTGGGGGCGTTCTCGGTGGTGCGGCGGGCGAATCGCGCGGCTGAGCCCCATGCCTGCAATGGACCGGCCAGGCGCAGCAGGAGCACGCTCACGCGCCGGACTCCCGCCCTGCGGAATCCGCCGTGCCATGGATCAACCGCTCAGCCACCGACTCGCCGATCGACGAGACCAGTTCGGGAATGCTGATGCTCTCGCCAAGGGCGGCGAGCGGCCCGGTTCCCTCGCCCACCCGCACAAGCCAGGTTCCTTCGTCGCCCGCGATGCCGTACGCCGCTTCCAACTCCGGTACGTGAGCGGCCAGTCGGCGGCACGCCTCCTCGACGAAGCCGTCCTCGCGGCGCTTCGGGGCGACGGCTCGCTCGAAGGCCGCCACAAAGCTGACGGGCCGCTTCGAACGGAGTTTGACGAGGACGACGCTCGGCAGCGTGTGATTGCCGAAGGTGTTGACCTTGCCGCTGGGCAGAGACGTGATGAAGCCCTCCAGAAACGCCTCGACGGCGCGACGGGTCGGAGCCGCCGCGTGCTCTTCCTCGCGCAGTCCCGCGCCGAGGTTGGCATGCAGGCGGTCGACATCCAGAGCCGCATAACGGTAGAGCGTCGCGGAGTTGAAGTCGATGACGCCGATCATGCCCGCGCCGGGTTCCGCGCCGGTGTTCCGGTCGTCCACGGCCGTGTAGTAGTCCGATTCGTTGTCGACGGCATGCACGCTCAGGGCGTGGGCGACCTGGGTGGCCGCCTCGACGTTGAGTCCGGCATCGTCGGCGACCATTCGGCCGAAGAGTGCGATGTCGACCGAGTGGCGGGTGTCCACCAGGTGCTTGGCGAGAGCCTTGTTGTCCTTGTTCTTGAAGAAGCCCTTGAGGACAGCGACATCGCCCTTGCCTTCGCTGCCCTTGAGGGCGAGTTCCGCGAGCGCGTCGAGCTGGCGGGCGCTGAGGAACATCAAGTACGACGCTTCCGGCGCTGGTTCGGGCTCGCCCTCCTTGGCCTTGCGCTTGGGCGGATCGATCTTCGAACCGGTGGCGGTACGCAGCGTCTCGGCGGCCAGCGCGAGCGCGGCCGTACGGTCGAGGGCCGGCTCGTGCGCGAGGATCCGCTCCGCCACCGCTTCAGCGACCTTCTTGGTTCGCACGCCCAATTCTGCAGGGTCAACGAGGTCGTCGAACGCCTTTCGTGTGGCCCGCTTCCAGGCCTGGCTGGAGACCCGGGCCCGACGGACACCTCCGTAGACCGCGGTCTTGGGCGATCCGGTGTCGTCGCGGTTGATGTTGCTCGGCGGAACGGTCTGAAGAACAGCGGTAGAGCTGATCGGCCAGGAGCGCGTAGTCGAGCGGAATGGAGTTCTTCCGAAGCAGCAGGACGATCTCCCGCAGGCGCTGGGCGAGGACATCGAGGGTGGTGGCGGTGCCGACCCGCACGAACCGTCGGCGGATCACCTCGTCGATCTCCGGTTCGGAAGGCACAGGGACCGGTGATGCCGGGGCCGGACCGCCCACTGTCCTGACGGCCGCAGGCACCATCAGCAGGCGCACGGACCGGCCGAGCCCGTAACCGGGGACGTGTGTGTCGGTGTCGCGGTGGGACTGCTGGTGCAGGGCCCACAAGGTGACCGCCATGTTCAGCGCCTCGTCCGCTCGCTCCTCGTCCGGCCGTTGTACGGTGCCGGTCGCGGATTCGGCGATGACGAGAGCGAGTTCCTCCGTGCCGGTCAGTCCCCAGAGGTCCTGTACGTCGTAGGCGGGACGGCCGACGCCGCGCCGCAGCCTGGCCACGGTCGCGACCGCGGCCGGCCGGTCGTTTCGGTAGCCGCCTTGGAGCCTGCGGATGCAGCGGTCGGTCGCTGTGCCAATGAGGTCGTATCCGCGGGCGCCGGACGGGTTGAGGACGGTTGTGGTCATCACGCGGGCTCCGTTGCTGCGTCTGCTGCGTCTTGTGTGCCGGCCGCGTAGTGAGCGACGAGCACTGTTTCCTCACCGGACTCCGCACCGCCCGAGCCGATCGCGGCGCCGGTGGGCGCGACAGACGGACTCGGCGCCAACGGCAGGACTTTCCTCAGCTTCACCAGGAACCACAGTTCGGCCTGTGCGTCATTCAGCCAGCGTCGGCCATTGCCGTCCGGCAGGTCCACGTACCGTCCCTCGGCCGCCGCCGGCCCCGCGTCGTTGAGGAGTTCTCGCCCCAGGGCGCGGATCGTCGTACCGACCGTCCGCTGCCACTGACCGCGGTACTCCTCAGGGTCGGAGATGTTCCGCAGGCCGCTGAGCCACGCCCGGTACGGGCTGTCCAGCGCGGCGAAGCCGAGGTCACGGGCTGTGGCCGTGGCCGGTCCCAGGTCGGAACCGGCTGCCTGGGCGAGGTTGCCCGCGAGGTGGCCCAGCGCCCTCACCGCGTCATCGGCGTCGGCGACGGCAGCGACTGCGACTTTCCCGTAGAGGGGTCGCTCCGCGTGAAGCGCGACGACCGGGAGCAGGATCTCGTCGTCCGTGATCTCGTCGATGACCGACTGCTGTGTGCCGTACTTGGCCCCGACGATCCGGGTGCGCAGCAGGCCGAGTCGCGGCAGATACTCCTCGTACGTGAGCCGGGCAAGCCACTGGACGACTCCGGGCGGCAGAGTGCGCTCTGCTCTCTGCCGCTGCTCGGCGCCTTCCCTCCCCCGGCCCTTGTCACCGAGAAGAGCGGCGAGACCGCGCCACGCCGCGCGGCTCGGGTCGTGCTGGCTCGGCATGAAGACTTGAGGCTCGCCCCACTTCTTCGCCTGAGTCGGACTGTCGCGCCAGGCGGTCATGGGTTCGCGCCGATGCCGGTTGCGCACGGCGACGGGGTCGCCGTAGCAGAGGACGACACCCGTCACCTCGCCGTCGCCGTGGTGCAGACGGATGCGTCGGCTCTGCCAGGTGTAGAGGTCACGAGGGCCGGACGGGCGGGGGTCGTCGGGGTCCGCCGCGATCGGCTGCGGGCCGAGGGGAGGTCGGCGCCATACGGGCCTGTCGTCCGTGTGGACCTGGAGGAAGTCGTTGTCCGCAGAGATCAGATTGAGCAGCAGGGTTTCCTTGAGGGTGTCGCCTTCGGCGAAGACGCCGCCGAGGTTCCCGGCCCAACCGACGCCCAGCGCACCTGACGGGTAGCCCTTGCCGCCTTTCGCCCTCGGATCGTCAACGGCTCCCGACTTGATCCCAGACGTGTCGAAAGCGTGAGTGTGCACGAGCCAGCGCGCCGCCTCGGCGAATCCGAGCCGATCGGGACCGGGTTGACGCATGCTGAAGAAGGGATCGCCGTTGGGAACGTCGGCGACGATTCTGCTCAGTGGACCGATGTCGTTCTTCTCCGTGTGCAGACCGGCGACTTGGAGGAACGGCTGCTGAGGATGGAGCAGATCGAATCGGTCGCGATACCGGTCGAGATACTCCGGTACCGCCGTGAAGGGCTCGGCGGACTCCCACAGTTCACCCCAGTCCTCGATCTCTCGCGGGCCGTCCACGGCGTCGTGCAGGACGGCGAGCAGTAGTCGAATCAGGGCGAACTCCTGCGTCGGTACGTCGCCGACGATCCGCCGCAGCCCGGCAGCCTCTGCGAAGACGTCGCGCAGGGACATCTCGTCCGTCGTCCCGTCCAGTCGCTGCACGGGAATCCAGGGCCGGGACACCAGGTCGAATGAGGGCACTCCGTCTACCACCCTTACGTCGTGGGCACCTTCCGGCACCACGAGAAGCCCGTCGGACGGGCTGTAGCGGACCTCGGCACCGACCAGCCGGGCTCGGCGGTCCTCGTCGAGGACCAGGAACAACTCCCCTGCCAACCAAGGGCTTTCCTTCACCTGCCAGGCCGCAGGACAGAATTTCTCCAACTCGCGGATCGTCCGGTCGATCACCCAGGATTTGGAGAAGTGCCAGGGGAGGTTCAGCGCACTCGCGGCGGCGGCGCGGGCCGCTCTCCCCTGCGGTACGGCGTGCTCGGGCAGGTCGAGTCCGCCCCTTGCCTTGTCCAGCCACGGCAATGTGGTCAGCGTTCCGTCGCTTCGCCTCTGGATCACGAGGACTTCGAGCGTGTCGTCGGTGTCGCGTACCTGGGCGCGTCCTGCCGCGGTGTCGTCGGCGTCGCCGACTCCGGCGTCGATCCAGCCGATGATCGGTCGACCCGCGCGGCGTACGGGACCGAGCCGGAATGCCTCGGCCCGGTCGGACTTCTCGGCCAGGAGCGCGCGGTAGGCGACTCTGGCCTGCGCCATCTTTGCGGCCCAACTGTCCGGGCCGAGCGGATCATCGCCATACGCCGCCTGTACGAGTGGGCTGATGTCCTCGGGCAGACGTAAGGGGCGCCCTTCCACGTGCGGCCGGAGGACGGCAAGCGAGCGCAGCAGCAGGTGCTCTCCGTCGTAGACCTTGACCGAGCCGCGGGCGATCTCCGGCGGATCCTGTGCCCAGTCGGCTATGCCGGTGATCAGGCAGCGCGCGTCCCGGAGGCGAGGGGGGCGCGGTCGGTCGTGCCGGTGGAGCCGACCCATCCGCTGCAATATCAGGTCGACCGGGGCAAGGTCGGTGACCAAGAGATCGAAGTCGAGGTCGAGGGACTGCTCGACAACCTGGGTCGCCACGACGATGTGCGCGCCTTCGGGGCGTCTGCTCCTGGGGCCGAAGCGGTCGAGCAGCTCAACATCTTTGCGGGCCCGGTCGGCGGCGACGAAGCGCGAGTGGGCGACCGTGACCCGCTCCTCACCGAAGCGCTCCCGCAGCCGCCCCGCCGCTTCCTGCGCGCGGTCGACGGTGTTACGTACCACCAGTGCGCAACCGCCTTGGCTGAGTTCGTCCTCCAAGCGGTCGACCAGGATGGTCACGTCGTCGTCGAGCGGCTGAACATGGACGTCGGTGCGGCGGCCGGACGCGGCGGGAGGCTGCCGGACCACGGTGGGGCCGCCGGGCGAGACGGCGGTCAGCAGTGGATACGTCCCGGCGGACGCTGCGGCGGACGTGTCGCCGGACCGGTCGGCCTCGGACACAGGGTGACCTGCGTACGCTTCGGCGAGCGCCCGGCGGCGGCCGGCGGGCAGGGTCGCCGACAGCAGCACGACCGGAACCCGGTATGCGGCCAGCCATTCCAGCACACGTTCCAGGTACGTGCTCATGTAGGCGTCATAGGCGTGGACTTCGTCGATCACGACGACCTTGCCCGCCAATGCGAGGTGGCGCAGGGCCAAGTGGCGACTCTTCAACGAGCCGAACAACACCTGGTCGATCGTCCCCACCGCGAAGGACGCGAGCAGCCCCTTCTTCCGTCCACGTAGCCACTGGTGGGCCTGGAGTCCGGAAGGACGACGTCGTTGCCGGGCGTTGGGGCCGTCGAACTCGTCCCCGCCGTCGAGATCGACCGCCGCGACCGTGCGGGCACTGCGGCTGGCGAGGCCCGCCCAGGTGTCGTTGAGCGCGGACTTGGCATGGGCGAGAAAGACGGACTGCGGCCCGTCGGACGGCAGTCGGCCGATCCAGTCGATCAGCCGGGCGAACATCGCGTCGCCGGTCGCCCGCGTGGGCAATGCGATCATGCAACCGCCCGCCCCGGTGCGCGCGGCCAAAATTTCTGCCGCCGCGAGAGCCGCCTCCGTCTTGCCCTCACCCATGGGTGCTTCGATGATCAACAGGCCGTGCGGTTCCATTTCCCGCGCGATGCCGACCGCCTGTTCCTGCACGGGGCGGACGGACGCGCCCTGCGGTAGGTCGAAGCGCGCGGCGAACAAGTCGGCTGCTGTACCCGCCGGTTCGTCCGGCTCCCAGGGGCCGGGAAGGTCGAGGCCCAGCCAGGCCGCCTCCAACCGTTCCGACTGCGACCGCCGCGTCCCCTCCGCCGTGATGTACGGAAACAGGTCTGCCGAACTGGCGATCCAGTCCGCGAGAATCACGATCGCGGTCATCGTGACCTGGACCGGCTGGGAGAGCTTCACCGACTTCCACGCGCTGAAGTCGTCCTCACGGATGCCCGCCACCTCCGCGCAGGCGGCCATCAGCTCGAACTGCACGGCCTTCCAGCGCGATTCGTTCTTCCCCCGCGTACGTATCAGCTCAGGATGCAGCGCGAGATCGTGAATGCGCTGGTGCCCTGGCGGCACACCATGGTGGCCGCCGATCACCACGGCGAACTGTCCGCTGACCCGGTTGGACCACCCGTGCCTCTCATTGAGCCACTCACTCAACAAGAGCTGACCGGCCAGCCCGTGGGGGCCCAACTTGCGGTCCTCCCTGAGCCGTTCGAACGACGGCATGTCGAGACCGTGGTCCCGCATGACCTGCGCGAGCGGATCGACCTGGCACGCGAAGGCCGGCGTGGCCTTCCCGATGTCATGCACCCCGGCCAGCCACCCCACCAACCGCCGCCCGTCCTCCACCCCTCCGGGCAGCGCCTCCCCCACCAGCGCCTTCACATTCCCCGGCAGCCACGCATCCCACAACCGGCAGGCCACAGCCCCGCTGTCCGCCATGTGCCGCCACAACGGCAGCCACCCATCGGTGTCCCGATCATGCTTCCCCCACGCGCTCCGCGCCGCGACAGAGAGGGAGAAGGCAGACCTCAGGAGTGCTATTCGAGGCTGAGCCATTGGCATATTCGACACCGTCGATCCACGTCCGACAACACCATTGCGTAAGTTGACCAATAGTGATCACCGGTGCCAACGATTCTTCACCCACGGCTGTCCGATGGTAGATGTTTGATCGAACCCGTTACTTGCCGTGTGTGCGGTGAGTCGAAGCTACTCACCGCACACACAAGGTGTCCTTAGAACCGCACCGGCGACCAGGATGATCGGTATGCTCGCGGCATTACCAGGATGACCTGGATCACGAACACGAGCACGAACACGAGCACCGCGACGCGAAGCCACGCCCCGACGGGCAGGGAGGCACCGACTCCCGTAACCACCAGTGTTGCAAGACCACTTGGCACATCCATCGGCTGGACAGTGCGGGGCGGCCTGCTTTGTCGACGGTTTGCTAACATGCGGTTCTTCCTTTCTGCAGGTGCTACTTCAGGGGGAAGGACATGACCGGGCTCGTGCCTCCGCTGGAACGGATCGCACACATGGGCCCGGTCATTTTTTGACGAAGAGCATGCTCTCCTGGAGCACGCCTCTCGCTCTCGCCTCGCCAACGGTGTTGTGCTGACGGGTCGTTGGACGCGTAGCAGCAATGACGAGCCGCACGCGCACACCGCACGCATTTGAAGGTGGCACTCACTGCCTTTTACGCCTTTTACACAGGGAGGTCCGCCTTGTTCTACCTGTACCTGGTTAATTGACCTCAGCGAACCCTGATTGCTCGGCATAGATCTACTGAAACCGCGTGCCGCCTGCACGCCTCCCAGGGCACGGATCCCGGCACGGACCCAGGTAGGGGCCAACGCCGAGGGTCTAACCAACAGGGACGCGAGTCTTGACCCGACCTCCTGTCGCACGCTGCCGGTGCGCGAGATGCAGACCTACGGAGCAACCCTCATAAGACCGACGCCGAGTAGAGCGTCGACAGGCTGAGGCGCCGCCCAGTTGCCGCCATCAAGTCCGACAAGCCAAGTTTGCGCCACACAGCGGAAGTTCTCGATGCAGACCGACCCGGCTGAATAACCCCACGTGTGTTGGGAGCACTACAAGAGCTTCGCCGTGATCGGCCTGCACCTGGGTTCAGCCCCGCGCGCGGGGAGCACACGTCCAACGTAAGCGGGAACAGCCCCGCGCGCGGGGAGCACACGTCCAACGTAAGCGGGAACAGCCCCGCGCGGGCGGGGAGCAGTATCTCCGGCAACTCCCCAATGCGGGGTATCGGGGAACAGCCCTGCGCGGGCGGGGAGCAGAGCACCTCGGCCACCGGCGTACCGGCCGGGGCGGGAACAGCCCCGCGCGGGCGGGGAGCAGCGCGCACCGCTGGGTCCGGGAGCCGTACGCCGAGGGAACAGCCCCGCGCGGGCGGGGAGCAGAAGGTGTCTGGAATTGCGAAGACACCCGTCAAGGGAACAGCCCCGCGCGGGCGGGGAGCAGGTCGACGTCATCTGGCAGTGCACCGCCTGCCCGGGAACAGCCCCGCGCGGGCGGGGAGCAGCCGGCCGGGCTCGATGTAGGGCGCGGGCACGAGGGAACAGCCCCGCGCGGGCGGGGAGCAGGGGCGTAGCCGAGGCTCCGGCGCACCCCCGGCGGGAACAGCCCCGCGCGGGCGGGGAGCAGCGGCGGGTTGCTCTGACGGTTGTACCAGGCGGGGGGAACAGCCCCGCGCGGGCGGGGAGCAGGCGAAGGGCTACGCCCCGCAGGCCGCAGGTCTGGGAACAGCCCCGCGCGGGCGGGGAGCAGCGGGGGTACGACTGGTACGCCGTGCCGGGCGGGGGAACAGCCCCGCGCGGGCGGGGAGCAGCTCGGCACCGGCGCCTACGCGCTCGACCAGTCGGGAACAGCCCCGCGCGGGCGGGGAGCAGTCCGCGACCAAGCCGAGGCCCGGCACGAAGGCGGGAACAGCCCCGCGCGGGCGGGGAGCAGGTGCGCTCCATCGTGCTCCACACCATCGGCGCGGGAACAGCCCCGCGCGGGCGGGGAACAGCTGGACAGGCTCGTGGCCCAGCAGACCTTGGTGGGAACAGCCCCGCGCGGGCGGGGAGCAGCAGCTCGGGGCAAAGGGGCCAGTATGGTCCGGGGGAACAGCCCCGCGCGGGCGGGGAGCAGTCGGGGCTGGCAACCACAGTGCCGTTGATGCCGGGAACAGCCCCGCGCGGGCGGGGAGCAGTCGGGGCTGGCAACCACAGTGCCGTTGATGCCGGGAACAGCCCCGCGCGGGCGGGGAGCAGCTGTCCGACGCGCGGGAGCGGCTGCACGAGGTGGGAACAGCCCCGCGCGGGCGGGGAGCAGCTGGGGCGCGCCCTGGATGGGGCGAACCGCGGGGGAACAGCCCCGCGCGGGCGGGGAGCAGAAGGCCACCCTCGGCGGCGACCTGCCGGTGGAGGGAACAGCCCCGCGCGGGCGGGGAGCAGAGTCGCGCGCTGCTCGCGAAGACGGCAACGGCGGGAACAGCCCCGCGCGGGCGGGGAGCAGTTGTCCCCGGCGAACGTCACGATGCCGGTGTGGGGAACAGCCCCGCGCGGGCGGGGAGCAGCGTACAGGAGCTGGAAATCATCCCGACGTGCCGGGAACAGCCCCGCGCGGGCGGGGAGCAGCGATCGCCCCGTTCCGGTCCTGGGAGGCCATGGGGAACAGCCCCGCGCGGGCGGGGAGCAGGTACGCGCCCTTCCCATGCCGACGAACCACCTGGGAACAGCCCCGCGCGGGCGGGGAGCAGTCGCCGGGGTTGTAGTTCCAGACCTCGGCCTCGGGAACAGCCCCGCGCGGGCGGGGAGCAGTTCATCAATGACGAGAAGCCGGGGGCGCACGAGGGAACAGCCCCGCGCGGGCGGGGAGCAGTTGTGGCGGCCGTGGCGTCATGGCGGGAACAGCCCCGCGCGGGCGGGGAGCAGGACTACCGGCCCGCCCTGATCCGGCTGGCGCAGGGAACAGCCCCGCGCGGGCGGGGAGCAGGGCGAGGCGGCGGCACAGTGGCGGGACCGGTGGGGAACAGCCCCGCGCGGGCGGGGAGCAGGCCCGGAAGGTGGGGGCGGTCATGCCCGCCTCGGGAACAGCCCCGCGCGGGCGGGGAGCAGAATCGGCGCTGAAATTGAATAGGGACGTCGCGGGGAACAGCCCCGCGCGGGCGGGGAGCAGCGTCTTCGGCGAGGTCTTGTACCGCCGGGCGAGGGAACAGCCCCGCGCGGGCGGGGAGCAGCACGTCGACGGCCAGGGCGGCCAGGGCGGCCAGGGAACAGCCCCGCGCGGGCGGGGAGCAGAGTAAATGACCTGGGGCTTTATTCGGTTCGACGGCCAATTTTACTCACCTGCCGAGATTCGGACATATATTCCTTATTGCAATAATCCGCCAACACTCAGGCACTTCGCCACTAGGGCAAGACTTGCCCACTCTTCGACACAGCAACGTGCAGGCGGGGAGCGAGCCCCACGACATCCTTAGCATGCATTGGCCACCCAGGGACCATGGACGGCCGAGAGGACGCAAGGAAGGAGAGCCCCGCATCGCCCTCAGGTGCCGGCGTTGTTGTCGCGGCGGGCCGGGGGGAGGAGGAGATCACGGGCGGGGTGGGCTTCGCCGGTGACATTGCCCGAGAATCCGAGGTCCACGCGGGCGGCCTCGTGGAACGCGTTGATGGCGCGGAAGGTGGCGCGGTTGCGGTCGCGCCAGGCTTCCAGGGTGTCCGGGGTCTTGCCGGTGGCCTGCCAGTCGACGGCGAGGGCAGCGGCGTTGAGGTCGTGGGCTGCCTCGACCACGTCGTCACCGCCCAGAAGCATGATGCGCTCGAAGGCGCGGCCCCGGGAACGGGAAGCGGCGGCCACGTCGGCGAGCATCTCGAAGCGTTCTTCGGCTGCCTCCACTACGCCTCGACACGACCCTCCGAAGCCGCAGCACTCGGCGAAACAGGGTGCCTCCTCCCCGACGAGGAGGACGAGGATGCCTGGGGTGAACTCGTCCTCTCCGAGTCACGGCCCGAAGTCGGATCGGACTGGACCGACGACGGGCAGCCGTACGAGAAGCGCGGACTCAAGCGCCGTGCACGCAAGGCGACCAGATCGGTGCCGATTCCGCCGGCCCTCGTCCGCATGTTCCGCGAGCACATCAGGACGTACGGCACCGCTCCGGACGGCCGGTTCTTCCGCGCTGTCGGCGGCGGGCGCGTACGTTCCACCGAGTACACCGAGATGTGGCAGGCGGCGCGGGGAAAGGTGCTCTCCGCCGAGGAGTTGGAGACGCCGCTCGCCGAGGTGCCGTACTGCCTGCGGCAGGCCGGCATCTCCTTGTGGATCAACGCGGGCGTCGACCCGCTGGAGGCCGCACGGCGGGCCGGGCACAGCGTCGCCGTGCTCTTTCGCTTCTCCGCGAAGATCCTTCGCGGCGTGCAGGACCGGGCCAGCGAGCTGATCAGCCAAGCACTCGCTGACCAGGCGGGATAGCGGAGCGTAGTCCGCAGAAGGGGTCGCGAAACCTGACCACAGATTGACCACACGCACTGGTCATCGGTGGGATTCGGTGGCACACGAGCGGGACGCACGACAGGTGGGGCGGGATCTCGATGTGATCGAGATCCCGCCCCACCTGCGTGATTGCTAGCTGCGCGGAGGCTGTGGGATTTGAACCCACGGTGACATCGCTGCCACGACGGTTTTCAAGACCGTTCCCTTAGGCCGCTCGGGCAAGCCTCCTGGCGCGGGGCGCGGGGACAGCTTAGTGGGTGGGGGCTAGTTGCTGTCGCCGGTGCGCTGGCCGAGGGTGACGGTGGTGGTGTGGGAGGTGCCGTTGCGGGTGTAGGTGATGGTGGCCTTGTCGCCGGGGGAGTGCTGCCAGATCTCGCCGATGAGGGTCTGGCCGCTGTCGATGAGGGTGTCGTCGAAGCGGGTGATGACGTCACCGGGCTTGAGGCCGGCGTTGGCGCCGGGGCCGCCGGAGGTGATGGCGGTGTTGGAGTCGGTGGAGATCTTGGCGCCGTCGCCCTGGTACTGGGTGTCGAGGCTGACGCCGATCACCGGGTAGACGGGCTGGCCGGTCTTGATGAGCTGGTCGGCGACGCGCTTGGCCTGGTTGATGGGGATGGCGAAGCCGAGGCCGACGCTGCCGCCCTGGGTGCCGGGGTCGCTGTTGCCCGCGGGCTGGATGGCGGAGTTGATGCCGATGACGGCGCCGTTGGCGTTGAGGAGGGGGCCGCCGGAGTTGCCGGGGTTGATCGAGGCGTCGGTCTGGATCGCGCTCATGTAGGAGGCGCTGCTGCCCTGGCCGTCGCTGGAGGCGACGGGGCGGTGGACGGCGCTGACGATGCCGGTGGTGACCGTGCCGGAGAGGCCGAAGGGAGCGCCGATGGCGATGGTGGCGTCGCCGACCTGCGCCTGGTCGGAGTTGCCGAGCGGCAGCGGGGTGAGCTTGACGCCGCTGGCGTTCTTCAGCTTGATGACGGCCACGTCGTACCCCTGGGCGCGGCCGATGACGGCCGCGTCGTACGTCTTGCCGTTGGAGAAGGTGACGGTGAGCTTGCCGCCGCTGGCCGCCGGGGCGACCACGTGGTTGTTGGTGAGGATGTGGCCCTCGGTGTCGTAGACGAAACCGGTGCCGGTGCCGCTCTCCTGGCTGCCGCTGGCCTTGATGGTGACGACGCTCGGCAGCGCCTTGTTGGCGATGCCCGCCACCGAGGTGGGGGCGCGGTTGAACGCCTTCTGGCTGCCGGAGTCGGAGACGGTGGTCGAGGAGGTGGAGCTCGACTTGTCGTTGTGGTCGGCGATCGCGTAGCCGACGCCTCCGCCGACGCCGCCCGCGACCAGCGCGGCCACCAGGACGGCGGCGACCATGCCGCCGATGCCGCCGCGGCGCTTGCGGCCGTCGTTCGGCGGCGGGGGAACGTGCGTGCCCCAGGCCGGCGGCAGACCGCCGGGGCCGCCGGGCTGGCCGGTACCGGGCGCGTTCGCCGCGCCGTAGGGGGACGACGGCGCGGCGAACGGGTCGTGCGGCCCGCCACCGTGGCCGGACCCGCCATGACCCGACCCGCCGTGGCCCGACCCCGCGCCCTGCTCCGTACCCGACGCACCCGACGCACCCGACGCACCCGACGCACCGAACGCGCCCGGCCCCGCGGGCGGCTGCTCCGCCGCGAACACCGCGGCAGGCGGCGTCCCGTACGGCGAAGGCGGCCCACTCGGCGGACCGTAGGGCGACGGCGAAGGCGCGGGCGCGGGCGAAGAGGAAGAAGAGGAGGAGGACGGCGACGAGTACGGGTCGGCCGGGGCCCGGTACGGATCCGCGGGCGGCACCGGAGCCGCGTCCCGTACCTCCGGCAGGATCTCCGTACGCGACTCGCCGTCCGCGGACGCCGGGGGAGCGGCGGGCGCGGGCGGGGCGGCCGGAGGGGCCGTCGGAGGAGCGGGCGGCGGGGCGAGCGGCGGAGCGGCAGGAGGTACGGGGGCCTGGGCCGCCGAGGCACCGTCGGGCGCGGGCGCTGCCGACTCCGCAGCCGAGCCGGAGCCGGCTTCGTTCTCGGTGCTCACAGCGATTCTCCTCAGGGTCGGGACAGGTTCTGAACAGGATTCCGAACCGGGTGCGGAACAAGGTGGTGGGCCGAACACAGCATTTCCCACGGCGTGTCGGACCGCCGTAAGCGGTAGCTGTGCATCTTCGCGTACCCGTCGTACGGCCGTGTTACCGGGCCGCCGGGGAGACGGTGGCACCATGACACGGTGACTTACGCGCGCGCGGTCCCGGAGGCGTTTCCGGACGGGCGACCTGTCCAGGTCGTCGCCCATAGAGGCGCCTCCGCGGACGTACCAGAACATACGCTCGCCGCGTACCGGAAAGCCATCGAGGACGGGGCCGACGCCCTGGACTGCGACGTCCGGCTGACCTCGGACGGCGAGCTGGTGTGTGTCCACGACCGGCGGGTGGACCGTACGTCGAACGGCCGGGGCGCCGTCTCCTCCCTCGCCCTGGCCGACCTCGCCGCGCTGGACTTCGGCTCGTGGAAGGACGGCCGCGGCGGACCCGGCGGCGCCGGAAGCCGGGACCGTCACCCAGGAGACGCCCGTGCGAAAGACGCGCATATAAGAGGTGCTCGCGCGGGACGCGTAAAAGAAGAGGACGAAAACGCCGTGCGCGAACGCAGCGGCGTCCTCACGCTGCGCCGCCTGCTGGAACTGGTCGCGGACACCGACCGCCGCCTGGAGGTGGCGATCGAGACGAAGCACCCGACGCGGTGGTCGGGCCAGGTCGAGCGGCGGCTGCTCGACCTGTTGCGGCACTTCGGTATGGACCGCCCGGCACGCGGGGAGCCCGCCCAGGTGCGGGTGATGAGCTTCTCGCCGGGGGCGCTGCGCCGGGTACGGCTGGCCGCGCCGGCGGTCCCCACCGTCTTCCTGGTGCGCCACGCGCTCCCCCGGCGCTGGAGCGGGTGGCTGCCGGCGGGCGTCGGCATCGCGGGGCCGAGCATGCGGATCGTGCGCGCCGATCCGGGATACGTGGCGCGTTTGCGCCAGGCGGGGCACCGCGTCCACGTCTGGACGGTGGACGAACCCGCCGATGTCGAGTTGTGCGTACGGCTCGGGGTGGATTCCATCATCACCAACCGCCCGAGTGCGGTTCTGTCCCAACTGGGTCGTTGAAGTTCACAGATGTCCGCAGGCCACAGCAGGAGTCAACACAGAGCAGCCGACATCACCAGGCGACAGCCGTCACAGGGCGTACCCCGGCGCGTTCGTATCGTGTTCGGGCTGCAATTGTGCGTCGGGAATGTGTACGGAGTACGTCAATAGATCGCGGTTGGCTTGTTTCCGGCCGAGTCGCAGAGGGCATCCATCCCGTGGCGCAAGGGCGTGAAGGAGGTCTCGGGGGTGTCGTTGATGGTGGCGCAGGAGGTGCCTACGTCCTCGACCATGGCCCTGCCCCATGGTCCGACCGGCGTCGCGGTGGCGCGCCGGAAACTGCGGAACGAATTGTGCGCGCAGGACGTGCCGGAGCCGGTGATCGACGACGCCGTCCTCATCCTGTCGGAGCTGCTGAGCAACTCCTTCCGGCACGCGCGTCCTTTGGAGACGCACGAGGCCGGGGGCGGCGGTGACGCCGGTGGCGCACGGTCCGCCCGGGACACTCCCCGTACGGTGAACGACGACTGGACGGCCGGCGGCCGTCACGACAGCCCACGGACGGACAGCGGACGTACGGGCAGCGGCCGTACCGACAGCGACCGCGCCGACTGCGGCGAGTGCGGGATACGCGCCGCGTGGGCGATAGGCACGGACGGACTCCTCGCGGTCGAGGTGACCGACGGCGGCGGCCCCACCAGGCCACGCCCCTCCACCCCCTCCCTGAGCGCGCACGGCGGCCGGGGCCTCGGCATCGTCGGGAGCCTGTCGCTGCGCTGGGGCGTGCGCGACGACGCGCCCGGCGAGGTAACGGTCTGGGCGGTCCTTCCGGTACGCGCCCGGCACGCGCGCCGCGACGACCCGGTGATCGCGGGCGGTACGGGCGGCACGCGCGGCCAGCGGGCCGGACTCGGCGGAATCGGCGGTACGGGCATCAGTCCGATCGTCGGTGCGGGCGGCGGCCTGCCGATGGGCATGTCGATGGACCTGGCCGAATCGATCGAAGCATTCGACGCGCTCGGGTCGCTGAACACGGCTTTCGACGCGGTCGACGAACGCGGCTGAGGTCGCGGGTCCAGGCGTAGGGCCGCGCGCCGGGCCGCACAGAGCCGCACCGGGCCGCGCGGGGCACAGCACTACAGCACGCAGGACACCCCGGTAGCCCCCTCCGCACGCCTCGCCGTGGTCCGGCGGCGACCGCGCCGGGCGCTAGGCTCACGGCCGGAACACCGCCGTTACGGGAGAGACCGAGCCATGGCCAAGAAGCGCGCGACCGCGACGAAGACGAAGGTCCCGACGAGCGGAGAGGTCCCGGTGGTCGGCGCGCGCGAGCCCTGCCCCTGCGGCTCGGGCCGCCGGTACAAGGCGTGTCACGGCCGCGAGGCGTCGCACGCGGTGACCGAGCTGGTGCGCCGCCCGTTCGAGGGGCTGCCCGGCGAGTGCGACTGGGTCGCGCTGCGCGAGCTGGTTCCGGCGGCGACCGCCCCGCTCACCCTCAAGGACGCGCTGCCCGACGGCGTTCCTTCGGTGACGCTCGGCACCGTGCTGCCGATGGCGTGGCCCGGACTGCGCCGCGACACCGGGGCCGTCCTGCTCGGCCTCCAGAACGAGGCGGCGTCCGGTGACGTCAGCCGCGACCTCGCCGACACGCTGCTGCGCGCGCTCACCGCGGCGCCCGGCAATCCGGTGGACGGCCGCCGCCCGCCGCAGGACGGGCCGCGCCTCCAGGACGTGCTGGACCTCGACGCGCCCTTCACGCCCGAGGTGCACAGCGGCTTCGAGTTCTGGCTGGAGGACGCCGACGCGGCGACCGGCGAGGTGGCCGCTTCGCTGGAGCGGGCCAACCAGGCGGCGATCCCGACCGTACGGCTGACCGGCGTGGACGCCGCGTACTGGTGCGAGACGCCGGAGAAGAACCACCTGCGGTGGGTCATGCCGCACCCCGAGGAGGAGTTGCTCGACGCGTTGGCCCGGCTGCACGCCGCCGGGGTGTCGTCGCTGGGTGACGGTACGCGGCTGGTCGGCTCCTTCCGCGCGCACGGGCTCGTGGTGCCGGTGTGGGACCTGCCGGTCGGCATGGGCGCCGACGAGGTGGAGAAGCCAGCCGCCGCCTTCAACGAGCGTCTGGCCGAGACGCTTGCCAAGTCCGGCCCCCTCACCGCCGACGAGCGGCGTGCCCGCAGCGGCTTCACCAACCGCCAGATCACCCTGAGCTGACGCCGACCGCCTTCCGCCTCGCGGCGAGCCATTCCACGGCCTCCAGCCGTACGGGGGGCCGTCACCCCGGCCGAAGCGCTCCCGCACCTCACCACCCGCCCCGGCGGGGCAGTCCGGTCGCCCCCGGACCACCCGCCGGTGGTGGGTTACCCGCGCAGTTCCTCCCCCAACCTTCGGCCGGGAGGTGCCCCCAGCGCCCCTGACGGGGCACACCCACTTTCGCCCAGGCGGTGTGCCGATCCTTTAAGGGGCGCGGGGAACTGCGCCACCAGCCACGACACTCCCGCACCTCACCACCCGCCCCAACGGGGCAGTCCGCTCGCCCCCGGACCACCCGCCGGTAGGGGCTGGCCGCGCAGTTCCCCGCGCCCCTCACGGGGCGCACCGTCTTTCGTCCGGGCGGGGGGCCGGTCTTTTCAGGGGCGCGGGGAACTGCGCCACCAACCACCACGCTCCCGCACGTCACCGCCCGCCCCGGCGGGGCAGATCGGGAGGTCTGCGGACCACCGGCCGGTGGGGGCGGGGGCTGCACGGAGGGGGAGGCCGTGATTCCGGTCACAACTCCCGTTGAATCGCGGCTAATCGGCGCCCCGTCGGCATCGGGGAATTTGCTAACGGACGAAGTCTTGTTACCGTTTGGTCAGCCCGGTCGCTGGTGCATCCCCCGTCGCCAGCGACCGGGCGTTTCCATGCCCGCGGGGCGCCGGACGGCGCTTTTCGCCATGCGAGGGAGACGACGGCGACGCTTTTCGTCGTACCGGTCGGTAGCGGTTCAGGTGCCTTCGGCGGGCGGCGGAAGCATTCCGTAACCGTCCACGGACGTGGTCCTGCCGTGCGGAGCGCCGAGGCCCGCGTGGCCGGAGTGGCCGCCGTGGCCCGGGTGTTCCGAGGGGCCGTCCGTGGCGGCGGCCAGCGGCAGGACGACGGCCAGGGCGGCGACGCTCGCGAGGGCGACCATGCGCAGCCCCGACACATGGTCCTGCGCGACCTGCTGAACGGCCTGCGAATGCGGCTGCGGCTGCGGCTGCGGCTGTGACTTCGGCTCCACGGGCACGACCCCACCTGCGCTCGACGGTTGCGGTCCGCCGAACGTAGCGGGCGGACCGGGGACTTCGGAACGATCAGGCGCCGTTCAGCGCAGGGCCGGGGCCCTCGGCTACCCGAACGAGTGACAGAGCGCGCGGCGAACGACACCGCGCCCGCCCTGAACAGCGTTCAGAACAGGCGCGGTGTCAACGCGGCGCATCAATACGCGGATCAATAGGTGAGCCGGTCGCCGTCCGGCGCGGTCCGGCCCGCGCGGACGAGGGCGTCCACGAGGTCGCCGATCCGCGGCAGCCACGGCGCGGCGCCGCCGAGCCCGACCGGCGCGTCGGGCCCCGTCGCCTCGGGCACCGGGGGCCGCACCCAGCGGAGCTGCCCCGCGCTGCTGCTCGACGGCGGCAGCGCCACGTATCCGCCGTCGCCGTGGTAGCGCAGCGATGTCGGCACCCAGTCCTGGCTGTCGAGGAGTTCGCCCAGCTCGGCGAGCGAGTAGGGCGCGACGAGGATCACGTACCGGGTGGGGGTGGCGACCACCGGGCCGAGCCGTACGCCGAGGCGTTCGATCGCGTCGAGCGCCCGCGTGCCGGCCACCGCGGGCAGGCTCGCCGCGGACACCCGGTCGCCGGTCGCGAGGACCACCGGCGCGTCCGGCCTGCGCGTCCACCACCAGCGCACCATGCGCGGGTCACGGGTGGCGGCCAGGAGTCCCGGCTCGTGCGGATGGGCGCCGGGCACCGGGCAGTTGGGGCGGGCGCAGGCGCACGGCTGCGCACCGGTCGCCCGCCATGTGCCGCGTTTGTCGTATCCGACACCGGGCACCACACGCCATTGCCACTGCTCGGCATAGGTGAGCGCCGCGTCACGCAACGCGGTCCGCCCCTTTCGCGGCAGTGAGAGCTTGCGTCGCCTTCCGAGGATCTCGCGCATCAGCGCTCGTTCCTTTCCGTTAACGCCCAGGGATCTGCCCTTGCACACGTATCTGTCGAGCACGCCGTTCACGAGGCAGCGCATCACGCCGCCGGCCGAGCGTGGAACGTGGCGGTGGGTGGCGTGCGCATGGCGCTTGCTCACTTGCCCCGATCGCGAGCCACTAGTCGTGGATCCCGTTGGGCGCAGCTCCCGCTCGCCACTCGGGGTGGGGTCGGCTGTCAATTGCTTACGTACTACGACGCTTGAGCCGGACTCCGGGTTCCTACCCATCACCCGCAAATATGACGCGCTGTTGGCCGGGATCAGTCGACAGCGCGCATGAGACGGGGGTAGCTCTTTCTGGCCAACCTGCGGCGGTCCGACGGCTACTCCAGGCCACCGGCGCACCACGGCACGTGACGCCGGTCACGTCCCGACACCACTCCGTCTACCAGGACAATCCTGGACATGCCCGCGATTGTGCGTGTACAAGTGGGTTCCTTGGTAGCGACGCGCCACGACATGGGGGTTTGCGATGCTATTGATGCAGATGCGCCGCGCTTTGCGGACGAAAAGCGCGGAATGCCCCATCCATTGGCGACTGGCCGGAAGCCCCCGGCCATGAGCGCCGCTCACATGAAAAAAGTGGCCGGAACAGAGCCACCTCCTTCCGCGGCGGCGCAGAATGCGTCCCCCGCGGGAGGCCCTGCGCAGGTCACGGCCGCCTCCGCGGTCCCCGCCGTCTCCCCCGCCGCTCCGCCCGCACCCGCGACGGAACCGGCGGGACCGAGGACGGAACCGGTGACGGGACCGGTGACGGAACCGGCGGCCGGTTCCACGATCGGTTCCACGATCGGTTCCACGATCGGTTCCGCACCCGATTCCACGACCGGTTCCGCGACCGCGCCCGTGACCGACCAGGCCGCCGAACCCGCGGCCAAGCCCGTGACCGTACCCGGTGCGGGCCGTCCCCGGGCGCCGGAGGAAGCGGCCGGTGACCGGTACGGCTCCCCCGCCGTGCAGGACCGGCTGGCCTCCTGGGTGTGCGACCTGTCCCTGGTGCACGAGCTGACCGAGCGGCTGGCCCGGACGACCGCGCTGGACGACACGCTGCACGAGGTGCTGCGCGCCGGGGCCACCCTGGTCGGCGCCCGCCGCGGCATGGTCGCGCTGGAGCCGGCCGACGGCCTCGGCCCCGAACGCACCGTCGGCCTCGGCCTCGGCCACGCCGACCTCGGCACGATCGAGACCGTGCCCGTACCCCGTACGCCCGCCTCCGACACCGGCGTGCCGAGTGACGCGAGCGGATCAGGAGCGCGGGACGGGTCAGGGGCGCGGGACGGATCGGGAGCGCAGGACGGATCAGCGGCGGAGGACGGATCGGCGGCGCGGGACGCGGACGGCGAACGCGTCCACGCCGACCTGCTGCACGAACCCGGCCTCGACCGGCGGCACCGCGAGGTCGCCGTCCAGCTCGGCCTCGGCGCGAGCTACGCGCTGCGGCTGACGGCGCAGTCGGCCGGCAGGCTGGGCACGGCCGTGTGGTTCTACGACGAACCCGCGGAACCCGACGACCGGCAGCGCCGCCTGATGGGCCTGTATCTGCGCTTCGCCGCCGAGCACACCGCACGCGTGCTCGACCTGCGGCGCGCACGGGACACCACGGCGGCGCTGGCCGCGGAACTGCTGCCGGAACGGCTGCCGCGCGTCCCCGGCGTACGGCTGGCGGTCAGGCACCGGACGAATCCGCGCGGCGGCGGCGACTGGTACGACGCGCTGCCGCTGCCCGAGGGCGCGCTCGGCCTGGCCGTCGGCGGGGTGACGGGGCGCGGCCCCGGCGCGGTGGCCGCGATGGGTCGGCTGCGCGCGAGCCTGCGCGCGTACGCGGTGATGGAGGGCGAGGACCCGGTCGCGGTCCTGTCCGACCTGGAACTGCTGATGCGGCTCACCGAGCCCGCCAGGTCCGCGACGGCGCTGTTCGCGTACGTGGAGGCGGAGGCGGCGAACGGCGGCCCGCGCCCGGCGGGCGGCCCCGGCGGCCGCAAGCTGATCCTGGCGGGCGCGGGACACTGCCCGCCGCTGGTGATCGGCGACCGCCGCTGCGAGTACGTCGAGACGTCGCTGTCCGCGCCGCTGAACATGCTCAGCTGCTGGGAGGCGCCCAGCGTCGAGCTGTACGCGCGGCCCGGCGAGACCCTGGTGCTGTTCACGGACGGGCTGCTGCACCGTACGGGGGAGTCCGCCGACCGGGCGCTCGCCCGGCTGCACGCCGCCGCGCAGAGCGCCCCGCGCCCGGCCCGCGACGACCCCGACCGTCTCGTCGACCACATCCTGCACGCCGTCCTGCCCGACGGCCTCGACCGGTCAGAGGGCGTGGAGGACGTCGTCCTGCTCGCCGTCCGTTTCGACTGAGGCGGACAGAGACGGGGCACTGAGAGACGGGCGGCTGCGGGAGACGGGCCCTTGAGAGAGACGGGCCGCGGTCACCCGCGTCCGCTTCGGTCCGCCCGGTCCTGATTCGTGAGCGATTCAGGACCTATGCCCCCCGCACGCCCTCTTCCGCGCGCACATACGATGCGTAGAGGTCCATAGCGGGTCCCGGCGGGACCTCCAGGCAGCTATGGCGACGACAGCGAGGAGGACAGGACGTGGCCGAGGCCCAGGCACAGCCGGACGAGCAGGTCGAGCGGGTCGGACAGGAGACGCCCGAGACTCCTGAGACGACGGGGACGGCCGTGACGGCGGCCGAGGCGGCCACGGACGCGGCAGTCGAAGCGGCCCCCGACGCGGCGGCCACGGCGGACGGCGACGCGGCGGACGGCGACGACAAGCCGATCAAGCAGCGCAAGAACCGCCTCTACCCGGCTGTCTCCGACGAGCTGGCGGCCGTGATGAAGGCCGACTGGGCCGACACGGAGCTGCACGGCCTGGCCCCGCTGCCGCAGGCCGCGTACGCCGCCGCGCGCCGCGCCGCGCTGTCCGAGCGCTTCCCCGGCGAGCGGATCGTCGTACCGGCGGGCAATCTCCGTACCCGTTCCAACGACACCGAGTACCCCTTCCGGGCGGCCACCGAGTACGCCTATCTGACCGGTGACCAGACGCAGGACGCCGTCCTCGTGCTGGAGCCGCGCAAGGGCGGCGGGCACGCGGCGACCGCGTATCTGCTGCCGCGCTCCAACCGGGAGAACGGCGAATTCTGGCTGGACGGCCAGGGCGAGCTGTGGGTCGGGCGGCGGCACAGCCTCACCGAGGCGGAGCAGTTGCTCGGGATGCCGTGCCGGGACGTCCGCAAGGCCGCGGAGACGCTGCGCGAGGCGGCCGGTCCGGTCCGCGTGGTGCGCGGGCACGACGCGGGCATCGAGGCGGCGCTCACCGACAAGGTGACGGCCGAGCGCGACGCCGAGCTGACCGAATTCCTGTCCGCGCTGCGTGCGGTGAAGGACGAGTTCGAGATCGCCGAGTTGCAGCGGGCGTGCGACTCGACGGCGCGCGGCTTCGAGGACGTCGTCAAGGTCCTGGACAAGGCGGAGGCCACCTCGGAGCGGTACATCGAGGGAACGTTCTTCCTGCGCGCCCGTGTCGAGGGCAACGACGTCGGCTACGGCTCGATCTGCGCCGCGGGCCCGCACGCCACCACCCTGCACTGGGTGCGCAACGACGGCCCGGTCCGCTCCGGCGACCTGCTGCTGCTCGACGCGGGCGTGGAGACCCACCACCTGTACACCGCGGACGTCACCCGCACCCTCCCGATCAGCGGCAGCTTCTCGCCGGTCCAGCGCAGGGTCTACGACGCGGTCTACGAGTCCCAGCAGGCCGGTATCGACGCGGTGAAGCCGGGCGCGGCCTTCCGTGACTTCCACGAGGCGTCGCAGCGCGTGCTGGCCGAGAAGCTGGTCGAGTGGGGGCTGCTCGAAGGCCCGGTCGACCGGGTGCTCGAACTGGCCCTCCAGCGCCGCTGGACGCTGCACGGCACCGGCCACATGCTCGGCATGGACGTCCACGACTGCGCGCACGCGCGGACCGAGGCGTACGTGGACTCCACCCTGGAGCCCGGCATGGTGCTGACGGTCGAGCCCGGCCTGTACTTCCAGGCGGACGACCTGTCGGTGCCCGAGGAGTACCGGGGCATCGGCGTCCGGATCGAGGACGACATCCTGGTGACGGACGACGGCAACCGCAATCTGTCGGAGGCGCTGCCGCGGCGCTCGGACGAGGTCGAGGCGTGGATGGCGGGGCTGCGCGGCTGAACACCGGTCCCGGCCGGTCTCCCCGGCCGGTCCCACCGGAACCGGAGTCGAGTGGCGCTACGACGCCTTCAGCAGGGCGTCGTCACGCCACTTGAGCACCTTGTCGAAGGAGACGACCGTGCCGTGACCCGGCCGGTTCTGGAAGTGGACGTGGTCCACCAGCGCCTCGATGAGGAAGAGTCCGCGTCCGTGCTCGGCATGCTGGCCCCTGGGGCTCAGCGGCCGGGCCGGGTGGCGGAACCGGTCGCGGGGGAATCCGGGACCGGAGTCGGCGACCTCGATACGGCACTGGTCGCCGTCGATCCGCGCGGTGACGCTGTACTCCGTGCCCGATCCGGCGTGTTCGACGGCGTTGGCACACGCTTCCGAGAGGGCCACCGCCAGGTCGAAGGAGATGTCCGGATCGACTCCGGCCGTCTCCATGGTCCCGATCAGCAGCCTTCTGGCCAGCGGAACGCTCGCAGCCTCGCGCCGCAAATGGAGTGACCACCAGATGCTCATGCTCCAGCCTCCTGGCTGCGGCTCGACATAAGGTTACGTATTGCCGCGAAGAGCGTCCCGTAAGCGCGATGTTGACGTGATATCGCTCATTCGGCGGATGCCCATGCCCGGCGTACGGGTGTAAGGGGACTTCACGCGCACACCCCCGCGAGCCGGACACCCGCCGTATCCGCCCGGAGCGCGCGGTGAGAAGATGACCGCCGTCATGACTGCCACGCGGGGCTCCGTCCCCTCCGTGCGCGCCGGCGCCGGAATGCGACTGCTGCGGGCCGCGGTGTTCACCGCGGTCTGCGTCGTGCTGGCCGCGGTCGGGCACGCGATGGCGTCCGGACGTACGGTGCCGGTGTGGGCGCTGGTCGTCGGCTGGCTCTCGGTCTTCGCGGTCGTGGCGCCGCTCGCGGGGCGCGAACGCACCCTGCCCGGCATCGCCGCCGCCCTCGCCGTCGGACAGCTCGCGCTGCACAGCGTCTTCAACGCCGGGCAGATGTGCGCGAGTACGACGGCCGCCGGGCACGGCGGCGGCGCGGGGTCCGGCTCCGGCGGTCTGCTGGCCGTCGCGGCCCGGCTGGTCTGCGGGAGCACGGCCGCGGCGCCGCTCACCCCGCGGAAGGCGCAGTGGGTCGTCCAGCAGGCGGGGCTCGACCCGTCCGCGATGGGCGCGCCCGTGCACACCCCGGGCATGGACATGAGCGGCGGTACGGCCGCGGGCGGTACGGGAAGCGTCGCGCACGCCGTGATGTCGCTGCCCTTCTGCTCCCTGCCGATGTTCCTCGGCCACCTGCTCGCCGCCGTGGTGGCGGGCTGGGTGCTGCGGCGCGGCGAGGCGGCGCTCTGGCGGCTGATACGGCTGTCGGTGCGCGGCGCCGCCGAGTTGGCCGCGCTCTCGCCCGCCGTACTGCGCCGCGCCCACGCGCTGCTGTCCGCGCTCGCGGCGCAGGCGGCCGGGACCGCGGGCGTACGGCCCCGGCGGCGCTGCACCGCGGACGCGACGGCGGCCAGGCACCGCACGGTGTGGCTGCTGCGGCACTCGCTGGCCAGGCGCGGGCCGCCGTTCGGCCTCGCGGCGGTCTGACGCGACGCACCCCCGCCGACTCCCCCTTGGCGTAGGCCCCGGGGACTCGCAGGTCCTTGCGGACCTGAGAGGCCCTCACTGGGCTGATGAGTCCATCGGTCCTACGTAGGCCCATAGGACTTATACGGCATAGGTCCATAGGACTTACGCCGCCTTCCGGGGAGCACGGCGACGGTGGCGCGCGGGTCCGCCCACGCCTCCGCCGACCGCGGGCGCCTGACGCGCCGTGGTCCGCGGTTCCATGCCACCGTCAGCCCACTTCCCACAGACCTGTGGAGAACTGGAGCACCCTCGTAATGAGCAGCTCACGTATGCGCGGCCGTGCCGCGACCATCGCCGCCCTCGCCGGTGCCACCGTCCTGCTGGCCGCCGTGCCCGCCTTCGCGCATGTCACGGTGACGCCGAACAGCGCGGCCCAGGGCAGTTACAGCACGGTCGCCTTCAAAGTGCCGAACGAGGAGGACAGCGCGTCCACGACGAAGGTCGAGGTCAATCTGCCCACCGACCACCCGGTCGCCTCGGTCTCGATCCAGCCGGTGCCCGGCTGGACGGCGCAGGTGACGAAGTCGAAGCTGGCGACCCCGCTGAAGTCGGACGACGGCACCATCGACGAGGCGGTCACGAAGATCACCTGGAGCGGCGGGAAGATCGCGCCGGGCCAGTTCCAGCAGTTCCCGGTGTCGTTCGGGCCGCTGCCCGCCACCACCGACGCGCTGGTCTTCAAGACGCTCCAGACGTACGACAACGGTGACATCGTGCGCTGGATCGACGTGCCGAAGGAGGGCGAGGCCGAGCCGCAGCACCCGGCGCCGACCCTGAAACTGACGGCGGCGGCGGCCTCCGACGGCGCCTCGGCCACGCCGAGCGTGACGGCGACCCCGGCCGCCGACGCCAAGTCCGGCGGCTCGTCCGCCGGTACGCAGGCGGCCTCGTCCGACACGAGCGACGGGACCGCCCGTGCGCTGGGCGTCGCCGGAATCGTGGTCGGCGCGATCGGGATCGGCTACGGCGTCTTCGCCGGTCGCCGCCGCAACCCGTCGGCCTGACGCCGGACGCCTGACGGCCGGTCCGGCCGACGGCTCCGGCCGACGGCTGGTCCGACCTACTGCTGGTCCGGCCGACGGCTCCGGCCGACGGCTGGTCCGACCTACTGCTGGTCCGGCTGACGGCCGGCGCCGGTTCTCGCTCGACCGGTGTCGGCCGGATCGCCGGATTCACCTGTAGCACCTGAAGCACCTGAAGCACCTGCTCCACCGGATCCACCGGACCGCTCGCGGTCCCGTTCGACCCGAACAGCCCGCTGGGCGGCCACGCGAACCGTGGCCGCCCGGCACCACCCGTCCACTGAAGGGGCATCACCTTCATGCGCACCACCCGCTCCACCCGCACGACCGCTTCCCCGCGCACGACCGGCACGTCCGGCACGTCCGGCACGTCCGGCACGACCCGTACGCGCACCCGCACCCGTGCCCGTACCAGCGCCGTGACCGGGGCCGCCGCGCTCGCCGTCGCGGGGGCGCTGCTGCTGTCCGGCTGCGGCGGCTCCGGCGACTCGTCGGCGAACGCCAATGTGGCGGCGGTGTCCGCCGAAGCGCCGCAGAAGGCGGGCACGCTGCTCGACACGCCGTTCACGAAGCCCGCGCTCGTGCTGACCGACAACCAGGGCAAGCCGTACGACCTGGTGAAGGAGACCGCGGGCCACCCGATGCTGCTCTTCTTCGGCTACACGCACTGCCCCGACGTCTGCCCGACGACCATGAGCGACCTCGCGCTGGCCAAGGCGAAGCTGCCGAAGGCCGACCAGGACGCGCTGCGGGTCGTCTTCGTCAGCACCGACCCGGAGCGCGACACCCCTGCGCGGCTGACGGCGTGGCTCGGCGCGATGGACAAGTCCTTCATCGGACTGACCGGTAAGTTCGACGCCATCCAGGCCGCGGCCCGCTCGGTCGGCGTCGGCATCGACCCGCCGGTCAAGGAGAAGGACGGCAGCGTCACCGTCACGCACGGCGCCGAGGTGCTGGCCTTCTGGCCCAAGGACGACAAGGCGCACGTCCTCTACATGTCGGGGACGACGGCCGGGCAGTTCGCGGCCGACCTGCCGAAGATCGTCAGGAGCGAGGCGCCGTGAGGCGGCGCGCGCTGCTGGGCGCCGTCTCCGGTGTCGCGGCGGTGGCGCTGGCGACCGGCGCGGGCGTCGCGCTGAGCGACGGATCGTCCGGGTCCGGCGCCGGGTCCGGCGCGGGGTCAGACAAGGCGTCCGGCAGCGCGTCCGGCAAAGGGTCGGGCAGCGGGTCCGGCAAAGTGTCGGTGAGCGGCGGGTACATACCGCAGCCGCTGCTGACCGACGAGGCCGCCGCGTACGTCACCGTCGCCAACGCCGGGGGCGGGGACGCCGAACTCACCTCGGTCAGCACACCGCTGGCCGCGCACGTCACCCTGCACAGCACGACCGGCACCACCATGCGCCAGGTGACGGCCCTGACCGTACCGGCGGGCGGCACCCTCACCCTCGGCACCGGGGGCGACCACATGATGCTGGAGAACCTCACCCACAAGCCGCGGGTCGGTGAAACAGTCACCCTGCGACTCCACTTCGCCCACGCCACGCCCGCCACGGTCACGGTCACCGTGCCCGTCGAGGCGACGACGTACCGCCCGGACCCGAAGGGCTGACCGCAGTGAACCCAGCGACGCCAGCGCGCACAGCGCCCGCAGCGAAGAAGAACGCCCGGTTGCCACGTTTGAGGCCACCGCGTCGCCAGACCGGCGGGCGGCGGCTGGCGGCGCTCGCGGCCTGCCTCGGCGGGCTGCTCGCGCTGCTGCTCGGCGTCGCTGCGCCCGCGTCCGCGCACGCGGCGCTGCTCCGTACCGACCCGGCCGACGGCTCGGTCGTGCAGAGCGCGCCGCAGCGCGTGGTGCTCACCTTCTCGGAGGGCGTGCTGCTGTCGGCGGACTCGCTGCGCGTGCTCGACCCGCAGGGCAAGGACGTGGCGGTCGGCAGGCCGCAGCACGACAGCGGCAAGGACTCCGGGTCCACGGCCACCGTCGGGCTGCGGCCGGGCATCGGCAACGGCACGTACACCGTGGCGTGGAAGGCGGTGTCGCAGGACAGCCACCCGGTGGCCGGGGCGTTCACCTTCTCGGTCGGCGCGGCCTCCAAGACCAGCGTCGACCTGTCGGGCGCGGCGGCGGCGGGCGGCGGCGCGGCGTCCACGCTCTACGGGATCGCCCGCTACTTCGCCTACGCCGGTTTCGCGCTGCTGGTCGGCAGCGCGGTGTTCCTGTCCGTGTGCTGGCCGCGCGGCGCCCTGCTGCGTCCCATGCGGCGGATCGCGGCGGGCGGCTGGGCGACGCTGGTCGCGGCCACCATCGCGCTGCTGATGCTGCGCGGCCCGTACGCCAACGGCACCGGGCTCGGCGACGCGGTCGACCCCGATGTGATGCGCGCGGTGCTGGAGACCCGGCCGGGCGCGGCGCTCGTCTCCCGGCTGCTGCTGCTCGCGGCGGCGGCCGTCTTCCTCGCCGTGCTCTTCGGCAGCTACGCCAAGCGCGAGGACCCGGAGGAACGCGCCGACCTGGCCTGGGGTCTGGGCATCGGCGGCACGGTCGTCGCGATCGGCATCGCCGCCACCTGGGCGATGGCCGAGCACGCCTCCGTCGGCATCCAGCGGCAGGTCGCGATGCCGGTCGACATCGTCCACCTGCTGTCCATGGCGGTCTGGCTGGGCGGGCTCATCACCCTGCTGACCGCGCTGTTCGCCCGCTCCACCGCCGGTACGGTCGAGCCGTACGCCGTGCGCCGCTTCTCCCTCATCGCGCTCACCGCCGTGACGACCCTGATCGGCACCGGCACGTACCAGGCGTGGCGGCAGATGGGCAGTTGGGCGGCCTTCTTCGACACCCACTACGGGCAGCTGCTCTTCATCAAGATCTGGCTGGTGTGCGCGCTGGTCGGCGTGGCCTGGTTCTCGCGGCGCTGGACGCGGGAGCTGGGGGTGACGCCGGTGGCGCGGACGGAGGCGGTGGCGTCCGCGGTGGGGGCTCCGGCCGCCGCGTCCGCCGGTACGGCGTCGGGTACGGGGTCCGGTACCGGGTCCGGTACGGGTTCCGCCAGGGGCAAGGGCTCCGGTACGGGTTCGGGTTCGGGTTCGGGTTCGGATTCCGCCGGGGCGGGCACGGGGTCCGGCTCCGAGGACCCGGCGCGGGCCGCGCAGTTGCGGCGGCAGCAGGACGCGCGGGACTCGGCGAAGGCGAAGAAGGTGCGCGACGCGGATCCCGCGCGCAACCGGCTCCGGCGTTCGGTCCTGATAGAGGTCGGCATCGCCGTCGTCCTGCTGACCGTCACCACGATGCTGACCGGCTCGCAGCCGGGCCGGGCCGCGGAGGAGCAGAAGGACCTCAAGGCGCCGCCCGCGGCGACCGGCGGCGGGAACGCGACGGCCCCGACCGAGGTCGTCCTGTCCATCCCGTACGACACCGGCGGTCCCCACGGCAAGGGCACGGCGGGCCTGACGGTCTCCCCCGCCCGGTCGGGCGCCAACGAGGTCCACCTCTTCCTCAGCACGCCCGCCGGAAGCTCGGTGGACGTGCCGGAGGTGCGCCTCCAGTTCACGCTGCCGGCCAAGAAGATCGGCCCCATCGACGTCCCCTTGCAGCACCTGACGGTGGGCCACTGGACCGCGGCGGGCGTCCAACTGCCGCTGCCGGGCGCCTGGCAGGTGGCCGTCACCGTCCGCACCTCGGACATCGACGAAGTGACGGAGACGAGGAACATGCAGGTCAACCCGTGAAGTCATCCGATTCGGCGGAAGACGTGAAGCCCGCGGAGTCCGTGCGGACCGAGGACGCGGCCCCCGCCGGGCTCAGCAGGCGGCGGCTGCTCGGTACGGCCGGGGCCGCGGGCGCGGCCGGACTGGTCGTCGGCGGCGGTGCCGGTGCGGGCGTCGCGCGGGCCGCGCGGGACGAGCCGGTCGCGCTGAGCACGGTCGGTTCCGCGTACGTCCCCTTCGAGGGCGCGCGGCAGGCCGGAATAGTCGGGCCCGCGCAGGCCGTCGGCCACCTCGTCGCCTTCGACCTGGTACCGGGCGCGGACCGCAAGGCCGCCGCCGCGCTGCTGCGCCGCTGGTCGGACGCAGTACGGACGATGACGCGACCGGGAACACAGCCGGGGACGCGGAGCGGGACCTCGCCGGGGCGCCGGGACGCGCTGCCCTCGTCGTACGACGATCAGATCGCGTACGACGCCGGGCCGTCCTCGCTGACGGTCACCTTCGGTTTCGGCCGGACCTTCTTCGGCCGTACGGGGCTGACCGGGCGGTTGCCCGGGGCGCTGGCGCCGCTGCCGGACTTCGCGGGCGACGCCCTCGACCCGAAGCGGAGCAACGGCGATCTGTGGGTGCAGATCGGCGCGGACGACGCGTTGGTCGCCTTCCACGCGCTGCGCGTGCTCCAGAAGGCGGCGCGGGACACCGCCGGGGTGCGCTGGCAGATGAACGGGTTCAACCGGACGCCGGGCGCGACCGCGCACCCGATGACCGGGCGCAATCTGATGGGCCAGATCGACGGGACCAACAATCCGAAGCCGACCGACGCCGATTTCGATCAGCGGATCTTCGTACCGGCGGGCGGCTCCGCCGACTCCGGCTCCCCGGCCTGGATGGCGGGCGGTTCGTACGCCGTCGTCCGCCGCATCCGGATGCTGCTGGACTCCTGGGACCATCTGTCGGTGGCCCGGCAGGAGAAGGTGATCGGGCGCCGCAAGTCGGACGGGGCGCCGCTGTCGGGCGGCACCGAGACCACGCCGGTCGACCTGGCGAAGGTCGGCGCGGACGGCGCCCTGGCCATCGCGGGCGACGCGCACGTCCGGGTCGCGGCCCCGGCCTCCAACGGCGGCGCCGCCATGCTGCGGCGGGCGTTCTCGTACCACGACGGCATCGGGACGGACGGGACTCCGGACGCCGGGCTGCTCTTCGTGGCCTGGCAGGCCGATCCGCTCAAGGGTTTCGTGCCGGTGCAGCGCAAGCTGGACGGCGGCGACGGCCTCTCGCGCTTCCTGCGGCACGAGGCGAGCGGACTCTTCGCGGTGCCGGGCGGCTGCGGACCCGGAGAATACGTGGGTCAGCGGCTGCTCGAAGGGTGATCGCACGATCTGGTGGCGGTGTTCCGGGCTGATGAACAGACCGGCATTCCGGGTCGGTGCGGGCCATTAGGCTGAACGCATGTCGCCAGCGAGCCGTTATACCTATCTGGGTCCCGAAGGCACGTTCACCGAGGCCGCGCTGCGGCTGCTGCCCGAGGCCGCCACGCGCGAGCTGGTACCGATGGTGTCGGTGCCCGCGGCGCTCGACGCGGTGCGCAACGGCGAGGCGGGCGGTGCGCTGGTCCCGATCGAGAACTCCGTCGAGGGCGGCATCACCGCCACGCTCGACGAGCTGGCGTTCGGCGACCCGCTGATGATCTACCGCGAGGTGCTGCTGCCGATCGCCTTCGCGCTGCTGGTCAGGCCGGGCACCGCGCTGTCCGACGTGAAGACGGTGACCGGGCACCCGGCCGCGCAGTCTCAGGTGCGCAACTGGCTGTCGGGCAATCTGCCCGACGCGGTGTGGGAGTCGGCCGCGTCGAACGCGGACGGCGCGCGGCTGGTGCAGGAGGGCCGCTTCGACGGCGCCTTCGCGGGCGAGTTCGCGGCGCCGACGTACGGTCTCGAACCGCTGGCCACCGACATCCGCGACGCGCAGAACGCGACGACGCGCTTCGTGCTCGTCGGGCGTCCGGCGCGGCTGGCGGCGCCGACCGGCGCGGACAAGACGTCGGCGGTGTTCTGGCTGCGCGACGACCACCCCGGCGCGCTGCTCGAACTCCTCCAGGAGTTCGCGATCCGCGGGGTGAACCTGATGCGGATCGAGTCCCGGCCGACCGGTCGCGGCCTCGGTCAGTACTGCTTCTCGGTGGACGCCGAGGGTCACCTCACGGACCGCCGGGTCGGCGAGACGCTGATGGGGCTGCGCCGCCGCTGCCTGAACGTCCGCTTCCTCGGTTCGTACCCCCGGGCCGACGAGGTCGAGGTGCGGGTGGCGCGGGGAACGACGGACTCGGAGTTCACGGACGCGGCGGACTGGCTGAACCGGGCGCTGGACGGGCGGGCCTGAGGCGGGTGCTGGACGGGCGGCCCTGAGGCGGGCGGGCCTGAACCGGGCGGCCCTGAACCGGGCAGGTCTGAACCGGGCAGGGCGTGTTCTTCCACCGTGGGGAAAAGTTATCCACAGGCTTCGAGCGCAGCCTGTGGGTAACTGGGGACATGTCGACACAGCAACCCGACCTAGTCGACAAATCTGTACACAGACACCACCGCTGTCCACAGCGGGGCAGGTCACCCCTCGTCACCCCAATTCCCCCGACCAACTCTCCCGAGGGAACACTTCTCACTCGAAAGTGAGTGTGGAACGGGTTTGAAGGGGGAATCCATAGCCGAGCATCGAGCCCGGTCGAAAGATCTCCCTCCTTCTCCACAGATCTTCCCCACACCCTGTGGACAAAGAATGGAAATCCCCAGCAGCCTGTGGATAACTTTCGGCCGGACGGCCCCCGAGAGGCCCGCGAAGGCCCCGCCGGAGCCCCGGCGGCGATGATCAACTCCGGTTCTCCACAGGCGCGATGACCCGGGGGAGGGACGCGGCGAATTTGGTTGACCGTCCCCCCTTTCTCCCCTTTACGGAATTTCCTCGCTTTACCCCCGAAGCGGACAAAGCACACTATAAAGTTCGTAAGTTGTCGCGGCCGATGCCCGCTCCCCGGTAACCTGGTCGCGTGATTGACCTTCGTCTGCTTCGTGAGGACCCCGACCGTGTGCGCGCCTCGCAGCGCGCCCGTGGAGAGGACGTCGCGCTCGTCGACTCCCTCCTCTCCGCCGACGAGCGGCGCAGGTCGTCCAGTACCCGCTTCGACGAGCTGCGCGCCGAGCAGAAGCAGCTCGGCAAGCTGATCCCGAAGGCGCAGGGCGAGGAGAAGGCCGAGCTGCTCAAGCGGACCGGCGAGCTGTCGGCCGCCGTCAAGGCCGCGGACGCCGAGCAGCACGAGGCGGCGGAAGAGGCCCAGCGGCTCCTGCTCCAGCTCGGCAACCTCGTCCACCCGGACGCGCCGATCGGCGGCGAGGAGGACTTCGTCGTCCTCGAACAGCACGGCGCGCCGCGCGACTTCGCAGCCGAGGGCTTCACCCCCAAGGACCACCTGGAGCTGGGCGAACTGCTCGGCGCCATCGACGTCGACCGCGGTGCCAAGGTGTCCGGCTCGCGCTTCTACTACCTGACCGGTGTCGGCGCCCTGCTCGAACTGGCCCTGGTCAACGCGGCCGTCGCGCAGGCCACCGCCGCCGGTTTCACGCCCGTCCTGACCCCGACCCTGGTCAAGCCGTCCGCGATGGCGGGCACCGGCTACCTCGGCCAGGTCGAGGACGACGTCTACTACCTGGAGAAGGACGACCTGTACCTGGTCGGCACCTCCGAGGTCCCGCTCGCCGCGTACCACATGGACGAGATCATCGACGCGGGCAAGCTGCCGCTGCGCTACGCCGGTTTCTCGCCCTGCTACCGGCGCGAGGCGGGCTCGTACGGCAAGGACACCCGCGGCATCATCCGCGTCCACCAGTTCGACAAGGTGGAGATGTTCGTCTACACCACGCCGGAGGACGCGGAGGCCGAGCACCAGCGGCTGCTGGCCTGGGAGAAGCAGTGGCTGTCCGCGCTCGAGCTGCCGTTCCAGGTGATCGAGCTGGCCTCGGGCGACCTGGGCTCCTCGGCGTCGCGGAAGTTCGACTGCGAGGCGTGGATCCCGACGCAGGGCAAGTACCGCGAGCTGACCTCGACGTCGAACACGACCGAGTACCAGTCCCGCCGCCTGTCGATCCGGCTGCGTGACGAGAAGGGCACCCGGCCGCTGGCCACGCTGAACGGCACGCTGTGCGCGGTGCCGCGGACGATCGTGGCGATCTTGGAGAACCACCAGCTCGCGGACGGTTCCGTACGGGTGCCGGAAGTGCTGCGGCCGTACCTGGGCGGCCGGGAGCTGCTGGAGCCCGTCACGTCCAGCGCCAAGTGAGCGAGTCGGAGGCCGGGGCCCTCGCCGGTACGGGACCGGGTGCGGGGGCCGCGGACGGAGCCGAAGCCGTGACCGGAGCCGAAGCCGTGACCGGCGCCGAAGCCGGTACCGGAGCCGGAACCGTCACCGGAGCCGCGGACAGAGCCATGGACAGGGCCGCGCACAGGGCCCCGGCCGCCGACGCGACCGACGCGGCGCGGATTCCGTACCGGATGGTCGCCACCGACCTGGACGGGACGCTGCTGCGCGGCGACAACACCGTCTCGCGGGTGACGAGGGACGCGCTCGCCGCGACGGTGGCGGCGGGCGCGGTGCACATCATCGTCACCGGCCGCTCGGTGCCGTGGACCCGGCACGTACTGGACGACCTCGGGTACGAGGGCCTGGCGGTCTGCGGCCAGGGCGCGCAGCTCTACGACGCGGGCGCGCACCGGCTGCTGACCTCGGTCACCCTCGACCGGCAGCTCGCCGGGCTCGCGCTGGCCAAGATCGAGGCCGAGGTGGGCCCGCTGTTCCTCGCGGCCAGCCGCGACGGCCTGGCCGGCGACGTCCTGATCGGCGAGGGGTACCGGTACAACCCCGAGCTGCCGGTCATCCTCATGTCCGACCCGGCCGAGCTGTGGTCCGCGCCCATCAACAAGCTGTACATACAGCACCCGGAGCTGGGGGACGACGGTCTGGCGCGGGCCGCCCGCGAGGTGGCCGGTGACCTGGTGGGCGTGACGATGGCGGGCGAGGGCATCGTGGAGCTGCTGCCGCTCGGCCTCACCAAGGCGACCGGGCTCTCGCTGGCCGCGCGGCGGCTCGGCGTGACGGCCGCCGAGACGATCGCCTTCGGTGACATGCCCAACGACCTGCCGATGTTCGCCTGGGCGGGGTACGGCGTGGCGATGGCCAACGCCCATCCGGAGCTGCGGCGGGTCGCCGACGAGGTGACGCTGTCGAACGACGAGGACGGCATCGCGGTGGTCCTGGAACGGCTCTTCGGGCCGTTCTGAACGGCCCGGCCGGGTGTGCCGGGGGTGCGCAGGAGGCCGGGGCGGGGCTGAACGTGTCGGGGCGGGGTCGGGGCTAGGTCGCAGCGGGGTCGCGGCGGGGGCGCGGCGCTCAGGCGGTCTTCTCGCGGGCGCGCCCCGGCGGCGTGATCGCGTAACAGCTCAGGCCGATCAGCGCGGCCGTGAAGTGGCCGAGGTCGGTGTAGGTCGCGTCGCCGAGCAGCGGATAGCCGAAGAAGCCCAGCACGCCGAGGAGATATCCCCAGCGCCAGGGGCGCGGCACCAGATACGTGAGGACGCCGACGATGCCCGCGAGGCCGTAGCTGACCCCGATGTCCACGGTGTGCGCGAGGGAGCGCGGCAGCCGCTGGTCCCTGATGCCGAACATGACGGCCTTCTCGCTGACGAGCGTCGCGCCGATGTGCGCGGTCGCGACGACGACCAGCCAGCGCCAGGTGCCGAGCCAACGTTCGGCCGGGGCGTGGATCAGCTCGAAGAGGAAGAAGTAGAGGACGAGGCCCGAGGGCGTCTCTATCCACAGGGCGCTGGCGAACAGCACCCGCAGCGGGTGCTGCCGCAGCTGGACCAGGTTGGTGCTGACGTGGTGCAGCAGATACGAGCGGACGTGCGGCGACACGACGGCGACGATGCCGCTGGTGATGATCAGGATCAGCAGCCAGATGTGGGTGCCGGGCGAGGCACGTATCCACTGCGCGGCGAAGCGCCGCGCGTCACTCGGGGTGACGCGGCGGCGCTCGCGGGCGGCGGTGGAGGACTCGTGAGCCGGGGCCATCGCGACCAGTCTTCACCGATCACAGCCGGGCTGCGACTCGCTCCCTTCCATTGACACCGCATTCACAGCTTGCGCCGCCGTCACACCGTGTTCCCGTTCCCGCGGGTGGTCTTTTCCCTGCCGGTGCCTCGGCCCCGGTCCCTTCCATGCCGGTGCCTCGGCCCCGGTCCCTTCCCTGCCGGTGCCTCGGTCCCGGTCCCTGCGGGTGACGTACCCGGGTCCCTACTCCTCACCCGCGAGCTTGAGGGTGCGCAGCTTGTGTCCGGCGAACCAGGTGGTGCCGACGGTGACCACCACGAGCAGCACGATCGCGGTCGGCAGACCGACGTCGGAGCTGACGATGCCGCCGTGGCCCAGCTTCTGCGCGACCGCGAGCGACCACTGCTGGACGCTGAGGGTCCTGGCGCCCGGCACCACATTGCCGATGACGGACTCCCAGACCAGGGCGTAGACCAGGCCGACGATCACCGCGTGCCGGGTGAGGACGCCCAGCATCAGGAAGATCGCCGCGTAGGCGACGGACGCGACGGCGGCGGCGACCCCGAAGGCGACCGCGACGTTCTGCCCGTTGCCGTTGAGGATGAATCCGGCGAGCAGGGTGGGGATGGCGGAGAAGGCGGCGACCACGCCTATCGCCACGATGAGCTTGGTGGACACGATCGTGGACCGTCTGATCGGCTTGGCCAGCAGGTAGACGATCGCGCCGTCGTCGATCTCCGGGCCGATGGCGCCGGTGCCGGCGATGACGCCGACCAGCGGGACCATCGCGCTGAGCGCGAAGCCCTGGAGGATGTCGTTGGCGGTGGAGTCGTCCGCGCCGGTCAGCGCGCGGACCGCGACGGAGATGATCAGCAGCAGCATCGGCAGCGCGAAGAGCAGCAGGGCGCGGCGGCGGCCGAGCAGCGCGCGGTAGGTGAGCCGGGCCACGGTGGGGTGGAACACGGCGGGCCCTGAGCGGACGGGGGCCGCGGCCCTGCCGCTCGGCGGCGCGGGGGTCTGAGTGGCGGACATCTGTGTCGGCTCCTTATGCCGTGACCAGGTAGGAGAAGACGCTCTCCAGGGACTCGTCGGACGGCGAGACGGTGAAGAGCCGGATGCCGTGGTCGCGGGCGATCCGGGGCAGGAATTCGGTGAATCCGGCGAAGTCGATGGCCTGGACGCGCAGCGCCTTCTCCGACCAGTCCAGCTCGATCGCGGCGGTGGACGCGTGCGCGATCAGCACGGACGCGAGCAGCCGGTCGTCGCTCGACCGTACGAGATAGCGGTGCGGGCGGTCGGTCATCAGGCGGCGGATCTTGCGGAAGTCGCCGGAGGCCGCGTGGCGCCCCGCCACCACGACCTCGATGTGGTGGGCGAGCTGCTCGACCTCCTCCAGGATGTGCGAGGAGAACAGGACGGTCCTGCCCTCGGCGCCCATCCGCCGCAGCAGCTCCATCAGGTGCAGCCGCTGCCGGGGGTCCATGCCGTTGAACGGCTCGTCGAGCAGCAGCACCGACGGGTCGTGGACCAGCGCGGACGCCATCTTGGCGCGCTGCCGCATGCCCTTGCTGTACGTGTCGATCTGCCGGTCCTGGGCGTACTCCATCTCGACCGTGGCCAGCGCCCGCCGGGCGGCGGCGTCCGGGTCGGGCAGGCCGTGCAGCTCCGCGTTGGCGACCACGAACTCGCGGGCGGTGAGGAAGTCGTACATCGCCTCGCGCTCGGGCACGATGCCGATCTCGCGGTACGACTGCTCATTGCGCCAGATGGGCGTCCCGTCGAGGGTGACGGCGCCGGTGGAAGGGGCCAGGAAGCCCGCCATCATGTTGATGAGGGTGGATTTTCCGGCGCCGTTGGGGCCGAGCAGGCCGGTGACACCGGGGCCGATCGTCATGGTGATGTCGTTGACCGCCACCACGTTGCCGAACCAGCGCGAGACGTTGTCGATGCTGATCGTCGTCACGAGAGACCGACCTTCTGGTAGCGGCGCATCAGGAGGCCGAAGCTGCCGGTGATGATGGTGAGGACGGCCAGGAGGTAGACGATGCCGGCCAGCGCGTCCGGCGGTCCCGAGGCGTGCGGGAAGGCCGAGCTCGCGCCGAGGAACCAGGTCTGGAAGCCGTCGATCAGCGTGATCGGCGAGAAGAGGCCGAGCCACCCGATCACCTCGTAGTTCTCCTGCACGGAGGCGACGCCCTGGACGCTGGAGACCGCGCCGTAGGTGATGACGAACACCGCGATGATCGCGGCGACGCCGAAGCCGCGGCGCGGGGTGATCGCGGCGATGACGAGCGCGATGCCCGCGAAGAGCAGCGACAGCAGGAGTACGGACACCAGACCCTTCGCGAACCCGGCGGTCTGGGTGCCGAAGCTGAGCTTCGCCAGCAGCGCGCCGATGTAGAGGATGAGCAGGGGCAGCGCGGTCAGCAGGAACAGCGCCGTGGCGAGCGCCGCGTATTTGGCGGCCACGTAGTCGACGCGCTCGATGGGCCGCGAGAAGTACAGCGGCGTGGTCTTGAACCGCAGGTCGCGGGAGACCGACTGCGGGGCCTGCGAGGCGACGAAGAGGGTGATGACCGCCTGGAGGATCACCGCGTAACGGGTGTAGTCGACCGGCAGCTTCGTCATGTTGGTGAAGATCGCGACCGCCACCATGATCAGCGCGGGCGCGCACATCGCGGCGAGCAGGATCATCGGCAGCACCTTGGACTTCGCGCTGCGGCCGAGGCCGTACGCGCCGCGCAGGCTCTGGCTGAAGAGGGAGCGCCGGGCGTAGGCGCGGCCGAGGCGCGGGCCGGTGTACTTGCGGTAACCGATGTTGTGGATGACGTCGGGGGCGGTGCCGGTGCCCGGGGGGCCGGGGTTCGGCGTGCCGGGCGTCACCGTGTCAGGCTGCGTCACGGCCTTCTCCTTCCTTGGTCAGGGTCGCGGTGTCCGGGGTGCTCGGGGTGCTCTTGCCGGGCGGGGTGCTCGTGTCGTGCGAAGTGCTCTTGTCGGGCGGGGTGCTCTTGCCGGGCGGGGCGCTCGTGTCGGGCCGGGTGCCGGGGTCGTGCGGGGGGTCGGGGTCCGGGCGGTCGGGGTCGTCCGGGTCGTCGTACGTCAGGTCCTCGTCGTCCGTGAACAGCTCGGCGATGCGGTGGCGGCGCTGCTCCATGCGCACCAGGCCGACCCCGAGAGCGGCGACGGCGTCGCGGACGGTGTCGTACGTCGCGTCGTCCGCTATGTCGACGTGCAGCAGGTGGCCCTTGGTCTGGGCGGTGAGCCCGGCGCCGGTCAGCGCGGCCAGCAGCTCCTTCTCACGGTCGGTGACCTCGACCGCGAGCGACGCCGTGGCCTGCGTGAAGTCGCTGGTGGAGGAGGCGCGCAGCAGTGTGCCGCCGTCGATGACGACGATGTGGTCGCTGGTGCGCTCCAGCTCGCCGAGCAGGTGCGAGGTGACCAGCACCGAGATGCCGAAGTCGGTGTGCACGCGGCGGATCAGACCCAGCATCTCGTCGCGGCCCGCCGGGTCGAGGCCGTTGGTCGGCTCGTCGAGCAGGACGAGCTGCGGGTCGTGGACCAGCGCCTGCGCGAGCTTGACGCGCTGCTTCATGCCCGTCGAGTAGCCGCCCATCGGGCGGTACCGCTCCTCGTAGAGGCCGACGTGGCGCAGCGTGTCGGCGGTCCGCTCGCGCGCGGCGGTCGGCGGCAGCCCCGACATCCGGGCCATGTGGACGACGAATTCGGTCGCCGAGACGTCGGGCGGCAGGCAGTCGTGCTCGGGCATGTAGCCGACGAGGCCGCGGATCTCGGCGCCGTTGGTGGCCACGTCGAGTCCGAGCACGGCGGCACGACCCTCGGTCGCCGGGGACAGTCCCAGCAGGATCTTGATCAGGGTCGATTTCCCGGCGCCGTTGGCACCCACCAGCCCGGTCACACCGGGGGTGATGTCGACGGTCAGCCGGTCAAGAGCGGTCACCCTCGGGTACCGCTTGCTCAGGCTTTCGGTAGCGATCACAGTCACGTGTCCGACCGTAGTGGCGGGCGAGACAGTCCCGCGTCCGTCCCGAGGATCGGATCCGCCGCGATCGGGGTACTCCTGCGGGCTGACCACCCGTAGGGGTCGGGGGGTTTCGGGGAGTTATCCACAGGGGGTCGCGGGGCTCTTGACCTTGCCACGAGCCGATGTCACATTGATTGCTGTCAGCTTTCGGATGTCGGCGCGGGGTCTGGGGTGAGCGGCCATGGGCGAGGGGTGGGACGGCGGGCGCGACGGGTTCCGTGAGGTCGACGGGCTCGACGGGTTCCGTGAGGTGCAGCGGCTGGCGTACGCATGCGCGGAGGCGGTCGCGGCGGAGCTGCGGCCGGGGATGACCGAGCGGGACGCGGCGCACGCGATGCGGGTGTGGGCGCGGGAGCGCGGGGTCCGCGACTGGTTCCATCTGCCCTTCGCCTGGTTCGGCGACCGTACGGCCTTCACCGGCTTCAAGGTGCCGCTCCAGTTCTTCCCGACCGGGCGGCGGCTCGACCCCGGCATGCCGTTCATCCTCGACCTGGCCCCTGTATACGCGGGCTGCACCGCCGACATCGGCTACTCCGGTTCGCTCGGCCCCAATCCGGTGCAGGAACGGCTGATGGCGGATCTGCGCGAGCACCGCGAGCTGATCCTGCGCGGGGTGCGCGAGCGGCGCCCGCTGCGCACCGTCTACCAGGACGTCGACCGGCTGATGGTCAGGCAGGGGTACGCCAACCGGCATCGCGCGTATCCCTTCGGCGTGATCGCCCACAAGGTCGACCGGGTGCGCGAGCGCCGCTGGTCGCCGCGGATCGCCGGATTCGGCACGCGGAGCCTGAAGGGGCTGGCCTCCGACGCGTTGCACGGACACCGCGAGGGCTGGTCACCGCTGTGGAGTCCGCACCGCATGTCCGACCACCCCCCATACCCCGGTCTGTGGGCGGTGGAGCCACATGTGGGATTCCGCGGCACCGGCGCGAAGTTCGAGGAGATCCTCGTGGTCACGGAGACCGACGCCTACTGGCTGGACGACGACCTGCCGCACGTCAGGCGCTGGCGGGAGACGGACGCGGACACGAGGACGGGATCGATGTCGAGGTCACGGATGGGGACGGGCACGGAATCGGGTTCGGGGACGGGGACGGGGACTGGGACGGGGGTGGCGGCATGACGCGGGACCAGTGGGAAGAGCGGGACGACCGGGACGAGGGCGCGGGTCCGGGCGAGGGCGGCGGCGAGAGCCCGGGCGAAGCGGTACGGGACGGGGAGGCGCGGGACGGGGCGGCCGACGCGGCGGCGCGGGAGAGGTTCGTGACCGGGGGCGGCGGCGTACGGCTGTGCGTCGCCGAGTACGGGGACGCGGTACTGCCGACGGTGGTGCTGGTGCACGGCTACCCGGACAGCAAAGAGGTGTGGTCGGAAGTGGCCGGGCTGCTCGCCGACCGCTTCCACGTGGTGCTCTACGACGTGCGCGGGCACGGCAGGTCGAGCGCCCCGGCGCGGCTCAAGGGCGGCTTCACGCTGGAGAAGCTCACCGAGGACTTCCTGGCGGTGGCGGACGCGGTCAGCCCGGACCGCCCGGTGCACCTGGTCGGGCACGACTGGGGTTCGGTGCAGGGCTGGGAATTCGTCACGGTCGGCGGGACCGAGGGCCGGATCTCCTCCTTCACCTCGATCTCGGGCCCGTCGCTCGACCACTTCGGCCACTGGATCAAGCGCCGGGTGCGCCGCCCCACCCCGCGCCGGGTCGCCCAAGTGGTCGGCCAGGGGGCCAAGTCCTGGTACGTGTACGCGCTGCACACCCCGGTGCTGCCGGAGCTGGCCTGGCGCGGAGCGCTCGGCAAGCAGTGGCCCAAGCTGCTCTCCCGCGCCGAGAAGCTGCCGTCCGACGGCTACCCGACCGCCTCGCTCCCCGAGGACGCGGCGCACGGCGCCTGGCTGTACCGGGACAACGTCCGCCGCAGGCTGGGCAGTCCGCGCACCGACGCGTACGCCCATGTCCCCGTGCAGCTCATCACGCCGACCGGCGACGCCTTCCTGTCGCAGCGGCTCTACGACGACCTGGAGCAGTGGGTGCCCCGGCTGACCCGGCGCACCGTCGCCGCCAAGCACTGGGTGCCGCGCTCCCGGCCCGAGCAACTGTCGCGCTGGATCGGCGAGTTCGTCACAGCGCACGAGTACGGCGGCCCCGCCGTCCCGGCCGCGACCTCGACCGTCACCGGGGCGGGCGGGACGGTACTCGGGAAGGCGGAGACCGGCGCCAAGGAGCGGTTCGGCGGCCAACTGGTGCTGGTCACCGGCGCGGCCAGCGGCATCGGCCGGGCCACCGCCTTCGCCTTCGCGGAGGCGGGCGCCCGGATCGTCGCGGTGGACCGGGACGCGGAAGGCGCCGCCAGAACCGCCGAGTTGGCCCGGCTGATCGGCGCGCCCGACGCGTGGCCCGAGACCGTCGACGTGTCGGACGCCGAGGCGATGGAGGAACTGGCCGAGCGCACGGCCGGCCTCCACGGCGTCCCCGACGTGGTGGTGAACAACGCGGGGATCGGTCTGGCGGGGGCCTTCCTCGACACCACACCCGAGGACTGGAAGCAGGTGCTCGACGTCAATCTGTGGGGCGTCATCCACGGCTGCCGCCTGTTCGGCCGGCAGATGGTGGAGCGCGGCCAGGGCGGGCACATCGTCAACACCGCGTCGGCCGCCGCCTTCCAGCCGTCCCGCTCCCTGCCCGCGTACAGCACGTCGAAGGCGGCGGTGCTGATGCTCAGCGAGTGCCTGCGGGCGGAGTTGGCGCCGCACGGCATCGGGGTGAGCGCGATCTGCCCGGGGCTGGTCAACACGCCCATCACCCGCAGCGCGCGGTTCGCGGGGGTCGGCGAGGAGGAGCAGGAGCGGCGCAGGGCGCGGTCCGCCCGGCTCTACGGGCTGCGCAACTACCCGCCGGAGAAGGTCGCCCGCGCGATCGTCCGGGCGGTGGAGCGCGACTCCGCGGTCGTCCCGGTCACGCCGGAGGCCCGCGGGGCGCGGCTGCTGTCCCGGCTCTCCCCCAAGACGCTGCGGGCGCTGGCCCGCGTGGACCCGCCGCTGTAGGCCCGCCGCCGGCTCACCACCGGCACCGTGCTGGCAGCACCGATCCCCACGCCGACACCGCCGATCTTCTCCGAAGGAGGACGCACCGCCATGAGTTACGCGATCAAGCCGCGCCGGGTCACGTTCGACTGGAAGCAGACCCCTCTGCACTGGATTCCGGGCGAGCCGACCGCGACGCACGTCATCAATGTGCTGCATCTGCTGCTGCCCGCGGGGGAGCGGTGGTTCGTGAAGGTGTTCAAGGAGGCGCTCCCCTACGTCAGCGACGAGCAACTGCTCAAGGACGTCAAGGGGTTCATGGGCCAGGAGGCCACCCACAGCGTGCAGCACGCGTATGTACTGGAGCACCTGGCCGAGCAGAATCTCGACACCAGCGGCTACACCAAGCACGTGGAGTGGATGTTCGACGTGCTGCTCGGCGAGAAGCCGCCGTGGGGCGCGCCGGTCACCCGGCGCGAGTGGCTGCGGTTCCGGCTGTCGCTGATCGCGGCGATCGAGCACTTCACCGCCGTCCTCGGCGACTGGATCCTGGACGCCGACGCGCTGGACGAGGTGGACACCGACGAGGTGATGCTGGACCTGCTGCGCTGGCACGGCGCGGAGGAGGTCGAGCACCGGGCGGTCGCGTTCGACATGTACCAGCACGTCGGCGGGGGCGGCGCGGGGCGGTATCTGCGGCGCGCGGAGGGCATGGCGTTCGCGTGGCCGACGCTGTTCTATCTGTGGGTGGTCGGGGCGCGCTACCTGATGCGGCACGACCCGGGGCTGGTCAAGGGCAAGTACCTGTTCAGGAACCACCGCGCCGCCGCCCGCCGCGGCCTGCTGCCGTCCTGGGCCGCGCTCAACGGGGCGATGCCCAGGTACCTGCGCCGGTCGTACCATCCGTCACAGGAGGGGTCGCTGAGCAAGGCCGTCGAGTATCTGGCCATGTCCCCCGCGGCCAGGGCCAGCGAAAGACCGGCGGGCCGCACCGCGGCCTCCTGACCACCGAGGAGTACGGAGGAGTGTGGGCGTGACCACCGCCGCCGAGCAGCGCGCGTACCGGATCGAGGACCTGTCCCATCTGAGCGGGACGACGGTCCGTACGATCCGCGCCTACACCGACCGCGGGCTGCTCCCGAAGCCGGAGCGCCGCGGCCGGGCCAATGTGTACGACGACACGCATCTGGCCCGGCTGCGGCAGATCGCCGATCTCCTGGAGCGCGGCTACACGCTGGCCAGCATCAAGGAGCTGCTGGCGGCGTGGGACGCGGGCACCGGCCTCGGCGGAGTGCTCGGCCTGGTCGGGGAGGTGGACCGGCCGTGGTCGGACGAGACGCCCGCGCGCATCAGCCTGGCCGAGCTGATCGAGGCGTTCGGCGGGACGGCGGATCTGACGGCCGTCGAGGAGGGCCTGCAACTGGGCATCCTGGAGCCGGTGCCGGGCAGCGACGAGGAATTCCTCGTACCGAGCCCCCAGGAGCTGGCGGTCGCCACGGAGCTGCACGCCGCCGGTGTGCCGCTGCCCGCGATCACCGGCCATCTGCGGGAGCTGCGGGTCCAGGTCGAGCACATCTCGGAGCGGTTCCTGGAGTTCACCACGGAGTACGTCTTCGAGCGGTTCCTGCGCCACCCGCCGACCGACGAGGAAGCCGAGGAGGCGGCGGCCCTGGTCCGGCGGCTGCGCCCGCTGGCCCAGCAGACCGTGGACGCCGAGCTGGCACGCGCCATGCGGATGCTCGCCACCGAGCACGTACGCCGTCACCTCGGCGACGCCGTGCTCCCCGCGCCGCCGCCGCGCCCGGCCGCCGAGCCGCCCTCGCACGTCCCGGTGCCCCTCCCGGCGGCCACGGTCGCCGCGGTCCGGGAGCTGGTCGGGCCCGACCACGTACCGGAGTTCGTGACGGCCGCCGCCGACCGGGAGATCGCGGCCCGCCGCATGGACGCCCTGACCGACCGGCGCCCCGACGACCCGACGCACTGACCACCCGGCGCGCGGATCAGGCCAGTTGGGCGGGGGCCTCCAGGGCGATCCGCTCGAAGGCGGCGGGGTCGGTGTCGAAGTCGCTGTCGGGGATGGGCCAGTGGATGACCATCTCGTCGATTCCGGCCTCCGCGTGGCGGCCGGCGAAGTCCACGAAGGCGTCCACCGACTCCAGCGGGCGCCCCTGGTCGGGGGTGAAGCCGGTCAGCATCACCTTCGGCACCTTCAGCACGTCCCGCCCGGCCTGCGCGCACGCCGCGCCCAGCCGTTCCACCTGCCCGCGTACCGCCGCCAGCGACTCCTCCGGCGTCCCCGTCTCGTACAGCGCCGGGTCCCCCGTCGTCACCCACGCCTGCCCGTACCGCGCGGCCAGCCGCATCCCCCGCGGTCCCGTCGCCGCCACCGCGAACGGAATCCTCGGCCGCTGCACACACCCCGGAATCGTCCGCGCCTCGTGCGCCGAGTAGAACTCCCCCTCGTACGACACCTGGCCGTTCGTCAACAGCCGGTCCAGCAGCCGCACGAACTCCCCGAACCGGTCCGCCCGCTCCCGCGGCGACCACGGCTCCTGCCCCAGCGCCGTCGCGTCGAACCCGCTCCCCCCGGCACCGATCCCCAGCGTCACCCGCCCCTCGCTCACGTCGTCGAGCGTCATCAAGTCCTTGGCGAGCGTGACCGGGTGCCGGAAATTCGGCGACGTCACCAGGGTGCCCAGGCGCATCCGGCCGGTGACCGCGGCGGCGGCGGTCAGCGTCGGCACCGCGCCGTACCACGGCTTGTCCCGGAAGCTCCGCCAGGACAGATGGTCATACGTATAGGCGGTCCCGAACCCCAGGTCCTCGGCCCGCCGCCACACCTCCCGCCCCTCGGCGGCCCAGCGGTAGATCGGCAGAATCACAGTGCCCAGACGCATGGGACCGAGCCTACGCAGGCTGTGCCCACAGGTCACGCATCGGGCGCGGAGGCGGGCACTAAGATGGTGACCCCATGATTAACACCGCCGACCCTCGCATCCTGCACTTCACCCATGTGGAGAACCTCGCAGGGATCGCAACCTCCGGCTCACCTATGGCTCTTACCTGTCCGCCCTGGGCATAGTCCCGATTCGTACCATCACAACGAATATCACCGCGACCTGCAGGGACGGAACGGTACCCCGTTCATCAGCTTGCCACCACATTGACCGAGTTCGCCGCTGCCCGGTCCTGGGCCTGTCGCCCTGCACCACCGCCGGTGGGAGCACGAGTCCACGTATTGCGCGCTGCAGCACACCCTCTGGCGGGCCCGAATGCTGCGCTCAAGGGACCTTATCGCGGTGGACCATGTGGGCCGTACTCACGCTCTACCCTGTTTCGCGGACGATTATGGTGGAGTCGCCGAGTCCGCCCCGAAATCGACCCAGACCGCTGCGGCTTCACCATCGCTCTTCACACTGCCTGGAACCTGGTGTCCAGGCGGCAGGGCATCACCAGCGGCGCAACCAACGTTATGGGCCGGCGGAGCTTTTTACCTCGTCTCGACTCCACCTGAGGTATTAACTTCGCCTGGCGAACGGAGCGGACGTCACGGTCGGCATAGAAACCTCGCTCGGGTTCCATACGAAGGATCGCGGTTTCCTGTTCTCGACCCATGCGTTAAAAGCAAGAATATACGTGGCAATCTGCCCCTTGGCGATATCACGAGTTGCGTGGATCTTCACCCGGCCAGCCTCACTGGCAGCCTTGGCAGCAATACTTTCGACCGCCCTTTTCTTCATGGCCTCACGCAAGTTCAATCGGGGGTCATTTCCGGGAAGCATTGCACCCGTGACAACACCTTCCTCCCAACTATCCCAGTGTCCATTTGTGAGATCACTACGCTCTCGTCGAGTGATATAGGTGGCAGCGGCAGCGGCGGAAGGCGTAATTTGAATCGCCTTCCAGAGTCGGAGGCCGAAGTTTGTGGCTTCCCCTACACCGGGCATCTCCTCGACCAACGCGAGATGCTCCTCGTTGGTCATTCTGCTACTAGAAGACGATAGATTGTTCGTGTCATACGCCACGATGAGCTTGATAGTGGCGGCAAGGGTAGCAGTATTTTTGTGGCCAGCGATGCTGAGAGAGTTTGCCGCGCTGCGATGGTAATTGACGTCCAGGACAGCAAAGCATTCTGCCGGGACACCGTAGAAGACAGGAATCCAGACCGGGACATTGCCGCTTCCAATGGCCATAAGGCGGTGTTGTCCGTCGATCAAGTTGCCATCGGGGTCGAATGCAATTCCTTGATGCGTCAGTCTCCAGCGTCCCGCATCAATTGCTGTCCGCCACTGCTTGACTTTCGCCGTGGAGATAGGTCGATTGTGCTTGATGTTGCGCTTTAACCATTCCCTTGCCAACTCAGGCGTGACGAGAGTAAGAACCATTTGGATCTCTGCTGGCGGCGTCAGGCCGCTACCCAGGGACAGTTGTCGGTCGTCCATGTGGGGATCATACACGGCCAGATGGGTGATCAATTCCAATACTGACATCTCCCGATGCAACCCCTAAAATAGAACAAATTAGTGAGTGCTTCGGTTAAATCGATCCTACTATCGATTAATGAGCCGCCGCCACGGCCATTTCTATGCGCATGATCATGGCTTGGGCTCGACGCGACTGCGACCTGGACGAGCTGCCTCGGCTTTGCCAATCACGCATCGCGATCCAGCCGATCTGAGCCCTTCACGCCTAGTGACGGCGGATAAGGCGATTCCCGCAGGTCAGACCGCGATAGGTGAACGCGGCTTGACCGGCCTCACCAGGGTGCCCAGGCGCATCCGGGCGGTGACCGCGGCGGCGGCGGTCAGGGTCGGCACCGCGCCGTACCACGGCTTGTCCCGGAAGCTCCGCCAGGACAGATGGTCATACGTATAGGCGGTCCCGAACCCCAGGTCCTCGGCCCGCCGCCACACCTCCCGCCCCTCGGCGGCCCAGCGGTAGATCGGCAGAATCACAACACTCAGACGCATGAGGACGACCTTACGAGCAACAAGCCCCGCACCGGCAATGGATCGCTATCGGGGAAGCGGGCGATGGAACACTCACCGTCTCGCTACCGTGGCTGGGATGAGCAATGAGCGCTGCCCAAGTCGACGCGCACCGGAGCGCGACACGAGCCACGTCCCAGACCTCGCCCAGGCCCTGCGTCGCAGCGCCGAACTGAAGGACGACCTCGTAGCGTTCGGGGAGAGCCGCTCCTTCGAACGATTCCTCGACCCGCTCCTGACGGAAACCGTCAGCCCCGAAGGCGCGTTGGACGAGGCGACCGCGATCAACGTCATCGACCGCTTCCTTCTTCAGCACCGCCTTCCGGACGGCACCACGGTCGCCGACCGTTTCGTCACCCGGCGGACGGCCCTGACCGATGCCGATCGGCAGATGGTCATGGCCTGGCGTGACCCGGTGGAGGGGATCTTCGAGGTGCGGGGCAAGGACGGCGACTGCCTGCTCCTGCTCAACCTGGTGGACGACCTCGAATACCGGGCCTACACCAACGCCGGGCGGTCGGCTTTCCGCGGGGTCGCGAAAGAAGGCTTCCTCGGTGCCCGCCTGGTCGCCCTGACACCTGTGCCCGGCGCGTGGCTCGTCTCCGGCGTCATGTCCTCCTACCCCCGGGCCGCCGCGCCGGAGATCGCCGCTGCCGCCCTCGACCTGGCCACCAGCCGACCCGACCTCGTCTTCCGCAACCCGGAGAAGGTCGAGGAAGGATGGCGCTCGATGCGGGAGGACCGGGCCGCTTTCACCGACTTCTTCGGCAGCGACGAGCTGGTCCTCACCGTCGGAGAAGCCGAGGAGCGCATCAACGCCTATTACCGCCACCGGCAGCAGACTGCCACCGCGGCCCGACGCCCCGGCCGTGCCTGGGGCAATCGACACGCCACCCCAGAAGTGCCTCTCTTCACGCTGCCCGCCGAACTCGCGGACGCGGAGACCATCGGCGTCATCTATGACCAGGTCGACGGACTCAACTTCTACGCGGACTACGGATCGCTGCGGGACCTGTTCGCGGACCCCGACCTCCCCGGCCGCAGACACCACCAAGACCTGCTCCGTACCTATCTGCGCGAGGAGTCGATCACACCACTGCCGATCCGCCGCCTGGCCGCCGCACACCCGGTGACCGTCGACACGGTGTTCCAGAAGCTCCTGCGGCAACCAGGCTTCACCTGGAGCGAGCACGGCGACGCACTCCTGCGCCGACGCAAGCCCTGGTACGACGAGACCGAGCCGCGCCCCGGAGTCTCCGTGATCGGTGACCGGCTCAGTGAACTGCTCCGCGTTCGGTCGCGCTGAGCGCGTGCCCGCCGCACAGCCGGCAACCGAGAAGGACGGCCACTGCCGTGCATACTGCGGCATGCTCACCGTATGGCTGACACGACCCGGATCACGGTCACGCTGCCGACCGAGCAGGTGGCAGAGCTGAAAAAACTCACGGACAACGTCTCCGGCTACGTGGCCGAAGCGGTCGCCCGTCGGATCAGGCACCAACTGCTCGGGGCGGATCTGCGGAGCTACGAAGACGAGCACGGCTCCTTCAGCGAAGAGGAACTGGCCGAGGCCCGAGCCCGTATCGCGGGGGCGACGGAGACCACGGGCGGCGCGAGCGCCGCGTGAGTCAGCACATCGAATCCGGGGTGTTGGACAGCGAGGGCCTGTCCGCCTGGGTCGCCCAGGACCGGAAGGCCCTCGGCCTGCTGAAGGTGTTCCACGAGATGGGCGCGGATCTGATCATCAGCGCGAACACCATCGTGGAGGTCAGCCACTCCCGCGTGAACATGCCGCGGCTCCAGTGGACCTTGTCCCGGGTCAAGGTGGAGCCGGTCACCGAGCAGACCGCCAAGGAAGCGGCGCGGCCGCTCAAGGTGGCCGGCCTGCACGGTCACAAGTACGCCATCGACGCGACTGTCGCGGAGGCGGCACTCCGGCAGCCCGGATCCGTAGTCCTGCTGACGTCGGACATCGACGACATGGCCCGACTGTGCGGCAAGCAGATCGGGCTCATCAGTCTCTGAGCCACAAAATGGCAGGTCAGCCCGTGATGCATGAACCAGGCTTGACCGACGTCACCAGGGTGCCCAGGCGCATCCGGCCGGTGACCGCGGCGGCGGCGGTCAGCGTCGGCACCGCGCCGTACCACGGCTTGTCCCGGAAGCTCCGCCAGGACAGATGGTCATACGTATAGGCGGTCCCGAACCCCAGGTCCTCGGCCCGCCGCCACACCTCCCGCCCCTCGGCGGCCCAACGGTAGATCGGCAGAATCACAACACTCAGACGCAAGCTCATGCTCGGGAGCTTACGGCCGGCCGGAGCCCCCCCGGCCCTCCCGCGTGCCTCGTAGCGGAGCACTTGGCAGGGCGGGTCTGCTACTCGTCGCTGCCCGACGGCCTCTGGGCATGTCGTCGTATCCAGTGGCCTCGGCGGCCGCGAGCCTCTTCCCTCGGGAGCGCCGACCCGCCGCTACCGGCGGGGTATCAGGAGCAGCAAGCGAAGGGTCTTGCGTGCGTCGCGGCGGCGGTGCGGGGTGCGGGCGCCCAGCGAGGTGAGTGCAGCGATCGCGATGGTCGTGGCGTGGGCGGCGCCGGTGAGGACGGTGATCAGAGGGATCAGGGGGATCAGGGACGAGTGCACGGCTGCCTCCAGGTGGTCGTTGGGCGGAGGCATCTTTCTCCGGTCCACGGCGGGTTTCCGGCAACGCGCGAGGGTGGGCGGGAAGCGCTAATAGTCTGGTCAACTGCGGTGAGCCGAGTTTTCCGGAGGCGTGTGTGGGCGGAACCCGATTACCGGGGACGGAGGACCTGGCGGGGCGGCTTCTGGCCGAAGTGGCGCGCCTCTACGCAGTGGCGGGCAGCCCTCCTCGGGAGGCGCTGGTGAGGCGGTGCACCGAGGCGCTCGGCGATCGTGTCAGTTTGTCCACGGTGAATCCCTGGCTGCTCGGGCAGAGCCTGCCCAAGTCCGGCTCGCCGGTCTTCCTCACGCTCGTGGGCGTGCTGCAGCAGATGGCCGCTGAGCGGGGCGCGCAGGTCACCAAGCGCAGCGAGGGCGCGTGGAGCCAACTGCTGAGGAATGCCAACGATCAGCGGGCGGCCGAGAAGCGCGGCGGTCGGCCCCGGAAGAAACCACCCGGCGCGCCCAGGAAGGCGGTGAGCCCCCGGACGCTGCCCGCAGACATCGCGGACTTCACCGGGCGCGATGCCCAGGTGAGCGAACTCCTCGGTTTACTCGAGCCGGGTGCTCCGGCGGAGGTTGTGCTCGTCGCCGCCGGCATGGCGGGTGTCGGCAAGACCACGCTGGCAGTTCACGTCGCCGACCGGGCCCGCCGGGCGGGCTGGTTTTCCGGCGGGGTGCTGTTCGTCGACCTGCTCGGCTTCAGCCCGGATGCCTCCCTCGACGCCGCTGGGGCCGCTGCGGTCTTGCTGCGCGATCTGGGTCGACGTGCGGCGCCGCCGCCGGCGAGGGAGCGGGCCGGGGCCTTGCGCTCCCTGCTCGCCGGACGGCCGCCGGTGCTGATGGTGCTGGACAACGCCGTGTCCGCGAAGCAGCTGACAGGACTGGTACCTCATCCTCCGCACCGGCTGCTCGTCACGTCCCGCGACACGCTTTCGGCGCTCCCGTCGGCCCGTGTCGTCCGGCTCGACTCGCTGTCCGAGCAGGAGTCGGTCCTGATGCTGGATCGTGCACTGCGCCAGGCGTGCCCCGCCGACAACCGGGTGACGGCCGAGCCCGGCGCCGCCCGCCGGATCGCCGAGCTGTGCGGTTTCCTGCCTCTGGCGCTGCGCATCACCGCCGCACAACTGCGCGACGACCCCTACCATTCACTCGCCGCCCAGGCCGAGGCCCTCTCCCAGGCGCACGCCCGGCTCGGCCTGCTCAGCTATGACGACGTGGATGCCGACGGCCGTCCGCTGGCCGTGCGCGCCGCGTTCGACCTGTCCTTCGACCGGCTCGCCGACGCATCCCAACGCGCTTTCCGACTGATCGGCGCCCTGCCCGGCCCGGACATCGGCCAGGAAACGGCCGCCATCGGTCTCGACCGCAGCGCCCAGGACACCTACCGCCTGCTGGCAGACCTGGTCCGGCGCCACCTGCTGCGCAGACGGCCGGACAGCCGCTGGGATACGCACGACCTCCTGCGCCTGTACGCGGCCGAACAGGTGGCGCCCGGGGAGTACGAGGCCGCTCTGGACCGGATGCTGCACCACTACAGGCGGCGCGTCCCGGCGACCTGCCGCAGCGTCTCCCGGGACACGGGCCGCGCGAAGGACCGGCGTCAGGCGGTCGAGTGGCTGGACACCGAACACCGCGCTGTCGCCGCGGTTGTGGTGGCAGCCTGCGAACACGGCCGGCGTCGCGAAGCGGTGCACCTGGCCAACGACATGTCGACGTACTGGGAGTTCCGCAGACTAGGCCGGGAGTGGACCGCCGCCGCCGAAGCGACCCTGGAGGCGGCACACAACCTGAGCGCGTACGAGTTCGCCATGGCGTCCTCGAACCTCGGCAACGCCTACCGGGCGGATCATCGGTCCGCCGAGGCGCTGCCCCACCTGGAACGCGCGGCGCTGCTCGCACCGAATGAGCTCGTCCGGGGCAGGGCGCTGCACAACCTGGGCCTCGTCCAGTTCCAGCTGGGCCGGTACCACGACGCCGCGTCCAACCACCGGGCCGACCTGGACATCTGCCGCTCCCAAGGAGACGAGCTGGGAGCGGTTCAGGCGCTCGTCGCCCTAGGCGACGCACAGCGCAAGCTCGGTCGGCACTCCGAGGCCGCCGACACATTGGTGACGGCGCTCTCCGTGCTGAGCACCAGTCGCCACGGTGCCCGCGGCAGCTACACCAACACACGGCAGGGCGCGCACGTGAACCTCGCGCTCACCCTCATGGACTGGAACGCGGTGACCTATGGAAACTGCGGTATCTGGCACTTGTGCCATGCACTGCGGATCGCCCTCGAACGCGGGGACCGGGTCAGCCAGCTCATCATCCTGACCGATCTCGCCGCTCTCTATCTCGCCGTCTGTCCCAAGTGCTACGCCGAACCGGCCCTGGACTGCGCGATCCGCGCGCTCGCGCTGTCCGAAGACGGCGGCGACCCCGTCGTCGCGGCTGGCGCTCTCCTCACTCTGGGCCGTGCCCACCTCGTCCAGGGAGACACGGCAGCAGGTACCGCGGCGCTTCGGCAGGCGCAGGAGGCGTACGCGGCCCAGGGCCGACCCGAGGCAACCAAGATCCCGTCGCTGCTCCAGGAGACCGCAACCGAGCACATCACAGGCTGCCGGGGCGCGGACGTCACCCTATGGGAACGCGCCCTGCACGAATCGGTCCTGGACGGCCAATACGACGAACTGGAGCGCATGACCTTCTACGGGTTCCGGTATGTGGTGCGGCATTAGGTTGCTCTGTGCGGATCATCCGATCGTCGGTCCGGGTGTGCCCAGATGACGAATAGTCCCAGGTCAGCCCGTAATGCATGAACGCGGCTTGGCCGACGTCACCAGGGTGCCCAGGCGCATCCGGGCGGTGACTGCGGCGGCGGCGGTCAGGGTCGGCACCGCGCCGTACCACGGCTTGTCCCGGAAGCTCCGCCAGGACAGATGGTCATACGTATAGGCGGTCCCGAACCCGAGGCCGGGCGCGTCAGGAGGGGCGGGGGCGGAGGGGTTTGTACCAGAGGGTGGACGGAGTCTTGGTGCGGGGACGGGTCTGCTGTACAAATATGACCCATGAATCACGATCTTTTGGTGCGACGCCTGGTCATCGACCTGTGCCGACGCCCGGTTTCGTGTTGTCGCTGATCACGCGTCTCTGACGCCGCCCGCCGTTCGGTCCTCGACCCGGCGCGGCCCCTTTCCCGAACTTCGTTGAGCCCACCCCGTCGTGGGGCGTTCGGCTCTGCCCTTTTCCCCTTCTGCTCTCGCTCGGGGACAGTCGCCGCTGTCGCTTGACGTCGACCGCGCCTGCCCTGGCACCCCCATGGAGGCAGTCCGTTGTCCGCCACCTCACGCCTGCCAGAAGCCGGTCCCGCCGCGATATCCGCCGATCCGGCCGATCCGGCCGAGCCGCCGGGGCGCGGCCGTCCTCGCGCGAAGGGCGTCTGGGCGCGCGTACGCCGTCTCGCGCTGCCGCTCGGCTCGCTCCTGCTCTTCCTCGTGCTGTGGCAACTGCTGGCGGCGAGCGGGAAGTGGAGCGAGACGCTGGTGCCGCCCCCGGCCAAGGTGTGGGACGCGTTCATCGACGTGTCCACGACGCACGACGGGGTGCGGGGCTACAACGGCACCACTCTCGTCGACCACTTGGCCATCAGCCTGCGCCGCATCGCGATCGGCGGCGGTATCGGCATCGCCCTCGGAGTGCTGTTCGGCCTGCTCATGGGCACGGTCGGCTGGGTGCGCTCGTTGTTCGAGCCCTGGATCACCTTCCTGCGGACGCTGCCGCCGCTGGCGTACTTCTCCCTGCTGATCATCTGGCTGGGCATCAACGAGGAACCGAAGATCACCCTGCTGGCCATCGCCGCCTTCCCGCCCGTGGCGGTGTCGACCACCGCGGCCGTCGCCGCCGCGCCGCGCGGCCTTGTCGAAGCGGCCCACGCGCTCGGCGGGTCGCGGTGGGACGTCATGCGGGACGTCATCGCCCCGTCGGCGCTGCCGGAGATCCTCACCGGCGTCCGGCTGGCGGTCGGGGTCACGTACTCCTCCCTCGTCGCCGCCGAGCTGGTCAACGGGCTGCCCGGCATCGGCGGCATGGTCAAGGACGCCGCCAACTACAACAACACGCCGGTGGTGCTCGTCGGCATCTTCACCATCGGCGTCTCGGGACTCGTCATCGACGGTCTGCTGCTGTGGCTGGAGCGCAGCGTCGTGCCGTGGCGCGGCCGTTCCTAGTTCCCGGCCGGCCGCCCGCCCGCCCCGTCCGTGGCCCGGTCCCTCGCGGCCCGCAGCGAGCAGCCCGCGGCTCCGGACCCCCGTAACCCGCGACCCGCAACCCGCAACCCGCAACCCGCAACCGGTACCCCGTACGCCCTTCGCCCCGCCCGTCCCCTCCTCGCACAGAAACGGCTCCCCATGTCTGCCTGGAAGCACCGAGTTCCCGTCGGCACCGCCGCCCAAGGACCCTCGCGCCGCCTGCTGCTCGGCGGTGCGCTGGCCGCCGCGGCCTCCGTCGCCCTCACCGCCTGCGGCTCGGACGGCGGCAGCTCGTCCGGCGGTTCCAAGCGGCTGCGCATCGGCTACTTCGCCTTCCCCAGCGGCGACTTGCTCGTGAAGAACCACAAGCTGCTGGAGAAGGCGCTGCCGGACTACAAGATCACCTGGATCAAGTTCGACTCGGGCGCCAGCGTCAACCAGGCGTTCCTGGGCAAGTCCCTCGACATCGGCGCCCTCGGCTCCAGCCCCTTCGCGCGCGGGATCTCCGGCTCCTCGCCGATCCCGTACAAGGCCGCGTTCATCCTCGATGTCGCGGGCGAGAACGAGGCGTTGGTGGCCCGCAAGAGCACCGGCATATCCGATGTGGCCGGTCTCAAGGGGAAGACGGTCGCGACACCGTTCGCCTCCACCTCGCACTACAGCCTGCTGGCGGCGCTGGACGCGGCGGGCCTCAAGGCGTCGGACGTCAAGCTCGTCGACCTCCAGCCGCAGGCGATCCTCGCCGCGTGGCAGCGGGGGGACATCGACGCCGCGTATGTGTGGCTGCCGACCCTGGACGAACTGCGCAAGACCGGAACGCAGTTGATCAGCAGCAAGGAGATCAGCGCGGGCGGCAAGCCGACGCTGGACCTGGCCGTGGTCTCGGACGCGCTGATCGCCAAGGACCCGCACGCGATCGACGTGTGGCGCAAGGCGCAGGCGCAGGCGCTCGGGCTGCTCAAGTCCGACCCCGAGGGCACGGTCAAGGCCGTCTCCGCCGAGCTGAACATCAGCGCGGACGACGCCAGGAAGCAGCTCGCGCAGGGCGTGTTCCTCACCCCCGACGAGGTCGCCTCCGCCGCGTGGCTGGGTACGGAGGGGCAGCCGGGCAAGCTCGCGACGTATCTCACCGGCACCGCCCGGTTCCTGGCCGACCAGAAGCAGATCGACGCCGCGCCGTCCGAGGACGTCGTCGGCAAGGCGCTGTATCTGAAGGGGCTGCCCGATGTCCTCAAGTGAGACGGCGAGCGGGACCGTTGGCCGGACGGCCGACAAGACCGCCGGGCCCGAGGCTGCCGCGGCTGCCGACGCCACTCGTGCCGACACCAACCGTGCCGACACCACCCACTCCGACGCCCCCCGTTCCGACACCGACCGTGGCGGCGCCACACCCGCCGCCGGGGTCATCGCGCTCGACCGCGTCACCCACCGGTACGGCAAGGGCGAGGAGGCGGTCACCGCCGTGGGACCGGTCGATCTGACCGTGCCCGCGGGCGAGTTCCTGGTGCTCGTCGGCGCGTCCGGCTGCGGCAAGAGCACGCTGCTGCGGCTGATCGCCGGATTCGAGCGGCCCGCCCACGGCTCGGTACGGGTGTCGGGCGTCGAGCCGCTGCCCGGCAAGGCGGCCGGCGTGGTGTTCCAGCAGCCCCGACTCTTCCCGTGGCGCACGGTGAAGGGCAACATCGACCTGGCCCTGCGCTACGCCGGGGTCGACCGGGACCAGTGGCCCCGGCGCCGTGCGGAACTGCTCGCGCGCGTCGGCCTGGAGGGCACCGAGAAGCGGCGGATCTGGGAGATCTCCGGCGGCCAGCAGCAGCGCGTCGCCATCGCCCGCGCCCTGGCCGCCGACCACCCGCTGTTCCTGCTGGACGAGCCGTTCGCGGCGCTCGACGCGCTGACCCGCGAACGGCTCCAGGAGGACGTACGCCTGGTGACCGCGCAGACCGGGCGGACCACCGTCTTCGTCACGCACTCGGCGGACGAGGCGGTCTTCCTCGGCACCCGCATCGTGGTGCTGACCAAGGGGCCGGGCACCGTGGCCCTCGACCTGCCGATCCCGCTGCCGCGCGGCGACATCGACGCCGACGCGCTGCGCGACAGCGAGGAATTCGCCGAGCTGCGCGCCCGGGTCGCGCACACCGTGAAGGCCGCGGCGGCCTGATCCCTGGTCCCCGGTCCTCACGACCTCTCCATCCACGACACCCGCGCTCCGTATCGACGACACCCGCGACATCCGCGATACCCGCGATACCCGCGGCACCCGCGGCACCCGCGACACCCACACCATCCGCGACAGAGGAGGAACCACAGGTGAGCATCACCAGCGAGCAGCCCGCCGTAACCGACGCCGACCGTCCGACGACGTCGTCAACGCCGTCCCCGTCGTCAAGGCCGTCCCCGTCCTCAACGCCGTCCCCGTCGTCCCCGTCGTCACGGGCGACCCCGTCCTCAACGGCGTCCCGTCTGCCGATCACCCCGCTCGGCCCGCGCTTCGGCGCGGAGATCCACGGCATCGACCTCGGCCGGCTGGACGACGACCAGGTCACCGCGATCAGGGCGGCCCTCGTGGAGCACAAGGTGCTCTTCGTCCGGGGCCAGGACATCGACGACGCGGCGCAGATCGAGTTCGGCCGCCGCCTGGGCGAGGTCACCACCGGGCACCCGATCCACGACTCCGGCGACGTGGCCCCCGAGGTGTACGCCGTCGACAGCCAGGACAACGGCTTCGCGGACGTCTGGCACACGGACGTGACGTTCGTACGGCGCCCGCCGGCGATCTCCGTACTGCGCGCGGTGCTGCTGCCGCCCAACGGCGGCGACACGACATGGGCCGACAGCCAGCTCGCCTACGAGTCGCTGTCGCCGGGGCTGCGGGCGTGGGCCGACTCGCTGACGGCGGTGCACGACGGCACCCGCGAGTTCGGGTACTACCTGGCCCAGCGCAGGAAGGGCCGCGGGAACGTGTGGGAGGGAGAGGAGTACACCGAGCTGAAGCCGGTGGAACACCCCGTGGTGCGGGTGCACCCCGAGAGCGGGCGCAAGGGGCTCTTCGTCAACCCGGGCTTCACCTCGCACGTCCTCGGGGTGTCGGACCACGAGAGCCGGGGGCTGCTCGACATCCTCTACGCCCACCTCACCAAGCCCGAGCACCTCGTACGCCACCGGTGGAGCGCCGGTGACGTGGCGCTGTGGGACAACCGCAGCACCGCGCACTACGCCAACCGCGACTACGGCGACCAGCACCGCGTCATGCACCGCATCACGTTGAGCGGGGACACGCCGGTCGGCCCCGGAGCAGGAACCGGAGCAGGAGCAGGAACCGGAACCGGAGCCGTGGGCTGACGGGCGGCACCAGGAAGTCCGCTCCGGCCCGCGCCGCCCGCGCCAAACCCGCCCCACCCCCCGCCCCCGGGCCTCGGACCCCGGGGGCGGGGCTGATCGCGCCGATCACATCTGCTTATCATCGGGTGTAGACATCACATGTAGACATCGGCTGTAGGCATCGGTCCGCCCCTGTCGGGCGCACGCAACACACGGTGCCTCAGGGCCCGGGCGCGAGGAGCACGATGGAGTCGGCACGGTCGCGGGCACTGGTGCCCTGTCTGGCGTTCATATGCCTGGTCACCGCCGTGATCGGCAGCCTCGGGGCACCGCTCATCCCGTCCATCGCCTCGATGGACCACGTGTCCGTGACCGACGCGCAGTGGTCGCTGACGATCACCCAACTGGTGGCGGCGGTGGCCACGCCCGTGATGGGGCGGCTCGGTGACGGGCCGCACCGCAGGACCGTCGTCGTCGGCACCCTCGCGCTGGTCGTCGTCGGCTGCGTGCTGGCGGCGCTCCCCCTGGGCTTCGCCGCGCTGCTCGTCGGCCGCGCCCTCCAGGGCATCGGTCTCGGGCTCACGCCGCTGACCATCGCCGTGGCCAGGGACGTACTGCCCGCCGCCCGCGCCGTTCCGGTGATCGCCCTGCTGTCGATCACCGCCGTGACGGGGGTGGGCCTGGGCTATCCGCTCACCGGTCTGATCGCGCAGGGCGGCGGCGTCCGCGCGGCGTACTGGTTCGGCGTGGCCGTCAGCGTGCTCGGCCTGGCCGCCGCCGCGTGGGTCGTCCCGGCCGCGCGGCATCGCGCCCGTGTCCGGCTGGACGGGGTCGGCGCGGTGCTGCTGGCCGTGGCCACCGCGTCGCTGCTGGTCGCGATCAGCGAGGGCGAGAGCTGGGGCTGGGCCTCGGCGCGCGTGGACGGCATGGTCGCCGCGTCCGTCCTGCTCTTCGCGGGCTGGGTGTGGTGGGAGCTGCGTACGGATCATCCGCTGGTCACACTGCGGCTGGTACGTGACCGGGCGGTGCTGACCGCGAGCGTCGCGGCGGTGCTCGCGGGCGTCGGCATGTACCTGCTGCTGTCCACCGTCACCAGGCTGGTGCAGACGCCCGCCACCACGGGGTACGGGCTGGGCCGGACGGTGGTCGTGGCCGGTCTCGCCCTGACGCCGTTCTCCCTGGGCAGCTTCCTGGCCAACCGGCTCACCCCGGTGCTGGTCCGCCGGATCTCGCCCCAGCGGGTCCTGCCGATGAGCTGCCTGGTGCTGCTCGCCGCGATGGCCCTGTTCACCGCATGGCGCGGGAACATGGCGCAGATCATGGCGGTCATGTTCGTCGCGGGCCTCGGCGTCGGGGTCATCTTCGCGGTCGTGCCGGGCTTCCTCGTCCGCGCGGTGCCCGCGCACGAGACGGGCAGCGCCATGAGCTTCAACCAGGTGCTGCGCTACATCGGTTACGCGGTCGGCAGCGCGCTGAGCGCGGCCGTGCTCGAAGCGCACACCGCGGAAGGCGCAGCGTTCCCCACGTCCGGTGGGTACAGTGCGGTGGGGCTGCTGAGCTGCGGCGTCTGGCTCGCCGCCGCCGTGGTGGCGGTGGCCGTGCCGTGGCGCCGACGCGGTTCGTCGGCACGGCCCGGCCCGTCGGCACGGCCCGCGGTGGCGGCCCAGGCGCGCCCCCGGGTGCGGGCGCGGCCCGGCGAACACGACGACCTCCACGAACTGGACGGAACGGCCGCGGAATGAGTGGAACGACACCGGCCGACGAACGGCCCGCCGGGGCGGCCCAGCACCGGCGCGACGCGGCGGGCAGCCGCGATCGCCTGCTGAAGGCCGCGGGCGAGCTGTTCGCCGAGCACGGGTACGACCGCACCACCGCGCGGGCCATCGGCAGCCGCGCCGGGGTCGATCCGGCGATGATCGCCCGCTACTTCGGCGGCAAGGCCCAGCTCTACATCGCCACGCTGCGCACCAACGACGGCCCGGACGACATCGTCGACCTCCTCGACCCCGACCGTCTGGCGACCATCCTCGACCGCACCCGGCGCCACGGCCCCAACCCCGTCTACCAGGTCGCCGTCCGCCCCCACGAGGACCCGGCCGGTCAGCAGGCCACCCGCGCGGAGCTGCACCGCCGTGTCGTGGACCCCCTCCACCGGCGCCTGCTCGCCGAGGGCACCCCCGACCCCGCCCTGCGCGCCGAACTCATCGCCGCCGCCTTCATCGGCGTCGTCCTGGCCCGCGGCTCCGGCGCCTTCACCCGCCTCCCCGCCCTCCCCGACGCCGAGCTCCGCACCCTCCTCCTCCAGATGCTGACCCCCCAAGACCCGAGCCCGGACCCCGACTCCGCCCCGGACGCGAGCCCGAACCCCGACTCCGGCCCGGACCCGGCCCCTGACCCCGACTCCGCCCGCTAGGGGAGGGCCGGGAGGGCGAAGAGGCGGGCGGCGTTGTCGTGGCAGACGGCGCGGAGCCAGGCGGCGCCGAGGCCGGTGGATTCCAGGGCGTGGAGGGCGTGGGCGTAGGGATAGGGGATGTTGGGGAAGTCCGTGCCGAGCAGGACGCGGTCGGCGAGGGCGGACAGGCGGGGCAGGGCCGCGGGCGGGAAGGGGGCGGCGGACTCGCTGAAGTCGGTGAAGGCCATGGTGGTGTCGAGCAGGACCCGCTCGTGCCGCTCGGCGAGGCCGAGGAAGTCCTCGTACTCCGGCATTCCCAGGTGGGCGACGACGAGCCGCAGCCGCGGGTGCCTGGCGAGCAGGGCGGCGACGGGGGCGGGGCCGGTGAAGGGGCCGGGGACCGGGCCGGAGCCGCAGTGGGTGACGACGGGAACGCCGGTGTCGGCGAGCAGGCCCCAGACGTCGTCGAGCAGCGGGTCGTTGGGGTCGTAGCCGCCGACCTGGAGGTGGCACTTGAAGACGCGCGCGCCCTGGGCGAGGGCGCGGCGTACGTCGTCGGGGGCGCCGGGCTCGGCGAAGAACGTCGCGGTGTGCAGGCAGTCCGGGGTGCGGGCGGCGAAGTCGGCGGCCCAGTCGTTCAGCCAGCGCGCCATGCCGGGCTTGTGCGGATAGAGCATCGAGGTGAAGGCCCGGACGCCGAAGCCGCGCAGGGTCTCGACACGCCGCCGCTCCTCCTCGCGGTACGCGATCGGCCAGGCGCGGCCGACGAGCGGACCGGCCGCGTCGAAGTACGCCCACACCTTGGCCATGACGCGCTCGGGCATGAAGTGGGTGTGCACGTCGATGAGGGCGTCGAGGCCCAGGGCCTGGCGGAACGCGGCGACCTCGGCCTGTTCGCCGCGCCGGGGCGGCTCCTCGGGAGGGGACACGCCGCCACCTTATCCAGCGCCTCAGGACCGGCCGCGGCCCCGTCGGCGCGGGGCGGCACAGGAACCCCCTTGGTCCGAATGAGTGGCGTTTATGTGTATATCCGCGAATCCGGGGTGCGGCTCCCACGATTCCGTGCGGTCTTCCTCATGATCGGAGAAGTCAGATTTCCGCACCAAGGAATCGAGAGGTCATGAACGTCTTCAAGAACGTCACCGCCTTCTGGAGCGCCTTCGTCGGCGTGCTCCTCAAGCTCGTCGCCGGGCTCGGCTTCGCCACTCCGGCCCGCACCGCCCGCGTCCACACCGCCGCCGACCACACCGCCGCCGTCCCGGCCGCGGCCGTCGCCGCGGCGAACGGTACGGGCGCCACGCCGACCCCCACCAGGACACCGTCCTGCGCCGCACTGCTGCCGGCCCCGCGCCCCAGCAGCCGCTCGCTGCCGCCCACGATGAAGCAGCGCATCAGGGCCGAGGCGCACGGCTCCTCCCCCTCCGCCCGCAGCATCGCCCCGGACACCGGCGAGGCCCTGCCGTACCCCGCCAGTCCGGCCCTCGCGGACCACGCCCTGACCAGCACCGCGGACGAAGCGGTGCTCGTCCGCTGAGCCGGACCGCGTACCTAGATCCCGTACGTGGTCCCCGCACGGAGATCCCGTGGGAACTTCCCGGGACGCAGTCCCCGCACGAACTCCCCTTCTGTACAAGCTTCTTGTACGACCAGCACCGCACCAACCCCACAGATTTCTGCGCCCCACAAGCGCAGCGCTCACCCTCGTCGCACCAGCAGCCGCACCAGCAGCCGCGCCGGCGGCCGCACCAGCCAGTCGTACCGTCAGCCGTATCCGCTGCCAGTCCGTCAGCCCGTACCCCTGCCGTGATCGCGTGACCCGCGCCCCTGTGACGCCCCCGGGAGCGATGGGATCAAGCCGGAATCGCGGCCGAAACGGGCTCGGCTGAGCGGGTATCCGCACCTTTGTGCGGGCGGGGCAAGGATGCGCAAGGATGGGCCCGTGACCTCAGCCAATGAGCCCAGCGGGCAGCATCGATCAGCGGACGTGTCGTCCGCCGCCTCCTACACCGCCCCTCCGCCGCGGCTGATCGCCACCGACCTGGACGGCACGCTGCTGCGCGACGACAAGACGGTGTCCCCGCGTACGGTCGCGGCGCTCGCCGACGCCGAGGCCGCGGGCATCGAGGTCTTCTTCGTCACCGGGCGCCCCGCACGCTGGATGGACACCGTCGCGGCCCACCTCGCGGGGCACGGCATGGCCATCCTGGCCAACGGCGCCTCCGTCTGGGACCTGCACAAAGGCGAGTTGATCGAGGCGTTCCCGCTGCCGGAGGACGACGCCCTCGCCGTCGCGCACGCGCTGCGCGCCGCCGTGCCCGGCACGACCTTCGCCGTCGAACGCGCCGACACCTTCTACCGCGAGCCGGACTACCCCCGCGTCATCGAGCCGGACTTCGGCCCCACGGCCCCGATCGAGGAACTGCTCGCCGTGCGCGACCCGCGCCAGCCGCTGCTGAAGCTGCTCGCCAAGCACCCGTCCATCGACCCGGACGAATTCCTCGCCATCGGGCTGAGCGTGGCGGGGCAGCACGGCGAGATCACCCGGTCCAGCGACAGCGCGCTGCTGGAGATCAGCGGCGCGGGCGTCAGCAAGGCCACGACGCTGGCGCGATGTTGCGCCGAGCGCGGGGTGTCCGCCGCCGAGGTCGTCGCCTTCGGCGACATGCCGAACGACCTCGCGATGCTCGGATGGGCCGGTACGTCGTACGCCGTCGCGAACGCCCATCCCCGCGTCCTGGCCACGACCACGCACCGCACCGAGTCCAACAACGACGACGGGGTCGCCCGCGTCATCGAGCGGATCATCGCCGCCCGGCACGGCGACGGAACCGCCTAGCCCGTACGGGGACGGCCAGTCGCACCGCACCGCCCGGTCAGTCCGTACGCAGCGGCGCCTCCCACCGCACCGTCGTGCCCGCACCCTCGGGGCCCGGCCCGAACTGGCTCGATCCGCCCAGCGATTGGGCGCGGCGGGAGAGATTGCGCAGGCCGCTGCGGCGGCCGGCCGGGGGGATGCCGACGCCGTCGTCGGTGGCGGTCAGGCGGACCGCGTCGCCGCCGCCGGGAAGGGTGGCGGTGGCGTCGAGGGTGATGTCGATGCGCGAGGCGCGGGCGTGCCGGAAGGCGTTGGAGAGGACTTCGCGCAGCGCCGCGACGAGGTTCTTGGCGGTGGGCTCGCCCACCAGCGCGTCGACCGGTCCGATGAAACGTACGGACGGCTGGAAGCCGAGCGGGACGGCGGCGGTGCCGACCTCGCGCAGGACGCGGGCGCGCAGTCCTGAGGGGGCGTCGTCGGGCGCCTGCTGGAGGGCGTAGACGGCGGTGCGCACCTCCTGGATGGTGGCGTCGAGTTCGTCGACGGCGTGGCCGATGCCCTCGCGCACCTCGGGCGTGCGGGCCCTGCGCCCCGCGCCCTCCAGCATCATGCCGGTGGCGAAGAGCCGCTGGATGACGAGGTCGTGCAGGTCGCGGGCGATACGGTCGCGGTCCTTGTAGACGGCGAGGCGTTCGCGGTCGCGCTGCACGTCGGCCAGGACGAGGGCGAGCGCGGCCTGGGCGGCGAATTGGGTGGCCAGTACGCGCTCGGCCTCGGTGAACGGACGGCCGCCGGGCTCGCGGGGCAGCGCGAGGATGCCGATGACACGGTCGTTGCTCCGCAACGGGAGCATCATGGTCGGCCCGAAGCGTTCCGCCAGCCGCGTGGTGGTGCGCGGGTCGGAGGCGGCGTCCGCCACGAAGACGGCCTCGCCGTTGAGGAGTTGGGCCGCGATCGGATTCTGCGGCGGGATGACGGTGCCGACCATGCCGGCCGGCTCGGCGGCGGAGGCCGCGACGACCTCGAGGCCGCCGTCCCCGGCCCCGTTCTCGTCGAGGCTCGGCAGCATGACCAGCGCGGCGGCGGACTCGGCGAGCTTGCGGGCCCACACCGCGACGACGTCGAGCGCGTCGCTGGTGCCGTCCCCGGTGAGCAGGGCCGTGGTGACGGCGGCGGCGCCGCTGATCCAGTGCTCGCGCTGCCGGGTGGCCTCGTACTGCCGGGCGTTGCCGATCGCGATCCCGGCCTCCATGGCGAGGATGCGCAGCATGGCGGTGTCCTCGTCGGTGAACGGACGGCCGCCGCGCTTCTCGGTGAGGTAGAGATTGCCGAAGATCTCGGTGTGGACGCGGATCGGGACGCCCAGGAAGCTGCTCATCGGCGGATGGCCGGGCGGCAGGCCCACCGCGCGGGCGTCGTCCGACAGGTGGGCCAGCCGCAGCGGCACCGGGTGCCGGATCAGCTCGCCGAGCAGCCCGGTGTGGCCGTCGGGCAGCGCGCCCATCCGCTCGGCGTCGGCCTCGTTGATCCCGTACGTGATGAAGTCCGCGAGTCCCGAGCCGTCCGCGTCGAGGACGCCGAGCGCGGCGTAACGCGCCCCGGCCAGCTCGGCCGCCGTCTCCACGATGCGGCGCAGCGTGGTGTGCAGCTCGATACCGGTGCCGACCGAGACGACCGCTTCCAGCAGTTCCGGCAGCCGGACGGTGATCTGGGAGGCGATGCCCTGGAAGCTGAGGGTGGTCGGCTCGGGGGTCTCCCCGTCGCCCGGAGCGTCTCCGGAAGAGGTCGGTCCCGCGGGGGGTGCCGCGCCGTAGGCCGGGACGTATGCCGGGGCGTCCTCGTCGTTCGGGGCCGCCCCGGCCGTCTCCTGGCGCGCTTCCGCGGGCGTCCCGCCGGGCGTCTCGCTGTCTGAGGCCATGAGCCGAGGTTATTTGGTGGCGTATGTCCGGGAAAGTCAGGCGGTGCCCGTGCCCACGAGCGAACGCGGTCCCGAGGCGGCGGCCGTGGCCCCCGCCAGAGCCGTGTCCGCGAGCCGTTCCCGCTCCAAGGTGCGGCGGAACGGCCCCTCGGCCGCCGCCAGTTCCTCGTAGCCGCCGCGCTGCACGACCCGTCCCCGCTCCAGCACCACGATCTCGTCGACCGCGCCGCCCGCGAGACCGGCCAGCCGGTGGGTGATCAGCAGCGTCGTACGGCCGCGCGTGGCGGCCAGCAGATCGGCGGTCAGGGCGTCGGCGGTGGCCAGGTCGAGGTGTTCCGCGGGCTCGTCCAGGACGAGGACGGGGAAACGGGCGAGCAGCGCGCGGGCCAGGGCCAGGCGCTGGCGCATGCCGCCGGACAGCCGGGCGCCGTGTTCGCCGACGAGGGTGTCCAGGTCGATGTCCAGCCGGGCGGCGGCCAGCGCCTCCCGGAGTTCGCCGTCGTCCGCGCCGGGGCGGGCGAGCCGCAGATTCTCCCGGACGGTGCTGTCGAAGACGTGCGCGTCCTGGGCGCACAGGCCGACGAGGCGGCGTACGTCGTCGCCGTCCAGGCCCGCCGCGTCCTGCCCCGCCAGCGCGTACGTGCCCGACTCGGTGTCCAGGAACCGCAGCAGTACGTGGGCGAGGGTCGTCTTGCCCGCGCCCGAGGCGCCGACGACCGCGATCCTGCGGCCCTCGGTGAGGGTGAGGCCGACGCCGTCCAGCGCCAGTGCGTCCTGGCCCGGGTGGCGGGCCGTCACCTCCCGTACGACCAGCGGGAACGGTGACGCGGGCGGGGGCGCGGGCCGCTCCGGCTCGCGTACGGGCAGCGGCGCGTCCAGCACCTCGCTCACCCGCGCCGCCGAGCGCCGGCTCCGCTGCCGCTGCTGGGCCGCGAGCGGCATCCCGGCGACGGCCTCGAAGGCGGCCAGCGGCGTCAGCACGAGCACGGCCAGCGCGACGCCCTGGAGGTGGTGGCCGCTGACGGCCCGGACGCCGACGTACGCGCACGCCGTCACCGTCACCCCGCTGACCAGCGCGGTCAGCCCGGCGCCGAGCGCGGTCGCGGCGGCCGAACGGGCCGCGATCCGGGTGAGCGTACGGTCGGCGCGCGCGGCGTCGGCGCGGCGGCGCGGGAGGGCGCCCGCCACGGTCAGTTCGGCGGTGCCGGTGAACAGGCCGAGGACGCGGGCGGACAGTTCGCCCCTGGCGGGCGCGAGGCGCGCCTCGGTACGGCGGGCGACGGCGGCCGACAGCGCGGGGACGGCCACGCCCGCGACGAGCAGCCCGCAGGCCAGGATCAGCCCGGCGGCGGGCAGCAGCCAGCCGGTGAAGGCCGCGGTCGCCACGGACACGAGGCCGCCGGTCAGCGCGGGCAGCAGCCACCGCAGGTAGTGGTCCTGGACGGCGTCCACGTCCGCGACCAGGCGCGAGAGCAGGTCACCGCGGCGCGTCCCGCCGAGTCCTGCGGGCGCCAGCCGCTCCAGCCGCCGGAACACCGCCACCCGCACCCCGGCCAGCGCCCGGAACACCGCGTCGTGCGCCACCAGCCGCTCGCCGTAACGGAACACGGCCCGCCCGATCCCGAACGCCCGCGTCGCCGTCACGGCCACCATCAGATACAGCACCGGCGGCTGCTGCGACGCCCGGCTGATCAGCCACCCCGACGTCGCCATGAGCCCCACGGCCGACAGCAACGCCGCCGCCCCCAGCCCGACGGCCCCCACGAACCGCCCCCGCGCCCCGCCACCACGAACGCGAAGCGCCTCCGGCCCGGACCGCCCCACCACCCCCACAGCCGCCCGCCGCACCCGCAGCCCCACCCGCCAGAGAACCCCGCCATCCCCCACCACAGGCGTCGCCGTCGCCGCCGCGCGAGCCGCCGCCACGACAGGCGTGGGCTCGGACGGGGTGACGTCCCCCGCGGAGACCACCGTGCCGCCAGGCACCCGGCCCGTCACCGCAGACGCCCCGTCCCCCGCCGCGGTCGGATCGCCGTCGACGGCGGAGATGCGGGGCGGCCGGAGGGAGAGGACTTTCGTGGCGAGGGGGAGGAGCGCGGGGCGGTGGGCGATGAGGAGGACGGTGCGGGTGGCGGTGAGGCGGTGGAGGGTCGTGACGATCTCGGCCTCGGTGGCGCCGTCGAGGTTGGCGGTGGGCTCGTCGAGGAGAAGCAGGGGGCGGTCGGCGAGGAAGGCGCGGGCCAGGGCGATGCGCTGGCGCTGACCCGCGGAGAGGTTCGTGCCGTCCTCGGTGAGGACGGTGGCGGGGGAGACGAAGGAGAGCGCGTCGGCGTCGGCGAGCGCGGTACGTACGGCGGCGTCGTCGGCGTCGGGCCGGGCGAGCCGTACGTTGTCGGCGACGGTCCCGGCGAACAGGTGCGGGTGCTGGGGGACCCAGGCGATCCAGCGGTGCCAGTCGGCCGGGTCGATCGCGGCGAGGTCGGTGTCGCCGACCAGAATCCGCCCCTCGGCGGCGGGAACGAAGCCGAGCAGCGCGTTGAGCAGGGTCGTCTTCCCGGCCCCGCTGGGCCCGGTGACGGCCACCGTCTCACCCGGCGCGAGGGTGAACGTCGTCGCGGCCAGCGACCCGCCCTCCCGTACGACCAGCCCCTCGACCGTGATCGCAGCATCCCGCGGATCCGGCGCGGCGGCCAGCTCCCGTACCGCACCCGCCCCGGTCCGCGGCGAGGTCTCCAGCACCTCGAAGACCTGCTCCGCCGCCGCCAGCCCCTCGGCCGCCGCGTGGTACTGCGCGCCCACCTGCCGCAGCGGCAGATACGCCTCGGGCGCGAGGATCAGCACCAGCAGGCCCGTCCGCAGGGACAGCTCGCCGTGGACGAGCCGCATGCCGATCCCGACCGCGACCAGCGCGACGGAGATGGTGGCGAGCAGTTCGAGGACGAAGGAGGACAGGAACGCGATCCGCAGCGTCTTGAGCGTGGCCCGCCGGTACTCGCCGGTGATGGCGCGGATGTTGTCGGCCTGCGCCTTGGCCCGGCCGAAGACCTTGAGCGTGGGCAGCCCCGCGACGACGTCGAGGAAGTGCCCGGACAGCCGGGCCAGCAGCTTCCACTGCCGGTCCATCCGCTCGCGGGTCGCCCAGCCGACCAGCACCATGAACAGCGGGATCAGCGGCAGCGTCACCGCGATGGTGGCGGCCGAGATCCAGTCGGCGGTGACGATCCGGGCCAGCACGACCGCGGGCACGACCACCGCGAGACCGAGCTGCGGCAGATACCGCGAGAAGTAGTCGTCCAGCGCGTCGATCCCGCGGGTGGCGAGCGTGGTCAGCTCACCGCTGCGCCGCCCGGTCAGCCAGCCGGGGCCCAGCGCGGTGGCCCGCTCCAGCAGCTGCCCGCGCAGCTGCGACTTCACCGCCGCCCCCGCCCGGTGCGCGCACAGCTCGGTGAGCCAGCCGACCAGCGCCCGCCCGACGGCGACCGCCACCAGCCACGCGAGCGTCCCGCGCAGCTCCCCGACACCCTCCCCGTCCCGGAACCCGCCGACCACCACATCGGCGATCAGCACCGCCTGGGCGATGATCAGCCCCGCCCCGGCCAGCCCGAGCAGCACCGCCCCGGCGAGGAAGACCCGGGTCGTACGCGCGTACCGCAGCAGTCGCGGATCGACAGGTTTCACGTGGAACATCTCCCTTCGGTCAGTGACCGGCTGTCAGCGATCGGCTGTCAGTGATCGGCCCTCAGTGATCGGTCGCGTCAGTGACCGGTCGCCGCGCCCGCGATGTGCTGGGTGCCGATGCGCTTGCGGAAGACCCAGTACGTCCAGCCCTGGTAGAGCAGGACGAGGGGCGTGGCGATGCCCGCGCACCACGTCATGATCCGCAGCGTGTACGGCGTGGAGGAGGCGTTGGTGACGGTCAGGCTCCAGGCGTCGTTCAGCGAGGACGGCATGACGTCGGGGAAGAGCGTCAGGAAGAACATGGCGATGGTCGCCGCGACCGTGACGCCGGACAGCGCGAACGACCAGCCCTCGCGTCCCGCGAGATTGGCGCCGAGGGCCCCGACCAGAGCGACGACGGCGACGATCAGCGCGGGCAGGCTGCGGCCGTCGCCGTGCGCGGCCTGGGTCCAGATCAGGAAGGCCAGCGCGAGGAGCGCGGTGAGCACGCCGACGCGGGTGGCCAGCGCGCGGGCCCGGTCGCGGATGTCGCCGAGGGTCTTGAGCGAGGCGAAGACGGCGCCGTGGAAGGTGAACAGGCTCAGGGTGACGAGTCCGCCGAGGATCGAGTACCCGTTGAGCAGGTCCCAGAAGTTGCCGACGTACTCCTTGTTCGCGTCGATCTTCACGCCCCGCACGATGTTCGCGAAGGCGACGCCCCAGAGCAGCGCCGGGACCAGGGAGGTCCAGAAGATCGCGTTCTCCCAGTTGCGCTGCCAGCGCTCGTCGTCGCGCTTGGCGCGGTACTCGAAGGCGACGCCGCGCACGATCAGGCAGACCAGGATGATCAGCAGCGGCAGGTAGAAGCCGGAGAAGAGGGTGGCGTACCAGTCGGGGAAGGCCGCGAAGGTCGCGCCGCCCGCCGTGAGCAGCCACACCTCGTTGCCGTCCCAGACCGGGCCGATGGTGTTGATCAGGACCCGCTTCTCGGTACGGTCGCGGGCCAGCAGCTTGGTCAGGACGCCGATCCCGAAGTCGAAGCCCTCAAGGAAGAAGTAGCCGGTCCACAGGACCGCGATGAGGACGAACCAGACGTCGTGCAGATGCATGTCGCACTCCTCTCAGTCAGTACGGAACAGTCGGTACGGAACAGTCGGTACGGAACAGTCGGTACGGACGCTCAGTACGAGAAGGCCATCGGGCGGTCGGCGTCCGCGCCGTCGTCGTCGCCGCCGATCCGGGTGGGGGAGCGGCGGTCGTCGTCGGTGAGCTCCGGCGGCCCCGCCTTGGCGTACTTCAGAAGCAGCCGCACCTCGACGACGGCGAGAGCCGCGTAGAGGAGGGTGAAGACGATCAGGGAGGTGAAGACCTCGCCGGTGGAGACCGTGGGGGAGACCGCGTCGCGGGTGCGCAGCACGCCGTAGACCACCCAGGGCTGGCGGCCGGTCTCGGTGAAGATCCAGCCCCAGGAGTTGGCGATCAGCGGGAAGGCCATGGTCCACAGGGCGATCCACCAGTACCAGCGCGTGAGCCGGGGGCCGATCTGCCCGTTCCTGGTGAGCATCAGGTGCGGGACCTCGTCGTCGCCCGTGCGGTGCGCGGGCGCGAGCCAGAACTTGCGGCGGGTGAGCCACAGGCCGGCCGCGCCGACGCCGATCGAGACGACGCCGAAGCCGATCATCCAGCGGAAGCCCCAGTAGGCGACGGGGATGTTCGGCCGGTAGTCGCCGGGGCCGTACTTCGCCTGCTCTTCCTTGTTGACGTCGTTGATGCCGCCCACGTAGGCGTTGAAGTTGTCGGTGGCCAGGAAGGACAGCAGGTTCGGAATGTCTATGGCCACCTTGTTGTGGCCCTTGTTGACGTCGCCGACCGCGAAGATCGAGAAGGGCGCGCCCTTCTGGCCGTCCCACAGCGCCTCGGCGGCGGCCATCTTCATCGGCTGCTGCTTGAACATGACCTTGCCGAGGGTGTCGCCGCTGATCGCGGTGAGCGCGCCCGCGACGACGGCGACGACCAGGGCGAGGCGCAGCGAGGAGCGCATCACGGAGATGTGCTGCTTACGGGCCAGGTGGTAGGCGGCGATCCCGATCATGAACGCGGCGCCGGTGAGGAAGGCGGCGGACATGGTGTGGAAGAACTGCGCCAGCGCGGTGTCCTGGGTGAGCACCGCCCAGAAGTCGGTGAGTTCCGCGCGCTTGGTCGTCGGGTTGTAGCGGTAGCCGACCGGGTGCTGCATCCAGGAGTTGGCGGCCAGGATGAAGTACGCGGACAGGATCGTCCCGATCGAGACCATCCAGATGCAGGCGAGGTGGATCTTCTTCGGCAGCTTGTCCCAGCCGAAGATCCACAGGCCGATGAAGGTGGACTCGAAGAAGAAGGCGATCAGTGCCTCGAAGGCGAGCGGGGCGCCGAAGATGTCGCCGACGAAGCGCGAGTAGTCCGACCAGTTCATGCCGAACTGGAACTCCTGGACGATGCCCGTCACCACGCCCATGGCGATGTTGATCAGGAAGAGCTTGCCCCAGAACTTGGTGGCCCTCAGGTACTTCTCGTTGCCGCTGCGCACCCACGCGGTCTGGAGTCCGGCCGTGAGCGCGGACAGCGAGATCGTCAGCGGCACGAAGAGGAAGTGGTAGACGGTCGTGATGCCGAACTGCCATCGGGCGACGTCCAGTGGACCCATTGCGAGTTGCACGATCCGTCTCCTTTTCTCCTACAACCCGATCAGCTTGTGAACGTGAATACATTCACAAGCTCAGTATTACGCACAGCAGTTCGCCCCCTGCAACCGGGGGGTCGCAAGGGGCGAAAGCGCAGGTGGGAGTGGGTTTCGGGGGATCGTGCCGACGGGCGCGCCGCCGCGTCACAGCTCCTTGCGGAAGCTTTCGGCGGTCCGCAGCAGCAGATCGTTGGCCTCGGTCTCGCCGATGGTGATCCGTACGCCCTCGCCCGCGAAGGGGCGGACGGTGGTGCCGGCCCGCTCGGCCGCCGCCGCGAAGTCCGTGGTGCGCTCCCCCAGCCGCAGCCAGACGAAGTTGGCCTGCGTCTCGGGCACCGTCCAGCCCTGCGCGGTCAGCGCCTCGACCACCCGGGTCCGCTCGGTGACCAGGCCCGCGACCCGCTCCAGCAGCGCCGGCTCCGCGCGCAGGCTGGCGACCGCCGCGTCCTGCGCGAGCTGGCTCACGCCGAAGGGCACCGCCGTCTTGCGCAGCGCAGCCGCCACCGGCTCGTGCGCCACCGCGAAGCCGATCCGCAGGCCCGCCAGGCCGTACGCCTTGGAGAAGGTCCGCAGCACCGCCACATTCGGACGGTCCCGGTACAGATCGATTCCATCGGGAACATCGGGGTCGGTGATGAATTCGCGGTACGCCTCGTCCAGCACCACCAGGATGTCGGACGGCACCCGGTCGAGGAATCGTTCCAGCTCGGCCCGGCGCACCACCGTGCCGGTCGGATTGTTGGGATTGCAGACGAAGATCAGCCGCGTGCGGTCGGTGACCGCCGCCGCCATCGCGTCCAGGTCGTGCACCTCGTCCGCGTCCAGCGGCACCTGCACCGGCAGCGCGCCGCTGATCCGGGTGATGATCGGATACGCCTCGAAGGACCGCCAGGCGTAGATCACCTCGTCGCCGGGGCCCGAGGTCGACTGGAGCAACTGCTGGGCCACGCCGACCGAGCCGGTGCCGGTCGCCACGTGTGCCTCGGGCACGCCGAAACGTCCCGCCAGCTCGGCGGTCAGCGCCGAGCAGGCCAGGTCGGGATAGCGGTTGAACGTGGCCGCGGCGGCGGTGGCCGCCTCCAGCACACCGGGCAGCGGAGGGTACGGGTTCTCGTTGGAGGACAGCTTGAAGGCGGGCCCGGCCTGGGCACCGCTCTCGTCCACGGCCGGGGGTCGCCCGGGCTTGTACGTGGGGATGCCGTCCAGTTCCGCGCGCAGCTTGGGGGTCATGGCCACACCCTACGAGCGCCCGCGCCCCCTGTGGAGGTGCGGTACCCGCGATCGACTGTCGATACCGGGTCTGAGCCGCCCATGGGGGCACCCCCGGACGGAGTCCGGGGGAGAGAAGGCGGCCAAAAAAAGGCACCCCGCGTCCCTCGTAGGAGTGAGTTGACGTCACTCCTGTCGGTGGACCAATGGACGGGCATCGGCCGCACCCGCGCCGGTATCACCCACAAGGCACGCCCTGCCGCCTGCATATTCCACCTTGCATACGGGGTTCGATCTTGCAGAAACCTATCTTCTGGGGGGTAGAAACGGCAGGCGCCGACCGGACCAGCGCCGTCCTAATATCGGCAGGCCATGACAGCAGCAGGGAACCACCAGGCGAGCCGGCCCATCGGACGCCGGCTTGAGCGGGCGGGCATCAGGGACGTCGCCGCCGCCGCCGGAGTCTCGATCACGACTGTCTCCGACGCACTCAACGGCAAGGGCCGACTGCCCGACGCCACCCGCCGCCATGTGCGCGAGGTCGCCGACCGGCTGGGCTACCGCCCGTCCGCCGCCGCCCGCACACTGCGCACCGGCAGATCGGGCCTGATCGGCCTGACCGTGACGACCTACGGCGAAGAACCGTTCACCTTCACCGAATTCGCGTACTTCGCGGAGATGGCCAGGGCCGCCACCTCCGCCGCCCTGGCCCGCGGCTACGCCCTGGTCATCCTGCCCGCCTCCTCCCGGCACGACGTGTGGGGGAACGTGGCGCTGGACGGCACCGTCGTCATCGACCCCTCCGACCACGACCCGCTGGTCGCCGAACTGGTCCGGCAGGGCGTCCCGGTGGTCAGCGACGGCCGCCCGGCGGGCAGCGTGCCCGTGCACGCCTGGGTCGACAACGACCACGAGGCCGCCGTCCTCGGCATCCTCGACCACCTCGCCGCCGCGGGCGCCCGCCGGATCGGCCTGCTCACCGGCACCACCACCGACACGTACACCCGGCTGTCCACCACCGCGTATCTGGAGTGGTGCGAGCGGGTCGGCCAGGAGCCGGTCTACGAGTCGTATCCCGCGCACGACCCGCGGGCGGGCGCGGTCGCCGCCGACCGCTTACTGGCGCGACCCGACCGCCCGGACGCCGTCTACGGGCTCTTCGACCCCAACGGCACCGATCTGCTGGCCGCCGCCCGCCGTTACGGCCTGCGCGTGCCCGACGACCTGCTGCTGGTCTGCTGTAGCGAGAGCACCGTCTACGCCAGCACCGAACCGCCGATCACCACGCTGTCGCTGAAACCGCGCCGGATCGGTACGGCGGTCGTGCAGTTGCTCATCGACGCCATCGAGGGCGTCGGCGGCGCGCATCCCGTACAGCAGGTGATGCCGACCGAGTTGATCGTCCGCACCTCTTCGCAGCGGCGCGCGCACCGCACGACGGTCAGTCATCCGCGGGGGCCCGCGGGCGGCTGAGGAAGAGCGGCCGTCCGGCCGGAGGGCTCCGCCGGGCACCCCCGCGAGTGATCGGCCGAACGGGTGACCGAGCCCCCGCCGACGGCCGGAAGACGAATCGTGCGGGCGTACGAGGGAGCTAAGGGATGGTTTGTCTGCGCCCTGCGAAAACCAGGTGCCTGGGTATGTCACAACGCGACAGCGTCATTCCTATGATGGGCGGATGGCGGCGCGATCGTGGAGGGGTCGATGACTCAGGGGGCAGGTCAGGGACCCGAGCCCGGGACTTCGGAAGGCTGGCGTCCCGAGGCGTCCGCGTACGTGTCCGGGCACGAGCCGACGGCCGGTTTCGGCACGGCTCCGGCGTTTGAGCCGACGGTCGGATTCGAGCCGCGCGGCGGCTACGGGGAGACGTCCGGCGGGTACGGCGGGGCCGCGGCTCCGGCTCCGACGGAACCGGCTCCCATGCTGATCGATTCGGCTCCGGCTCCGGCTCCGACCGGCACGGCATCGGCGGTCCCGGCGGCCGCGCCCGTACCGCCCGTGCCGTCGGCGACCACCGGCGGGGCGGGTGTGGCACCGGCGTACGAACCGGCCCGCGCCGCCGTACCACCGGTGCCGCCCGCGTACGACAGCGCGCCGCCCGCACAGCGGCCCGCCGCGTACGAGCCGACGCGACCCGACGCGCCCCTGGTCCCCGCGGAGTACACGCCGACCGCCCACGACCTGCCGGTGATCACCGCGGACGGCGCGTCGGGCGACCGGCCGGGACCGCTGTACGTGGTCGGCGATGTGCACGGCTATCTGGACGAGTTGCTGGCGGCGCTCGGCGAGTGCGGCCTGGTCGACGAGGAGGGCCACTGGGCGGCGGGCAGCGCCCGGCTGTGGTTCCTCGGCGACTTCACCGACCGCGGCCCCGACGGCATCGGCGTCATCGAACTGGTCATGCAGCTCTCGGCGGAGGCCGCGGCGGCGGGCGGCTACTGCCGTGCCCTGATGGGCAATCACGAACTGCTGCTGCTCGGCGCGCACCGGTTCGGCGACACCCCCGTCAACTCCACGGGCGGCACCGCCTCCTTCCTCGCCGCCTGGCGGCTCAACGGCGGCCAGCCGACCGACATGGACCGTCTCGAGGACCGCCATCTGACCTGGATGTCCCGGCTGGACGCGGCCCACGTCACCGACGGCCACCTGCTGGTGCACTCCGACACCACCGCGTATCTGGACTACGGCAGCAGCGTCGAGGAGATGAACGACACGGTCACCGGCGTGCTCCAGCGCGGCGACGCCGACGAGTGCTGGGACCTGTTCCGCAAGCTCACCAAGCGGTTCGCCTTCCGCGGCGACGGCGGCCCGCGGGCCGCCCGCGAACTGCTCGGCACCTACGGGGGCAACCGCGTCGTGCACGGGCACAGCCCGATCCCGTACCTGCTCGGCGAGGTCGGCGGCGAATATCCGGCCGACGGCGAGGAGCGGGTGCACACCGTCAACGGACCGATGGTCTACGCGGAGAATCTGGCGGTGGCGATGGACGGCGGCGTCACGATGGACGGACGGCTGCTGGTCGCCCAACTGCCGCTGGTGGGTTAGCGGGTCCGTCGCGCTCCGCGCGGCGGGCCGGGCGTCTCGCGCGGCGTCTTTGGGGTGGCGTGTCGGTGTCCGGCACATTTCGCGCCGTCAGATTTCCTGGTTGCACCCTGTCACGGTCTCGCCTCCCCGCTCTACCATCGCTGTATCCGTAGGCACGCCGCTCTCCGCGTACTCGGCCGACCGGGCCGGTTCCCCTCGGGGAACACCGGCCGCGCTCGGGGAGTCGGAGCATCGGGGGATGCACATGACCAGCGCTCCACACCTGCTCACCGAAGACCGCCCGGACTTTGAACGCGCGCTGGACGAGGCGCTGCGCACGGTCCTGCGGGATCACGGACCCGACCGTGAGCGGGCCCTCGGGCCGGACGGCGGGGACGTGGAGGAGAGCCGCCCCGCCTCGCGGCGGACGAACCACTCCAACGGTCACTCCGCCCTGAACAGCGAGCAGTTGCGCACCCTGGCGCTCGGCGCGGCCGAACTCATCGCCGACGCGGCGACCGCCGAGTACGAGACGTACCGCGGCGTCCGGGAGGCGTCGCGGGAGGCCGCCCGCGAGTCGGCGCGCGCCCGCGACAACCGGTCCTTCGGCTACGCGGCGATGGGCGTCGCGGAGGGCGCGGGCTCCGGCGCGGGCCTGATCGCCGTCCTCGCCGTCCTGACGCCGCTGCTCGCGGGCGCCGCCGCCGTGATCTTCCTGCTGATCGGTTACGCGCTGCGCGCGATGGCCCCCGAGCCCGCCATCGCGTCGCCGCTGCGCACCGCGGGCTGGCTGTTCGCCGCCGTCACCGCCGCGTCGATACTGCTCGGCGCGGTCGGACTGCTGCTCACGGCGCTGCGCGACGGCTCCTCCGCCATACACGACTCGCCCGACGCGCTGCCGCCCGAGGTCGCCGACGCGCGCGACGCCTGGTACCGGGCGCTGCTGGAGCGCGGGATGCTGCCCTTCCTGGAGGACGCGGCAGCCGGCGCGGCGCTCGCCCCGACCAGCGCCCACGAGCCGCCGCACGGCCCGGCGGTGAGCCCGGTGCCCGGCCCCGCCACCGGGCAGGACCTCAGCCGGATGCCGCGACTGGGCTACTCCCGCCCGGACTTCAGCAGTCCGGCGCCCGACCCGGCCGCGCCGCTGCCGCCCGCCGCGCCGCGCTTCTCCGGTCCGCGCTACAGCAGTCCCGACTTCACCAGCCCGGACTTCGGCGGCCCCGACAACACGCCCGAGTAGGGGCCGGTCCTGCGCAGCGTCGGGACGGCGGGGCCCGCCGTGCCGGGCGCCGTCGTCGCGGACGCCGTCGTACCGGGTGCTGTCCCGGCGGGCCCCGCCAGGCCGGGCGCCGTCACGGCGGGCATGAACATCAGCACTCGGCGCCGGGGATCGTGCGCCGGGGACGACACGAGCATGCGCACCCGCTGGACGTAACCGCCGGCCGGTGGCCGCAGCAGCCGTACCTGGCCGTCGTGGTGCAGCGCGACCCGGGTGGACTCGCTCTCCGCCTGCCACAGCCGGGCCAGTTCGGGGTCCTCGCGCAGTTCGGCGATGACGCGGAGCAGTTCCTGGTCGGGCCCGGTCTGCGGCTGGTGGTGCGCGGTCTGCGCCTGGAGCCGGAGCTGGCGCAGGAACGCCGTCGCCCAGCCGGTCCGCCACTCGGCGCACAACTGCCGCGCGTACGGCGCGAAGAGCACGAAGCGCAGCAGATTCGCGGGCGGCGGCTGGCCCGCGGGCTCGAAGAGCTGGCGCCACGCCTGGTTGGTCTCCAGAATCCGCCAGGCGCCGTCCACGGTGAGGGCGGGGACCTGGAGCGCGTGGAGGTACGACGTCCAGCCGGTGACGGCCTCGGGGTCGGGTTCCGCCGGGCCGCGCGGCGGGTAGCCGCCGGTGACGATGAACCACAGCTCGTCGCGCTTGCGCGAGTCCAGCCGCAGCGCGTTGGCGAGGCTGTCGAGGCGGTGGGCGGGGATGGGGCGTCCGCAGCCCTCCCAGTCCTGGTAGAGGCGCGGTGATATGCCCAGGCGCTGGGCGACCGCGTGCTGGCTCAGGCCCGGCGGGCGGTAACCGTTGTGGCCCGTGATGGGCTCGGGTTCGCCCACGAAATTTCTGCGGGCCTCGCGCAGGAACTCCTGGATCAGCGGTGGGTCCTCGTCGGAACGACGGTCCATGGCTTGTCCCCCGGATCTTCTCGGCTGCCGCGTCCTTGGGGGTGAGGGGTCACCCGGCGTCCGCGGCCTGCGATTTCGCGCCCCCGCTCATGCTAAGCGGGGATGCTCGCGAGCCGCCGGAATCGCCTTGTCCACATCGGGCACTGTCCCAAGTGCGACACACTTCGGTGGTGGGGTGGTGGGGTGGTTCACCAGTACGGTGGGGTGGTCGCGCAGGGTGGTCGCGCGGATGCGGTGGTCACGCGGGTGCGGTGGGTGTCCCGGGTGCGGTGGGCGTCCCGGATGCGGTGGATGGACGGTGGCGGCGCACGGCCGTACGGTGCGGCCGGGTCAGAGGTCGTCCGGGTCGAGCAGCCGGGCCAGCTTCAGGCCGACCTCGAAGCGGCTGGAGACCTGGAGCCGTTCCATCAGCTTGGTCATCACGCGCTGCACGGTGCGCCGGGCGACGCCCAGCGTCCTGGCGATGCGGTCGTCACTGTAGCCGTTGGCCATCAGCCGGATGATGGTCCGCTCCTGGTCGGTGAAGTCCGTGGCGGCGGCGGGGTCGTCGTCGCTGTCGGGGGCGGGGGTGGCTTGGCCGCCGCGCGCCATGTGCGGCATCGGCTTCGCCCGCAGCCAGTAGTCCTCGTAGACCGAGACGTACGAGCGGGCCAGCACCGCGCCGCGCACCAGCGTCATCGACGACCGTACGTGCGGGACGCCCGGCAGGACGACGGTGTGCCGGTCCACCACGAGCAGGTCGTGCGGGCCGTGGTCGATCAGCCGGACGCCGACGCCCACGTCGGTCAGGTCGTTCAGATACTTGCTGTACTTCGGGATCTGGAGCAGCGAGCGCGGGTACAGGGCGCGGACCCGCACCCCGCGCCGTACCATCGCCGCGTCCCCGGCCAGGGAGTGCTCCAGCACCGCCATGTCCTGCGGCATCGGGCCCGGGTGCAGCGAGTCCACGGACTCCCGCGCGGTGGCGTCGATGTCGGCCAGCGCGCTCAGCCGGGTCTCCAGGTCCTCGAAGTTCTGGACGACCACCTGCTCCTGGAGCCGCGCCGCCGCCGGCCGGAACACCGTCAGCAGCGCCTGCGTCGTCTCGCTGAGCTCCGCCGCGTTCCGCAACTGCGCTGCGGCCGTGCCCAGATACGTGTCCATCGCCACCGCCAGCGCGGCGTCCGGGTCGACGGTCTCGACCCGCCCCTCCACCAGCCGGACCAGCCCCATGCCCTTCAAGGTCCGCAGCCCCGACTCCAGCCGCCCCTCGTCCAGCCCCACCAGCCCCGCCAGCCCCGCGTACGGAGCCCCACCGCCGTTCGCCACCGCCGTATAGATCACGACGGCGGACTCGATATCCCGCCCCTCACCCCTCGCCTGCCCCATCCCCTGCCCTCTTCCCCACCCACCACCCGACCCGCCCGATTCTCCCCCACCCCCCTTTTCCCCCAACAGCCCGTCCACCAGGTCTTCACCGGCCGCAGGTGCCGGCGATCAGCGAGCACCGCGTTCTTGGCGCTGCTGAGTGCGCAATCCGAGCAGCCTGCGATGGTCGTCGTCCTCGCTCAAGCCCTCGCCGATGGCCAAGAGGGACAGCAGTTGCAGAGGCCGCCCGGTCGATGCCGCGGCCTCCATTTTGTGGTGGCCGTCGAGCAGGAAATGCGTAAGCCCCCAGTGCTCGTAGTAGTCGGTCGCCCCGGTGTTCATCGCGGGCATGCAGCGGTCCAGAGTCGAAACCGCCACCGCCGTCGGTACCGCTCCGCCTCCCAACCGCTCGGCGTAGTCCGCCACCCGCTCGCGTTCGTTCCAGGACGGCGGCACCATCGGCACGACGAACTCGTAGAGATGCGCCTCGTTGTCGACTGGTGTCTCGAACGTACGGAAATACGGCGTGCACGGGTGGTCCGGGAGGCCCCAGAACCCGTCGATGCCCCATGTGGCGACCTTCTCGCCGCTGAAGTAGTCACCTTCCTTGCCGGGAAAGACCAGCCTCGGCTCGATGCGAAGCAGCAAGGGGCGGTAGTCGCCTTCCGGCAGCAAGGAGCCGAACGCCTGGAGGACGCCGTCGTCCACATCCGTGAGGTGGCCGGCGAGACGGTCCCGTACGCCCTCCGGCGACAGCGTCCCCTGGGCACCCTCAAGCCGCCGGAAGAGCAGCCCGCACGTACCGCACCAGAAGCTGCGCTCGAACGCCGGCTCACCGTCGAGCGCCAGAAGTCTGAGACCGGCCCCCGCCCCCGCCCGCCTGGGACCCTCTTCGAACCTGAGCCGCGCCTCGGACGAGGGAACTCCGAGTCTGCGCGGTTCGCCTGCGATCAGCATCACGCGCACAACCGTACGAGACCCCCTCCGCTGCCCCGCCCCCTCCCGGCCAGGTGTCCCGCCTCGGGACGGTCCCGCACCAGCCGAACCGTGGCGCGCAGGGCCGTCTGGCACCTGCGGCGGCACGGCGACGGCAGCCTGTTCGACACCTACGCCGACAGCTTCGACGCCGTATGGGCCACGGCGCAGCCCGCGCCTCGGGAACACTGACGCCATGGCACGCACCGAGTTCTACGACGATCCGGACGCCCCCGCACCGAACAGTCTCGTCGTCGCCGCGTCTGCCGTCGTCACCGACGAGCAGGGTCGCATCCTGCTCCAGCGGCGCCGCGACAACGGCTTGTGGGCGCTGCCCGGGGGCGGCATGGAGATGACCGATTCCCTGCCCGGCACGGCGGTGCGCGAGGTCAAGGAGGAGACGGGCCTGGACGTGGAGATCACCGGGCTCGTCGGCACGTACACCGATCCGCGCCACGTGATCGCGTACACGGACGGGGAGGTACGCCGACAGTTCAACGTCTGCTTCACCGCCCGGGTCACCGGCGGGGAGCTGGCCGTCTCGGACGAGTCCACGGAAGTGCGCTTCGTCGCTGCCCGGGAGGTGGACGAGCTGCCGATGCATCACACCCAACGCCTCCGGATCGCCCACTACTTGGAGGGCCGGGAGCGGCCGTATCTGGGGTGAGGGCCCCGGCACCGGGGTGCCGGGGCCCGGGTGTCAGTCCGCCAGCGGCAGGTACACGCGGTTGCCGGCGGCGGCGAACTCGCGGGACTTCTGGGCCATGCCCAGCTCGGCCTCGGAGGCGGGGACGGGGGCGACGGGGCCGCCGTGGTCGCGGCGAATGTCGTGGGAGATCTTCATCGAGCAGAATTTCGGGCCGCACATGGAGCAGAAGTGGGCGGTCTTGGCGGGCTCGGCGGGGAGCGTCTCGTCGTGGAAGGCGCGGGCGGTGGCGGGGTCGAGGGCGAGGTTGAACTGGTCTTCCCAGCGGAATTCGAAGCGCGCGTCGGACAGGGCGTCGTCCCACGCCTGGGCGCCCTCGTGCCCCTTGGCGAGGTCGGCGGCGTGGGCGGCGATCTTGTAGGTGATCACACCGGTCTTGACGTCGTCGCGGTCGGGCAGCCCGAGGTGTTCCTTGGGGGTGACGTAGCAGAGCATCGCGGTGCCCCACCAGGCGATCATCGCGGCGCCGATGCCGGAGGTGATGTGGTCGTAGGCGGGGGCGATGTCGGTGGTGAGCGGGCCGAGCGTGTAGAACGGGGCCTCTTCGCAGATCTCCTGCTGGAGGTCGATGTTCTCCTTGATCTTGTGCATGGGCACGTGCCCGGGGCCCTCGATCATCGTCTGCACCTGGTGCCGCTTGGCGATGGTGTTCAGCTCGCCGAGGGTGCGCAGTTCGGCGAACTGCGCCTCGTCGTTGGCGTCCGCGATGGAGCCGGGGCGCAGGCCGTCGCCGAGCGAGTACGTGACGTCGTACGCGGCCAGGATCTCGCACAGCTCCTCGAAGTGCGTGTAGAGGAAGCTCTCCTGGTGGTGCGCCAGGCACCACGCGGCCATGATCGAGCCGCCGCGCGAGACGATGCCGGTCTTGCGGCGGGCGGTCAGCGGGACGTAGCGGAGCAGCACGCCCGCGTGCACCGTCATGTAGTCGACGCCTTGCTCGGCCTGTTCGATGACGGTGTCGCGGTAGACGTCCCAACTCAGCTCCTCCGCGCGGCCGTCGACCTTCTCCAGCGCCTGGTAGAGCGGGACGGTGCCGATGGGGACGGGGGAGTTGCGCAGCACCCACTCGCGGGTGGTGTGGATGTTGCGGCCGGTGGACAGGTCCATGACCGTGTCGGCGCCCCAGCGGGTGGCCCAGGTCATCTTGTCGACCTCCTCCTCGATGGAGGAAGTGACCGCCGAATTGCCGATGTTGGCGTTGACCTTCACCAGGAACCGCTTGCCGATGACCATCGGCTCGATCTCCGGGTGGTTGATATTGGCGGGCAGTACGGCCCTCCCCGCGGCGATCTCGTCCCGGACGATCTCGGACGGGACGTTCTCGCGCAGCGCGACGTACTCCATCTCCGGCGTGATCTCGCCCCGCCTGGCGTAAGCGAGTTGGGTGACCGGCGTCCCGGTACGGCTCCGGCGGGGGAGCCGGGGGCGGCCGGGGAAGACCGCGTCGAGATTGCGGAGCCCGCCGCGCGGCGAGGTGTGCTTGAGGCCGTCGTCCTCGGGGCGGACCGGCCGTCCCGGGTACTCCTCGGTGTCGCCGCGCGCGATGATCCAGTGCTCCCGGAGCGGGGCGAGCCCGCGCCGGACGTCCGTCTCCACGGACGGATCGGTGTACGGGCCCGACGTGTCGTACAGCGTCACGGCGTCCCCATTGGTGAGGTGCACCTGCCGGACCGGCACCCGCAGGTCCGGCCGCGATCCGACGACGTACGACTTGTGCCAGCCGATGTCCCGTACGGGACCGTCCACTTCGGTACGGTTCGAGCCGTCCGCTTCCGTACGGTTCGAGGCGACCGACTCCGTACGGTTCGAGCCGACCGACTCCGTACGGGCGGATTCGTCCCCGTCGGATTCAGGCGTGTGCGCGTCCTGCATGGTCATGAGACCCACTCCCTACGCCGGCATTACCCGGTAACAGGTTCAGCGGTCGGCGCAGCGTTCGTCCCGGCGGTCATGCCGTGCCGGCAACAGGTTCAGCGCCCTCTCAGCCCGGTGCTCCGAGCTCCCGCGTTTGCAAAGGTGCCCCCACGGTAGCGGTTCGGCGAGGACAGGCACCAGGGATCTTGCGATGATCAGCCCGTGGAAGAGCCCCCGCAGAGCCCAAGTCCCGGCCCCGGCCCCGGACCCGGCCACGGCCACGGCCCCGGCCACAGCCCCGGCCCCGGCCCCGGCGCGAGCCACGGGCACAGTCACGGACACAGCCACAGTCATGGCCACGGCCACGGCCCCGTGCCGCCGGTCTCCCAGCACCTGCGCAAGGTCATCGCCGCGATCCTGGTCCCCTTCGCCGCCGCCGTCGTCGTCGGCCTGATCGTGCTGTGGCCGGGCGGCGCGCCCCAACACGCCCGCAGCGGCGTCGGCTTCGACCAGCAGACCCGGCAGGGCAAGGTGGTGCGACTGGTCGACGTGTCCTGCAAGGCGGAGAACCCGGGCCAGTCGTCGTCGGCCGCGAGCGACACCTGCCAGAAGGCCACCATCGAGGTCGAGTCGGGGCCCGACAAGGGGACGACCTTCACCGAGATCGTGCACCCCGACCAGTCCCGCCGCTACACCAAGGGCGAGGGCGTGGTCCTCGCGTACGCGCCCAACGCCCCCGCCGGGCTGCGCTATTCGGTCACCGACGTGGACCGCGGCTTCCCGCTCGCGCTGCTCGCCGGGATCTTCGCGGTCGCGGTGATCGTCGTCGGACGGCTGCGCGGTCTGATGGCCCTGATCGCACTGATCGTCTCGTTCGGGATCTTGACCCTCTTCATCCTTCCGGCCATCCTCCGCGGCGACAATCCGCTGCTGGTGGCGGTGGTCGGCGGCAGCGCCATCATGCTCATCGCGCTGTACATGTGCCACGGCGTCAACGCCCGCACCTCGGTGGCCGTCCTCGGCACGCTCTGCTCACTGCTGCTGATCGGCGTCCTGGGCTCGGTCTTCATCGACTGGGCGCGGCTGACCGGCAACACCTCGGACGAGACGGGCGTGATCCACAGCCTCTATCCCGGCATCGAGATCAAGGGCGTCCTGCTCGCGGGCGTCATCATCGGCTCGCTCGGCGTGCTCGACGACGTCACCGTCACCCAGACCTCGGCGGTGTGGGAGCTGAAGGACGCCGATCCCGGCGCGAATTGGCGCAAACTCTACGGCGCCGGTATGCGGATCGGCCGCGACCACATCGCCTCGGTGGTCAACACCTTGGTGATGGCGTACGCGGGCGCCGCGCTGCCGCTGCTGCTGCTCTTCTCGATCGCGCGCAGCGGCGTCCTGCGGGTGGCCAGCAGCGAACTGGTGGCGGAGGAGATCGTCCGCACCCTGGTGGGCAGCATCGGCCTGGTCGCCTCGGTGCCGCTGACCACGGCCCTGGCGGCGCTGGTGGTCAGCGCCGACCGGCACGAGAGGAGCGGCGGCAAGAACGGTGACGACAACGGCGGCAAGGGCGCGACCGGCCCCGCCGGACCTACCAGTCCCGCCCCGACCCGGAGGAGCCACCGCCGCCGGTGACCCGCTTGACGACCAGCACCAGCGCCCCGACCAGGACCACGAACACGATCACCTTGAAGAGCAGTCCGAAGACGATGCTCACCAGGCTGGCGATCAGCGAGCCGAAGACGATCAGCGCGATGACCGGGATGGCCACCCACTTCACCCACCACGGCAGGCCCTTCAGCAGCTTCTCCATGATGTCCTCGGTCTCCTTCTCCTTCTCGGGTCCTGGCGGTGTTCCGCCGATACTTCGACTGTAGGGCCACCGATGCCTGCGGCGGAGGGCCAGGAGGCCGGATACGACCCTGAACGCACCCTTAGGGCTCCGGGGGTGAGAAGACCACCATGACCCTGAGGTCCTCGGTGATGTGGTGGAAGCGGTGCGGGGTCCCGGCCGGTACGTAGACGACGCTGCCGCGACCCACGGTGGTCGTCTCCTCCCCCACGGTGATCGCCGCCCGGCCGCTGACCACCAGGTAGATCTCGTCCTGGGCGTGCGGCTGCTGGGGGTCGTTCTCACCGGCCTTGAGCGCGTAGAGCCCGGCCGACATGGTGCGTTCGCGCAGGAAACGGAGATACGCCCCCTCGTTGGCGGCCCGCTCCGCGTCCAGGTCGTCCAGCCGGAACACCTTCATCGCGTACTCCCCTTGTCCGGACTCCGTCCGGTACTTGTCCGGTCTCTTGCTTGCGTGATCAGGTCTGCGACGATCACACCATGAAGAATTTCATCGTCAAGACCTTGGCGAACGCCGGTGCCCTCGCGGTCGCCGTCTGGCTGCTCAAGGACATCACGCTCACCGGGGACAGCACCTGGCACAAGGTCCTCACCCTCATCCTCGTCGCCCTGGTCTTCGGCGTCGTCAACTGGCTCGTGAAGCCGGTCGTGAAGGTTCTGTCCTTCCCACTGTTCATCCTCACCCTCGGGCTGATCACCCTGGTGGTGAACGCCCTGATGCTGCTCCTGACCTCCTGGCTGGCCGACAAACTCAGCCTCGACTTCCACGTCCACGGCTTCTGGACCGCGGTGCTCGGCGGTCTGATCATCAGCATCGTCTCCTGGGCGCTGGCCGTCGTCCTTCCGGACGACGAGTGACCAGTCACCACCCTGAGAAGGGGACCGAGCAGGGGGCGGCACAAGGGGCCGGGCGGGAGACCGAGCTGGGGACCGACCAGGAGACCGGGCGGGGGACCGACCAGGGGGCCGCGGGACACGAAGCGGCACAGCGGGCGGCCGAACGGCATCAGGCCGCCCGGCCGGAGGCCGCTGGCGACAGCACCCGCAGCGTGCACGCGGGACGGCCCCCGGCGACCGCGTACGAACCCTCGCTCCCCGGCCCGGTCTTCGTCTCGCACTACCACCTGCCGGGCGAGGCCAGCGGCCCGTACACGTACGGCCGGGACGAGAATCCGACCTGGGAGCGGCTGGAGGCGGCCGTCTCGGAGCTGGAGTGCCCCGGCGACCCGGCCGCCGCGACGCTCGCCTTCGCCTCCGGCATGGGCGCGGTCGCCGCCGTGCTGTTCTCCCAGGTGCGGGCGGGCGACACCGTGGTGCTGCCGTCCGACAGCTACCAGGCGACGCGCTCGCTGCGGGAGCGCCTGGAGTCGTACGGCGTAGCGGTACGGCTCGCGCCGACCGTCGGCGACGGGCAGCTCGCGGCGCTGGAGGGCGCGCGGCTGCTGTGGCTGGAGACGCCGTCGAATCCGGGCCTGGACGTGTGCGACATCCGCCGGCTGTCGGACGCCGCGCACGCGGCGGGCGCGCTGGTCGCCGTCGACAACACCCTCGCGGGGCCGCTCGGGCAGCGCCCGCTCGCCCTGGGCGCGGACTTCTCCGTGGCCAGCGGCACCAAGGCGCTCAACGGGCACGGTGACCTGCTGATGGGCTACGTCACCACGCGCGACGCCGGGCTGAACGCGAGCGTGAGGCAGTGGCGCAAGACGGTCGGCGCCATTCCGGGGCCGATGGAGGCGTGGCTCGCCCACCGTTCGCTGGCGACGCTCGCCCTGCGCGTGGACCGGCAGTCCGCGAACGCGCTCACCCTCGCGAGTGAGCTGCTGAACCGCGCCGAGGTGACGGACGTACGTCACCCGGGCCTGCCGTCCGACCCCGCGCACGCCGTGGCCGCCACCCAGATGCGGCGCTTCGGCGGCGTCGTCTCCTTCACCCTCCCCGACCGCGCCCACGCCGAACGCTTCCTGACCGCGCTGCGCCTCACCTCAGAGGCCACCAGCTTCGGCAGCGTCCAGAGCACCGCGGAGCGCCGCGGACGGTGGGGCGGCGACGCCGTACCGCCCGGCTTCGTCCGCTTCTCGGTGGGCGTCGAGGACCCCGAGGACATCGTGGCCGATGTGCTGCGCGCACTGGACGAAGCGGCGTCTTCGTCAGGGTGAGCGCGCGGGCGCCGGGGGGGCGAGGCGCGTCTTCGTCAGGGTGAAGGCGTGGGCGTCGGGGGCCGAAGCGCGTCTTCGTACGGGTGAGCGCGTGGTCGTCCGCGCGCTCAGGCGCGTCTTCGTACGGGTGAGGGCGCGCGGGCGCACGGCGGCACGGCGGTGGCACGACGGCGGAGGGGTGCGCTCCGATTCGCCGGGGCGGCGCCGGGAATTGTGCGGTGCGGCAAGTTTGCCGCCGCGCGCACTGCGGCAGATGTCCACCATGCCCCCGGACACGCATGACGGCCCCACCACCCGGCCGGTGGTGAAGCGCACGGCCCGCGCCATCGTTCTCGACGGCGACCGGCTCGTACTGATCAAGCGCACCAAGCCCGGCCTCGCCCCGTACTGGCTCACGCCGGGCGGCGGGGTCGAGGACGACGACGCGAGCGTGGTCGCGGCCATGCACCGCGAGGTCGACGAGGAGCTGGGCGCCAAGGTCACCGATGTGGTGCCCGCCTTCGTCGACACCGTCGAGCACATCGCGGACGACGGCTCGCACGGCGTGAAGGTGCAGTACTTCTTCGCCTGCCGCCTGGAGTCGATGGACCTCGACCAGCGGCACGGCCCGGAGATCGACGAGCCCTGCGGGGAGTACGAGATCGTGCGCGTGCCCTTCAGCCGCATGGGCCTGGCCTCGGTCGACATCGTGCCGCTGACCCTGCGGCACTACCTGGACGCGAACATCGAAGGGGTGCTGGGCCTGCTCGGCCCCGACCTCGGCTGACAGCCGTGAGGGGACCGGCGGCCGGTCGCGTCAGTCCCCCGCCGCGACCAGTTCCTGCACGAGGTCGTGCCGTATCCGGTGCGACGGCATCCCGATCCGCACCAGCGTGTCCACACTGCTGCGGATCATCCCCGGCGGCCCCGACAGATACGCGTCGTACGCCTCCCACGGCCCGTGCGCGCGTACGGCGTCCGGCAGCGGCCCGGACAGCGCGTCGCTGGGGGTGTCGGCGACGACGGTGCGGACCGACAGCCAGGAGTGCTCGCGCTGCATGCGCAGCATCGTGTCGAGGTCGTAGAGGTCGCTGGTGCGGCGGGCGCCGTAGAACACCTCGACCGGGCGCCGCCGCCCGTGCCGGGCGACGTCCTCCACCAGCGCCTTGATCGGCGCTATGCCGGTGCCGCCGCCCAGGCAGAGCATGCCGTCGTCCGAGGCGTGGTCGGCCACCATCGAACCGGAGGGCGGCCCGAGCCGCACGACGTCACCGGGGCGGGCCCTGCCGACCAGCGCGTTGCTGACCCAGCCCGCCGGGACCGCGCGGATGTGGAAGGTCAGCAGGCCGTCGTCGCGGGGCGCGGCGGCGAAGGAGTAGTTCCGCCAGATCCGCGGCCACCACGGGGTCTCCACCATCGTGTACTGCCCGGCGAGGAAGGCGTACGGCTGGTCGGGCCGTACGGTGACCACCGCGACGTCGGGGGTCCGCAGCTCGTGGCTGACGATCTCGGCCTGCCACCAGGGCGGCGCGTGCCGTTCGTCCTCGGCCGCCGCGTCGATCATCGTCTGCGAGATCGCGGCGTACGCGCGGACCCACGCCGCCTCGGTCTCCGGGCCCCACACCGCCGACGCGTACCGGGCGAGCGCGCCGAGCAGCGCCTCGCCGACCGCCGGGTAGTGCTCGGCGCGGGTGCCGTACTTGCGGTGCCCACGGCCCAGGTGCGACAGGTAGTCGCCGAGCGCCGCCGGGTCGTCGATGTGCTCGGCCGCCGTCAGCAGCGCCTTGACCAGCCGGTCGCGCTGCGCGTCCATTGCGGCGGGGAACAGGTCGCGCAGCTCGGGGTGGTGGATGAAGAGCAGCGCGTAGAAGTACGAGACCGTCCGGTCCGCGACCGGCCCGATCTCCTCCATGGTGCGGCGGATGAGGAGCGCGTCGGGCGACGGGGACCCGGCCGGGGAGGCCGCCGGGGAGGCCGCCGGGGAGGCCGCCGGGGAGGCGGGCGTCTCGGGTCCGGGCATCCGCGGTACGGGAGGCGGTACGAACGCGGGTGCCGGTGCGGGTGTTGGTGCCGGTGCCGGTGCCGGTGCCGGTGCCGGTGCCGGTGCGGGTGCGGCCGTGAACGCCGACGCCGGTATCGACGCCGGCGTGTACGCGGACGGCTCGGTCGGCGCCGAAGCCCGCGGCTCCGGCTCGGGTTCCGGCGCTGGTCCCGGCTCCTGCCGCTGCGCGGCGGCGGGCCGCGTCATGGGTGCGGCGGGCTCCTGCCGGGGCTGCGCGATCTTGCGGCGCCGCCCCCTGGGCTGCGGAGACGCCGGTGAGGCCGGGTCGGTGGTCTTGGCATCCATGATCACGTGGCCCCGAACTCCCGGTGGTCGATCCTTCGCTCAGCTCGCCTGCGGTGCCGTGTGAGCGTGCCACGCTGCGTGAGGGCACCGGACGAATAGCGCGAAGCGTCACCACTGGAGAAACGGTTTCGCGTACTATCCGCCGCGCCGTCCCCGGAGTCCGCGTCTCCAGGTCTCCAGGTCTCCACGGGGTCCCGTCCCGCCGTCCCCGATAGGTCTGCTACGGGATCGTCCCGTAGCGGACCTATTTTGCTAGTCTCGACGCATGACCGCAGAGACAGCAGCGACCGCAGAGGCCGTGACCACCGCAGGACACGTCCCCCTGTCGGCGCGGACCGCCGACATGTCGTACCTGCTCCAGCACACCGCCCACGTACTGGCCACCCAGATGTCGGCGGCGCTCGCGGAGATCGGCATGTCGCCGCGCGCCCACTGCGTGCTGGCGCACGCGCTGGAGGCCGAGCGGACCCAGGCGCAACTCGCCGAGCTGTCCGACCTGGACAAGACCACGATGGTCGTCACCGTCGACCAGTTGGAGCGGGCGGGGCTGGCCGAGCGGGTGCCGTCGGCGACCGACCGGCGCGCGCGGATCATCAAGGTGACCCCGGCGGGCGAGAAGGTCGTGGCCGAGGGCCAGGAGATCGTCGACCACGTGCACGAGGACGTGCTCGGCGCGCTGCCGGAGAGCGAGCGCACCGCCTTTGTCTCCGCGCTGAACCGGCTGGTCAACGGCCATCTCGCGACCCCCGCGGGCGCACCGGACGGCGGCCAGGGAGTGCGCCGCCCGCGCCAGTCCCGCAAGTAGCCCGCTCCGCCGCGGTCCGCCCCCGACCCCGCACCGCAGCGCACCGCACCGCACCGCGCCGGTCCGCTCCACCGCCGGGCACGCACCCGCAAGGTAAGCCCGTAAGAGATAGTCTCCAACAAAACCATCTGCTACGGTCACTCCTGGTATCCCTTTCGCCAGGAGGCGACCTCATGCCACTCCGTCCCCATGCCGCCGGATCGTCGCGCGGCGCGGCTCTCGCGGTGCTCAGCGCGGGCACCCTGATGATCATCCTCGACGGCACGATCGTGAATGTGGCGCTGCCGTCCATCCGCCGTGACCTGGGCTTTTCGCAGTCGAGCCTCGCCTGGGTGGTCAACGCCTACCTCATCGCCTTCGCCGGGCTGCTGCTGCTCGCCGGCCGCCTCGGCGACCTGTTCGGCCGCCGCAGAATCCTGGTCACCGGCCTGGCGGCGTTCACCGTCGCCTCGCTGCTGTGCGGGTTCGCGGACTCCGCGGGGCTGCTGATCGCGGCCCGCTTCGTCCAGGGCGCGGCCGGTGCGATGGTCTCGGCCGTCAGCCTCGGCATGGTCATCGCGCTCTACCCCGACGCCCGCGGCCGGGCTCGCGCCATGGGCGTCTACAGCTTCGTGCAGTCCGCGGGCGGCGTCCTCGGCCTGCTCGTGGGCGGCATCCTCACCCAGGCCATCAACTGGCACTGGATCTTCTTCGTCAACCTCCCCATCGGCTCGGCCGCCGCCCTGCTCAGCCTGCGCCTGCTGCCCGACGACCGCCCGGCCGCCGTACGCGAGCCCCGCGAGTCCCGTGGTGAGCCCCGTGAGCCCCGCGCCGGGAGCGCGCGTCCCGGGGTCGACGCGCCGGGTGCCGTCCTGGTCACCGCCGCCCTGATGCTGGGCGTCTACACCATCGTCGGGACCACCGGCCGGGGCTGGACGTCCCCCGCCACCGCAGGACTCGCGGCGCTGTCCGCCCTGTTGCTGGCCGGGTTCCTGATCCGTCAGACCAAGGCGGCCGAGCCGTTGATGCCGTTGCGGATCTTCCGCTCCCGGATCGTCTCGGGCGCGAACGTCGTGCTGGCACTGATGGTCGCGGGCGGCTTCGGCTTCCAGTTCATGACCAGCCTCTATCTCCAGCAGGTGCTCGGCTACGGCCCGGTGCGGATCGGGCTCGCGCTGGCGCCGACCGGCGCGATGATCGGCGTGATGTCCCTGCTGCTGTCCGCCCGGCTCGGCGCCCGCTTCGGCCAGCGCGCCGTCCTGCTGCCCAGCCTGCTGCTCTTCGCGGGCGGCTTCCTCATCCTGGCGAGGGCCCCCTCCGCGCACGCCTCGTACCCCGCCGACATCCTCCCGGCGATCCTGGTCTTCGGCGTCGGCTTCGGCCTGGCCATGCCCTCCCTGATGACGCTGGGCATGTCGGAGGCGACCCCCGCAGACTCCGGGCTGCTGTCCGGCGTCTTCAACACCGCCCAGCAGATCGGCGGCGCGCTCGGCCTCTCCGTACTCGCCGCCCTGGCCGCCGCCCGCACCGACCGGAAGCTCGCCGCGGGCCACTCCGTACCGGCCGCCCTGACCAGCGGCTACCACCTGGCCTTCGTGGTCGCCGCCGGACTGCTGGCCCTCGGCGCCGCGGTCGCCGCCGTCCTGCTCAGGCCCCCGTCCTCGGACGGCTCGAAGGACAGCACGCAGGACAGCACGCGGAACGGCACTCAGGACAGCGCTCAGGACAGCGCCGACCGCGCTCCCGAGGCCAACGGCCTCAGCGCACCGGCCAGTTCCCCTGCCCGGAACCGGAGCCAGGACCGGGACCAGGACCAGGGCCAGGTCCGCCCGGCAGCGGCGCCGAAGGGTCGTACGGCACGCGTGTGAACACGAAGGACCCCAGGTCGAGATGGCCGACCGAGCCGTCGGCGCGCCGCACCGGCCGCAGCGTCTCGCCCGCGTAGTACCCCTCCAGGCCGGTCCAGGTGCCGTCGGATTCCGCGCGGAAGCGCGCGCCGCGGCCCTGGCCGGTCAGCGGCGCGAGCGCGAGGTCGCCGGAGGCGTGGACGCGCAGGCTGTAGCCGGACGTGCCCCAGTACCAGGGGCCCGCCAGGTCGAGCAGCGCCGGGTCGAGCGCGTCGGCGGGCCGCCAGGGCGCGGGCAGGCCGGGCTCGGCGTCGGCGGTGATCGCCAGCAGGTCGGCGGCGATGGTGCCGATCGCGGGCCCCGAGGTGGAGTTGGCCATCGCGAGCGCGCCCACGCCGTCCGCGACGCTCACCCACACGGTGGCCAGGAAGCCCGGCATCGAGCCCGTATGGCCGGCGAGCGGGCGGTCGCCGTGCCGGGTGAGCTGGAGCCCGAGGCCGTAACCCGAGTCGGGGTCGGCCGCGGCCGGCGGCGCGGCGGGCGCGCGCATCTCGGCCAGTGTCGCCGCGGCCAGCACGTCCGGGTGCCCGGCCGCGAGGAAGCCCGCCCAACGCGCCAGGTCCTGGGCCGTCGACCACAGTTGGCCCGCGGGCGCCATCAGTCCGGTGTCCTGTACGACCTCGGGCCGCATCACGTCCGCCCACGGGTGGACGGCGAAGCCCCCGGCGGCCGGGGCCTGCGGCAGCGCCGTCGTACGCGGCATGCCCAGCGGGTCGAGCACTTCGGCCTTCAGGGCCTCGGCCCACGGCACGCCGCGTTTGGCCTCCACCAGGGCGCCGAGCAGCGCGAATCCGGGGTTGGAGTAGTGGTAGCGCCGTCCGGCCGGGTGTTTGACGGGGGCCGGGCCGAGGATGTCGGCCAGTTCCGGCCGCAGGTCGCCGGGGGTCCGCTCCCACCAGGGGCCCGGCGTCTCGGAGGCCAGGCCGGAGGTGTGGGTGACGAGTTGGCCGATCGTCAGACCGGCCACGTCCTCCGCGTCGTCCGGCAGGTCCGGCAGGTGCCGCGCCAGCGGATCGGTCAGCTCCAGCAGCCCCTCGTCACGCAGCCGCATCACCAGCACCGCCGTGAACGTCTTCGTGATCGAGCCGATCCGGTACTGCGTGTCGGCGTCCGGCGCGTGCCCCTCGATCATGCTGCGCGCGCCGAACCAGACCATCCGCCCGTCCCGTACGACCGCGCCGACGATCGACGGCGTACGGCCCTCGGCCTGGCCGACCGCGATCCGGCGCAGCAGGGCGCGGCGGGTGGCGGGCAGCAGTTCGCCGTCCGGCGCGGCGGGCGCGGGGCCGGGCATCGGCAGCGCGTACGGGGCGGGGGCCGCGGGCCGGGGCCGGTCGAGGGACTGCGGTGGGTGCTGGGAATCGGTCGTCACTCGGCGCGCGCCTCTTGTCTCGGTACGGGGGTCCGGGGCGGCCCTGGTGGCCGGATCCGTGCCCCGGCCGACCTGGACTCCCCCCTACGGACGGTCGCCGTTACGGTAATCGGCGGTGCCGAAGCGGAGCGACACAATTGACATCCGCATCCCGCGCAGCAGCGGGATCAGATGCGAGACGGGCGCGATGGCGTACGGGCCGCGACCGCGCGGCAGGCGCAGGCTGCGGACCTCGGCGATGCGCGGCGAGGCGGTCGCGACCTTGCGGTACTCCTTGCCGTCCATGCCCCACAGCCAGCGCGGCGCGCGATAGCCGGGGCGCGCCGCGCTCCCGGCCGCCTCCGTCCCCACGTCCGTCCCCGCCTCCGGCCCCGTCCCGCCCGCGTCCGCGTCCCTGCGCGCCTCGGCCCGCGCCTGGGCGTCCGCCCGGGCCCGGTCGTCGGCCTGGGCCTGGCTGCGGGCGACCATCCCCCGGGGGAGGGCGTCGAAGAGCATCCAGCCGCCGGGGAAACGTTCCGCGCAGGCGGCGATCAGGCGTTTCACGTCGGACGGCGGCAGATACATCAACAGGCCCTGGGCGGTGACCAGTACGCCCTCGGAGTCGTCGACCTCGTCCATCCAGCCCAGGTCCAGCGCCGAGCGGGCCAGCGAACGGCGCCGTGGCGGATCGTCCGGAAGCAGAGCGTCTCGGACCTCGACCGTCTCCGGCAGATCCACCGTCAGCCAGCGCACCCGGCCGTTGTCCACCCGCCAGAACTGCGTTTCGAGGCCCTCGCCGAGCGCCACCACCGTGCCGTCGGGGTGTTCGGCGACGAACCGCCGTACCTCGTCGTCCAGGCACCGCACCCGCAGCGCGTGCCACTGCGCCATGCCCGAGCCGCCGAACCGCTCGAAGGGGTAGTCGATACGGTCGACCAGCTCCACCGCGAGCGGGTCGTCCAGCAGCCGCGCCCCCGGCCGCCGGGCCTCGGCGGCCCGGTGGTACAGATTCCACAGCAGCGTTTCCGGTACGCCCTCCAGCTCGACCTTGAACCGGCCGACGCCGCCGGTCCCGCCCTCGTCGCCGCCGGCCGCCCCGCCCTCGTCGCCGCCGGCCGCCCCGCCCTCGTCGCCGCCGGCCGCCCCGCTCCCGTCGCCGTCCCGGCCGTCTCCGCTCACGCCACCACCGACGTCGTCGTTGTCGTCCATCCCCTTACGATCCCACTCGCCGCCGCGCCCGGCCGTGCCCGCCACGGCGGTACTTCGCAACCCCCTTGCCCCCGGCCCGCGTTGGGCCCGCTTGAAGAAAGCGGCGCCGTCCGGTCACGGCTGCGCGGAACCTTGACAGCGGTTTTCGCCAGGCGTAGACATCACGTCGGCCAGAGAGCGCTCTCACAGCCGTCCGGCGAGGCGGCGGGACAGCGCCCTCAGGCCGCCGCACAGCCGCACCGCCGCACGCGCACGACCGCACCGCCGTACGACCGCACCTCCGTACCAACCGCACGCGCACGACCGCACCTCCGCACAGCCGCACCGCGCACGAACGCCGATCGTGGCCGCGAGACCGGGGTCGGTGCCGCACACCGCAGCAGGGCACCACCGACGTCCACCCCCCAACCGGAGGCTCGCGCGTACGCGGCGCACCTCGCCGCACGCCGGCCGCGTGCTTGTCACGTGCTTGTCACGTGCGTGGCCGCGCGCTCGCCGCGCGCGGATCTCCGCAAGGACGGCGCTACGTGCCCTCGTTGTCGGTTTCTCACCCTCTCGCGCCCGTGCTCGCGGGCTTCCGCGAGCCGTCATCCGACACGTAGACACGTAGGAGCACACATGAGGGTCACCCCACGAGGGCTCTCCGCGCACCGTAAACGTTTCCGGTTCCCTCTCGCACGGTCACCGCAGGGCGTCCTGCTGATGGCGCTGGTGCTGATCGCCTCGGCGTATCTGTCCCTGGCGCCCACCTCCTCGCACGCGGCGACGCCGACCCTGCTCTCCCAGGGCAAGCCGGCGACCGCGTCATCCGTCCAGGACGCGTTCGCCGCGAGCGCCGCCGTGGACGGTGACACCGGTACCCGCTGGTCCAGCGCCGCGTCCGATCCGCAGTGGCTCCAGGTCGACCTGGGCTCGTCGCAGCCGATCACGCAGGTCGTCCTCAACTGGGAGACGGCGTACGGCAAAGCCTTCAAGATCCAGGTCTCGGACAACGCGACCGCCTGGACCGACGTCTACTCCACCACCACCGGCACCGGCGGCATCCAGACGCTCAGCGTCACCGGCACCGGCCGCTACGTGCGGATGTACGGCACCCAGCGCGCCACCCAATGGGGTTACTCGCTCTGGGAGTTCCAGGTCTACGGCGGTTCCGGCGGCGGTACGCCCCCGGCGACCTGCGGCACCACGACCGCCGCGCTCGGCAGGCCCGCCACCGCGTCCTCGACCGAGAACGCCGGGACCCCCGCCTCCGCCGCCTTCGACGGCAACGCGGGCACCCGCTGGTCCAGCGCGGCCTCCGACCCGCAGTGGGTCCAGGTCGACCTCGGCTCGTCGCAGACGCTGTGCGGCGCGCAGTTGACGTGGGAGACGGCGTACGCGAAGGCGTATCAGATCCAGGTCTCGACCGATGGTTCCACGTGGAACAACGCGTATTCCACGACGACCGGGGCCGGTGGCACCGAGAATCTGTCGTTCAACGCGACCGGCCGCTATGTGCGGATGTACGGCACGCAGCGGGCGACGCAGTACGGCTACTCGCTGTGGGAGTTCACGATCCTGACGCCCGGTGGCAGTACGACCTCCCCGCCGCCGAGCGGGGGCAACGGCAACTGCCCGTGGGTCGGTTCCACGGCTCCGGTGGCCACCCGCGTCCAGCAGGTCATGGCGCAGATGACCACCGCGCAGAAGGTCTCGATCCTGCACGGCAACAACAACGCGACGCCGTACATCGGCAACATCACCGGCGTACCGTCGCTGTGCATCCCGAACATCGGCCTCCAGGACGGGCCGCACGGTGTCGGTGACGGCCTCGGCGGCGTCACGCAGATGCCGTCGGCGAACGCGTCCGCGGCGACGTGGGACGACGCGCTGGAGCAGCAGTACGGCGCGGCGATCGGCGCGGAGTTCGCGGGCAAGGGTGTGCAGGTGGCGCTCGGCCCGACGCTGAACATCGTGCGCGACCCGCGCTGGGGCCGGGCCTTCGAGACGTTCAGCGAGGACCCGTACCTCAACGGGCGGCTGGCGGCGGCCGACATCCGGGGCATCCAGAGCCAGGGTGTGATGGCCGAGATGAAGCACGTGGCCGTCTACAACATCGAGAATCCGGCGGGGACGGTCGTCGTCGACAACCGGACCATGCAGGAGCTGTATCTGCCCGCGTTCCAGGCGGCGGTGCAGCAGGGCTCGCCGGCGGCGGCGATGTGCGCGTACAGCGTCGTCAACTCCGTACCGGCCTGCCAGAATCCGGCGCTGATGAACGTCGGGCTCTACCAGCAGGCGGGCTTCGGCGGCTTCATCACCAGCGACTGGGGCGGCGCGCACTCCACCGTCGAGTCCGCCAACGCCGGTCTGACGGTGGAGATGCCGAACGGCTACTTCTACGCGGACTTCCTCGCGCAGGCGGTCGCCAACGGGACGGTCAGCCAGGCCACGCTGGACACGATGGTGAGCAGGCTGCTGACGCAGTTCTTCGCCTTCGGTCTCTTCGACAAGGCGCCCAGCGGTTCGCGGGACGCCGTCGTCACCACCCCGGCGCATGTGGCGACCGCGCTCCAGGGCGCGGAAGAGGGCACCGTACTGCTCAAGAACAACGGCATCCTGCCGCTGTCCACCGCCACCACCCACTCGATCGCGGTGATCGGCTGGGACGGCGGCGCGGGCGTGCAGTCCATCGGCGGCGGCAGCGCGACGGTGACCAGTTCCGGCACGGTCTGGCCGATCACCGGCATCCAGAACCGGGTCGCGGGCACCGGCACCACCGTGCAGTACAACGACGCGTCGAATCTCGCGTCGGCCGTCACGCTGGCCCGCTCCTCCGATGTCGCGATCGTCTTCGCCAGCGACAACTACGGCAACGAGGAGCACGACACCACCACGCTCGACCTGCCGCCGGTCGGCAACGCCCAGACCAACCAGAACGACATGATCGCCCAGGTGGCGGCGGCCAATCCGCACACCATCGTGGTGCTCAACAACAGCTCGGCGATCAACATGCCGTGGCTGAACCAGGTCGCGGGCGTCTTCGAGGGCTTCTATCCGGGCCAGCAGATCGGCACGGCGATGGCGGCGCTGATCTTCGGTGACGTCAACCCGTCGGGCAAGCTGCCCGTCACCTTCCCGAAGTCGCTCGCGGACGTGCCCGCGCACACCCCGGCGCAGTGGCCGGGGACCAACGGCACGGTGCAGTACAGCGAGGGGCTGAAGGTCGGCTACAAGTGGTACGACGCGCAGAACATCGAGCCGCTGTATCCGTTCGGCTTCGGCCTGTCGTACACCACCTTCTCCTTCTCCGGGCTCCAGGTCGGCGCGCTGTCCGGCGGGAACGCCACCGTGCGCGCGACGGTGACCAACACCGGGACGCGGGCGGGTACCGAGGTCGCGCAGCTCTACGTGGGCGACCCGGCCTCCACCGGCGAGCCGGTCCACCAGCTCCGCGGCTATCAGCGGGTCACGCTCAATCCGGGCCAGTCGCAGACGCTGACCTTCACGGTGTCCACGCACGACCTGGCGTACTGGAACACCGGCACCAACGGGTGGACGACGGCGGCGGGCAGCTACCAGATCCTGGTGGGGGACTCGTCGCGGAATCTCCCGCTGAGCGGCACGCTCAGCGTGCCGACGCAGGTGAACGCGGCCGCGGCGCGGGTGGGGGGCGGCGACGCCTCGTACGCCGTGCCCAATCCGCACGGCATGAGCAGCCCGCTGCACACGGCGGTGGACTGGGCGCTGGACCGGAAGGCCCCGAGCGGCACGGCCTTCTCGGCGACCGGTCTCCCGCCGGGGATCTCGCTCAGCTCGGCGGGGCGGTTCACGGGCGCGGCCACTGAGCGGGGTACGTACACGGTGACGGTCACCGCCCGTACGTCCTCGGCTGCGGCGTCCGCACCGGTGACGTTCGTCTGGACGACCACCTAGCCGGTTCCGTTCCGGCTCCGGTGCCCTCCCGCGGGGCGCCGGGGCCGGGACCTCCCCGGTGAGCAGCGCGGTCGAGGGCGACCACGCCTGCGTCCGCAGCTTCGAGACCGCGCTCAAGACGCGGCGCCCGCGCCGGCCCTACCGCGAGATGTGGGCCTCGATGCCGTCGAGGAGGAAGTCGAGGCCGAGGCGGAAGGTGTGGTCGGCGTCGAGGTGGGCGGCGTCGTGGATCACGGTGGACAGGGCGGGGAAGCGGCCGGTGGCGAAGGTGCGTTCCAGGTAGGGGCCCAGTGCGGCCTGCCAGCGCTTCTCGTCCAGGCCGGTGGTCCGCTCCGCGCGGCGGGCGGCGATCTCGCGGCGGACGGCGCCGGTCACGTAGGCGTCGACCGCGGTGACCACGGGCATGACGGCGTCCACGTGGACCCCGTCCAGCGCGGCGACGACGGCCTCGCCCCTGGCCAGCGCATGCGGGCCGAGCTGCGGCCGGCCGCCGAGCAGGTCGGCGAGCCATTCGTGGTCGTGGGCGGCCTGCCGGGTGGTCTCGGCGAGCGAACGCAGGACCTCCCGCCAGGTGTCCCCGACCGGCCGGATCTCGGCGTGGATCGCGTCGACCATCAGGTCGAGCAGTTCGTCCTTGCTCTCGATGTAGCCGTACAGCCGCATCGGTCCGACGCCCAGCGCGGTGGCGACCTTGCGCAGCGACACCGCGTCCAGGCCGTCCGCGTCGGCCAGCTCGATCGCGGCGCGGACGATCCGCTCCCGGTCCAGGGGGGCCGGTACGGGTCGATTCGGCGGCTCCGGCCGCTCCCACACCAACATGCCGCATACGGTACATCGCATTGTCGCGATACAGTGTATCGACTCGTACGGTGTATCGAACCGAAGGGGACACCCATGCCAACGACCACCACCCCGAGCCCGACCCCGACTGCGACCCCGGCCGCGGCCGTCGCCATCGTGGGGGCCGGCCTCGGCGGCCTGGCCCTCGCCCGCGTGCTGCACGTCAACGGCATCGACGCCGTCGTGTACGAACGCGAGGCGTCACGCGCCGCGCGCGGTCAGGGCGGCATGCTCGACATCCACTCCGGGCAGCGGGCGCTGCGCGAGGCCGGGCTCATCGACCGATTCCACGCGATAGCCCGCGGCGAAGGCCAGGACATGCGCCTGCTCGAACCGGACGGCACCCTGCTACTCCAGGAGGACACCCCCGAGGACGCCCCGCTCGACCGCCCCGAGGTCGACCGCGCCGACCTGCGCGACCTGCTGCTGGACTCCCTCCCCGAGGACACGGTGCGCTGGGGGCACGCGTTCACCTCCGCCGCCGACGGCCTGCTGCGCTTCGCCGACGGCGGCAGTTCGACGTACGACCTGCTGGTCGGCGCGGACGGCGCGCAGTCCCGGGTCCGCCCCCTGCTCACCGACGCCCGCCCGGCGCACATCGGCCAGAACATCGTCGAGCTCGGCATCCCCGACATCGACCGCACGCACCCCGACCTCGCGGCCATGGTCGGGCGCGGAAACTACTGGGTGCTCGGCGGCGGACTGTCGCTGGCCGCACAGCGCAACGGCGACGGCCGCGTCCGTATCGGCCTGAGCTTCTACAACACCGACGAGGACTGGTTCGCCACCAGCAAGATCCCCTTCGACGACCCCGCCGCCGCCCGGGCGCGCCTGATCGACCTGCTCCCCGGCTGGCACCCACGGTTCACCGCCCTGATCGCGGCCTGCGACGACACCGTCGTGCCACGGGCGATCACCACCCTCCCGGTTGGCCTGACCTGGCCGTCGACACCGGACGTCACGCTCATCGGCGACGCCGCCCACCTGATGCCACCGGTCGGCGAGGGCGCCAACATGGCCCTCCTGGACGGCGCCCTCCTCGGCCTCGCCCTGGCCGCGCACCCGGAGGACATCCCCCGCGCCGTCGCGGAGTACGAACGCGAGATGTTCGCCCGTACCGGCGCCGCCGCCCGCGAGTCGGCCCGCGTCCACGACATCCTGACGTCGCCCGACGCCGGCCGGAGAATGCTCGCGTTCTTCCAACCGGCCTGACCGCCCGGCAGGGCTCAGCCCGCCAGTCGCGCGAGGGCCAGCGCGTGCGCGCGGTCCAGGGCGTCGGCGGCGGCGCAGGAGACGTCCGGCCGCACACCGGTGCCTTCCCAATTCGTGCCGGAGACGGGGTTGACCGCGCGGCCCACGGGGATGGTGGCCTCCAGGTGCGGGTGTACGGTCCAGCCGTTGCACGGGTGCGCGCCGCCGCGGGTGCGCTCGCCGACGACGACGGCGCGGCCGAGCTGTTGCAGGTCGTAGGCCAGCTCCTCGGCGGCGGAGAAGGTGCTCTCGCTGGACAGCACGTACACCGGCCCGCTGCCGCCGAAGCGGGCGCCGGGGACGTGGGGCAGGCTCCAGGACTGCTCGCCGCGCTCGCCGTTGCGCTCGCCGCCCCGCTCATCGCCGCGCCAGTACATGGTGTTGAGGTGGGTGCGCTCGTCCAGCAGGTAGCTGCACACGAAGGCGACCGTGTCCGGGTCGCCGCCCCGGTTGGCGCGAAGGTCCACGATCAGCGCCTGGGCGCGGGAGGCCAGGGTGAGCGCGGCGCCCAGCGGCTCCGCGGCCCACTCCAGCGGGAACAGCATCGGCCCAAGGGCCAGTACGGCGACGCCGCCGTCGAGCAGCTCCAGCCAGGGCACACCGCCCAGCGAGGTGTCGAAGTCCCGGCGCATGGCGGCCAGGCCGGCCGCCCCCTGCTCCGGGGAGACCGGGGCGGCGTGGTGCTTCAGCCTCAAGTGCCGGTCGCCGTTGACGGACTGGAGGTCCGCGGTGACCAGCCGGGCCAGCTCCTCGGCGTCGTCGACGCCGTACGCGCCCTCGGCGAGACGCCGTCGCAGCAGGGCGGCGAGCTGCTCGGCCGTCTCGGGGAAGACGTAGTGCTCGGTGAGCAGCCGGACCGTCTCGTCGATGACAGGGGCCGGGTGAAGGTTCGTCGGAATCGTCATGGCTGGGAGTAGAGCACCGTCCTTGCGAAAGCGTCAAAGACTTTAGACACTTTCGGTATGTCCGATCAGCCGACCTACCCGCCGCCTCCCGAGGACGTCCTGGAGATCAGCGCGCCCGAGCAGTTCGCGGCGCTCTCCCACCCCTTGCGCCAGCGGCTGCTCTTCGCCCTGGGCCAGCGGCCCGCCACCGTCAGCGGGCTCGCGGCCCAACTCGACGCGAAGAAGGGCAACGTGGCCCACCACCTCAAAGTGCTCCGCGAGGCCGGGCTCGTCCACATCGCCGAGACCCGCCAGGTCCGCGGCGGCACCGAGCACTCCTACCAGCGCACGGCCCGCCGCATGCTCGTCGCCGAACCCCAAGCGGCAGGCACCGCCGCGATGTTCGCCGCCGTCGCCCACGAACTGGACCGCTCACCCGTCGCCCCCCACCTGACCCTCCGCCACCTCCGCCTCAGCCCCGCCCAGGCGAAACACCTCGGCGACACCCTCACCCAACTCGTCGACGAGACCCCCGAAAACACCGAATCCCAGCCCGTCCACGGCGTCCTGGTAGCCCTCTACCACCACACCCCGCCCACCCCATAATCAACCCCGCCCCCGCCACCCGCCGGCGGTGCGTCTGCCCCAGGGCAGTGGGTCCGTTGGCAGGTGAACCATCGGTTCAGTAACGCCGCCGGAATACGGGACTGGTCGTACTGGCCCGGCACGTTCAACATCGCCTATGGGCCGGTCGATCCGAAGGTGTTCCTGTCGGAGCCGACCGTCCCCGATCAGGTCTGGGCCATGTCCACGAAGCGGGAGTAGTGGCCCTGGAAGGCGACCGTGATGGTGGCGGTGGGGCCGTTGCGGTGCTTGGCGACGATCAGGTCGGCCTCGCCCGCGCGGGGGGACTCCTTTTCGTAGGCGTCTTCGCGGTGGAGGAGGATCACCATGTCGGCGTCCTGCTCGATGGAGCCGGATTCGCGCAGGTCGGAGACCATGGGCTTCTTGTCGGTGCGCTGTTCGGGGCCACGGTTGAGCTGGGAGAGCGCGATGACCGGGACTTCGAGCTCCTTGGCGAGGAGCTTGAGGTTACGGGACATGTCCGAGACCTCCTGCTGACGGCTCTCGGGGCGGCGCGAGCCGCCCGACTGCATGAGCTGGAGGTAGTCGATGACGACTAGGCGCAGGTCGTTGCGCTGCTTGAGGCGACGGCACTTGGCGCGGATCTCCATCATCGACAGGTTCGGCGAGTCGTCGATGTAGAGCGGCGCCTCGGTGACGTCCGACATCCGCCGGGCCACCTTCGTCCAGTCGTCGTCCGTCATGGTCCCCGACCGCATGTGATGCAGCGCCACCCGCGCCTCGGCGGACAGCAGCCGCATCGCGATCTCGTTGCGCCCCATTTCGAGCGAGAAGATGACGCTGGGCATCTTGTTGGCGATGGAACACGTCCGCGCGAAGTCCAGCGCGAGCGTGCTGTTGTGGGTGGGCACCATGGAGCGGGTGGCCAGGTACAGGTGGTCCGGGTTGTCCACCTGCACGCAGCGGACCGGGACGCTCGTGACCGGGGTGACGGAAGTGATGTACCGCGTGACCTGCTCGCGTTTCCACTGCCCTCGAGCGGAACTCGCCTTACGCGGAATCCGGGCAAGAGGAAGATTCGTCGGAACGATGACGTCCCAGGAGTCCGCGCCGATCACGCCGGCCCTGGTACGCCCGGTGCGGTGGTGAACCCGCGGGACGCAACCGAGGGAGACGACAAGCTCACAGAATCCGTCGACCAGTTCGCGATGGGTGTTCGTGAACCGATAGGCCCCGTCGCCATCGACGGTCCCGTCCGCATCCACCATGCCCTGCGCCAGCGCCAGACGCTGGTCGAAGGACGCGCGCAGGTACCCGGCCGGGATGTGCTTGCCAGCGGACACACCGAGCTGGCTCCACGCGTCCCTCAGCCCACGCACACCGAAGTGGCCGGTGCTGCTGTGCCGACGAGCGTCATACCCGGCCGCGTCGAACTCCTTGATCAGCCAGTCGCGGTCCTGTGGATCGCAGGCGACACGCCCGCTTCCGGCGGTATCGCCGTCCCCGAGGAGGTAGCCGAGCACGTACGGATCGACGGGCAGATCGACTTCAGGGCCGACGAGAGCCCTCGTGGCCGGGATCGCGTGATTGTTCTCGTGCCGCGCACGGACCGTGGCGGCGATCTCCCTGGTGCTGCGCGGCCTGACTGCCTTGCTCTCGGGTTCTGGACGATTCCACTGCTGCTGGACGGCTCCCGCGGTCCTGCCGGGTTCGGTGCCGGCGGATGACCGTGAGGGAGACCAGGACGGCCAGTTGTCCGGGTAGGAGGGGGCCTCTGGCCTCGCGTGGTCGAATGCCTCGCGAGTGTTCCGGTCCCAGGTGAGCCACTGATGGTCCGCGTCAGCCAGGACCTTCGTACCGTCGGAGAACGTGACCTCGTAGCAAGGACGCCCGACCATGACGTCGGTGGCGGCGACCACTCGGGTCGGTGTGCCGTCGGCGGCGAGGAGGTGGTCGCCGACCTGGACCGCGCCCATCGTCGTCCAGCCGGTCGGGGTGGGCAGGGGGGTGTCGAGCGCCAGGGCCTTGCCCATCGCCGGGCGGGCGGCGATGACGATCATCTGGCCGGGGTGGAGGCCGTTGGTGAGGGAGTCGAGGTCGGTGAAGCCGGTGGGGACGCCGGACATCTGGCCGCTGCGGGAGCCGATGGCCTCGATCTCGTCGAGGGCGCCCTCCATGATGTCGCCGAGGGGGAGGTAGTCCTCGGAGGTGCGCTGTTCGGTGACGGCGTAGATCTCGGCCTGGGCGTTGTTGACGATCTCGTCGACGTCGCCGTCGGCGGCGTATCCCATCTGGGTGATGCGGGTGCCGGCTTCGACGAGGCGGCGCAGGACGGCGCGTTCGTGGACGATCTCGGCGTAGTACTCGGCGTTGGCCGCGGTGGGGACGGCGTTGACGAGGGTGTGGAGGTAGGGGGCGCCGCCGACGCGGGCGATCTCGCCGCGCTTGGTGAGTTCGGCTGCGGTGGTGATGGGGTCGGCGGGCTCGCCGCGGGCGTAGAGGTCGAGGATCGCCGCGTAGATCGTCTCGTGGGCGGGGCGGTAGAAGTCGGCGCCCTTGAGGACTTCGACGACGTCGGCGATGGCGTCCTTGGAGAGCAGCATGCCGCCGAGGACGGACTGTTCGGCGTCGAGGTCCTGCGGGGGGACGCGCTCGAAGCCGCCGCCGCCCTCGGACCAGCGGTTGCTGTCGCTGTCGTCGTTGCCGTTCTTCTTGCGGAAGCGGGTGACGGGGGGCCGGTCGCTCGGACCTGCTTCCGGGGGTGCTTCCCCCCAGTGCTCGTCCGCGGGTTCGGGCTGGCTCATCCGCGCCACCTCCTCCCGTCCCTGCGGACCGTTCGACCGCGTTCGACCGCACCCCGTTACGTGCCACGCGTTCGTGGAGCACGGCTCTTTCTTACGGCACGGCGCCGACATTTGAGTCACCCGGGGCCGCTCGCGGCGCGTCGGGGGACGGTCCACGGTAGGGCTCTCGGCGGCCCTGACCAACCCGGTTATCCACAGGGGGTGTGGACGGCGGCGGCATACCTGTGGAGAAGTGGCCCCAACCTGTGTACAGCCCTTGGGACGACGCTGTGGACAAGCTGACAATCTACTCAAGGGAACGGCTCTGACCTGGCCTTTCTCCATCCATAGCCTGTGCAGGAGAAAAAAATTCACGGTCGGCCCAAGATCGCCACAAACAACGCGGAGGAGATCACTCTACGCAGTCACCCGTAATAGTCGAGGGCGGCCTTTACCTCTTACTTGTGGACGATTACCCTGTGCATGTGAATCCGCTCGCCAAGCCCGCAGTGGAGAAGGATCCGGCCTCGTCCCCCCGCACGCCCGCCCGGGGCCGCCACGACCGGGAGATCCTCGCCCTCGCGGTCCCCGCCTTCGGCGCGCTGGTCGCCGAACCCCTCTTCGTCATGGCCGACAGCGCGGTTGTCGGCCATCTCGGCACCGCCCAGCTCGCGGGCCTCGGCGTCGCCGCCGCGCTCCTCACCACCGCCGTCAACATCTTCGTCTTCCTGGCGTACGCGACCACCGCCGCCGTCGCCCGCCGGGTCGGCGCGGGCGACCTGCCCGCCGCGATCCGCCAGGGCGTGGACGGCATCTGGCTCGCGCTGCTGCTGGGCGCGCTGGTGATCGCCGTCGTCCTCCCGTCCGCCCCGGCCGTGGTCGACCTGTTCGGCGCGTCGCCGACCGCCGCACCGTACGCGACCACGTATCTGCGGATCAGCTCGCTCGGCATCCCCGCGATGCTGATGGTGCTGGCGGCGACCGGCGTCCTGCGCGGCCTCCAGGACACCCGCACCCCGCTGTACGTGGCGGTCGGCGGATTCGCCGCCAACGCGGGGCTCAACGCGGGCCTGGTGTACGGCGCGGGACTCGGCATCGCGGGCTCCGCGTGGGGCACGGTCATCGCCCAGAACGGCATGGCGGCCGTCTATGTGTGGGTGGTGATCCGCGGCGCCAAGCGGCACCTCGCCAAGCCGCACCTCCCGACGCGGGACGACCCCGCGCCACACGACCCCGCGACGGACGCCCGTACGGGTGCACGCTCCGCCCTGTGGACCCTGTTGCGCCCCGACCCCGCCGGCATACGCGCCTGCGCCCGAGCCGGCGTCCCCCTCCTCGTCCGCACCCTCAGCCTGCGGGCCGTCCTGCTCATCGCCACCGCCGTCGCCGCGGGGCTCGGCGATGCCGCGATCGCCGCCCACCAGATCACCCTCACCGTCTGGTCCCTGCTCGCCTTCGCCCTGGACGCCATCGCCATCGCGGGACAGGCGATCATCGGCCGCTACCTGGGCGCGGACGACCCCGAGGGCGCCCGCGCCGCCTGCCGCCGCATGATCGAGTGGGGAGTGGCCTGCGGGGTCGTCCTGGGGCTGCTGGTGACGCTGGCCCGGCCGCTGATCGGGCCGATGTTCACCTCGGACCCGGCCGTACGGGACGCGCTGGCGTCCGCGCTGCTGGTGGTCGCGGTGGCGCAGCCGGTCTGCGGCATCGTCTTCGTCCTGGACGGCGTGCTGATGGGCGCGGGCGACGGGCCGTATCTCGCCTGGTCGATGCTGGGGACGCTGGCCGTCTTCGCGCCCGCCGCGCTGGCCGTGCCCGCCCTGGGCTGGGGGCTGACCGCGCTCTGGTGGGCGATGACCCTGATGATGCTGACCCGGCTCGCCGCCCTGTGGCTCCGGGCCCGCTCCGGCCGCTGGATCGTCACGGGCGCCGCCCGCTGAGAGCCCGAGCCGCCCGCCGAGGAGCCCGACGCACTCGCCGAGAGCCCGAGCCGCCCGCCGAGGAGCCCAAGGCACTCGCCGAGAGCCCGAGCCGCCCGCCGACACACCTCACCGCGAGCGGCCAGACCTCACAGCGCCCGCCGCCCCCGGAACCCCGGAACGACGAAGGGCCGGGCACCCCCGTAATCGGGGTGCCCGGCCCTCCCTGTTCCACGTGGAACACAGCGGTCGCGATTACGCGGCCACGACCTCCAGGTCGAGGACGGCCTCGACCTCGGGGTGCAGCCGCACCGTCACCTTGTGCGCGCCCAGCGTCTTGATCGGCGAACCGACCTCGAGACGACGCTTGTCGACGGCCGGACCACCGGCGGTCTTGATCGCCGCGGCGATGTCGGCCGGGGTGATCGAGCCGAACAGCCGGCCGGTGTCACCGGCGCGGGTGCTGAGCTGGACCTTGACGCCCTGGAGCTGCGCCTTGACCGCGTTCGCGTCGTCCAGCGAGTGGATCTCGCGGATGCGGCGGGCGCGGCGGATCTGCTCGACGTCCTTCTCGCCACCCTTGGTCCACGCGATGGCGAAGCCACGCGGGATCAGGTAGTTGCGGGCGTAGCCCGGCTTGACATCGACGATGTCGCCCGCGGCACCCAGGCCGCTGACCTCGTTGGTAAGGATGATCTTCGACATGCTTCAGGTCACCCTTTCCTTATCGAGCGGTCGACGTGTAGGGCAGCAGCGCCATCTCACGGCTGTTCTTCACGGCCGTGGCGACGTCACGCTGGTGCTGCGTGCAGTTGCCGGTGACGCGGCGGGCACGGATCTTGCCGCGGTCGGAAATGAACTTCCGCAGCATGTTCGTGTCCTTGTAGTCCACGTACACGGTCTTGTCCTTGCAGAACGCGCAGACCTTCTTCTTCGGCTTGCGCGGGGGCGGCTTCGCCATGGTGATTCTCCTAATGCGATCTTGCGATCAAGAAGTGAGGATGCCCGCCCTAGAAGGGCGGCTCGTCCGAGTAGCCGCCGCCGGAAGAAGCGGCACCGGAGCCGCCGCCCCAGTTACCGCCACCGCCGCCCTGGCCGCCGCCGGCCGGCGCGCTGGTCGCCCACGGGTCGTCGGCGGGAGCACCGCCGCCGCCCTGGGGCTGGCCGCCACCGGAGCTTCCGCCCCAGTTGCCGCCGCCGCCCTGGCCGCCGCCTCCGCCGAACCCGCCGCCCTGCTGACCGCCACGACCGCCACCGCTGGTCTTGGTGACCTTGGCCGTCGCGCTCTTCAGGCTGGCGCCGACTTCTTCGACGTCCAGTTCGTAGACCGTCCGCTTGACGCCCTCACGGTCCTCGTACGACCGCTGCTTCAGCCGGCCCTGCACGATGACGCGCATGCCTCGCTGGAGCGACTCGGCGACGTTCTCGGCCGCCTGCCGCCAGACCGAGCAGGTGAGGAACAGGCTCTCGCCGTCCTTCCACTCGTTGGTCTGCCGGTCGAAGGTGCGCGGAGTGGACGCGACTCGGAACTTCGCGACCGCCGCACCCGACGGGGTGAAGCGCAGCTCGGGGTCGTCGACAAGATTGCCGACAACCGTGATGACGGTCTCGCCTGCCATGGGATGACCTCTCGGCGGTGTGCTGACTGCTTCTGGCTGCTGCTACTGACTACTGCTGGCTACTACTCGGTTACTGCCCCGGTGCGCTGAGCGGAGAGCTCAGTGCAGTTCGGGGCGGAGGACCTTGGTCCGCAGAACCGACTCGTTCAGGTTGAGCTGACGGTCGAGCTCCTTGACGACCTCAGGCGTGGCCTTGAGGTCGACGACCGAGTAGATGCCCTCGGGCTTCTTGTTGATCTCGTAGGAGAGGCGACGACGGCCCCAGGTGTCGACCTTCTCCACGCTGCCGCCACCATTGCGGACGACGGCGAGGAAGGACTCGATCAGCGGGGAGACAGCGCGCTCCTCAAGATCGGGGTCGAGAATGAGCATGAGCTCGTAGTGACGCATAGGGGAACCCACCTCCTTTGGACTCAGGCGGCCACGGCGTTTCCGTGGCAGGAGGGTTTGTATCTGCGTCGCAACGGTAGCGCGGGGCACTGACAGTCGAGTGACAGACAGTCGAGCGGCGGATCGGTCCGAGGACCGTTCCGCCGAGTCGGGCGAGGCCCGGCCCACGCACAGACACCGGTGCAGACCGTACAGACTACCCGCACAGGTCCCCCGGGTTGAAATCCGCCCCCTTTTGCCCCCAATCTGGACACATCTACTCCGTCACGGAGGTGCCCCATGGCACAGCACGCGGAACGGACCCACCACCTCACCTTCAACACCGACGGCCGGCCGCACCCGCTGGAGAACACGCTGGTCGCGGTGACCGTCGTCCTCGGCGCGATCGCGATCATCTCCTCGGCCTTTAACAGCCTGCATCTGCTCAGTTCCTGGACCGGTCTGGTCGGCATCCTCACCGGCGGCTACGGCCAGTTCATCTCGGCGACCACGGCGGAGCGGTTCGCTCTCGTCATCGGCCTCGGCATGGCGGCGGTCGGCTTCTACATCGGTGTCGCGCACGGCGGGCTGTTCGGCGGGCTCTGGTAGCGGCGGCCGGCAGTCGCCGACAGCACCGGCGAGCAGTAGCGAGGGCGCTTCCCCCGCGCAGTAGGCTTCGGGCCAGAAAACAGCACCGGAAACCCACCACAAGCAAGTAGTGAGCATTCCAGCCCGCAGTCGTGAGTTCGTCGTGAGTTTGGGGAGCGCCCCGCATGAGCCTGACCCTGAGGACCATCAGCCGCGAGCAGCATCTGGCGTACATCCAGAGCCTGCCCTCGGCAAGCCACTGCCAGGTCCCGGCATGGGCTGATGTGAAGTCGGAGTGGCGGTCGGAGAATCTCGGCTGGATCGACGACAGGACCGGCCAGATCGTCGGCGCCGGTCTGGTGCTCTACCGGCAGATCCCGAAGGTCAAGCGGTACCTGGCGTATCTGCCCGAGGGCCCGGTCATCAACTGGTACGCGCCCAACCTGGACGAGTGGCTGAAGCCGATGCTCGCCCACCTCAAGCAGCAGGGCGCCTTCACCGTGAAGATGGGCCCGCCGGTGATCATCCGCCGGTGGGAGGCGAACACCATCAAGACCGGCATCGCCGACCAGGACGTCAAGCGGCTGCGCGACGTGGAGGCCGACTTCATCGAACCGCGCGCCTTCGAGGTCGCGGACAAGCTGCGCCGGATGGGCTGGCAGCAGGGCGAGGACGGCGGCGCGGGCTTCGGCGACGTACAGCCGCGGTACGTGTACCAGGTCCCGCTGGAGAACCGTTCGCTGGACGACATCCTCAAGGGCTTCAACCAGCTCTGGCGGCGCAACATCAAGAAGGCCGAGAAGGCCGGTGTCGAGGTGGTCCAGGCCGGCTACGACGACCTGCCGACCTGGCAGAAGCTCTACGAGGTGACGGCCGAGCGCGACCACTTCAGGCCGCGCCCGCTGTCGTACTTCCAGCGGATGTGGACCTCGCTGAACGCAGAGGACCCCAACCGCATGCGGCTCTACCTGGCGGTGCACGAGGGCGAGGCGGTCGCCGCGGCGACGATGCTGACCGTCGGCCGGCACGTCTGGTACTCCTACGGCGCCTCGGCGAACCACAAGCGTGAGGTGCGGCCGTCCAACGCGATGCAGTGGCGGATGCTGCGGGACGCGTACGCGATGGGCGCCAGCGTCTACGATCTGCGCGGAATCAGCGATTCCCTGGACGAGAACGACCATTTGTTCGGTCTGATTCAGTTCAAGGTGGGCACGGGCGGGCAGGCTGCCGAATACTTGGGCGAGTGGGATTTCCCGCTCAACAAGCTGCTCCACAAGGCGCTCGACATCTACATGTCGCGTCGCTGACCCCGGGCCCGCGCATGGGCCACGACAAGGCCCGCGCGCGGCCCGCCGAAGGCTCGCTCAAGGAAAGGTCCCGACCAGGCCATGGCCCTCACCCTGTACGTCGACACCGCACGCTGGCGTGCACACCACCAGTCCGTGGTGGACCAGTTCCCCGGCATCGTGCCGGTATGCAAGGGGAACGGGTACGGCTTCGGCCATGAGCGCCTCGCCGACGAGGCGACCCGGCTGCGCGCCGACATGCTCGCCGTCGGCACGACGTACGAGGCCGCCCGGATCAAGGACTACTTCAGCGGCGACCTGCTGGTGCTGACCCCGTACCGGCTGGGCGAGGAGCCGGTGCCGCTGCCGGACCGGGCGATCCGCTCGGTGTCCTCGGTGGAGGGTGTGCGCGGTCTGGTCGGCGCGCGGGTGGTCATCGAGGTGATGAGCAGCATGCGCCGGCACGGCGTGGCCGAGGACGACCTGGTCAAGCTGCACACGGCGATAGACGACGTACGCCTGGAGGGTTTCGCGATCCACCTGCCGCTGGACCGCACCGACGGTACGGACGCGGTCGAGGAGGTCTTCGCCTGGATGGAGCGGCTGCGGGCGGCCCGGCTGCCGCTGCACACGATGTTCGTCAGCCACCTCAAGGCGGCCGAACTGGCGCAGCTCAGGCAGCAGTTCCCGCAGACCAGGTTCCGGGCGCGGATCGGCACCCTGATGTGGCTCGGCGACCACGACGCGACGGAGTACCGCGGCGCGGTGCTCGACGTCACGCGGATCGTCAAGGGCGACCGGTACGGCTACCGGCAGGAGAAGTCGGCCGCCGACGGCCATCTGGTGGTCGTGGCGGGCGGCACCTCGCACGGTGTGGGCCTGGAGGCGCCGAAGGCGCTGCACGGTCTGATGCCGCGGGCCAAGGGGGTCGCGCGGGCGGGCCTGGCGACCGTCAACCGCAATCTGTCGCCGTTCGTGTGGGCGGGCAAGCAGCGCTGGTTCGCGGAGCCGCCGCACATGCAGGTGTCGATCCTGTTCCTGCCGGGTGACGTGGCGCCGCCCGCGGTGGGCGACGAGCTGGTGGCGCACCTGCGGCACACCACGACCCAGTTCGACCGGGTCGTGGACCGCCACCCGTCGTAGGACGCCTGTCGCTCCCTCCTCGGCTTCTTCTCCAGCCGTCTAGTCCTTCTCGTCCACCGCGGGCGAAGTCGTCGCGGGCGAAGGCGTCGTGGGCGCGGAGTCCGTCGGCATCGTGGTGCCCCACTCGACCCGCTGTCCGGCGAAGGGCGCCGCGTGCCGCGGCTCGTGGTGGACGGCGCCGAGCACGAACACGTCCTCCGCGCCGTCCAGGATTCCGCCCGAGGGGTCGTCGTCGCCGTCCTGCCGCAGTACGTCGTGCTGCGGCAGGAGGATGTCGCGGATGACCATGCCGCACAGGTAGAGCGTGCCGAGCAGGTGCACGGCGATGGCGAGGTGGTAGCCGTCGGCGGACAGACCGTGGTGCTTGGTGCCGCCGGTGACGTACGCGAGCTGCATCCAGATGCCGATGAAGTACAGCACCTCGGCGCCCTGCCAGATCAGCAGGTCGCGCCAGCGCGGGCGGGCGAGCACGGCGAGCGGGAGCAGCCACAGCACGTACTGCGGCGAGTAGACCTTGTTGCTGATCACCAGCGCGGCCACCAGCAGGAAGGCGAGCTGTGCGAAGCGCGGGCGGCGCGGGGCGTACAGCGCGAGGGCGGCGATCCCGGCGCACAGCAGCAGCATCAGGGCGGCCACGTACGCGCTCACGCCGGTCAGCGGGTTGCCGGTGCGCTGCATGACGATCAGCCACAGCGAGCCGTAGTCGACGCCGCGGGTGCGGCTGAAGCTGTAGAACTCCGACCAGCCGTGCCGGGCGAGCAGGATCACCGGGCCGTTGACCACCAGCCAGGACAGGACGGCGCCGCCGAGCGCCGTGCCGAAGGCCCGTAGCCGCCCGGCGCGCAGGCACAGCAGGAACAGCGCGAGCAGCAGCAGGACGGGGTAGAGCTTGGCCGCGGTGGCCAGGCCGATCAGGATGCCCGCGGCCAGCGGTCGGCTGCGGGCCCACAGCAGCATGCCGACGGCGGTCAGGGCGACGGCGAACAGGTCCCAGTTGATGGTCGCGGTGAGCGCGAGCGCGGGGGACAGGGCGATGAGCAGGCCGTCCCAGGGGCGCCGCCGCTGGGTGCGCGCCACGCACGTGACGAGGACGACCGCGCAGATCATCAGCATCGCGGAGTTCACGATCCAGTAGATCTGCGCGCGGTGCTGGAGGTCGCCGCCGTGCGGGGTCAGCCAGGAGGCGACCTCCATGAACAGGCCGGTGAGCACCGGGTACTCGAGGTAGTGGAAGCCGCTGCCGGAGACCGAGTCCGGGATGCGGTCGAAGTACGGGACCAGGTCGGTGGCGAAGCCGCGCTGCGAGTACAGGTGCGGGATGTCGGAGTAGCAGGCGTGGATGTACTGCGGGGAGCCGCCCTGGAACCAGCCGCCGGAGTAGCAGGACGCTTTCTGCGCCATGCCGAGGGCGAACATCCCGATGACGACGAGCACCATCACGCGGACCGGGTTCCACCAGCGGTAACCGCCGGAGCGGGCCCACCGCCCGGTGGGCCCGCCCAGGAACTCACTGCCGGCCGCGGCGACCGGGTCCTCGTCGGAGGGTCGCACGGGGAGCTCTCGCCGGTCGGCCTCTTCGCGGTCGCGCACGCTCGTCATGGCGAACATCCTGCCGTACCGGTCTGTGTGAGCGAGAGTCCCCGGGGACACCAACCGTCGCTGTCTGCTGTCAGCGACGGTTGGTGTCCCCCGTCAGCCGCCGTCCGTCATCCTCCGTCGCCGGGTTTGCGGGTGGATGTTCCGCCGCTGTTGCCTCCGCCGCCGCCCGGTCCTCCGGTGCTGCCCGACGTGGTCGGGGTGTCGCTCGGCGTCGGCGTGTTGCAGGTCTGGTCCCACGGCAGGCACGGGCCGCTCGGCGTGGTCGGCGGCGTGGTGGGCGGCGTCGTCGGCGGGGTGGTCGGCGGCGTCGTCGTGGTGGGCGGCGGGGTGGTCGCGGTGTCGGTCGGGCTCGGCGGCGGCGTCGTCATGGACGGCGTCGGCGACGGGGCGCCGGGCTCGTTCTGCGGTTCGCCGATCTTGCTGGCGTCCGGGAAGCCGGGGTCCTCGGAGTTGCCGAGGGCGGCCTTCATGTAGTCGGTCCAGATGGTGGCCGGGAGGTCACCACCGTGGATGGAGGAGTTGCCGCCGGTGCCGGACATCGGCAGCAGCTTCTTGGCCTTGGTGTCCTGGCGGAACATCACCACGGACGTGGAGAGCTGCTGGGTGTAGCCGACGAACCACGCGGACCGGGTGCCGCCGGGGCTGTCGGTGGTACCGGTCTTGCCCGCCGCGGTACGGCCCAGGGCCTTGGCCTTGGTGCCGGTGCCGTTCTCGACCACGTTCTGCAGGACCTTGGTGACGTTGTTGGCGATGTTGTCCGGCAGCGCCTGCTTGGGCTTGGGCCGCGAGAAGCCGTTGATCTGGTCACCGTTGTGGATCACCTTGGTGACCGAGTACGGGTCCACCTGCACGCCGGATTTGGCGAAGGTGGCGTACGCGTCGGCCATCCGGATCGCGCTGGGCGTGGACGTACCGATCGAGAACGACGGCACCATGGTGGCCATGCTCTCGTCGAGCAGGCCCACGCTCTCCGCCGTCGCCTTGACCTTGGGCAGGCCGACGTCCTCGCCGAGCTGGACGAACGGGGTGTTGATCGAGTTCTGCATGGCCTTGGTCAGCGTGACGTAGCCGTGCTTGATCGAGTCCTCGTTCTTCTGCCGGAACGGCTTGTTCTCCTTGTCGAGGACCACATTGCCGTCGTGGTCCTTGATCACCAGCAGGTCGTTGGCGTTGTACTTGCTGTCCGGCGTGATGGGCTTGCCGTCGCTGTGGTTGGTGCCGTACATCATGGCCGCCGAGAGCACGAACGGCTTGAAGGTCGAGCCGACCGGCACACCGGCGGTGTTGGCGTTGTTGTTGAACTCGTTGTGCTCGTAGCCCTCGCCGCCATAGATGGCCACGATCTTGCCGTCGCCCGGCACCACGGAGGCGGCGCCGAACTGCACGTTGCTGTCCGCGTCCGTGCCCTTGTAGTCGGGGTCGTCGCCCAGGTACTTGTGCGAGCCGCCGGGCTTGATGTTCGCCTTGCGGACCGCCTCGACGGACTTCTTCAGGGCGTTGACCTTGGCCTTGTCGAAGGTCGTGTAGATCTGGTATCCGCCCAGGTCAAGGTCCTTCTGGGTGATCTTCGGCGAGGAGTGCGTGGTGACGTAGTTGTTCACCGTGTCGACCAGGTAGCTGATCTGACCGCTCATGCCCGCCTGCACCTTCAGCCCCTGGGGCATCGGGTACTTGGTGTACTTGGCGCGCTCGGTCGCCGTCATGTGGCCGTACTTGACCTCCTGGTCGAGGATCCAGGCCCAGCGCTGCGTGGAGCGCTTGGTGTTGGCCTCGGCGGTGGCCGACGTGTCGATGTTGGTGGCGCCTATCGGGTCGTAGTACGTCGGGCCCTTGAGCAACGCCGCCAGGAAGGCGCACTGGCTGGGGTCGAGCTTGACCGCGTCCACGCCGTAGTACGTCTGCGCGGCGGCCTGGAGACCGTAGGCGCCGCGGCCGAAGTACGAGGTGTTCAGGTAGCCGGTGATGATGTCGTTCTTGCCGACCTTCGCGCCGACCTTTATGGAGATGAACAGCTCTTTGAACTTCCGGCTGACCGTCTGCGACTGGTCGAGCATCGAGTTCTTCACGTACTGCTGGGTGATGGTCGAGCCGCCCTGCGTCTCGCCGCCCTTGGCCATGTTGAACAGCGCGCGGGTGATGCCCATCGGGTCGACACCGGAGTCGGTCTCGAAGGTCTTGTTCTCGGCCGAGATCACCGCGTAGCGCATGGCCTTGGGGATCTGGTCGTACGTGATGTTCTGCCGGTTGAAGTCACCGCCGGTGGCGACCATGCGGGTGCCGTCGGCCCAGTAGTAGACATTGTTCTGGGCGACGGCCGCCTTGTTCTCGTCGGGGATGTCGACCATGGCGTACGCGATGCCCGCGATGCCGACCAGGGTGCCGACGAAGCCGATGCACAGCGCGGTGACCTGGCGCCAGGAGGGCACCCAGTGCCGCCAGCCCTGCTTGCCGAAGCGCGGGTAGTCGATGAAGCGCTTCTTGGCGGGCCTGCGGCCTCCCCGGCCCGCGGGGCCGCCGGGTTCACCGGGGCCGCCGGTGCCTCTGCGGCGACCGCCGCCGTTGCCGTTGCCGCCACCGCCGCGTCCCTGGGCGGCGCGGCGGGCCGCGGCGCGTCCTTCATAGGGGACACCGGGGCCGCCGGTGCCGGAAGGGGAACCGCTGGGCACGCCGCCGGGAGGGCCGGGGGGACGGCCGGGTACGGCGCCCGGGGTACCGCCGGGCGGCGTACCGCCACTGGGCATACCGCTAGGGGACCCGGCGGGGGGGCCGCCGGCCGCGCGTCGGCCGCCTGACGCAGGGGGCGTCGGCTGCTGTCCCCCGCGCCTGGCGGCAGCACGGCCGCCGGAGGGCGACTGCGGCGGCTTGCGACGGTGCTCGCTCATGAACAGCTACTCCTCGACAGGCGGGATCGCCTGCAGGCATCGATGACATTCCGGTCTGTCCCCCTGAGTGCGGCTGTGTCAGGCCGCACTGCACCCAGGACCAAGACGCACGCCGACGTCCCAGGGTTCCCGGTGCTCTGCATGGCGAACAGAGTACGCACGGTCAAAAGACGCACGATGCGAGCGTTCATCACATAACGGACGGTTGACGCCTCACAGGTTTCATGTTGTGACACCCGCTGTGACGGCGGTCACCGCGGACCGCCTTGCATGATGTGTCGAACCGTTCTATCGTCCCGATGTATCGACTCGATACATCGCACCGACACATCGCTCCGATGCATCGTGCGGAGGCATCGGGTCGGCACACAGTACGGGACAGCGGCGACCGGCCGGAACGAGGGGACGAGGGATTGAGCAAGCGCTCCGGAATCCTCGAATTCGCGGTTCTCGGTCTGCTGCGCGAGTCCCCTATGCACGGCTACGAGCTGCGCAAGCGGCTCAACACCTCGCTCGGGGTGTTCCGCGCCTTCAGCTACGGCAGTCTTTATCCCTGCCTGAAGACGCTGGTCACTCAGGGGTGGCTGATCGAGGAGTCGGTGGTGGACAGCGATCCGCCCGCGACACCCCTCGCCGGCCGCCGGGCGAAGATCGTCTACCGGCTGACGGCCGCGGGCAAGGAGCACTTCGAGGAGCTGCTCGCCCACTCCGGCCCGGACGCCTGGGAGGACGAGCACTTCGCCGCTCGCTTCGCCTTCTTCGGGCAGACGTCGAAGGACGTCAGGATGCGGGTCCTCGAGGGGCGGCGCAGCCGCCTCGAGGAACGGCTGGAGAAGATGCGCGCCTCACTCGTGCGCACCCGCGAACGGCTCGACGACTACACGCTCGAGCTGCAGCGGCACGGCATGGAATCGGTGGAGCGCGAGGTCCGCTGGCTCAATGAGCTGATCGAGACCGAGCGGGCCGGACGCAGCACCACGCGCCCGGACTCCGAGCAGGACACACACGACAACAACCAAGAGAACGGCGGCCGACCCGAAAACCGGGGAACCGCGTGACGATTACACAGGGAGCAACCGGTATGGGTTCGGTTCGCGTAGCCATCGTTGGCGTAGGCAACTGCGCCGCGTCGCTGGTGCAGGGTGTCGAGTACTACAAGGACGCCGACCCGGACAGCAAGGTGCCTGGTCTCATGCACGTGCAGTTCGGCGACTACCACGTACGTGACGTCGAGTTCGTGGCCGCCTTCGATGTCGACGCGAAGAAGGTCGGCCTCGACCTCGCGGACGCCATCGGGGCCAGCGAGAACAACACGATCAAGATCTGCGACGTCCCGCAGAGCGGTGTGACCGTCCAGCGCGGCCACACCAACGACGGTCTCGGCAAGTACTACCGGGAGACGATCGAGGAGTCCACCGAGGCCCCGGTCGACATCGTCCAGATCCTCAAGGACCGCCAGGTCGACGTCCTCGTCTGCTACCTGCCCGTCGGCTCCGAGGTCGCGGCCAAGTACTACGCGCAGTGCGCCATCGACGCGAAGGTCGCCTTCGTCAACGCCCTCCCGGTCTTCATCGCCGGCACCAAGGAGTGGGCGGACAAGTTCACCGAGGCCGGTGTGCCGATCGTCGGTGACGACATCAAGTCCCAGGTGGGCGCCACCATCACGCACCGCGTGATGGCGAAGCTCTTCGAGGACCGCGGTGTCCTGCTGGAGCGCACCATGCAGCTCAACGTGGGCGGCAACATGGACTTCAAGAACATGCTCGAGCGCGAGCGCCTGGAGTCCAAGAAGATCTCCAAGACGCAGGCCGTCACCTCGCAGATCGTGGACCGTGAGCTGGGCGCCAAGAACGTCCACATCGGCCCGTCGGACTACGTGCAGTGGCTGGACGACCGCAAGTGGGCGTACGTCCGCCTCGAGGGCCGCGCCTTCGGCGACGTCCCGCTGAACCTGGAGTACAAGCTGGAGGTCTGGGACTCCCCGAACTCCGCCGGTGTCATCATCGACGCGCTGCGCGCGGCGAAGATCGCCAAGGACCGCGGTATCGGCGGCCCGATCCTCTCGGCGTCCTCGTACTTCATGAAGTCCCCGCCGGTGCAGTACTTCGACGACGAGGCCCGCGACAACGTGGAGAAGTTCATCCGCGGCGAGGTCGAGCGCTGACCGGCTGAGCCGGACAACGCCGCGTCCGGCGGCACGGCGCCACAGCGTCACCGCGGGACCGCACCGCCGCAGGACGGCACCACCGCAGTACCAAGGAAAGGCCCCGGGTCGCGTGCCCGGGGCCTTCCGCGTCATGTGAGGCTGTGACCATGGCTGTTGTGCGCGATCTTCGCGTGCTGCTGCGGCTGTCGGGCTTCCGGCGGCTGCTCGCGGTGCGCCTGCTGTCCCAATTCTCCGACGGCGTCTTCCAGGTCGCGCTGGCCGCCTATGTCGTCTTCTCGCCCGAGAAACAGACCTCGCCCGGCGCCATCGCCTCCGCCATGGCCGTACTGCTGCTGCCGTACTCGCTGCTCGGCCCGTTCACCGGCGTGCTGCTCGACCGCTGGCGGCGCAGGCAGGTGCTGCTCTCCTGCAATCTGCTGCGGGCGGTGCTGTCCTGCGGGACGGCCGCGCTGATCCTGCTGCACGTGCCGGACTGGCTGTTCTATCTCTCCGCCCTGTCGGTCACCGCCGTCAACCGCTTCGTGCTCGCGGGGCTGTCCGCCGCGCTGCCGCGGGTCGTGGACGCCGAGCGGCTGGTGATCGCCAACTCCCTGTCCCCGACGGCCGGGACGCTCGCGGCGACCGCGGGCGGCGGCGTCGCCTTCGTCGTGCACCTTTTCCTGCCCGAGGGCGCCGGGGCCAACGCGGCGACCGTGCTGCTCGGCGCGGGCGTCTATCTGGTGGCGGGGCTGTCCGCGCTGACGCTGGGCCGCGACCGGCTCGGGCCCGATCCCTCCGAGGTGCGGCAGCGGCTGCGCACGGCGCTCGCGGGCACCGCGCAGGGCCTGGCCGCCGGGTGGCGGCATCTGCGCCAACGGCCCGCGGCGCGACGGGCGATGGGCGCGGTGACGGCGATGCGCTTCTGCTACGGCGCCCTGACCGTCACCTTGCTGATGCTCAGCCGCTACACCTGGTCCGACCCCTCGGACACCGACGCCGGTCTCGCCCTGCTCGGCCTGGCGGTCGGCCTGTCCGCGGCCGGATTCTTCACCGCGGCGGTCTTCACCCCGTGGGCCACCGGCCGCTTCGGCACCAGCGGCTGGATCACCGTGTGCGCCGCCGCGTCCGCCGTGCTGCTGCTCCCGCTGGCGCTCCCGTTCGCCGTCGGGCCGATGATGGTCGCGGCCTTCGTGCTGGGCTTCACCATGCAGGGCGCGAAGATCGCCACCGACACCGTGGTGCAGACCGACGTCCAGGACTCCTACCGCGGGCGCGTCTTCTCCCTCTACGATGTCGCCTTCAACGTCGCCTTCGTAGGCGCCGCGGCGGTCTCCGCCCTGATGCTGCCGCCCGACGGCCGTTCCCCAGCGCTGATCACCGTCCTCGCCCTGCTCTACGCCGGGGTGGCCGCCACGATGACCCGACTCCGCTCCTGACCCCGGCGTCGCGCCGGGACGCACACCACACATGGGGGAAACCGTGGCTACTCCGCCACCTCCTGGCCGCAATCCCTACGGCCAGCCGTACGCACAGCAGACAGCACCGCCTCCGCCCGCGCCTCCGCAGCAGGGACAGAACCCGTACGGCCAGAACACCTACGGCCAGAATCCGTACGGGCAGAATCCGTACGGGCAGGGCCAGCCGGGCCAGAACCCGTACGGGCCGCCGCAGGGCCAGGGGCAGCAGCCGTTCGGCTACCCGCAGACCGGGCCGCAGACGGCGCCGGACGGCGGCCCGGCGTGCACCTTCTGCGGGGGCTTCCCGGCCGTGCAGGCCACCGTCCGCGGCCACCAGGGCTTCCTGATCATCATGCGCTTCCTGAAGCGACGGGCGAACTACTGCCGCACCTGCGGGATAGCCACGCACCGGGAGATGACCACCAAGACGCTGTGGCAGGGCTGGTGGAGCATCGCCTCGTTCGTCATCACGCCGATCACGGTGCTCATCAACCTCGGGCCGCGCGGCAAGTTCAACAAGCTGCCCGCGCCCAGCGGCGGCTTCGGACCGCCCATGAACCCGGGCAAGCCGATCTTCCTGCGCGGCGGCGCGTACGTCATGCTGGCGCCGCTGCTGGTGCTCGCCCTCATCGTCGCGGGAGTCGCGATGGGCGGCAACGACGCGAATTCGGCGTCCGCCGGTGACTGCGTCAGCAAGAGCGGCTCCGACTCCGACCCGACCCTGAAGGTCGTCGACTGCACGTCGGGCTCGGCCGCGTACCGCGTCGTGGAGCGGCACGGCGGCAAGCACTACAGAGACGCCTGCTCCAACGGCGACGCCGAGTACGACCACTCGGGGCGCGGCGGCGACTACGCGCTCTGCCTGACGCGCGTGGGCTGACGTCCTTGAGCTGACGTCCTTGAGCTGATGGCGCCATGCCGATGCCTTTGAGCTGACGCCGATGTTCCACGTGGAACATCGCGTTCGGCGAGACGGCGGAGGGGCGATGTTCCACGTGGAACATCGCCCCTCCGCCGTTTCACGCCGCCGTTCTCACTGCTGCTCGGACCACCACGTCTTGAGCGCGGCGATCGCCTCGTCCTCGGTCATCGGGCCGTTCTCCAGCCTGAGCTCCAGCATGTGCTGGTACGCCTTGCCGACCAGGGGGCCGGGGGGGACGCCCAGGATCGACATGATCTGGTTGCCGTCGAGGTCGGGCCGGATCGCGTCCAGCTCCTCGCGCTCCTGGAGTTCGGCGATGCGCGCTTCCAGGGCGTCGTAGGTGCGGGACAGGGCGGCTGCCTTGCGCTTGTTGCGGGTCGTGCAGTCCGAACGGGTCAGCTTGTGCAGCCGGGAGAGCTGCGGGCCCGCGTCGCGGACGTAGCGGCGTACGGCCGAGTCGGTCCACTCGCCGCTGCCGTATCCGTGGAAGCGCAGGTGCAGCTCGACCAGCCGGGAGACGTCCTTCACCAGATCGTTGGGGTACTTGAGCTGGGTCAGCCGGGCCTTGGTCAGCTTCGCGCCCACCATCTCGTGGTGGTGGAAGGAGACCCGGCCGTCGGTCTCGAAGCGGCGCGTCTTCGGCTTGCCGATGTCGTGGAGCAGCGCGGCCAGCCGCAGGACGAGGTCCGGCCCGTCGGTCTCCAGGTCGATCGCCTGCTCCAGCACGGTCAGCGAGTGCTCGTAGACATCCTTGTGCCGGAAGTGCTCGTCGCGCTCCAGACGCAGCGCGGACAGCTCGGGCAGCACGAGATCGGCCAGCCCGGTGTCGACCAGCAGCCGCAGCCCCTTGCGCGGGTGGTCGGACAGGATCAGCTTGTTCAGCTCGTCCCTGATCCGCTCGGCGGAGACGATGCCGATCCGGTCGGCCATCGCCGACATCGCGGCGACCACCTCGGGCGCGACCTCGAAGTCGAGCTGCGCGGCGAAGCGGGCGGCCCGCAGCATCCGCAGCGGGTCGTCGGAGAACGACGACTCCGGGGTGCCGGGCGTACGCAGCCGCCGCGCCGCCAGATCGTCCAGGCCGCCGTACGGATCGACGAAGTCGCCCTCGGGGAGCGCGACCGCCATCGCGTTCACCGTGAAGTCCCGGCGGACCAGGTCGTCCTCGATGGTGTCGCCGTAGGACACCTCAGGCTTGCGCGAGGTCCGGTCGTACGCCTCGGAGCGGTACGTCGTCACCTCGATCTGGAAGCTGTCCTTCATCGCGCCGACCGTGCCGAAGGCGATGCCGACCTCCCACACCGAGTCCGCCCACGACCGCAGGATCTTCAGCACCTGCTCGGGGCGGGCGTCGGTGGTGAAGTCGAGGTCGTTGCCGAGCCTGCCCAGCAGGGTGTCCCGGACGGAGCCGCCGACGAGGGCGAGCCGGAATCCGGCGTCGCGGAATCGGTGGCCGAGTTCCTCGGCGACGGGCGCGACCTGGTGGCGGGCCCGCGGGGTCTGAGCGGCATTGTTGGCATTCGGCACAACGTAAAAGGGTACGGGTCCGCGGAGCCCACGGCTGCCGGGTTTCCCCGCGGGACCGCGTCGCGGGCGCATATGGCGCGCGTCCCGAGGGCATACCGCCCGGTTCCGGACCTCGGCGGACCCCGGCGGGGCATCGGCCGGACCCCGGCCAGATCTCGACTGGGCCGCATCGGGCCTCTTCCCCGGACTCCGCAGCACTTTGGCACAGCGCCGATCGTTAACATGCCAGCACGCACATCAGATGGGCGCGGACCGACGACCACCGTCGCCCGCCCGTCGACATCCGACACGAGGGACGGGCGAACGCGTGGGCGAGGCGGCACAGGCACCCGGAAGACCCCCGTCGGCGCGCTCGCCGCGTCTGCTGCGGGCGGTCGCCCTGATCGCCGCGGGCACGCTGCTCACCGGGCTGCTCCAGGTCGTCCAGACGCTCCAGGCGCCGGGCGCGCAGGCCGCCGTCGGCAGCGGCTCGCGCACCGCCGCGGTGGCGCTGAACAAGGTCGACCCCCGCGTCCCCGCCAAGGACGGCTCCGTCACCGTGTCCGGCACGGTGACCAACAACGGCAAGACGACGATCACCGGCGCCCGGATGGGCGTCAGGGTCGCCCCGGACGGCCCCCTGACGTCCCTCAGCGCGATGAAGAGCGCCCAGGACCGTACCGGTTACACCAGCTACCTGGACGGCTCGGAGATCGACGGCCACACGGTCGACCTCCCGAAGATCCCGGCCGGGCAGAGCCAGCCCTTCTCCCTCAAGGTCCCGGTGAAGTCCCTGGGCTTCGACGCCTCGGGCGTCTACCAGCTCGGCGTGGCGCTGGACGGCGAGACGTCCGCGGAGCCCGGCGAGCACGTCCTGGGCATCAAGCGCACCTTCCTGCCCTGGTACGACACCAACACCACCACCGCGAAGGCCACGCAGATCACCTACCTGTGGCCGCTCACCGACCGGCCGCACGTGGCCGCCCGCGGCGACACCGACTCCCAGCAGAGCCCGATCTTCCTCGACGACGACCTCGCCAAGGAGCTGTCCCCCGGCGGGCGGCTCCAGGTGATGGTCGACCTGGCCAAGTCGCTGCCGGTGACCTGGATCATCGACCCCGACCTGCTCGCCTCGATCGACTTCATGACCAAGCCGTACCGGGTCGCCGGCCCCGGCGGCGACGTCACCCACACCACCGAGGGCACCGGCGGCGCGGTCGCCAAGGCGTGGCTGAACTCGCTCAAGAGCTCTGTCGCGGGCGACCAGGTGATCGCGCTGCCGTTCGCCGACACCGACCTGGCCTCCGTCGCGCACAACGGCCTGCGCGTGCCCGGCACCCTCAACCACCTCAAGACCGCGTCCGAACTGGGCGTGAGCACCCTCGACACCGTCCTCGGCGTCCAGGCCACCTCCGACGTAGCCTGGCCGGTGGACGGGGCCGTCGACCCCGCCATCGTCTCGGTGGCCCGTACCGGCGGCGCGAAGCGGATCGTGGCCCGCAGCGACAGCGTCGGCGAGAGCGATGCGCTCAGCTACACGCCCAACGCGGCCCGACCGATCGGCCACGGGGTGACCGCGGTGGTCGCCGACGCCTCGCTGTCCACCGCGTTCGCGGGCGACATGCTGCGCGCGGAGCCCGCCGATCTCGCCGTGCAGGACTTCGTCGCGCAGACCCTGATGATCACCATGCAGGCGCCGGAGAGGCAGCGCACCATCCTGGTCGCCCCGCAGCGCATGCCCACGGTCTCGCAGGCACAGGCGATGGCCGAGGCGATCGGCACGGTCGGCACGAGCCCGTGGGCCGCCACGGTCGGCTTCGACACCGCCGCCAAGGCCAAGGCCGACCCGGACGCGAACCGCAAGGTGCCGTCGGCGAAGAAGTACCCCAAGGCGCTGCGCGGGCACGAGCTGTCCGTGGGCGCCTTCCAGCAGCTCAGCGAGACGCAGACCCATCTCAACGACTTCGTCACCATCCTCACCCGCAAGGACAAGGTGACGGTGCCCTTCGGCAACTCGGTGCTGCGCGCCATGTCGGCCGGCTGGCGCGGCGACCCCGCCGACGCGACCGAGTTCCGCAGTTCGATCGGCGGCTACCTCCAGGACCTGATCAACGCGGTCCGCATCCTGCCCAAGACCACCCTCACCCTCTCCGGCCGCAGCGGGACCATTCCGGTGACGGTGAAGAACGAGCTGAACCAGCCGATCACCAACCTTGTGCTGCGTCTCACGTCGAACACCGACATCCGGCTGGAGATCAAGGACCCGCAGCAGCCGATCGCGATCGACGGCGGCCACACCCGTACCCTGAAGTTCCAGACGTCGGCGAGCGCGAACGGCAAGGTCAGGGTCACCGCGGCGCTCTTCACCGCGCAGGGCGTGCTCTACCGCAACAGCAACGCCGTCGAGTTCGACGTCAAGATCACCAAGGTCACCGATCTGGTGATGCTGATCATCGCCGCCGGTCTGCTCCTTCTGGTGCTCGCGGGCGTTCGCATCTACCGTCAGCGGAAGCGGCAGGCAGCCGCGGACAGCGGCGGAGACGGCGGGGACGGTGAGGACGGGGACAACGGCGGCGGGCAGGAGGACGGTGATCCGGGGCAGCCGGGTGACCCTGGCACTGACACCGAGGACACCGGTCGGGAAAGCGTTGAGCTGTCCCCGACGGGTGAGAAGGTGGAGGGATAGCCGGCGGACAATAAGGTGGGGCACTGATGAACGCGCCGTATGACGGTGATCGCGACTCTGCGGGCCAGATGCCTCCATCGCCCGAGCAGCGTCCCTCACCCCCTGACCCGTATCTGCAGAACACCTACGCCTACGACCCGTACCAGCAGCAGGACCCCACCGCGCAGGACCCGGTGGGCGAGGCGCTGTACGACCGCGCCGCGCACCCGCCGCCGCCGTACGGGCAGGAGTATCCGCAGCAGCAGCCTTCGGCGTACCCCCAGATGCCGTACGGCGACAACTCCGCGACCCAGTACGTCGGCGTGGACGACCTGGTCGGCGGGTCGCCCCAGGGGCAGCAGGGCGATCAGGGCCAGCAGGACCCGGGGTACGACGCGTTCGATCACCTCTTCCGCGACCAGCGCGGCGGCGGCGCGCCTCCGCAACAGCCACAGGCCCCGCAGGCACCCCAGGCCCAGCACCCCCAGCAGCAGGCCCCGCAGCCGCAGCAGGGGTACGCGCCGCCGCAGGACCCCAGGCAACAGCAGCAGCCGTACCAGCAGCCGGGTCCCGCCCCGTACCAGCAGCCGCAGCACCCCCAGCAGGGGTACGCGTACCCGCAGCAGCCGCCGCAGCAGGGCTACGGCTATCCGCCGCAGCACCAGCAGCAGCCGCCCGGCTACCCGGCGGCGTACGGGCAGGCGCCCGCGCCCGCGGACAACGCCGAGACGGGGTACGCCGAGCCCGCGTACGAGAATCCGGCGTACGGGCAGGCCGCCTACCAGGACCAGCGGTACGCCGACCCGCGGTACGGCTACGCGAATCTGCCGTACCCGAACCAGCAACAGCAGCCCGTGCAGTACGCGTACACGCCCTCGTACATCGGCGAGCCGGTGTCCGCGCTGGACGCCACCGGACAGATCCCGATCATCCCGGCCGCGCCGCCGATGGCCGCCAGGCCGCCGCGCGCGGCGGAGGCCACCTCCAACACGCGCGCGGGCAACATCCTCAAGTCCAGCGCGCTGATGGCCGCGGGCACCCTGGTGTCCCGCCTCACCGGCTTCGTCCGCACCCTGGTGATCGCCGCCGCGATCGGCGTGGCGACCCTCGGCGACTCGTACGCCGTCGCCAACACGCTGCCGACGATGATCTACATCCTCACCATCGGCGGCGGTCTGAACTCCGTCTTCGTCCCGCAGCTCGTCCGCGCGATGAAGGACGACGACGACGGCGGTACGGCGTACGCGAACCGGCTGCTGACGGTCGTGATGGTGGTGCTCGGCGGCATCGTGGCCGTCACCGTGATCGCGGCCCCGCTGCTGATCCGGCTGATGTCCGCGAAGATCGCCGACAACCCCGACACCTACGACATCGCCATCACCTTCGCCCGCTACTGCCTGCCGACCATCTTCTTCATGGGCGTGCACGTGGTGATGGGCCAGGTGCTCAACGCACGCGGCAAATTCGGCGCGATGATGTGGACGCCGGTCCTCAACAACATCGTGGTGATCTTCAGCTTCGGCATGTTCATCTGGGTGTACGGCGCCTACAGCACCACCCGGATGGACGCGACGACCATCACTCCCGAGGGCGCGCGGCTGCTCGGCATCGGCACGCTGCTCGGTCTGACCGTGCAGTCGCTGGCGATGCTGCCGTACCTGCGGGACGCGGGCTTCAAGTTCCGGCCGCGCTTCGACTGGCGCGGCCACGGCCTCGGCAAGGCCGCCAAGCTCGCCAAGTGGACGTTCTTCTTCGTGCTGGCGAACCAGGCGGGCCTGATCGTCGTCACCCAGCTCGCCACCTGGGCGGGCGCCAACGCCGACAAGAGCGGCAACCAGGGCACCGGCATCACGGCGTACAACAACGCGCTGCTGATCTGGCAGATGCCCCAGGCGATCATCACCGTCTCGGTGATGGCCGCGGTGCTGCCGCGGATCTCGCGGGCCGCGGCGGACAACGACGTCTCCGCGGTGCGCGACGACATCTCCTACGGTCTGCGCACCTCGGCGGTGGCCATCGTGCCCGCCGCCTTCGCCTTCCTGGCCCTGGGCGTCCCGATGTGCAGCCTGCTCTACGCGAGCACCGGCACCGGTTCCGCGCGCAACATCGGATTCATCCTGATGGCCTTCGGCGCCGGACTGATCCCCTTCTCCGTGCAGTACGTGATCCTCCGCGGGTTCTACGCCTTCGAGGACACGCGCACGCCCTTCTACAACACGGTCATCGTGGCCGCGGTCAACGCGGCGGCGGCGGCCATCTGCTTCGTGGTGCTGCCCGCCCGCTGGGCCGTGGTCGGCATGGCCGCCGCGTACGGCCTCGCGTACGCCGTGGGCGTCGGGGTGGCCGCCAAGCGGCTGCGCTCGCGGCTCGACGGCGACCTGGACGGCAAGCGGGTGGTACGCACCTACGCCCGTCTGACCGGCGCCTGCGTGCCCGCCGCGCTGATCGCGGGGCTGGCCGTCTACGCCGTGCTCGGGGCGCTGGGCAGCGGCGCCGTGGGCTCGCTCGCCGCACTCGTGGTGGGCGGCGGCCTGCTGCTCGGAATCTTCCTCTTCGCGGCCAAGCGGATGAGGATCGAGGAGATGACCGCCATGATCGGCATGGTGCGAGGACGGCTCGGGCGCTGAACGAACCCGTCGCGAAGCGGCGGGCAACCATCACGGTTCGCTGTGTGTCGTGCATAGAGCCGGACTGTGGGCACAATTGTCATCGGCTCGATGTGGGATCGCGCAATGGATGGGGAGGCAGGAACGACGGTGGCGGATCGGAGCACGGCCGCCGTCGGAGTGGCCAATGAGGGTGGCGAGCCCCCGCTCGCCGCCCAGCAGGACGGCGCCACATCCGACGGGACGACGACGGACGACCAGACCAGCAGCAGCGCCGACTCCGGCACACGATCCCAGGACGGGTCGGACGGCACGCAGACCACCGCCGAAACCTCGATGTCGGCCGCGGTCGACGGCGACAGCGCGACCAGCGAGACCGTGGTGGTCGACACCGCGGTGGCCGCGACCGCCGAACTGACCGCGCCCGTGCCCGTGACGGCCCCCGCGTCCTCGCCCACGGCGACGACGAAACTGACGACCGCCGTGCTGCCCGCGGTGCCCCCGTCACCGGAGGAGACCCCCACCGCCGCCCGAGCCTCCACCACGACCTCCCCCGCGCCCTCGGGCGCGTCCTCCGCCACCGCCGCCGCACCGACCGCGGCCAAGCCCGCGACGGCGTCGGCGACGACGGCCAAGGCCCCGGCCAAGAGGGCCGCCAAGCAGACCGTCAAGGACGGCCGGAGCCCCAAGGCGTCCGCTTCGACGAACGGCGCCAAGGCGGCCTCCGCGACCGCGCCCGTCGGGACGGGCACTCCCGCCAAGGGCACCCCGGCGAAGGGGACACCGGCCAAGGGCACCCCGGCGAAGGGCACCCCGGCCAAGGGGACGCCCGCCAAGGGCACGCCGGTCGCCTCTGTGAAGGCCCCGTCCGCACCGGCCCCCGCGCCCTCGACGTCCGGCTCCGGGGGCACCGCCACGCTCGCCCCCGACGAGAAGACCGGGGACGGGGACCGCCCGGCGACCGAGGCCGCCCCAGGAAGCCCCACAGCCGCCTCCACAGCGCCCGCCGACGGCCGGCGGCCCGCCGGCCCCGCCAAGGGCGGCGGCAGCGCCACCACGGCGCCCAGGCCCGTCCGCAGCGCGCAGCCCGAGCTGCACAGCGGTCACAAGCTCGCCCGGCGCTACCAGCTCGCCGAGTGCGTGACCCGGATCGACGGCTTCAGCAGTTGGCGCGCGGTCGACGAGAAGCTGCGCAGGGCGGTCGGCATCCACATCCTGCCCGCCGACCACCGGCGGGCCCGCCAGGTGCTGGCCGCCGCCCGGTCGGCCGCGCTCCTCGGCGACCCGCGCTTCGTCCAGGTCCTCGACGCCGTCGAGGAGAACGACCTGGTGTACGTCATCCACGAGTGGCTGCCCGACGCCTCCTCGCTGGCCGACCTGCTCGCCGCGGGCGCGATGGAGCCGCACGAGGCGTACCAGATGGTCAGCCAGGTCTCCCAGGGCATGGCCGCCGCCCACCGCGAGGGCCTGGCGCACCTGCGTCTCGACCCCGGCGCCGTGCTGCGTACGGTCTCCGGGCAGTACCGCATCCGCGGCCTCGCGGTCGCCGCCGCACTGCGCGGGCTCAACTCCGAGCGTCCGCAGCGGCAGGACACCGAGGCGATCGGCGCGCTGCTCTACGCCTCGCTCACACAGCGCTGGCCGTATGAGGAGGACGCGCACGGTCTGGCGGGGCTGCCCAAGGGCGTCGGCCTGGTCGCACCCGACCAGGTCCGCGCGGGCGTCCACCGCGGGCTGTCCGAGCTGGCCATGCGCGCGCTCGTCAACGACGGCGCGACCGCCTCCCGGCAGGACCCGCCCTGCACCACTCCCGAGGAGCTGGCCAAGGCCGTCGCGGGCATCCCGCGCATCCGGCCGCCGGAGCAGGCACCGCCGGTCTACCCGGTCGCCGCCTTCCGCCAGCCGCCCGCGCCACCGGGTACGCCGCAGCCGCCCGCGGTCGCGGCCCCCGCTCCGCCGCCCGCTCTGCCCGGCCGTACCGGCCGGGCACTGAAATGGGCGGTCTCGGCGCTGGTGATCGTGGCGATCGGCCTGGGGAGCTGGCAGCTCGCGGACACCCTCAAGTCGCGTGAGGACCGGCCGACCAGTCACCCGACGACCGGCCAGAAGGCGAGCCAGGACCCGACGCGCAAGGCCCCGGTCCCGATCAAGATCGCCGGGCTGAAGGACTTCGACCCGCTCGGCGACGGCAGCGAGAATCCGAAGGATCTCCCCAAGGCGTTCGACGGCGACCCCTCCACGTACTGGGAGACGAACTACTACCTGGGTGCCGATCTGGGCAATCTCAAGCCGGGTGTGGGCGTCATCGTCGACCTGGGCAGCGCCAAGCACGTGAGCACGGTGAAGGTCGACTTCGTGGGCGACGTCACCGCGCAGCTCCTGGCCGCGCCCAAGGGCACCTCCGCGATGCCGACCACCTTCGACGCCTTCACCAAGGTGGCCCAGGGCTCGGGCAGTTCGGTGACGTTCAAGCCGAGCGCCGATCTCACCTCGCGCTACGTGCTGGTGTGGATGACGCGTCTGGCGCCTGCCGAGACCGGTCACTTCCGTGGCAGGATCTCCGAGATCAGCGTGACGGGCTGATCCCGGAGACGGGCTGACCCCGCGGCGACGGCCGCGGGGACACCCACGGCGAGACCCACAGGGGCAGGGGACGGGGGAGAACGGCCTTGGAGGCAAACCCGCTCGGCGATGTCGCCGACGCCGATCTCCTGGCCCGTCATGTCGCGGGCGATCCCGACACCTTCGGCGAGCTGGTGCGCCGCCACCGGGACCGGCTGTGGGCGGTGGCCCTGCGCACCCTGGGGGACCGCGAGGAAGCCGCTGACGCCGTCCAGGACGCGCTGGTGTCCGCCTTCCGGGCCGCCCATACCTTCCGCGGCCAGTCGGCCGTCACCACCTGGCTGCACCGCATCACGGTCAACGCCTGCCTCGACCGGGCCCGTAAGGCCGCCTCCCGCAGGACGGCCCCGGTGGCCGACGAGGAGAACTTCGAGGCGTTGCTCGAACCCCACGAGTCGGCCGAGGTCCCGGCCGAGCGCGGGGAACTCCACCGCGAGCTGATAGCCGCCCTCACCACGCTGCCGCCCGACCAGCGCGCCGCACTGGTCCTGGTCGACATGCAGGGCTACTCGGTCGCCGAAGCCGCCGCGGTGCTCGATGTGCCCACCGGTACGGTCAAGAGCCGGTGCGCCAGAGGCCGGGCGAAACTGCTTCCCCTCGTCACCCATCTGCGCGCGCAGGGCGTGGATAGCGCCGATCGCGGCGGGGGAAGGAACCGGGCGGAGGGGACATCCGTCCCAGAGACGGGACCGGAACAGGGCGGAGGTGAACAGCGGTGACATCCACAGCGGACCACGACGCGCATCCCGAGGTCGCCGAGATCTCCGACCTGGCCGAGGGGCTGCTCCGCCCCGAGCGCGCCACGGAGGTCACCGAGCACATCGCGGGCTGTTCGCTGTGCGCCGACGTCCGGGACTCCCTGGAGGAGATCAGGGGACTGCTCGGCACCCTGCCGGGACCGCAGCGGATGCCCGCCGACATCGCCGGACGGATCGACGCGGCGCTCGCCGCCGAAGCGCTCCTCGACGCCACCACGCCCGATGTTCCACGTGGAACATCGCGGCCGTCACCGAAACCGACACCGACACCGACACATGTTCCACGTGGAACATCGACCGGTCCCGACGGACATGCCTCCGGGTCCGCCGGTCCCGGCCGCACCGGTCGGCGGTGGCGGCGCGGACTGCTCGTCGCCGCCTCCGCCGTGGTCGTCGTCGGCCTGGGCGTCACGATCTATCACGTCGGCGACGACACCACCTCGCAGAGCGACGCGACCGCCAGCAGCAAGAAGGCGGACACCGCCGCCGACCCGATCGCGGTCCAGGTGCGGGAGCTGCTCGATGAGGCGGCGCCGAACCACGCGGCCGGGGAGTCCGACTCCCCGATGCTCAGCGGTCCCGGCGTCAGCAGCGAGGGAGCCACCATGAGCCCGGACAAGGCGGTGCCCACCGTCCCCCCGTGTGTGCTCAAGGCCACCCAGCGCACCGGCCCGGCGCTGGCCGCCGAGCGCGAGTCCTTCCACGGGACGGACTCCTACCTTGTGGTGCTGCCGCACCCGAGTGACGCCTCGGCGGTCGACGCGTTCGTGGTCAGCGCCGCCTGTACGGCGACCAGTCCCGGCGCGGTTCTCTTCCGGAGCACCTACCCGCGCTGAGCCGTTCGTCCGGGGGGCGTGGCGTACGGCGTGCGCCGCGCCGTCCGGGGAATGCTGGACCCGTAGGATCCGTTAGGCAGGACGAGAGTCCAGCCAGGGCCCCCGCAGTTGTCCGCAGAGACGAGGAAGACACCCGTGAGCGACGTCCGTAACGTGATCATCATCGGCTCGGGGCCCGCGGGGTACACCGCGGCGCTCTACACGGCGCGCGCATCCCTCAACCCGCTGGTCTTCGAGGGGTCGGTCACCGCCGGCGGCGCGTTGATGAACACCACCGAGGTGGAGAACTTCCCCGGCTTCCGCGACGGCATCGTGGGCCCGGACCTCATGGACAACATGCGCGCCCAGGCCGAGCGCTTCGGCGCCGAGCTGGTCCCGGACGACGTGGTCGCGGTCGACCTCGGCGGCGACATCAAGACCGTCACGGACTCGGCGGGCACCGTCCACCGCGCCAAGACCGTCATCGCCACCACCGGCTCGCAGCACCGGAAGCTGAACCTCCCCAACGAGGACCAGCTCTCCGGCCGCGGCGTCTCCTGGTGTGCCACCTGTGACGGCTTCTTCTTCCGCGAGCAGGACATCGCCGTGATCGGCGGCGGCGACACCGCGATGGAGGAGGCGACCTTCCTCTCCCGCTTCGCCAAGTCCGTGAAGATCGTGCACCGCCGGGACAGCCTGCGGGCGTCCAAGGCGATGCAGGACCGTGCCTTCGCCGACCCGAAGATCTCCTTCGTGTGGGACAGCGAGGTCGCCGAGATCCACGGCGACGGCAAGCTCTCCGGTCTGACCCTGCGCAACACGAAGACCGGCGAGACCTCGGAGCTGCCCGTCACCGGGCTGTTCATCGCGATCGGCCACGACCCGCGCAGCGAGCTGTTCAAGGGCGTCCTCGACGTCGACGGCGAGGGCTACCTCACCGTCCAGGCGCCGAGCACCCGGACCAACGTCCCCGGTGTCTTCGCCGCGGGAGACGTCGTGGACCACACCTACCGTCAGGCGATCACCGCGGCTGGCACCGGCTGTTCCGCCGCGCTGGACGCCGAGCGCTACCTGGCCGCCCTCGCCGACGCCGAGAAGGCCGAGACGGCCGACGCGTCGGCCGACAAGGCCGCCGTCTGACCCGCTTCCATCCCTCACCCCCGACACGCACACATCACGACCTGAGGAGACCGCCGTGGCCGGCAACACCAAGCACGTGACCGACGAGACGTTCGCCGAGGAGGTGCTCGCCAGCGACAAGCCCGTGCTGGTGGACTTCTGGGCGGAGTGGTGCGGCCCGTGCCGCCAGATCGCCCCCTCGCTGGAGGCCATCGCGGAGGAGCACGCGGAGAACATCACCATCGTCAAGCTGAACATCGACGAGAACCCGGTCACCGCGGCGAAGTACGGCGTGATGTCCATCCCGACGCTCAACGTCTACAAGGGCGGCGAGGTCGTGAAGACCATCGTCGGCGCCAAGCCGAAGGCCGCCATCGTGCGCGACCTGTCCGACTTCATCGGCTGACGCTCACCGGCTGACGCTTTCACCGGCGGACGTCTTCACCGGCGGACGCTGTTCCACGTGGAACACGAGAGGGCCGACCCCCGATCCGGGGTCGGCCCTCTCGCATGTCCGGTCCGGGTGCCCGGCGCGGCCGTGAGGAGTGACAGCGGCTCACAGGGGCCGGAGGGCAGGCTCCTTCTGGACGGCGCCCAGGAGGCGGTCGATGGCCATCTCGACGTCCTCCTTCCAGGAGATCGTGGAACGCAGCTCCAGCCGCAGCCGGGGATAGCGCGGGTGGGGGCGGACCGTCTTGAAGCCGACCGCGAGCAGATGGTCCGCGGGCAGGACGCACGAGGGGGCGGTCCACTTCGCGTCGCCGAACGCCTCGATCGCCTTGAAGCCCCGCCGGATGACGTCCTTGGCGACGGTCTGCACCAGAACCCGGCCGAGGCCCTGCCCCTGGAAGCCGGGCAGGATGCGCGCGGTCATGAGCTGGACGGCGTCCGCCGACACCGGGCTGGTCGGGAAGGCCAGGGAGCGCGGCACATACGCGGCGGGCGCGTAGAGCACGAAGCCCGCGGGCACCTCGTCGACGTAGACGACCCGTCCGCAGGAACCCCACTCCAGCAGAACGGCGGAGATCCACGCCTCCTTCTCCAGCTCGGGCTTGCCCGCCTGGACGGCCGCTTCGCCGCTGACCGGGTCCAGTTCCCAGAAGACGCAACTGCGGCAGGGCTTGGGGAGGTCCGGGAGATTGTCGAGTGTCAGTGGTGCCAGCCGACGTCCCATGTGGCCTGAACCCCATCTCTGCCGTGAACCGAACTGCCCACGTACACCCCGGCGCGAACGCCGGGGTGCGCCCGCGTCACTCGCCGTCTTCGTCCTCGGTTTCCTCTTCGAGCCGGTTCTCCAGCACATTGCCCTCGCCCGGGGCCATCGCCCCGAGGATGCGCTCCAGATCCTCTATCGACGCGAATTCCACGACGATCTTTCCGCGCTTCTGCCCCAGGTCGACCTTCACCCGGGTGTCGAAGCGGTCGGAGAGCCGGGAGGCGAGGTGGGTGAGCGCCGGGGAGACCCGACGCCCGGCCCGGGGCGCCGCACTCTTCCTGGTGGGCTTCGGGTCGCTGTTCATCAGCGTCACGATCTCTTCGATCGCGCGCACCGACAGCCCTTCGGCGACGATCCGGTGGGCCAGCTTGTCCTGCTCCTCGGGGTCGTCCAGCGAGAGCAGCGCCCGCGCATGGCCGAAGGAGATCACCCCGGCCGCGACCCGGCGCTGCACCGGGGCGGACAGCTTCAGCAGCCGGAGCGTGTTGGAGACCTGCGAGCGGGAGCGCCCGATCCGGTCCGCCAACTGCTCGTGGGTGCAGGAGAAGTCGCGGAGCAACTGGTCGTACGCCGCCGCCTCCTCCAGGGGGTTGAGCTGGGCCCGGTGCAGGTTCTCCAGGAGGGCGTCCAGGAGGAGCTTCTCGTCGTCGGTCGCCCGGACGATCGCCGGAATCCGCTCCAGGCCGGCCTCGCGGCACGCCCGCCAGCGGCGCTCGCCCATGATCAGCTCGAAGCGGTCCTTGCCGATCTCACGCACGACGACCGGCTGGAGCAGACCGACCTCCTTGATGGAGGTGATCAGTTCGTTGAGGGCGTCCTCGTCGAAGACCTCACGCGGCTGGCGCGGGTTCGGCGTGATGAAGTCCAGGTCCAGCTCCGCGAAGTAGGCACCCGGTACGGGGTTCTTCGCGTCGGAGAGGTCCGGCTCTGTTTCACGTGAAACAGGGATGTCCACCACGGGCGGCGGCGCGGCCTCGGGGACTCTGCGGTCCACCAGTCCGGCCACCTTGGCCGCGGCGACGCCGCGTTCCTGCGTCAGTACCGGTGCGGCGCCCTGGGCGCCGCCCGTCGACTGCGGCGCGGCCGGGATCAGCGCGCCGAGACCACGGCCGAGCCCTCTGCGTCGATCACTCACTGGATCCCCTCCGACATGCTGTGCGGGTTCTGCTCATCGTGCTGGGTGTAGTCACCCTGCGGGTCGTACTCGACGGCGACGGACGCCTCGACTCCGCGCAGGGCCATCTCCCGGGCGGCTTCCAGATACGACAGCGCGCCGCTGGAGCCCGGGTCATAGGTCAGTACGGTCTGCCCGTAGCTGGGCGCCTCGGAGATCCGGACGGACCGCGGGATGCTGGTCCGCAGCACCTCCTTGCCGAAGTGCGTGCGCACCTCCTCCGCGACCTGGGAGGCGAGGCGGGTCCGTCCGTCGTACATGGTCAGCAGGATCGTCGACACATGCAGCTTCGGGTTGAGGTGCGCGCGGACCAGTTCCACGTTCTTCAGGAGCTGGCCCAGCCCTTCCAGCGCGTAGTACTCGCACTGGATCGGGATGACGACCTCGGCCCCGGCCACCAACGCGTTGACGGTCAGCAGGCCGAGCGAGGGCGGGCAGTCGATCAGGACGTAGTCCAGCGGCTGCTCATACGCCTCGATCGCCCGCTGGAGCCGGCTCTCGCGGGCGACCAGGGAGACCAGTTCGATCTCGGCGCCCGCCAGGTCGATGGTGGCGGGCGCGCAGAACAGGCCCTCCACATCGGGGACCGGCATCACGACGTCGGACAGGGGCTTGCTCTCCACCAGGACGTCGTAGATCGAGGGGACCTCGGCGTGGTGGTCGATGCCCAGCGCCGTGGAGGCGTTGCCCTGCGGGTCCAGGTCGACCACGAGCACCCGGGCGCCGTGCAGCGCCAGGGACGCCGCCAGATTCACCGTGGTCGTGGTCTTGCCGACCCCGCCCTTCTGATTGGCGACCACCATCACGCGGGTCTGGGCCGGCCGGGGAAGTCCTTCCCCGGCGCGTCCCAGTGCCTCGACGGCCAACTGCGCGGCGCGGCCGATCGGGGTGTCATCCATGGGAGGCAATGTTTCACGTGAAACACCGTCTCCGAACCCCGGGGGCACGGCAATCGGGCCCCCGGCAAACTCTGCTGTGCGGGGACCGGGGACCGGATCGGCCATCGGTCCCGCGATGTTGGCGTCGGACCGCAAGGACTCACACTCCTCGACTTCAGGCTCGCTATGAGAAGAGCCTGCCATGCCGGAGGGGTGATGAACCAGCGAGACTTGGCTGCCTGTGGATGAAGCCGTAGATCTATCCACCGACTGGGGCGTCTTGGAGGGCTTGTTGGCGTGTGCCTCGGCCGCGGCTCGGCCGCGGCTGAGGACTCCTGGTAGCAGCGAGCGACGTTTCACGTGGAACACGATGCACAGCGCCGGACCGCTAACTCCGCAGACACTCCGGGTTATGTCTGTTTGGCCGTTTGTATGGCGTAGAGGGAGGGTTCGGCGCGGGACCGTTCGAGGAACGGCGGTTCAGCGGCGACGGCGGGGAGCTCCGCCCCGCGGGTTACGGCTCGCGCGCGCGGCCTTCGCCCGCCGGGTCGCGGCGCGTACCCCGCCGGGGCTCTCGCCGACCAGGACGCGTACGACGGTGGAGAGCGGGTCCACGATGCCCTCGCCGACCTGGACCACGGAGGTGTCGACCGCGCCCAGCCGGTCGAGCGCGGCCCTGGCCGCCTTCAGCTCGTCCAGCGCGGTGTCGCCCTTGAGGACCGCCATCTCACCGTGCGGGCGCAGCAGCGGCAGGCCCCAGCCCGCGAGCCGTTCCAGCGGCGCCACGGCGCGCGCGGTCACCACGTCCACCGGGGGCAGCTTGCCCATCATCTCCTCGGCCCGGCCACGCACCACGGTGACATTGCTCAGCCCCAGCACCTTGACGACCTCTTCGAGGAAGGTGGTCCTGCGCAGCAGCGGCTCCAGCAGCGTGATCCGCAGATCGGGCCGGGTCAGCGCCAGCGGGATACCCGGCAGGCCGGCGCCCGAGCCGACGTCGCACACGGACACGTCCTCGTCGATGACCTCGGAGAGCACCGCGCAGTTCAGCAGGTGCCGCTCCCACAGGCGGGGCACCTCGCGCGGGCCGATCAGGCCGCGGCGCACCCCGGCGTCCGCGAGCAGCTCGGCATAGCGCAGGGCGTCGGCGAACCGGTCACCGAAGACCGTCCTGGCCTGCTCGGGCGGCGCGGGAAGCTCCGCTGCTGCCTCCGTCACGGGGGCTGTCCTTTCCTAGGTCACTCACAAGGTTCGGCCCCGCCTGCGAACAGACGGGGCCGACAGAGCAGTACCACACAGCGTCCGGTCAGACCGGGAGTACGACCACCCGGCGCTGGGGCTCCTCGCCCTCGGACTCGCTGCGCAGGCCCGCGGCGGCCACGGCGTCGTGCACGACCTTGCGCTCGAACGGCGTCATCGGGTCCAGCTTCACCGGCTCACCGCTGGCCTTGGCCTCCGCCGCCGCCTTCGCACCGAGCTGCGCCAGCTCGGCCCGCTTGCGCGCCCGGAACCCGGCGATGTCCAGCATCAGCCTGCTGCGCTCACCGGTCTCCCGGTGCACCGCGAGCCGGGTCAGCTCCTGGAGGGCTTCCAGCACCTCGCCGTCCCGGCCGACCAGCTTGTTCAGATCACGGGTGCCGGTGTCACCGATGATCGACACCGACGCGCGCTCGCCCTCGACATCCATGTCGATGTCACCGTCGAGGTCCGCGATGTCCAGCAGACCTTCCAGGTAGTCGGCGGCGATATCACCCTCCTGCTCCAGCCGGTTCAGGGTCGCGGCCGAGCCGTTGTCGGGTGCGGTGGTGGTGTTGACGTCGCTCACGCCTGGGCTCCTCTTACTTCTTCTTCGACAGGTTGGTCGGCTTGGACTTGCCACCGGACTGCTTGCCGGGCGAACCGCCCTGCTTGCCCGGAGCGCCGCCCTGCTTCGTACCGCCGCCTGTCCTGCCTGTGCCTGCCGAGCCGCCGCTCGCCTTCGGGGCACCGGCCTTGGGAGCGCCCGCCCGCGGGGCTCCACCGCCCGCCCTGGGAGCGCCGCCGCCACCGGTGCCGCCCGCCGCGCCGCCGCCGGCGCCCGTGCCCGTGGGGGTCGTCTGGCGCTTGGACTTCGGCTGCCGCTTGGGCTGGGTGCGGTTGGCGCGCGCGACCTCCACGGCCTCCTTGGCGGCCACTTCCTCCGGGGGCTCGACGAGCTTGCCCTTGGCGCGCAGCCGCTCCTGGCGCTGCTGGAACGCGAGGCTGCCGGGGGTGGGGTTACGCCGGATCACGAACATCTGCTGGCCCATGGTCCACACGTTGGTGGTCAGCCAGTAGACGAGGACACCGACGGGGAAGTTGATACCCATGACGGCGAAGATGACCGGGAAGACGTACATCAGCATCTTCTGCTGCTGCATGAACGGGGTCTTCACCGTCATGTCGACGTTCTTCGTCATGAGCTGGCGCTGCGTGTAGAACTGCGACGCCGACATCATGAGGATCATGATCACCGTGACGATGCGCACATTGGTCTGCGTGGCGCCCAGCGACTCGACCTTGGCCGCGCTGTCCAGGAACTTCGCCGCCAGCGGGGCACCGAAGATGTGCGCGTTCTTGGCGCTGTCGACCAGGTTGGCGTGGATCACGCCGACCTCGTGGCCCTTCGCGATGTTGCTCAGCACGTGGTACAGCGCGAAGAAGAACGGGGACTGCGCCAGGATCGGCAGGCACGAGGAGAGCGGGTTGGTGCCCGTCTCCTTGTACAGCTTCATCATCTCTTCGGACTGGCGCTGCTTGTCGTTCTTGTAGCGCTCCTGGATCGCCTTCATCTTGGGCTGGAGCGCCTGCATGTTCCGGGTCGACTTGATCTGCTTGACGAACAGCGGGATCAGGCAGATCCGGATCAGGACCACCAGCGAGACGATGGACAGACCCCACGCCCAGCCGCTGTCCTTGTCGAAGATCAGGCTGTAGAACGAGTGGAACTGGACGATGATCCACGAGACAGCGTCGTAGAGGGGGTTCAGAATCCCCACGATCAGGCTCCTTGGGCGTGAGAGGGTCCGGTGGGCTCGGGCGTGACGGGCCCGTCGGAGCCGCCCCGCAGTGCGCGGCGCAGCCGATCGTGCCATGGCGGCCGCTTGCGCGGCGGGACATGGTCCACGCCGCCCGGCGACCAGGGATTGCAGCGCAGGATGCGCCACGCGGTCAGGGCGGTGCCCTTGATCGCGCCGTGCCGGTCGATGGCCGTGAACCCGTAGTGGGAGCACGAGGGGTAGTACCGGCAGACCGGGCCGAGCAGCGGACTGATCGTCCACTGGTACAGCTTGATCAGTGCCAGCAGCGGGTACTTCATCGAGACACCCTCCCCTCGGCTTCGCCTCGGGTGTCGCGACCCAGCAGCCGCTTGAGGGCGGCGTCCAGGTCGTGGGCCAGCTCCGCATGGTCAGCGCCACCGGCTCCGGGTAGCGCTCGTACGACTACCAGGCTACCGGGGGGCAGCTGCGACAGGCGTTCGCGGACCAGATGACGCAGTCGGCGCTTGACCAGATTGCGCTGCACCGAGCCACCCACCGCCTTGCTCACGACGAAACCCGCACGCACCGGGGGAGTGCTCCCCCCCGGCACATGCGGGTCCGTGATGTCGCTGCGCAGATGGACCACCAGCAGCGGTCGACCCGCTCGGCGTCCTCGGCGAACCGCTTCTCCGAAGTCCTGGCGCCGCCTCAGCCGATTCTCGGTGGGCAGCACGGCATGAGACCTGTGACGATCAGGCGGACAGTCGGGCGCGGCCCTTGCTGCGGCGGGTCGCGAGAATCGCGCGGCCGGCGCGGGTGCGCATACGCAGACGGAAGCCGTGGGTCTTCGCACGACGGCGGTTGTTCGGCTGGAAGGTGCGCTTGCTCACTCGGGGGCTCCAGGGAAAATCGTGTCCGGCGGGGCGTCGCCTGGCTGTCACCGTGCGCCCACGAAGAATCTCGCGGAACAGATCAGGTGCACCGCTTGACGATCATCCGGGGACTTCCGGAAGACCCTCGCCCATCGGTAGGCAGGCGGCAGCAGCCATCGACAACTCGACCTCGATACGGTACGCGCGGCTAGGCCATCCGGTCAAACCCGGCGGTCGCGGGCCCGGCATTTGTACACACCCTGTGGACAACGACTTGAACCGCGCCTACCCCCTGACTACCGTGGCTGAACTCCCAACTCTTCCCGCCTGTCTTCAGGACCACACTTTCGCGGGAGTTGCCCGCACTTGCACCATTAAGCGACGAGAGAGCGTGCCCTGTGGCTGACGTAACCGCCGATCTTGCCGCAGTGTGGCCGCGCGTACTCCAGAAACTGCTGGTGGACAGCGAGGACCTGAAGCCCAAGGACGCGGAGTGGCTCAAGCGCACCCAGCCGCTGGCCCTGGTCGCGGGCACCGCCGTCCTCTCCGCGCCCAACGAATTCGCCAAGAGCGTCCTGGAGGGGCGGCTGCTGCCGCTGATCACCGAGGTGCTGAGCCGTGAGTTCGGTCACCCTGTCGGGATCGCCATCGCCGTCGCGTCCGGCGGCGACCAGGAGCCGGCCCCGGCCGACCACGACCAGGACCCGTACGAGCAGCAGCACGAGCGGCACGACCGCCGCGACGGGCACCGCGCGGACCACAGGGACGAGCTGCGCGACGACCACCGCGACGGCATGCGGGACGACCGGCACGGCGGCGACCTCGGGGACGACGGCATGCGGATGCGCCGCGCCTACCCCGAGCAGCAGAGCCAGGGCAGGCACGCGGGCCCCGACGAGTGGCCGCCGCGGCAGAGCGACGACGGCTGGCGGCAGCCGCGTACCGACAGTTGGACCCTGCCCGCGCAGAACAGCGGCGGCTTCCAGGACCGCGAGCCGTACCCGGAGCAGCAGAGCCACCGGTACCGACAGGACACGCACGACGGCTACCCGGTCGTACCGCACCAGGCGTACCCGCAGTCCCCGCAGGGCGGTTACGCGCCGCAGTCCGGCGGCTACCAGCAGCAGGACCGGCAGCAGGGCCAGGGCCGGCCGGACCAGCAGCCGCAGTCCACCGGGCGGCACGCGTCGCCGAATCTGTCGGGCGGCCGGCTCGACGGGCCCTCGGGGCCTTCCGGGCACTCCGACCCCTCGGGCCGCCAGAACCACTCGGGCCATTCGGGCTCCTCCTCCGGCGGCGCCGTCGAGCCGACCGCCCGGCTGAATCCCAAGTACCTCTTCGACACCTTCGTGATCGGCGCGTCCAACCGCTTCGCGCACGCGGCCGCGGTCGCCGTCGCCGAGGCCCCGGCCAAGGCGTACAACCCGCTCTTCATCTACGGGGAGTCGGGGCTCGGCAAGACGCACCTGCTGCACGCGATCGGGCACTACGCGCGGAGCCTGTACCCGGGGACGCGGGTGCGGTACGTCAGCTCCGAGGAGTTCACCAACGAGTTCATCAACTCGATCCGGGACGGCAAGGCGGACGCGTTCCGCAAGCGGTACCGGGACATGGACATCCTGCTCGTCGACGACATCCAGTTCCTGGCGAGCAAGGAGTCGACGCAGGAGGAGTTCTTCCACACCTTCAACACCCTGCACAACGCCAACAAGCAGATCGTGCTCTCCTCCGACCGGCCGCCCAAGCAGCTCGTCACCCTGGAGGACCGGCTCCGCAACCGCTTCGAGTGGGGCCTGATCACCGACGTCCAGCCGCCCGAGCTGGAGACCCGGATCGCGATCCTGCGCAAGAAGGCGGTGCAGGAGCAGCTCAACGCCCCGCCCGAGGTGCTGGAGTTCATCGCGTCCCGGATCTCGCGGAACATCCGCGAGCTGGAGGGCGCGCTCATCCGGGTCACCGCCTTCGCCAGCCTCAACCGGCAGCCGGTCGACCTCCAGCTCACCGAGATCGTGCTGAAGGACCTGATCCCCGGCGGCGAGGACTCGGTGCCCGAGATCAGCGGGACGGCCATCATGGCCGAGACCGCCGCGTACTTCGGGCTGGCCGTGGACGACCTGTCGGGCTCCTCGCGCAGCCGCGTCCTGGTCACCGCCCGGCAGATCGCCATGTACCTGTGCCGCGAGCTGACGGACCTGTCGCTGCCGAAGATCGGCGCGCTCTTCGGCGGCCGCGACCACACCACGGTCATGCACGCCGACCGGAAGATCCGCTCCCTGATGGCCGAGCGGCGCTCCATCTACAACCAGGTGACGGAGCTGACCAACCGCATCAAGAGCTGAGCCGCGCGCGGAGAAGCGCCGCGCACAGCCCCTCCGAGCGCCCCGGGAGACCTCTCCCGGGGCGCTTCGCGTTGTCCGCCGCGCCGCGCCCTGTTCGATTCCCGTGCGCCGAGGGGCAGTTCTCCACAGGACTGTGGCAAATGGACCGTCCACACCCTGGGGACACCGGAGTTGTCCAGAAAGTCTCCACAGGCCGGGCGCCGCAACGGCGGTACGCCCAGCTCAGCCGGGTGTGGATATGTGGGCAACTCGAATCCACAGACTGTGGACAGAAAGGACACCTCTTGGGGGTCACTTCGCGTTGTCCACCGCTCGCCCACAGGTTGGGGCTCGTTGTGCACAGCATGGGATCGTTTCTCCACATCTCTGTCCACTGTTCGGCAACGAAACGCGCCTGGTCCCACGGAAGAGTGAAAGGCGTCACACCAAGGTGGTGGGTTGGCCTGGGGAGAACCTGGGTATTTCTGGGGACAGCGCTGGGGAGAACCCGGGGTCACCTGTGAATCGGGTGTGCACAACTTCCGGCCGTCCACAGGACCCCCTGGTTGTCCCCATGCCCCACCCACAGGCCCGGTGGATAAAAAACAGGGTCTGACCTGCACCGGAACCACTTATCCACGGTATCCACAACCCCTATTACTACGACTACGTAGAGATAGATGGGAACCTGCTTCGAAGCGGGGGGTGTGCACAACTCGGCCCGGACCCGCCCTGCGGCTCGTGTCGCGGCTTGACGCCAACCCGCACCGACTGTCGGTGCTGTGCGTCAGACTGTTCCCCGACAGCCAGCAACAAGCAGGAGGCGGTTCCGGTGAAGATCCGGGTGGAGCGCGACGTACTCGCCGAGGCAGTGGCTTGGGCAGCCCGTAGCCTCCCGGCCCGTCCCCCGGTGCCCGTCCTCGCCGGGCTCCTGCTGAAGGCGGAGGAGGGCAAGCTCAGCCTCTCCGGCTTCGACTACGAGGTCTCGGCACGGGTGTCGGTGGAGGCCGAGGTCGAGGAGGAGGGCACGGTCCTGGTCTCGGGGCGGCTGCTCGCCGACATCTCGCGGGCCCTGCCCAACCGCCCGGTGGAGATCTCCACCGACGGAATCCGCGTGACCGTGGTCTGCGGCAGCTCGCGGTTCACACTCCACACCCTGCCTGTGGAGGAGTACCCGGCGCTGCCCGCGATGCCCGACGCCTCGGGGACGGTGCCCGGCGAGATCTTCGCCGCCGCCGCCTCCCAGGTCGCCATCGCCGCGGGCCGCGACGACACGCTCCCGGTGCTCACCGGTGTGCGGATCGAGATCGAGGGCGACACCGTCACGCTCGCCGCCACCGACCGCTACCGCTTCGCGGTCCGCGAGTTCCTGTGGAAGCCCGAGCAGGCCGACATCTCCGCCGTCGCCCTGGTGCCCGCCAAGACGCTGCTGGACACCGCCAAGTCGCTCACCAGCGGAGACACCGTCTCCATCGCGCTCGCCGGATCCGGCGCCGGTGAGGGCCTGATCGGCTTCGAGGGCGCCGGCCGCCGTACGACGACCCGGCTGCTCGAAGGCGACCTGCCGAAGTACCGCACGCTCTTCCCGACCGAGTTCGCCTCGGTCGCGGTGATCGAGACCGCGCCGTTCGTCGAGGCCGTCAAGCGCGTGGCCCTGGTCGCCGAGCGCAACACCCCGGTGCGGCTCAGCTTCGAGCAGGGCGTGCTCACCCTGGAGGCCGGTTCCAGCGACGACGCACAGGCTGTGGAGCGCGTCGACGCCAAGCTGGAGGGCGACGACATCTCGATCGCCTTCAACCCGACCTTCCTGCTCGACGGCCTCAGCGCGATCGACTCCGCCGTCGCCCAGCTCTCCTTCACGACCTCGACCAAGCCCGCGCTGCTCAGCGGCCGTCCCGCGCTCGACGCCGAGGCGGACGACGCGTACAAGTACCTGATCATGCCGGTCCGGCTGTCCGGCTGACGGCTGTCGGCGGCCGGCTGACGGCCGCCGGGGCCGCCCCCGCCCGCCGGACACACCGTCCGGCTGAGCCGGTCACAGCGGGCCGTCGTAGGCTCGGCTCAGGTCAGACACGCTTCGAACGAAGGATCTGCGATGGAGCTCGGTCTCATCGGTCTCGGCAAGATGGGCGGCAACATGCGCGAGCGCATCCGCCGCGGCGGGCACACCGTCATCGGGTACGACCGGAACCCGGATCTCGCCGACGTCCACAGCCTCCAGGAGCTTGTGGACTCCCTCAAGGGACCGCGCGTGGTGTGGGTCATGGTCCCCGCGGGCGCGGCCACCCAGTCGACCATCGACGAGCTGGGCGAACTGCTCTCCCCCGGCGACCTCGTCGTGGACGGCGGCAACTCCCGCTGGACGGACGACGAGCGGCACGCCGACGAGCTGGCGGCCAAGGGCATCGGCTTCGTCGACTGCGGCGTTTCCGGCGGTGTCTGGGGCCTGGCCAACGGCTACGCGCTGATGTACGGCGGCAAGGACGAGGACGTCGCCAAGGCGCAGCCCATCTTCGACGCGCTCAAGCCCGAGGGCGACGCCGGCGCCGTGCACGCGGGCAAGGTCGGCGCGGGCCACTTCGCCAAGATGGTCCACAACGGCATCGAGTACGCGATGATGCAGGCCTACGCCGAAGGCTGGGAGCTGCTGGAGGCGGTGGACTCGGTCACCGACGTCCGCGAGGTCTTCCGCTCCTGGAAGTCCGGTACGGTCATCCGCTCCTGGCTGCTCGACCTGGCCGTGGACGCGCTCGACAAGGACGAGCACCTGGGCGCCCTGCGCGGCCACGCGGACGACTCCGGCGAGGGCCGGTGGACGGTCGAGGCCGCCATCGACAACGCCGTGCCGCTGCCCGCCATCACCGCGTCGCTGTTCGCCCGGTTCTCGTCCCGCCAGGACGACTCGCCGCAGATGAAGATGATCGCCGCGCTCCGCAACGAATTCGGCGGGCACGCGGTCACCGCCGCCGAGTAGTACGAAAGCCAGACAGCAGGGAGGTCGGCGCGGTCCCGCGCCACAGCACGCGATGCACGTAGCGCACCTTTCGCTCGCCGACTTCCGTTCCTACGCCCGGGCCGAGGTCCCCCTCGACCCGGGCGTCACCGCTTTCGTGGGGCCCAACGGGCAGGGCAAGACCAATCTGGTCGAGGCCGTCGGCTATCTGGCGGCGCTGTCCAGCCACCGGGTCTCCACCGACGCGCCGCTGGTCCGGATGGGCGCCGAGCGCGCGGTCGTCCGGGCCCAGGTCGTGCAGGGCGACCGGCAGCAGCTCGTGGAGCTGGAGATCAATCCGGGGCGGGCCAACCGCGCCCGGATCAACCGCTCGGCGCCCGGCCGCCCGCGCGACCTGCTGGGCATCGTCCGCAGCGTGCTCTTCGCGCCGGAGGACCTGGCGCTGGTCAAGGGCGACCCGACCGAGCGCCGCCGCTTCCTCGACGAGCTGATCACCGCCCGCACCCCGCGCCTGGCCGGGGTCCGCAGCGACTACGACCGGGTGCTCAAGCAGCGCAACACCTTGCTGAAGTCCGCCGCGATGGCCCGCAGGCACGGCGGCAAGGGCGGCGATCTGTCCACCCTCGACGTGTGGGACCAGCATCTGGCGCGGGTCGGCGCCGAACTGCTCGCGCAGCGCCTGGACCTGGTGGCCGCGCTCCAGCCGCTGGCCGACAAGGCGTACGAACAGCTCGCCCCCGGCGGCGGCCCGGTCGGCTTCGAGTACCGGGGCTCGATGGGCGAGAGGATGGCCGGGGCCGAGGGCCGCGAGGACCTGTACGGGCGGCTGCTGGAGGCACTGGGCGAGGCGCGCAGGCAGGAGATCGAGCGCGGGGTGACGCTGGTCGGGCCGCACCGCGACGACCTGCTGCTCAAGCTCGGCCCGATGCCCGCCAAGGGCTACGCCAGCCACGGCGAGTCCTGGTCGTACGCGCTCGCGCTGCGCCTGGCGTCGTACGAACTGCTGTGCTCCGACGGCGGCGAGCCGGTGCTGGTGCTGGACGACGTCTTCGCCGAGCTGGACACCAAGCGGCGCGAGCGGCTGGCGGAGCTGGTCGCGCCCGGCGAGCAGGTGCTGGTGACGGCGGCGGTGGACGACGATGTGCCGGGTGTCCTGGTGGGGGCCCGGTTCGCGGTGGAGCAGGGGACGGTGGAGCGGGTATGAGCGAGCGCGGCGCGAAGCGGGCCAGGGGCGCGGGCGGCACGGCACTCCCGGCGGACGGCACGGCCGACACCGCTCCGGCAGCGCCCGCGGGTACACCGTCCGGCACGCTCCCCGAGCAGACCGGCGTCGACCTCGCGCGGGTCGCGCTGCGCGCCGCGAAGGAGCAGGCCAGGGCCCGTGGCGCGGCGGCCGTGCAGAAGAAGCAGGCCAGGCGCGGCGGGCTGCGCAGCGGCGCGCGCGCCGACGGCCGCGACCCGCTGCCGCTGGGCGCCGCGATCAACCGGCTGATCACCGAGCGCGGCTGGGAGGCCCCGGCCGCGGTGGGCGGGGTGATGGGCCGCTGGCCGCAGCTCGTCGGCCCCGAGGTGGCGCTGCACTGCGCGCCCGCGCGGTACGACGAGGAGGACTCGGTCCTGACCGTCCAGTGCGACTCGACCGCCTGGGCGACCCAGCTCCGGCTGCTGGCCCCGACCCTGGTGGCCCGGCTCAACGCGGATCTCGGCCACGGCACGGTGAAGCTGATCAAGGTGCTCGGCCCCGCGGGCCCGGCCCGCTCGTACGGACGGCTGCGCGCCCCCGGCAGTGTCGGCCCCGGCGACACGTACGGCTGAGAACGCGCCGGTGCGCGTACGGCGGGGAGCGCGTTCGTACGGCGTCCGTAGCGACTTCGCGCCGACCCTGCTCAGCGTAGCCGGGGGTTGACAGCCGGAAGCCCTGGACGCCCGTGTGAGCGGTTTTGGCACCAGGGCCGCGTGTAGGGAGTCGGGCGGCGGCGGTTCGGGACGGCACATGGGAACTCAGGTACCGCCAAAGCCCCATTCATGTCGGCGCTACCGGTAGACTGATAGGCAGACCGCCCTCCCCTGGCAGCAGACAGGGGGACACCAGCGGAACATGTCGAAGACGCAGCCGATCCCGCCCCGCGGGAGACGGCTCGTGCTGTGCCAGAAAGGGCGCTTCGTGGCCGATTCCGGCAACCCCAACGAGAATTCCAGCAAGTCCTACGACGCCAGCGCGATCACCGTGCTCGAGGGTCTCGAAGCGGTGCGCAAGCGCCCCGGTATGTACATCGGTTCGACCGGTGAGCGGGGCCTGCACCACCTCGTCCAGGAGGTCGTCGACAACTCGGTCGACGAGGCGATGGCCGGTCACGCGGACACCATCGACGTCACCATCCTCGAAGACGGCGGCGTGCGCGTCGTGGACAACGGCCGCGGCATCCCGGTGGGCATCGTCCCCTCCGAGGGCAAGCCGGCCGTCGAGGTCGTGCTGACGGTGCTGCACGCGGGCGGCAAGTTCGGCGGCGGCGGTTACGCGGTCTCCGGCGGTCTGCACGGCGTCGGCGTCTCCGTGGTCAACGCGCTGTCCTCCCGGGTCGCGGTCGAGGTGCGCACCGAGGGCCACCGCTGGACGCAGGACTACAAGCTGGGTGTGCCGACGGCGCCGCTGCTGAAGAACGAGGCGGTCGACGAGACCGGCACCACGGTCACCTTCTGGGCAGACGCGGACATCTTCGAGACCACCGACTACTCCTTCGAGACGCTGTCGCGGCGCTTCCAGGAGATGGCGTTCCTCAACAAGGGCCTGCGGATCTCGCTGACCGACGAGCGCGCCGACCACGTGGACGAGGAGGGCAAGCCGCTCACCGTCACGTACCACTACGAGGGCGGCCTCGTGGACTACGTGAAGTACCTGAACTCGCGCAAGGGCGAGCTGATCCACCCCACCGTCATCGACATCGAGGCGGAGGACAAGGAGCGGCTGCTGTCGGTCGAGGTCGCCATGCAGTGGAACACCCAGTACAGCGAGGGTGTGTACAGCTTCGCGAACACGATCCACACGCACGAGGGCGGCACGCACGAGGAGGGCTTCCGCGCGGCGATGACCGGCCTGGTCAACCGCTACGCGCGCGAGAAGAAGTTCCTCCGGGAGAAGGACGACAACCTGGCGGGCGAGGACATCCGCGAGGGTCTGACCGCGATCATCTCCGTCAAGCTCGGCGAGCCGCAGTTCGAGGGCCAGACGAAGACGAAGCTGGGCAACACCGAGGCGAAGACGTTCGTCCAGAAGGTCGTGCACGAGCACCTGACCGACTGGCTGGACCGCAACCCCAACGAGGCCGCGGACATCATCCGCAAGTCGATCCAGGCGGCCACCGCCCGGGTCGCGGCCCGCAAGGCGCGGGACCTGACCCGCCGCAAGGGGCTGCTGGAGTCCGCGTCGCTGCCCGGCAAGCTGAGCGACTGCCAGTCCAACGACCCGACGAAGTGCGAGATCTTCATCGTCGAGGGCGACTCGGCCGGCGGCTCCGCGAAGTCCGGCCGCAACCCGCAGTACCAGGCGATCCTCCCGATCCGCGGCAAGATCCTCAACGTGGAGAAGGCGAGGATCGACAAGATCCTCCAGAACACCGAGATCCAGGCCCTGATCTCGGCCTTCGGCACCGGTGTGCACGAGGACTTCGACATCTCCAAGCTCCGCTATCACAAGATCATCCTGATGGCGGACGCCGATGTCGACGGCCAGCACATCAACACCCTGCTGCTGACCTTCCTGTTCCGCTTCATGCGGCCGCTGGTCGAGGCTGGGCACGTCTACCTCTCCCGCCCGCCGCTGTACAAGATCAAGTGGGGCCGGGACGACTTCGAGTACGCGTACTCCGACCGTGAGCGGGACGCGCTGGTGGAGATCGGCAAGCAGGCCGGCAAGCGCATCCGCGAGGACTCGATCCAGCGCTTCAAGGGTCTGGGCGAGATGAACGCCGAGGAGCTGCGGGTCACCACGATGGACATCGACCACCGGGTGCTCGGCAAGGTCACGCTCGACGACGCGGCCCAGGCCGACGACCTGTTCTCGGTGCTGATGGGCGAGGACGTGGAAGCCCGCCGCTCCTTCATCCAGCGCAACGCCAAGGACGTCCGGTTCCTGGACATCTGAGTCGGCCCCCACTGGCCGTGTGAAAGGACTAATCGACAGCGATGGCCGACGACACCTCCAACGTTCCCCCCGTGCCCGACGTACCCCCGTCCGAGATGGACGAGCGCAACGAGTCGGGTGGCCTGCGCATCGAGCCCGTCGGGCTCGAGACCGAGATGCAGCGCAGCTATCTCGACTACGCGATGTCCGTCATCGTCTCGCGCGCGCTGCCGGACGTGCGGGACGGCCTCAAGCCGGTGCACCGCCGCGTGCTGTACGCGATGTACGACGGCGGCTACCGGCCCGAGAAGGGCTTCTACAAGTGCGCGCGCGTCGTCGGCGACGTGATGGGCACCTACCACCCGCACGGTGACTCCTCGATCTACGACGCGCTGGTCCGTCTCGCGCAGCCGTGGTCGATGCGGATGCCGCTGGTGGACTCCAACGGCAACTTCGGTTCCCCGGGCAACGACCCGGCCGCCGCGATGCGGTACACCGAGTGCAAGATGATGCCGCTGTCCATGGAGATGGTCAGGGACATCGACGAGGAGACCGTCGACCTCCAGGACAACTACGACGGCCGCAACCAGGAGCCGACGGTCCTCCCGGCGCGCTTCCCGAACCTGCTGATCAACGGTTCCGCGGGCATCGCGGTGGGCATGGCGACGAACATCCCGCCGCACAATCTGCGCGAGGTCGCCGACGGCGCCCAGTGGTGTCTGGCCAACCCGGACGCCACGCCCGAGGAGCTGCTCGACGCCCTCATGGAGCGGATCAAGGGCCCGGACTTCCCGACCGGCGCCCTGGTCGTCGGCCGCAAGGGCATCGAGGACGCCTACCGTACGGGCCGCGGCTCGATCACGATGCGCGCGATCGTCGAGGTCGAGGAGATCCAGAACCGGCAGTGCCTGGTCGTCACCGAGCTGCCGTACCAGACCAACCCGGACAATCTGGCGCAGAAGATCGCCGACCTGGTGAAGGACGGCAAGATCGGCGGCATCGCCGACGTCCGTGACGAGACCTCGTCGCGCACCGGCCAGCGGCTGGTCATCGTCCTCAAGCGGGACGCGGTCGCCAAGGTCGTGCTGAACAACCTGTACAAGCACACCGACCTCCAGTCCAACTTCGGCGCCAACATGCTGGCGCTGGTCGACGGCGTGCCGCGCACCCTGTCGCTGGACGCGTTCATCCGCAACTGGGTGAACCACCAGGTCGAGGTCATCGTGCGGCGGACCCGCTTCCGGCTGCGCAAGGCCGAGGAGCGCGCCCACATCCTGCGCGGTCTGCTCAAGGCGCTGGACGCGATCGACGAGGTCATCGCGCTGATCCGGCGCAGCGACACCGTCGAGGTCGCGCGCGAGGGCCTGATGGGCCTGCTCCAGATCGACGAGATCCAGGCCAACGCGATCCTGGAGATGCAGCTCCGCCGGCTGGCCGCCCTGGAGCGGCAGAAGATCATCGCCGAGCACGACGAGTTGCAGCAGAAGATCAACGAGTACAACGCGATCCTCGCCTCGCCGGAGAAGCAGCGGCAGATCATCAGCGAGGAACTCCAGGCCATCGTCGACAAGTTCGGCGACGACCGGCGCAGCAAGCTGGTGCCCTTCGACGGCGACATGTCCATGGAGGACCTGATCGCCGAGGAGGACATCGTCGTCACGATCACCCGTGGCGGCTACGTCAAGCGCACCAAGACCGAGGACTACCGGTCGCAGAAGCGCGGCGGCAAGGGCGTACGCGGCGCGAAGCTGAAGCAGGACGACATCGTCGACCACTTCTTCGTGACCACCACCCACCAGTGGCTGCTGTTCTTCACCAACAAGGGCCGGGTCTACCGGGCCAAGGCGTACGAGCTGCCGGACGCCGGGCGGGACGCGCGCGGCCAGCACGTGGCGAATCTGCTGGCCTTCCAGCCGGACGAGCGGATCGCCCAGATCCTGGCGATCAAGGACTACAACGCGGCGCCGTACCTGGTGCTGGCCACCAAGGCCGGACTGGTGAAGAAGACCGCGCTGAAGGACTACGACTCGCCGCGCGCGGGCGGTGTCATCGCGATCAATCTGCGCGAGTCCGGCGCGGTGGACGGCGACGCGGACGGCGAGGGCGCGGTGCTCGGCACCTCCGACGAGCTGATCGGCGCCGAGCTGGTCTCCGCGGAGGACGATCTGCTGCTCGTCAGCCGTAAGGCGCAGTGCATCCGCTTCACCGCCACCGACGACGCGCTGCGCCCGATGGGCCGCGCCACCTCGGGCGTGAAGGGCATGAGTTTCCGTCCAGGTGACGAACTCCTCTCGATGAATGTCGTCCGGCCCGGTACGTTCGTGTTCACCGCCACGGACGGCGGGTACGCGAAGCGCACATCGGTGGACGAGTACCGGGTCCAGGGGCGCGGCGGACTCGGTATCAAGGCGGCGAAGATCGTGGAGGACCGCGGTTCTCTGGTCGGCGCTTTGGTTGTCGAGGAGACCGATGAGATCCTGGCCATCACGCTCAGCGGTGGGGTGATCCGTACGCGGGTCAACGGGGTCAGGGAGACGGGCCGTGACACCATGGGCGTCCAACTGATCAACCTCGGTAAGCGGGACGCCGTCGTCGGCATCGCGCGGAACGCCGAAGCGGACGACGACCCGGAGTCGGCCATCGTGGCCGAAGCCGGTGAGGACGACGGAGCGGTCGCGGGCCTGGAGCCCGAGACCGGTGAAGCGGAGGAGTAAGCCGTGAGTGGAGCCACGGGCGCCGCAGGTGGGGCGGGCAGGACCGGGGGTGCCCATGGCTCGGCCAACCTCAACGGCCCGCAAGAGGGGGGATACACCGTGACTGACACGCGTCAGCCGCCGCCGCACCAGCCGGCGCAGGCGTACGCGCCGCCGGCACCCGCCACACCTCCGCCGACGCCGGGTTCGCCCGCCGCCGCGGGGGTGCGCAGGCCGCGTCCCGCGGCCCGGTCGGTGCCGCGCACCCGCAAGGCGCGGCTGCGGATCGCCAAGGCCGATCCCTGGTCGGTGATGAAGGTGAGCTTCCTGCTCTCCATCGCACTGGGCATCTGCACGATCATCGCCGTGGCGGTGCTGTGGATGGTGCTGGACGCGATCGGCGTCTTCAGCACCGTCGGCGACACCATCAGCGAGGCCACCACGTCCGAGCAGGGCGGCAGCGGCGGCTTCGACCTGGTGTCGTTCCTGTCGCTCTCCCGGGTGATGGTCATCACCTGTGTGATCGCCGTGATCGACGTCATCCTGGCCACCGCGCTGGCCACGCTCGGCGCCTTCGTCTACAACCTCTCGGCGGGCTTCGTCGGCGGTGTCGAGCTGACGCTGGCGGAGGACGAGTAGCCGTCCGTCAGGGCGGCAGGTCGGGGCGGCGGATACCGATTTTGGGACATGGCCCAGGGTGCGCTAATCTTTCGGTGCAGCGCGGGGCTATAGCTCAGACGGTTAGAGCGCTTCCCTGATAAGGAAGAGGCCCCAGGTTCAAGTCCTGGTAGCCCCACCGCGTGAAGGCCCCCAACCGCAAGTCGGTTGGGGGCCTTCGGTGTGTACGGGGGGTGTGAGGCCGCGCTGTTGAGGGTAGAACGAAAGGCCGCACAGGTCACCGTTCGGTATCGGCCGCTGTGTATAGTCGGGCGCGTCAGAAGCTCTCCCCACGGAATCAAGGAGGAGGTCACGCGATGAAGAAGTTTCTCCTGGTCGCCCTGGCCGCCGTCGCCGGACTGTTCGTATACCGACAGATTCAGGCGGACCGCGCCGAGCAGGACCTGTGGACCGAAGCCACCGACACGGTTCCGGCGGGATCCAGCACGACCGTGTGAACCGTACGTACTGTCTTCGGGCCCCGGCCGCACTCATGGGTGAGTGCCGCCGGGGCTTCGCTGTTTCCGGGGGCCGTGGGGGCGGGTCAGGGGACTTGGCCGCTGCCGGGGCGTGTGGGCGAGCCCGGCTCGGCTGTTGCGGGACCGTGACAGGAACCGCTTGAGTTTGCCTGAGCAAATCCTTAGGTTTGCTCTTGCAAATGAAGTGGAGCGAGGGGGATGTGACGGCATGGAACGACGACCACCACCGGGGCGGGCAGCCGCCACCGCCGCGCTGCTCGGGGCGCTGCTCCTGGCCTGCGCGGCCGTGCTGACCGGCGCGGGAACCGCCGCCGCGGCCCCGGCCGCACCCGCCGCCCCGGCCGCCGGCCAGGACGGCAGCCTGATCATGGTGCTGGACTCCTCCGGCTCGATGGCGGGCCCCGACGGCTCGGGCAGCACCCGGATCGCCTCGGCCCGCAAGGCCGTCGGCTCCGTCGTGGATTCGCTGCCGGACGGCTACCCGACCGGACTGCGGGTCTACGGCGCGGGCAAGCCGCACGGCTGCGACGACACCTCGCTCGCCAAGCCGGTCACCCCGCTCGACCGGGACGCGGTTAAGCGCGCGGTGGACGCCGTACAGCCCAAGGGGGACACCCCGACGGCGCTCGCGCTCACCAAGGCGGCCGACGACCTGCCCGCCGACGGGCGGCGCACGATCCTGCTGATCTCGGACGGCGAGTCCAACTGCGGGGCGCCCAAGCCGTGCGACGTGGCCGCGCGGCTCGCGGGCGACGGCAAGGACGGCATCGACCTGCGGATCAACACGGTCGGCTTCCAGGTCAAGGGCGCGGCCCGCGACGAGCTGGAGTGCGTCGCCCGCGCCGGGCACGGCTCGTACTACGACGCGCCGGACGCCGCCTCGCTCGCCCGCCAGCTCGTGCGCGCCTCCCAACTGAGCGCGGACGCGTACCGCTTCGAGGGCACCCGGATCACCGGCGGCGACTCGGCGGAGCACGCCGCCTCGATCAGCACCGGTCAGTACCTCGACACCATCGGCCCCGGCGAGACGCGCTGGTACGCCGCCACGCTGGACGGCGTCTCGACCGCCGACGCGTCGGTCACCGCGGCCCCGCAGCCGGGCGTGCCGGTCACCTACGGCGACGGCCTGGAGCTGAAGCTCACGGGGACGGGCAAGTACGCCTACTCCTGCGACACGCAGTCCGCGCACTTCGGGCAGAACGAGGGCGCGATGACGCTGACCGGCGCGGTCAGCCGGGTGCCGTCCGCCGACCACAAGGACGACTGCGACAAGGCGGGCCGCTACCTGCTGTCGGTGCACCGGACGAGCGCGCCCGCCTCCGACCGGAGCCGCTGGCCGGTCGAACTGCGGCTGGACGCCGAGGCGCCGCTGCCCGCGGGCACCACACCGGCCGCCGCGCGGACCGACTACGGGACCGCGCCCGCGCCCGTCACCGGCACGCCCAAGGACCTCGTCGGCGGCACCGGCTTCAACGACGCCGCACGGGTCGGCACCGGCGTCTGGCGGGACCACCTGCTGCCCGGCCAGACCCGCTACTACAAGGTCCACCTCGGCTGGGGCCAGCAGCTCACCTACGCGGCGGAATTCGCCAACGAGCCGGTCCTGGACGACTCCTCGTCCCACGCGTCCACCTTCGTCACCACCTCGGCCTTCGCGCCCGGCAGGCTCCCGATCGAGAGCGCCTCCGACGCCCGCGGCGAGCGCTCGTACTTCGGCAAGCCGCTGTCGGTCGGCCTCGGTACGGTCCCGGTGACCTGGACCAACCGCTGGACGGTCGGCGACCCGGCCGACACCGTGCACAGCGCGGGCGACTACTGGATCGCGGTCGGACTCGGCCCGAACGCGGCGCAGTTGGCCAAGAACGCCGCTGTCGGCGTCATCCTGCGGGTCGCGGTCACCGGCGACGAGCTGGCGGGCCCCGAGTACCAGGCGCCGAAGCTGGCCCGGCAGGGCGGCGACCGGAACGGCGCGAGCGGCGCCGACGGCGGTACGAAGGGCCGGGCCGCGGGTGACGGTGACGGTGACGGTGACGGTGACGGTGACGGTACGGGCTCCGCCGCGGGGTCCGGCATCGGCTCGGTCACGGGCAAGGACCTGCTCGCGGCGGGGACGGGCGGCGCCGTGGCGCTGGCCGGGGTCGGGGTGGCGGCGCTGATCCGCCGCGCCGGGGCCCGTCAGCGGTTCCGTGCGCAGGCCGACACGCTGGTCGGCCCTCAGACGGGCACTCGGACCGGCACACACACGAGCACACAGACCGGCACTCAACCGGGCCCACAGCCGGGCACACAGTCCGGCACTCAACCGGGCACTCAGTCCGGCGACGACTACAGGGGTGGGGCATGAAGCGCCAACTGACGTTCACCGCGGCGGCGGGCGTGCTCGCGCTCGCCGCGCTCCAGGGGCAGGCGGCGGCCGACACGGCGTCACCGTCCGCGCCCCCGTCCTCCGCGTCGGGGTCGTCCTCGGCCGGTTCCACGGGGGTCCCGACCGAGGCCCCGGCCACCTGGAAGCCGGAGGGCACCGCCGTCTCGGGGGCGCAGACCACGGCGGACGCGCCGCCGTTGAAGGCCGCGACCACGTACCGGGACATGATCAAGCCGAACGAGACCCGGATGTACGGGATCACGCTCGACGCCACGTCCTCGGCGTACGCCTCGGCCTTCGCGCTGCCGCCGACCGGCTCGCGGGTGGCGTACAACGACGGGCTGGAGCTTGAACTCCAGAGCGCGGACGGCACCACCTGCGACAGCCGGGACGCCAACTTCCGTGACGACGACGCGACCCGGCCGATCGGCTCGGCGGTCGCGCGGCTGGCGGGCGTCGGCACGTCCTGCCAGGAGGCCAACCAGTACACGCTGTCGGTGCACCGGACGAGCGCGGGGACGTCCGACCCCGGCGCGTGGCCGCTGGAGCTGCGCTTCGTCCTCGAACCCGCGCTGAAGGCCGGGACGACGGCGCAGCCCGCGCCGAACTTCGGCTCCGCGTCGCCGACCCCGCTGACCGCGGGCACGCCGCGACAGGCCCGCGGCGGCCCCAGCTTCGAGACGGCGGCGGCCGTCAAGACCGGCATCTGGAAGGACAAGGTGCTGCCGGGCGAGACGCGCTTCTACAAGGTCCCGGTCGACTGGGGCCAGCAGGCCACCGTCTTCTCGGACTTCTCCAGCGCGCCGGCCAACGGCGACAGCGCCACGTACATCGGCCAGGGCGTGCGGCTGACGGCGTACAGCCCGGTCCGCGAGCTGATCGACTCCGTCGACCACTCCTACTCCGGCGCGCCGACCTCGCTGAACGAGCGGCTGGCGCCGGTGTCGTACGCCAACAGGGCGGGCAGCGCCACCGATGTGGTGCGGGTGCGGTACGCGGGCTGGTACTACTTCGCGGTCACCGTGCACCCCGATGTCGCCAAGGCGGTGACGGGCGCGGTGCCGGTCACCCTGCGGGTGGACGTCAAGGGCGAGGCGCTGCCCGCGCCCGCGTACGACGGTGATCCGGGCGCGGCCGGCATCGGCGTCAGCGCGCACGACGTCTCGGCGGCGAACGGCTCGGGCACCGGGTCGTCCGGGTCGTCCGGCAGTTCGGGACTGCGCTTCCTCGCCTTCGGCGCCATGGGCGCCGGGACGGTGCTGCTGCTCACGCTCGTGGTGTGGTTCGTCGCCGCGCGGCGACGGGCGGCGCGGACGGCGGACGCGGTGCCGCCGCAGCCGGGGTACGGGCCGCCGCCTGCCTGGTAGCGGGTGTCTTGTACGGGCTCTCGTACGGGCTCTCGGACGGGTTCTTGTACGGGTGCCGGTAACAGTCGCTCTCCTGGAGGGCGGCTGTTACCCGTTTCCGCGCGGAGGCACGGCGGCTCTAGGAGGCCAGCAGGGCCAGGATGCCGACGACGAAGCACAGGACGGCGACGACGAGGACCGGCACGACCACCTTGGCCGAAGGGCCCGGCGTGGGCGCGCGGACCGGGAGGCGGGCCGAGACCGTACCGGCGCTGTGACCGGCCGCGGGGTCCGCGGCGGCCGGGCCGGTGGCCGCCGGGTCGGGCAGCGGGCGCGTCGGGGCCGTACGGGCGATGGGCGCGGCCGGGGGGAGCGGCTGGGCGGGGGTGTACGGCTCCGCGCGGGTCCTGGTGTGGGTGACCGGCTGTACGGGGGCGGGGGCCGTTGTCTGCGGGGCGACTGCCTGCGGGGCGGTCGTCTGCGGGGCGGCTGTCTGCGGGGTGGCCGTCTGCGGGGTGGCGAGGGGGAAGCCGGTGGTGAGGGCGCGGGCCGGTTCCGGGACGGCCGGGGCGGCGGGCGCGGCGGGTTCCGGTTCCGCGGGCCCCGCGTGCCTCGCGCGTTCCGCGGACTGCGAGGACTTGGCGGGCAGCGGGCCGTCCGGGCCGAAGCCCTCGGGCAGCGGGCCGATCTGGTCGAAGACCTCCACCGGTTCGTCGCCCGCGGCCGGTTCCCCGATCAGCTCCACGGCGGCGGCCAGCGCCTTGCGCGCGCCGTTGGCCGTACGGAATCTGGCCCGCGGGTCGGGTTGCAGCAGCGCGCCGATGACCTGCCACAGCGGCTCCGGCACCCCCACGGGCGCGGGCGGCATGCCCATCGTCAGGAAGCGCTCCGAGATCGCCTGCGCGTCCGGCTTCTGCCCGCCCAGCAGATAGAGCGCGACCAGGCCCACCGCGTAGAGGTCGGCGGGGACGTCGGGCTCGGCGCCGAGCATCTGCTCCGGCGCGAAGTAGCCGGGCGTGCCGACCACGTAGTCCGTCTCGGTCAGCCGCGGCTCGCCCTTGCGCATGGCGATGCCGAAGTCCGACAGGCGCAGGTGCGGGGTGCCGGTGCCGGTCGCCTCCAGCAGGATGTTCGCGGGCTTGATGTCGCGGTGGACGACGCCCTCGGCGTGCACGGCGGTCAGCCCGGACAGCAACTGGTCGAGCAGCACGCACACATAGTGCGGCGGCAGCGGCCCGTAGTCGCCGATCAGGTGCGACAGCGAGCCGCCGTGCACCAGGTCCATGGTGAACAGCACCTTGTCGTCGTCGGCCGCCCAGCTCGCCGGGGCCAGCACATGGGGGTGGTCGATCCGCATCGCCTGTTCGCGGACGAAACGCAGCAGCGCGTGCGCGTCGCTCTGCTGGAGGACCTTGGCGGCCACGTAGCGGCGCCTGCGGCGGTCCCACGAGCGCCAGACCGCGCCCACGCCGCCGCGGCCGATCGGGTCCACCAGTTCGTACCGGCCCGCGAAGACCTCACCCATGGTGCGCGCCCCTCCCCTCAGTCCTGATGCGCCTCGTAGTGCGCGACCGCCTCACCGGTCCGCCCGGCGCCGTACACACGAAGGAACTCTGCCAGTTGCGGGTGGGCGGGCGCGAGGGAGTGCGCCGCCCGCTCGATCTCCTGCGCGGACGCGACCGACCGCAGCACGTCCTGGATGCCCCGCACCACCTGCCGCGCGGGCGCCGCCGGGAGCTCCCCGGCCGCCGAGTGCGTCGTCGTCCCGCCCAGCACCGACGACCCGGCCAGCTCCCGGATCTCGTCCATCCGCGCCGCGGCCTCGATCGCCCCCGTCCGGCCCTCCGCCACCTGCCACGCCAGCTCCTGCAACGCCTGCAACCGCTGCACCACCGCCGGATTCCCGATCTTCGCCCGCTGCCCGCTCATGAGCTGCGACAGCATCGGAGCCGACAGCCCCAGCACCGCCGCCAGCCGCGCCTGGTTCAGCCCCAGGTCCGCCAGCAGCCGCCTGAACAGATCCCCCAACGGCTCCCCGTACCACCCCCGCTGCAACTCCCTCGCCTCCTGCGCGCGACGTGCCGAGTCCTGCGCCGACGCATCCATACGCGCTCCCAATTTGCTCCCGCGAATCCAGCAAACCCATCCTACGGACCCACCCCCATACCCGTTCGGCCCCCGCCCCCGGAACCGGTACGCTGTCTCCCGTAGCGGGGCCTTAGCTCAGTTGGTAGAGCGCTGCCTTTGCAAGGCAGATGTCAGGAGTTCGAATCTCCTAGGCTCCACAGCGTTCCCGCAGTTCAGCGGCCCCCTTGCCCGGTCCGGGCGAGGGGGCCGCTGGCGTGCGGGACACATTTAGTACACATGCGGCCGCGGCCCGCCCCGGGGCCGCCGACCTCCCGTGCCTTACGTTCGGCCTTCTCCGCTATGGCACTTGCCATGTTCAGGACGCACAGGTCGAGGACGAGCCAGGGCGTACCGTGATGGCGTGGCGAAGGAAGATCTGGGGGGTACGCTGCGGCGGTTGCGTCGCTTGGCCGATCTCACGCAGGAGGAGTTGGCGGAGCGTTCGAACGTCTCGGTGGACGTGATATCACGCAGCGGAATTCGACGCCGTGATGGAGGCGCTCCCGGCCCTGATCTCGCAGGCCCGTTCCGCCTCGGTCTCCGGCGGGGACGACGACCGTGCGGCTGGGTTCGCGGCGCTTGGCAAGGCACTGCAACTCGGCGGACACGTCGCCGTCCGGATGGGCAAGACGGACTTGGCGTTGACGAGTCTGGAACGTGCCATAGGGGCTGCCGAGCAGTCCTGCGATCCGCTGCTCGTGCCGATGATCGTCAACTCGATGGCGTGGACCTACCAACGGCAGGGCCGCCTGGAGGACGCACTGGGCATCGCGCTCGGTGCCGCCGACGCCATGAAGAAGGCCGAGCACACCGCCACGGCCGACGGGCTCAAGGTGTGGGGCGGACTCACCATGAGCGCCGCCACGTCCGCCGCGAGAAGCGGCGACTACGACCGGGCGGCGGCGATGATGGAAACGGCCGAGGCGGAGGCCGCGCGGGTCTCCAAGCTGCCCGATGGCAGCGACAATCGCATGATCAGCGTCTTCAGCCCGTCGTCGGTTCGCATCGAACGGGTCCGCCTGGCAGTCCAGTACGGGCACGCCGCCGACGCTCTGACCCTGGCCAAGGGCATGCGCCTGTCCAAGGACACGCCTCCCTCATGGCGAACGTGGCTCCTCCTCGACGTCGCCCGAGCGCACTCGGACATGGGGGACGCGCCCGGAGCCGTCAAGACGCTGGAATCGTTGCGCCGCGTCGCGCCGACCTGGATGCAGCACCACACGTTGGCCGTCGCCATCGTGCGCGACCTGTGGGCGCTCCCCAATCACCCCGCGGGGCTGCGGCCGTTGGCCGAGTTCCTGGGCGTCGCTGATTAGCGTCGCCAAAGTGGGACGCTGCGTCACTGTTGGCGCACTCGGCGCTTCGTAAGTCTGGCTCTTAGGACCCCGGCGGCCGTGCTCGCGGCCCCGGGGCATGGCCGACGCTGCGAAGGAGCGCTGACGTGCAGAACCCTAGCCGCCACCTGTTCGGTTACCGGAGGGGCGTGTGATGTCTTCTGTCGTGCCGTCAGCTCCGGCCGGATGCCGTCCCCTTGTGGAGAGAGCGTGGCCGCCCGCCCTCCTGTCGGTACGGATCGAGGTGCACGACGCCGGCTCGGGCAAGCCTGAGCGCGTCCGGGCGTCGGCGGACGCGGAGTCTGGGCGCGGCCTCGACCTGGTCGACGCCCTGACCGGCGGGGCCTGGGGAGTGAGCGACCGGGACGGTGTCGGCAAGATGGTGTGGGCCGTGTGCCTGGGCATTCGCCTTAGGGGGGCGGACGAATGACGTTTCCTGACACGACGTCGGTGCCACGTCGGTGGGAGATCGTCGCCACCGACGGTCGGGCGGCCGAGACGCTCCACGACTTCGCCGACCTGCTCACCGACCGGGTCGCGCCCGGTCTGGCCGCCGCTCATCAGCGTTGAAGTGATCTTCAGGTCTGATGAGTACGAGGCCCCCTTGGCGGTCGCAGGAGCGACAGCTTCCTGATCGACCAGCGCACCCACTCCCAACGCGGCATCGAATGCCTCCAGGAAGTCCGTTGCGGCTTCGCACCTCACCGCACCGAGCCTTGGGTCAAGGAAGTGACGAAGCGCATCGCCGGCCTGGCCGCATGACCCTCGTCTCTTCCCCGACGACCGGTCCTCGCTGAGGGGGCGGCTCACTCGCGCATTGCGGGCGAGTCGCAGCCCTGGTGTCCGATGCCCGGCCGGCCCCGGCCGACTCCTCGCACGCGAACCGCCTGAAGTTGCCCGGCCCCCGGAAACGTGGTGCGTCTCCGGGGGCCGGGCTAGTTTCAACGCTGCGAGATCAGGTGCGCCAGCACCAGAAAGATGCAGCACGCCCCGACGTGTGTGACGCCCGCTTTGACGGTTCGTACGGCGCGGCGGGCGGTGCCCCTCGGCACGGTGAGACGGGTCCGGCCGACAGTCAGATCGACGTATGCGCGGCGCTTGTCCTGCTTCTCCCGACGGCGGGAAGTCTTTATGGAGGGCATGCTTTTTCTCCTATCCGTTCGTTGTCGGACAGGACTGTGGGGCATGTGGGGGTAAGCCGCGCAACCCCACTCTGACATGCAGTTTTGTCGAAGGCAGGCGCGCCTGGCACCGACGGGGTTAGCTGCGCAAGTCCCCGTTCACGTCTGCACGGCCTCTCTCCGCAGCAGAGCACCCCCCGCCCCTCAGGCGGCAACGGTTCCTCGTGCTTGGCGTAGTGCAGGAGCTGCCGACTCCGTGCGGAATGACGAAGTTCGCTGATGTCCACGATCTTGGCGGCGGTGTTGGCGGAGAGTGGAAGCTGGCATGGCTGCCACTCATGCGCATCCAGCACACGTGCACACCGAAGACCGCGGACCCGTCCCGTGCCCGGTCCCTCACCGCCCGCGCTCCATCCTCCGTCGTTCACCGTCTCACGCGTGCGGGGTGACGACTCGGGTGGATGAGGGCAAAGCCTGCGCGAACGGGGGGAGTTGACGGTAGCGTGCGGGCCGATATGGTCCCTTTTCCTGATGATTGCGACGTGCCCGACCGCGAGGCGGTCCTCGCCCAGGCGATTCCCTTCGACCGCGACCGCTGGATATCCCGTTTGCCGGATCCGGCATGGTGGCCGGTCGCGCTCGACGCGTGTCCGCGGGACGGACGCTGGCAGCGGGTGGACCGCAGGACCGTCTTCCGCGTCGCCGAAAGCGCCGACAGCGTGGAGGGGCGTCGGCATCTGCTGGTCGCCTCTTTGGTGTGGGGATCGGGCACCAAAGCGTTGACGGTGGACAGACGGGCGAGGATCTTCGCGGATCCCGCGGCCGCCGCGGACATCGACGCCCGGCTGACCGCGGCACTCGGCACGCTCCGCACGCACGGCCCTGTCGAGGCGTACCGGGCCTTGAAGAGCGGCCAGCGGATTCGCTTTCTGGGACCGGCCTTCTTCACCAAGGTTCTTTACTTCGCGGGACACGACGGGGGAGCCGATCCGCGACCGCTCATCCTGGACAGCGTGGTCTCCCGCGCCCTCCGGAAGGCCGGGCTTGTGGACGGCGGGTGGCCGAACAACGGGTGGACCCCGCTCCAGTACGAGCGGTACCTGGAGGGGGTGTGCGCGTACGCCGAGCGACGTGGGGTGCTCCCGGACCAGGTCGAGGCAGCGCTGTTCGCGTGCGGCAAGCGGGTGTGAACGGGCCGGGGCCGGGGGCGGTCAGGTGGTGCGGGTGGCGCGTAGTGCTTCCACCGCCAGTCGCGCCGCCGTGCCGATGACGGCGTCGGCGCGCGGGAGTTTGGTGTCGGAGCGGGCGGCCTGGGTGAAGACGACGGCGGTGTAGGCGGTGCCGTCGGGGAATTCGACGACGCCCGCCTCGTGGCGCAGTGAGCCGAAGGTGCCGGTTTTGCCGTAGACGGTGATGTCGTCGTAGGGGAAGCCGGAGGCGAGGCGGTGGGTCCAGGGCTGTCGGCGCATGACGTCGCGCATGAAGGCGCAACGGGCGGCGGAGGCGGCCTCGTCGGTCCAGATCGCGCGGAGCAGCACGGCGATGTCGGCGGGGGTGCCGGACGCCGTGAAGGCCGGGTCGTACACGCCGGGGGGTGCGACCGAGTCGTTGTCGGCGACGCGGGCGAGGGCCGCGTCCAGGGAGGCGGCGCCCGTCTCGGCGACCAGGCGGCTGAACGTGCCGGCGGCGCCGCCGTGGACGCGGGTGTCGGGCATGCCCAGCTCGCGGCACATGGCGTCGACCACGTCGGGGCCGACCGCGCGGAGGACGGCGTCGGCCGCGGCGTTGTCGGAGATGGTCATCATCAGGACGACCAGGTCGCGCAGGGACATGGTGACGGGGTCGCGGAGTACGGAGACGCCGGTCGCGCCGGGGACGCGCTCGTCGGGCTCCAGCGTCACCGGGCGGCGCGGGTCGAGCAGCCCGGCGTCCGCGAGGCGGCAGAAGGCGGCCATCAGTGGCACCTTGTAGACGGAGGCGATGGGCAGCCGCTCGCCGGGGTCGATCGTCACCTGGTCGGACGGGCGGCGCAGATCCGCCACGTGCAGCCAGCCGCGGACGCCCGCGTCGTCGAACAGGGCGCGGATGGCCCGCTCGACCCCGCTCGTGTGCCGGGTGCCGCTCACGGCGCCACCCGCCGGGCCGGGACGCCGTGCGGAGAGTGCCCAGAGGTGTGAGGGGCCGCGACGCCACGGGCCAGGCTCTCCTCGAACCGCCGCGCCGTCCGCGCGGTCTCCCCCGCCCCCGGCCGCCGCGGATCCCAGGCCACCCGCAGCCGCAGCGGAAGCGGCGGATCGGCCGCCGCGCGCCGCTCCACCCCCGAGGCCGTCAGCGTGTCGTCCGCCGTGACCAGCACCGCCTGGCCCGCCGCCACGAGTGCGAGCCCGGCGCGCTCGTCGGAGACCACCACCGTCTCCACCCGGCGGCCACGGCTGGCCAGGGTGTCCACGAACAGGTCGTGGGCCGCGGGCGCCTCGGCCCGCGGTCGTACGGCGACGGGCAGCCGCGGCGGCGCGCCACCCCCATCGTGACCGTGACCGCCACCCCCACCCCCGCCGTGAGAAACGTGCGGACCTGCCGGGGTGAGGAGCCAGGTCGGCAGCAGGATCACCCGGCCCGCGGTGAGACCGTGCAGCACGGACGGGTGCCGGATCACGGCGATGTCCAGCCGCCCGGCGGCGAGGTCGTTGAGCAGTACGGCCGTCGGCGCCGTCGTCACGCCGATGCGCGTCCGTTCACCGGTCCGTACCGGCGCGCCCGCGACCTCGGCCGCCGCGTCGGCCGCGAGGGGCGCGGGCACCTCGGGGGCCAGCCCGAGGCGCAGACGGCGGCCGTCGGCCTGCTCACGGGCACCGGTCTCGCGCAGCTCCGCGAGCGCGGCCAGCGCCCGGCGGGCGTGCGGGAGCAGCAGGGCGCCCTCCTCGGTGAGGGACACCCCGCGCTCGCGGTCGAAGAGGCGGACGCCGAGCAGCGCCTCCAGCCGCCGCAGGCCCTGCGACAGCGGCGGCTGCGTGATGCCGACCCGCTGCGCGGCGCTCCCGAAGTGTCCCTCTTCCGCCAGCGCGACGAAGATTTCCAGATGCCGTTCCGTCAGCAATCCGTACCCCCTGGCGTGGGCCGATACGGCCTGTGAATCGATCCGACATCAAGAGCATATTCGACATACGGCCCGGTCGCGGGCTTGACTCCGGGACGAGGGGCCGACCGTACGGTGTGCCCCCGCACTGACGCCGTGGGCCGTCCGCGGCCACCAGGACCGGCTCACCTACTGAGCCGACCGGCGGCCCCCCGGTGCGAACCCACCCCCTTCAGAACTGCGAACCCACCCCCCCAGAACGGAGTCCCGCGCCCCATGGACACCCGCGCTCCTGTCTCCCGCCGTTCCGCGCTCGCCACCCTCGCCGGGATCGCGGCCGTGCCGATCACCGGCTGCGGCGGCTCCGGAACGTCCGCCCCGACCCGGTCGGGCGCGCGGCCGACGACGACGTCCCCGCCCGCGACCCGGCCCACCGGGCCCACGCGACCCGCCCCGGGCGCGACGAACGCCGCCGACCCCGCGACACGGCGCGCCTTCGCCGACCTGGAGAAGAAGTTCGACGCCACCCTCGGCGTCCACGCGCTCGACACCGGCAGCGGCCGTACCGTCGCGCACCGCTCCGACGAACGCTTCGCGTACGCCTCCACCTGCAAGGCCCTGCTCGCGGGAGCCGTTCTGGAGAAGAACTCGCTGCGGCGGCTCGACCGCGTCGTGCGCTACGGCCGGGGCGACCTCGTCAGCAACTCACCGATCACCGAGAAGCACGTGGCCACCGGAATGAGCGTGCGCGACCTGTGCGACGCGGCCATCCGGTACAGCGACAACGCCGCCGCGAATCTTCTCTTCCGCGAACTCGGCGGCCCCCGGCGGCTCCAGGACGCCCTGCGCGCGCTCGGCGACCACGTCACCCACTGCGACCGGTACGAACCCGCGCTCAGCGACGCCGTCCCCGGTGACCTCCGCGACACCAGCACGCCCCGCACCCTGGCCACCGACCTGCGCGCGTACGTCCTCGGGACCGCCCTCCCCGCCGACAAGCGCGCCGTGCTGACCGACTGGCTCGTGCGCAACACGACCGGGGACCACACCATCAGGGCCGGTGCGCCGCGCGGGTGGCGGATCGGCGACAAGACCGGCACCGGCGGGTACGGCACCCGCAATGACATCGCCATCGCCTGGCCGCCCGGCGGGGGCGCGCCGATCGTCCTCGCCGTCCTGTCCCGCCGCGCGGCCGAGGACGCGACCCGCGACGACGCGCTCATCGCCCGGGCGGCCGAAGTCGCCTTCGGAGCACTGACGCGGTAACGGCGTCACCCGCGTCACCCGTGTCCGTACGTCACCGCGTCGTCCCCCGCCTCGCCTCAGCCGCCCTCCCGCTTGATCCAGTCGGTGTAGCCGGGCGGGTAGTCGTAGCCGGGACGGTTCACGTCGGCGCTGGTACGGAAGGGGACGCCCTTGTTGTCGATGTGGAGGGTGCCGTGGCGGGTGCCGCTCGACCAGTCCAGGAGCAGGTCCCAGCGGACGTCGTACGCCTTGGTGGTGACGGTGACGCGGAAGACCTCGGGGTCCGACTCACTGACGCTGTACGGGAAGTCGCGCTGGCCGTTCTCCGGGGTGAGGTGCGGGCTGCCCTTGTCGAGGTCGACGCCGAAGTCCGCCGTCCCGACATTGCCGCCGCAGCCGACGGCCATCGCGTAGTCGTTCCAGGCGAGCGGCGCGGCCTTGGAGACGATCCGTACGTGCAGGGCCTCCAGGACGACGGTCTCGGAGCCGGTGCCCTGGACGGTGAGGGACAGGCGCTGTTCGTCGGAGGAGACCGCGCCGTACGCGGCGGCCCAGCGCGGTGAGTCCTGCTCGCTGGCGGGCGGCCCCATGTGCGAGGGCTCGGCGTCGACGAGGAAGTGCTGGCTGCACGGGTTCTCCTCGGCGCGGACGTAGGGGTGGACGTCGACGCTGACCGGCGGGGCCTTGCCGTCGCCTTCGCCGTCGCCGGTCCTGGTGGCGGGCGCGGCCCCGCCGGTCCTGGTGGCCGAGGGCGTGGTGGACGGGGTGCGGCTCGGCGCGGTCGAGGACGGGGTGGCGGGCGGCGTCGCGGTGGCCGCCGTACCGGTGGTCGTGGCGGCGGTGGTGCCGGTGGCGCCGACGGCCCGCTGTTTTCCGTCGGCGGAACCCCCGCCGTTCCCGCCGTCCCAGGGCCGGTCCACGGCGAGGACCACGGCTCCCAGGACGGCGGCCACGGTGACGGCCGCGATCAGGGCGTGACGGCGGCGGCGTGACGGCGGTGCGGGCGCGGGCGTGCGCGGCAGGTCGGTGACGACCAGGTCACCGTTTCCGTCGGTCTCGGCCTTGGCCTTGGCCCCGGTCCCGGCTTCGGCCCCGGTCCCGGCTTCTGCCCCGGCCCCGGCCCCGGTCCCGGTCTCGGCCCCGGCATCCGCCTCCGCCGCTTGCGACAACGGCGCCGCCTGCTCCGTACCCGGTGCCTCCGCCGCCGCCCCCGCTTCCGCCGCCGCCGCCCCCGCCCGCGCCGCCGCGGCCTGTTCCGCGCGCCGGTCGCGCGCCGCGTCCGCGAGGATCCAGCGGCGGTGCAGTTCCATCAGTTCCTCGGGCGTCGCCCGGCAGACCCGCGCCAGGCGCTCGACCGGCGCGTACTCGTTCGGCACCGCGGTGCCGTTGCAGTAGCGGTGCAGCGTCGACGTGCTCATGTGCAGCCGCTTCGCCAGCGCCCCGTAGCTCAGGCCCGAACGGTCCTTGAGCTGCCGCAGCAGGGTCGCGAACTCGTTCGTTTCACCGGCCCCTGTTGCCACCGACATCAGTTCCTCCATCCCCCCGCGTCCCAGTCACGCATTCCAGGGGATGTGCGTTCCCCCTGCTCAGAGCCGGTTTCTCCATCCCAGCGTCCCCAACTGCCCGCCGACGGTGGTGGCTGGGACGGATTGCCCCGCAAGCTCCAGTCATCCAAGCAGCACCACCACCCGAACGACTAAGGGGCACCCGCCACATGTCCAGCATCCGGAACTCCCGTACCCGTACCCGCTTCGTCACCGCCGCCGCGACCGTGGCGCTCGCCGCGTTCGCCCTGACCGCCTGCGACGACGGGTCGGGCAGCAGGGACGAGGGCGCCTCGCCGGCCTCTTCGTCCTCCTCCGACGGCTCGCCCTCGGTCACCCCGACCCTCACTCCCGGTTCCGGCTCCACCACTGCGGACGCCGGGGGCACGCCGGTCGGTTCGAAGCCTGCCGCGGACGCCTCGACCAAGAAGCCCGTGGCCAAGGCACCCGCGCCGAAGAAGCCCGGGGCCAAGGACACGGCGGTCACCTGCCAGGGCTCCAACACCAAGACGGTCGCGTCCCCGCTGAACCGTCCCGTGAACCACATGCTGCTCACGGTCACCAACACCGGCGGCAACCCCTGCCTCCTCTACACGTACCCGTCCGTGCAGTTCACCGACGCGCAGGCCGAGCCGCCGGTCATCGAGGAGTCCCAGCCGCAGGCGGTCGTCACCCTGAACCCGGGTGAGTCCGGCTACGCCGTCATCGTCCTGGCCGCCGCCGACGGCAGCGCTGAGCACGGCCGCACCGTGAAGACCCTGAACGTCTACTTCCACGGCCGCTCCGGCAACGAGAGCGTCGGCACCGGCGCCCACCCGTCGCTGCCCGCCGGGGGCACCTACATCGACGACTCGCTCAAGGTCAGCTACTGGCAGCAGTCGATGAACGACGCGATCTCCTGGTAGCCGCCCCTTCGGGGGAAGGAGCCCGCCGACGCGGGGGCGGTTGGTTGACTGGCGCCATGACGTCATCGACCTCATCGAGCTCACCGAGTTCACCGACCTCAACGGTTTTCGAGACCGTCGCTCCCGGCTCCGTCGTCTACCTCGACCGTCTCGCCGCGACCGACCTGGGCCGCTTCTACAAGGGCCGCATGCTCGACGCACTCGATGTCAGGACCGGCCAGACGGTCCTGGACATCGGCTGCGGCCCCGGCACCGACCTCGGCGCCCTCGCCGACGCGGTCAGCGGTACGGGCTCGGGCTCCGCCCCCGGCGCGGTCATCGGTGTGGACCACGACCAGGTCGCCGTCGACACCGCCAGGGAACGTACCGCCGACCGGGACACCGTCACCGTCCACCTCGGTGACGTCCACGAACTGCCCCTGGCCGACGGCAGCGTGGACCGCGCCCGCACCGACCGAGTGCTGCAACACGTCGCCGATCCCGTACGGGCGCTGCGCGAGGCCCACCGTGTGCTGCGGCCCGGCGGGCGGCTGGTGCTGGGCGAGCCGGACTGGGACACGCTGACCGTCGACCACCCCGACGACGAGCTGTCGCGCGCCTACACGCGGTACGTGACCGACGAGGTGATCCGTAACGCCCGGATCGGCAGGCAGCTCCCCCGGCTGGCGGCGGAGGCCGGTTTCACGGTGCCGACGGTCGTCCCGGTGACGCCCGCCTTCCGGGACGTCGGCGCCGCCGACAAGGTCCTCGGCCTGGAGCGGACCACGCAACGGGCCCTCGCCGCCGGGTACTTCACCGTCGAAGGGGCCCGTCGCTGGCTGGACCACCTGGCCTCAGGGCCCTTCCTCGCGGCCGTGACCTTCTACATCGTGGTGGCGCAGGCGTAGCCGGGGCGTCATTCCGCGAGCCCCCGAGGGATCAGGGAACCCTGAGGGGTCAGGGAACCCCGAGGGATCAGGCGGCCCGCACCGGCTGCCACAGCGCGTCGACGGCCTCCTCCGCCGCCGCGAGGCTCTTCTCGGCGAGCGGGATCAGCTCGGACATGGCCGGGGTGACCGGCGCGAGGGTCAGCTCGGCGGTGATGAAGCGCGGGACCAGGCCGGTCATGACCACGCCGTGCGGGAGCCACTGCTCCGCGTGGTCCCAGCCCTCGCGGGGGGTGCCGGGGGCGTAGCCGCCGCCGCGCGAGGCGAGGACGACGAAGTCGCGGCCGGTCAGCAGCGGGTCCCTCGTCTCGGCGTCGACGGAGAGACCGGGCACGATCAGGTGGTCGACCCATGCCTTGACGCTGCTGGGCGCGCCGAAGTTGTAGACGGGCAGACCGAGCAGAACGGTGTCCGCCTCCTTGACCTCACCGATCAGCGTCTCGGACAGCGCGTAGGTGGCGGCCTGCTCGGGGGTGCGGTCCTCGGCCGGGATCATCGCCACGCCCACGGTGCCGGTGTGGATGTGCGGAATCGGGTCCTTGCCCAGGTCGCGGTAGGTGACCGTGCCATCGGGGTGGGCGGCCTTCCAGGCGGCGGCGGCCCGCGCGGTCAACCGGCGGCTGACGGATCGGTCGCCCTGGACGCTGGAATCGATGTGCAGGAGGTGAGGCATCTCGTTAACCCTTCATACTTGGTTTGTGTAACGCCAACGATTTATAGCACGTCATGATTCCACGCCGCCCGATAGACTGAGGAAGTGGCCTCACTGCCCGTGCTCAACCAGCCCCCGCGACGTTCAGGCGCGCTGCTCGAACAGCTGACGCGCCGGATGCGACTGCACGCCGAGTCCGTGCTGACCCCGCTCGGCCTGCGCCCACGGCACCTGGTGGCCCTCACCGTCCTGCGTGACCAGCACGGCAGCACCCAGCAGGCGCTCTCCACGACGCTGATGATGGACCGCGCCAATGTCGTCGGCCTGCTCAACGATCTGGAGGCGGACGGCCTGATCGAACGGCTCCGCTCGCCCGAGGACCGCAGGCGCCACCTGGTGCAGCTCACCGACGAGGGCGGCAAGCGGCTGGCCAAGGCCGAATTCGCGCTCGCCCGCGTCGAGGACGAAGTCCTCTGCGCGCTCGACACCGGCCAGCGCGACACCCTCTACGATCTGCTCCAGCTCGCCGCGTCGGGACACGGCGTGGACGGGACGGCGACGGACGCGGCGTTGAGCTGCGTGACCGACGCCCCGGCCGCCGTGCCGGAGTGCCTGGGCGAGGCGGGGGACACGGAGACCTGCTGACGGTGCCCGGGGAGCAACGGGCGGCGTCGGCCCGCGCTCCCGGGCGGAGAACGGGGGCGTGATGTTCGGCATCCTGGGCGCGACGCGGGTGGTGGGCGCGGACGGCGCCGTGGTCGCGCTGGGCGGCCCCCGGCGGCGCGCGGTGCTCGCCCTGCTGCTGCTCGACGCGGGCCGGGCGGTGCCTGCCGAGCGGCTGATCGACGGCCTCTACGGCGACGAGCCGCCCGCGGGCGCGGGGAACGCCGTGCAGTCCCAGATCTCCCGGCTGCGCCAGGTGCTGCCGGTGCCGCTCGAAGGGCTCCCCGCGGGCTACCGGCTCGCCGTCGCACCGGACGAGGTGGACGCCCACCGCTTCCGGCGGCTGAGCGCCGAGGGCCGCGCCGCCCTGGCCGCGGGCGACCCGGTCCTGGCCGAGCGACTGCTGCGCACCGCCCTCGCGTTGTGGCGCGGCCCCGCACTCGCCGACGTCGGCCCCGCGCCCTTCGCCGCCGCGCAGATCACCCGGCTCGAAGAGCTGCGGACCGGCGCCGTCGAGGACCGAGTCGACGCCGACCTCGCCCTCGGCCGCCACCGCTCCCTGGTCGCCGAACTCGGCGAACTCGTCACCGCGCACCCGCTGCGGGAGCGCCCGCGCGGCCAGTTGATGCGCGCGCTGTACGGCAGCGGACGGCAGAGCGAGGCGCTGGAGGCGTACGAGGAGGCCCGGCGCGAACTGGCCGACTCCCTCGGCGCCGACCCCGGACCCGAACTGGCCGCCGTCCACCTCGCGGTGCTGCGCGGCGACCCGGCGCTGCTTCCACGGGACGTCTCACGCGAGGCCCCACGGGACGCGCCGCGGGCCGCCCGGCGGGATGTTCCACGGGACGCGCCGCGGACCACCCCGCAGGATGTTCCACGTGAAACAGGCACGGCGGACAGGGTGGGCGCCGACGGACATGTTCCACGTGGAACATCGACGGAAGGCGCGGCAGGCTCAGGGGACGGCGCGCCCGCCCCGGCCCCGCCCCGGCACGAACTCCCCGCCCAGCTCACCAGCTTCATCGGCCGGTCCGCCGAACTGGAGCGGATCGGTGAGCAGTTGGCGCGCCAGCGGCTCGTCACGCTCACCGGCCCCGGCGGCGCGGGCAAGACGCGCCTGGCGGTGGAGGCCGCGGGGCGGTACGCGCACGACGCCTGTTTCGTGCCGCTGGCCGGACTCAGCGACGGCGCGGAACTCCCGCAGGCCGTCCTCGGCGCGCTCGGCCTGCGGGCCGGCGGGCTGCTGGCGGCCGGATCGGCCGCGTCCGGCGGCCAGGGGCACGACCCCGGCCCGCACGACCCCGTCGCGCGGATCACCGCCGCCCTGGACGGCCGCCCGCTGCTGCTGGTCCTCGACAACTGCGAGCACGTGGTGGAGGACGCGGCCCGGCTGGCCGAGCGGCTGCTCGTCGGGTCACCGCTGCTGCGACTGCTCGCCACCAGCAGGGAAGCCCTCGGCATCAACGGCGAGACGCTGTGCCCGGTGCCCACGCTCGACGTGCCCCGGCCCGGCACCCACCGCGAGCAGGCGCTGCGCTCCCCCGCCGTGCGGCTGTTCACCGAGCGGGCCGCCGCCGTACGCCCCGACCTCGACCTCGACGCGACCGCGGACCCGGCCACCGTGGACGCCGTCCTGCGGCTGTGCACCGCGCTCGACGGGCTGCCGCTCGCCATCGAACTGGCCGCGGCCCGGCTGCGTTCGCTGTCGGTGACCGACATCGCCGACCGGCTCGGCGCGCTGCCCGACGACGACGCCCCGTACAGCCTGGGCGTACGGCCCGACGCGCTCTTCCGGCTGCTGTCGCGCGGCAGCCGCACCGCCCAGCCGCGCCAGCGCACCCTGCGCGGGGTCGTCGACTGGAGCTGGGACCTGCTGCCCGACGACGAGCGGGCCGTGCTCCGCCGTGTCTCGGTCTTCGCGGGCGGCTGGACGCCCGCCGCCGCGGAGGCGGTGTGCGCGGACGGCGCGCGAATCCTCGCCGAGGACGTGCTGGACCTGCTGGACGCGCTGGTCGACAAGTCCCTGGTGGTGGCCGAGCAGCCGGACGGTGCGGGCCGGATCCGCTACCGCGCGCTGGAGTCGATCAGGGCGTACGGCGCCGAGCGGCTGACGGAGGCGGGGGAGCGCGAGGCGACGGTGCGCGCGCACGCCGCGTACTTCCTGGACTTCGCGCTCACCGCCGACCCGCACCTGCGCCGCGCCGAGCAACTGGAGTGGCTGCGGCTGCTCGGCGACGAGCGCGACAACCTCCAGGCCGCGCTGCACCGCAGCCTGGAGGCGGGCGAGGTGCGTACCGCGATGCGGCTGATCGCGGCCCTGTCCTCGTACTGGCTGCTGCGCGGCGTGCGCTACGAGGGCTTCGGACCCGCCCGCCAGGTCCTCGCCGCCGTCGGCCCGAATCCGCCGGAGGGGATGGAGGAGGAGTACGCGCTGTGCGTGATGGCGGTGGTCGGGATGCTGCCCGACCCCGAGGAGTTCGCCGACCATGTCGCGGCGGCGACCCGGGTGGTCGAGGCGATGCACCGGCTGTCCCGCCGCTACCCCGTGCTCACCTTGCTGTGGGCGCCCTTCGCCGGGGTCCCCGACGAGGGCATCGACGTCCTGGAAGCGGTCTTCGACGAGTTCCTCACCGAGCGGGACCACCCCTGGTACCGCGCGCTGATCCTGCTCGGCAGCGGATTCCAGTCCTGGCTGACGCGCGCCGACCCGGTCGCCGCGCGAATCCACTGCACCGCCTCCTACGAGGAGTTCCGCCGCCTCGGCGACCGCTGGGGCATGATCACCAACCTCAACGTGCTGGCCGACCTCGCCGACCACCGCGGTGAACTCGCGCTCGCCGACTCCCTCCTCGAGGACGCGCTGCTGCTCGCCGAGGAGCTGGACTCGGCGCTCGACATGGCGGAGCTGCTCTGCATCCGCGCCGCGTACAGCACCAAGGCGGGCGACTACGCGACCGCCGCCGCGTACAGCGAGCGGGCCGTGGAGCTGTCCCGCCGGGCGGGCACCCCCGAGTGCCTGGCACTCGCCCACCTGGCGCTGGCCGAGTCCGTCCGGCTGCGCGGCGACGGCGACGGCGCCCGCGCGCTGTACGAGCAGGCGCTGGCCGAGTGCCCGGTCGGCTGGTTCTCCAGCAACGGCACCCGTTCCGCCGTCCTCGTCGCCCTGGGCCGGGTCGCCGTCGCCGACCGCGACCCGGACCTGGCCCGCGGCCACTTCCGCGAGGCGGTCACCCTCGACAGCGTCGCCATGCGGCTCCCGCTCAACGGCGCCGTCGCCGCCGAGGCCACCGCGGGCCTCGCCCTGCTCAACGGCGACGCGCCACGGGCCGCCGCCCTCCTCGGCGCCGCCGAGGCCCTGCGCGGCCGGCCGCCCACCGGGCCGGACGCCGCCGCGACCGTCGCCGCCGTACGCGCCGCGCTGGGCGACGAGGCGTACGAGCGCGAGCGCGCGCGGGCCGCCGCCCTCGACCGCGACGCGGCACTCGCCGTCCTGACGGCGTACCTCACGGCGGACTGAGCGGACGGCGAACCGCCCGCCGCGTGGGCGAGACCGGTCCCGAGACCCGCGCCCCTGACGCTCTCCGACCGCCTGCCGCGTGCGGCTCCCGTCCTGGGACCCGCGCCCCGGCCCAGCCCCGACCGCCCGCTGACCGGATCGCGCCCCGGCCCTGTCAGCCGACGGTGCGCCGGCCGTCAGCGGGCCGCCGCACGCTGCTTGCCATGACGACGACACCGAACGACGACGTGAGGGGCCGCGGGAGCGCCGCAGAACAGGCGCACCGGCGGCGCTGGGCCGTCCTGGCCATCTGCTGCGTGGCCGCCGCGCTGCTGGGCATCGACAACAGCGTCCTCAACTACGCGATCCCGTCCCTGTCCCGCGAGCTGGGCCCGTCCTCCACACAGCTCCTGTGGATCGTGGACATCTACGGCTTCGTCCTCGGCGGCCTGCTGATCGTGGCGGGCAACGTCGGCGACCGGATCGGCCGCAAGAAGCTCCTGCTGCTGGGCGTCGCGGGCTTCGGCGCCGCCTCCGCGCTCACCGCCTACGCCGACGGCCCCGGCATGCTGATCGCCTCCCGCGCGCTGCTCGGCCTGGCCGGGGCCACGATCATGCCGTCGACCCTGTCGCTGGTCCGCAGCGTCTTCGACGACCCCAAGGAGCGGACCACCGCGATCGGCATCAGCAGCGGCATCGGCGCGGCCAGCTTCGCGCTCGGCCCGGTCGTCGGCGGCGTGCTGCTCGACCACTTCTGGTGGGGCTCGGTCTTCCTGATCAACGTCCCCGTGATGGCCGCCGTCCTCGTCGCGGGCGCCGTCCTGCTCCCCGAGTCCCGCAATCCGCACCCGGGACGGCTGGACTGGCCGAGCGTGCCCCTGTCGATCGCCGGGCTCTTCGGCGTGATCTACGCGATCAAGGCCGCCGCACGCGACGGCGTCGACGACCACGCCGTCTGGATCTCGGCGGCCGTCGGCCTCGCCGCCCTCGTCCTCTTCCTGCGCCGCCAGACCACCCTCGCCGAACCGCTGCTCGACCTGCGGTTCTTCCGCAACCCCGCCTTCGCGGGGGCCGTCGGCTCCAACGTCGTGACGCTGTTCACCGCCACCACCCTGTCCCTCGGCTTCTCCCTGTACTTCCAGGTGGTACGCGGCTGGTCGCCGCTGACCGCGGGGCTCGCGCTGCTGCCGGGACCGCTGTCCGCCGCCTTCGCCGCGCCGCTGTCCGCGCTGCTGATCCCGAGGATCGGCCGGGCCCGTACCGTCTCGTTCGGCCTGCTGCTCATGGCGCTGAGCACCGCCGCGTTCGGGCTGATCGGCGCCGACACCAGCTACTGGCTGCTGCTTCCGGCGCTCGTCGTCAACGGCGCAGGACTGATCTTCGTCTTCTCGGTCACCGCCGACACCCTGCTGGCCAGCGTGCCCAGGACCAAGACCGGTACGGCCGCCGCCATTTCCGAGACCGCCATGGAGCTCGGCGGCGCCCTCGGTATCGCCATCCTCGGGTCGGTCCTCAGCGCCTTCTACCGCAACGGCCTCACCCTGCCCGCCGGGCTCTCCCCCGACCGGGCCGCCACCGCGCGCGAATCCGTCACCTCCGGCGTCGAGACCGGCGCCACTCTGCCCGGCGCCACCGGGCGGCAGGTCGTCGCCGCCGCCAAGTCGGCCTTCACCGACGGGCTGCACGGCACCCTCTACATCGCCGCCGCGCTGATGCTGGCCGGTGCCGTCGCCGCCCTGTTCGCCCTCCGCGGGGTCCCCGCCGTGCTCGACGTCCCCGAAGCCCCCGCGGAGCAGGCCCCCCAACCCGCCCCTGCCGTCTGACGACGGCGCACTTGTGCGCACGGTGGGTACGAGCCCAGAAGGGGCGCGGGGAACGGCGTGCTCAGCCCCCGCCGGGCTTTGAGCCCGAAGACAACAGCAACCGCCCCGCTGGGGACGGTTCTCACCCGCGCCACGGCGCGATCAGCCGTGACGTGCCACACACGTCACGGCTGATCGCGCGATTCGTCCCTCGTCGGCGGTTAGGGGTAGGTGCCGCCCCGGCCCTCGTCGTCGGGGCGGTCGGCGTCGGCCTGCTTGGCCTCGACCTCGGGGTCGAGGCCATCGGCCTCGAGGGAGCCGTCGACCTGGTCGATCGTGCCGTTCGGCGAGGACCCGTTGGGGTGGCCGACCGGCTCGACGACGGTGAGGGTGCCGCTGCTGTTCACGGGACCGCGGTCGGCGACGTCGGTCGCCTCGGGCGGCTCCACCAGCCAGTCCGGGTTGGTCTGCTTCGACCACCACTTCCAGGCGGCGAAGGCCGCACCGCCGACGAGACCGGCGACGACGAGCCCGCGGAAGACCCGGCCGGTGCGCTCGCGGCGCACCCGCCTGCGGACCAGCCCGTCGATCTCGGCCGCGGTCACCTGACCGCGCAGGGCGTGCAGCGCGGCGGCACCGCGCAGCACCGCCTCGTCCTTGGCCGGACCGGCGACCGAGCGGGTCGCGGTCACGGCGGACTCCACCTTGGGCGCGGTGTAGTCGGCCGCCGCCCGCACCTTCGGCGCGGTGTAGTCGGCGGCGGCCCGCGCGCCGCGGCGGGTCCGCTTGGCGGCGGTGCCGAGCGCGTCGGCGGCCTTCGGCGGCACGGCCGACTTCGCCTGTTCGCGGGCCTGGTCGACCCGGTCGGCGAGATGGGCGTCGTACTGCTGCCTGGCCAGTGCGCCGGCCTGCTGCGCGTAGTACGCGGCGTTGTCCTTAGCCGTGCTCGCGTACGGCGCCGCCACCTCCGCGGCATGCCGCACGCTGTCCTTGGTCACGTCGGCTGCGTGGCGCACGCTGTCGATGCGGGTCACGGGATCCTCCTCCTCGGTGGCGTACGGTTTTCGCCTTTCCACCCAGTTTGAAATCATGCCTGTCGATGGCGGGTCCGGCATGTGTGGACGCGCATACGGGTCAGGTACCCGTTCCGAGCGGTCCGTCCCGGTGTCCGGGAGGGCCTTCGGGACGCGCAGCCGGCTCCCTTGCCACGGACCCTCGGGGAACCCCGCGCGCGCCACCGCGTCCGTGAAAGGATTTGTCCCTGTCAGCGAAGACTATGGAAGGTAGACCGTGGCCGAGCAGCTCTACGCCACCCTGAGGACCAACCACGGCGACATCGTGATCCGGCTGCTGCCGAACCACGCGCCCAAGACGGTGGACAACTTCGTCGGGCTCGCCGAGGGCACCCGCGAGTGGACCGACCCCCGTACCGGCCGGCCTTCCACGGCCAAGCTCTACGACGGCACCGTCTTCCACCGCGTCATTTCCGGCTTCATGATGCAGGGCGGCGATCCGCTGGGGAACGGCACCGGTGGTCCCGGCTACGAGTTCGCCGACGAATTCCACCCCGACCTGGCCTTCGACAAGCCCTATCTGCTGGCGATGGCCAACTCGGGCCCAGCCACCAACGGCTCGCAGTTCTTCATCACGGTCGCGCCGACCACCTGGCTGACCCGTAAGCACACCATCTTCGGCGAGGTCGCGGACGAGGCCAGCAAGAAGGTCGTCGGGTCGATCATCGGCGCGCCGACCAACCCGCGCACCGACCGGCCGCTGGACGACGTCATCATCGAGACGGTCGTGATCGAGAAGCGCTGACGCGGCCCGCCGCCCCGCGGCCCGTATCCCGTACCCTTCGGAAGCACCTTCGGGGAACGTCTCAGGGGAACGTCTTCGGGAACATCGCGCCCCGCCCGCACGTAGGAGTGGGCGGGGCGTCTCAGCGCCTCCGCGCCGCATCGCGAGGCGCTTCATTCAGGGAGAAGGCTCATGGACCAGGCGGTCTGCTGCTACCGGCACCCGGACCGGGAGACCGGTATTCGCTGCACCCGGTGCGACCGGCCGATCTGCCCCGAGTGCATGGTCAACGCGTCGGTCGGCTTCCAGTGCCCGGACTGCGTCAACGAGTCCAGCCGGCACACGGCGGCGCCGCGTACGGTCGCCGGCGGCACGGTCGCGGCCGACCCGTTCCTGATCACCAAGATCCTCATCGGCCTGAACATCGCGGTGTTCCTGCTGGTCCAGGCGGTCGGCGACCGGCTGGTCTACGACCTCGGGCTGTACGCGGTCTGCGGCAACGACCCGTTCGGACAGCACGGCTGCATCGGCGTCGCCCAGGGCCCCGACCAGTGGTACCGCCTCATCACCTCGGCGTTCCTGCACCAGGCGGTCCTGCACATCGGCTTCAACATGCTGTCGCTGTGGTGGATCGGCGCCCCGCTGGAGCGGATGCTCGGCCGGGCCCGCTATCTCGCGCTCTACCTGGTCTCCGCGCTCGGCGGCAGCGCGCTGGTGCTGCTGCTCGCCCCGTCGTCGCTCACCCTGGGCGCCTCGGGCGCGGTCTACGGTCTGTTCGGCGCGACGGCCGTGTTCATGCGGCGGATGCGCTACGACATGCGGCCGGTGCTGATCCTGCTGGCGCTCAACATCGTGTTCACCTTCACCTGGGCCGGCGTGAGCTGGCAGGGCCACATCGGCGGACTGGTGGCGGGTACCGCGATCGCCATAGGGATGGCCTACGCGCCGCGTGAGCGCCGCGATCTGGTGCAGTGGGGGACCACGGCGGCGGTCCTGGTGGTCTCGATCGCGCTCAGCGTGATCGCTGTGGCGCAGGTCACGTCCTGAGGGACGGATTCGCGGCCGTGGACCCGTGTCCATTGGCGTTGATCACACGTTATCCACAGCGTGTAGGCGGGTCTTCGCAAGTTGTGCACAAGTCGCCGGAAGACCGTGTTTCAAGCCCGCACAAGCCCAAGATCAGCGAAAGACCGGTGGCCGACGTCCTGGCCACCGGTCGTACCGGCGTCAACCTCGTAGAGGTTATCCACAGATCTTCCGACCTTTTCCCCACTGTGGATAACCGTGTGGACAAACGTCCGGCAGCACGCCGACGCGGCCCCCGGCACCCCGCTGGGGACGGCTACTTCCACTGGGTGGACACGACGAACCCACCCGCGATGAAGCCGAAACCGACCACGATGTTCCAGTTGCCGAACGCTTCGACGGGCAGACTGCCCTGCGTCACGTAGAACAGCACGATCCACGCCAGACCGACGATGAAGAACGCCAGCATGAGCGGCGCGACCCAGTTGCGGTTGGTGTTGAACTTTATGGCGGTGGCCGTCTTCGCCGGTGGCGGCGTGAAATCGGCCTTCTTGCGGATCCGTGACTTCGGCACGAGGGACGCTCCTGTCGATGCGCTGCGTAACCGCGCGGGTGTGCGGGGTAAGCCGGGCGGGTTCTGGGCCTGGTAAGGGTCACTACCGCTTCCGGGCGTCCGTTAGCGTAGTGCTTCCTCGGGTTATAAGGAGACAGGGTACGGTGACGGATTCAGACGGGGTATCCCCCACCCCCTCCTCCCGTCCTGCCCACCGCACCGTAGCGCTGCGGACCATGAGTGCGGGAGTCTTCGCGCTCGCCGGACTGATCTTCTGGACCAGCTTCAACACCGCCAAGGGCGTCGACATCCGCAGCGACGACCCGCTGCCGAAGCTGTCCGACACCGTACGTACCAAGAACACCCGTAATCAGCAGCTGGAGGACCAGCTCTCCGGGGTGCGCAAGGACGTGGACCGGCTGACCCGGCAGGGCGACGGCGTCAGCCCCGCCGAGCGGGCCAGGCTCGACGCCCTCGACAAGGCGGCGGGCACCGGCAAGCTGACCGGCCCCGCGATCGACGTGACGCTCAACGACGCCCCGCCGAACGCGACCGCGCTGGTCCCCGGCGTCCCCGACCCGCAGCCCAACGACCTGGTCATCCACCAGCAGGACCTCCAGGCCGTGGTCAACGCGCTGTGGCAGGGCGGCGCCCAGGGCATCCGCGTCATGGACCAGCGGCTGATCTCCACCAGCGCGGTGCGCTGCGTCGGCAACACCCTGATCCTCCAGGGCCGCGTCTACTCCCCGCCGTACCGCATCACCGCCGTCGGCGACCAGGCCAAACTGCGCAAGGCGCTCAACGACAGCCCGGCCATCCAGAACTACCTCCAGTACGTGAACGCGTACGGCCTCGGCTGGAAGGTCGGCGCGCAGAAGCGGACGACGCTGCCCGGTTACTCGGGCTCGACCGACCTGCACTACGCGGAGCCGGCGTCGTGAGCGGCGGGCGTCCCCGGCCGAAGCATTGGCGAACGCATGCCGAAGCCTTTGTCCAGCCGGGCCCCCTATCACGCCGATCTCCCTTTACTCTGTTCCGGGGAAGAGGAAGGAAGGCAGCGCATGTACGGCTGGATCTGGCGGCATCTGCCGGGTAACGCGTGGGTGAGGGCTCTGATCTCGCTCGTGCTCGCCCTGGCCGTCGTCTACCTCCTCTTCCAGTACATCTTTCCGTGGGCGGAGCCGCTGCTGCCGTTCAACGAGGTCACCGTCGACAACGGGATGGCCGTCGTACGCGAGACGGGGACGGCCGCTGTCCGATGAGCGCACGCATTCTCGTGGTGGACAACTACGACTCCTTCGTCTTCAACCTGGTCCAGTACCTCTACCAACTCGGCGCCGAGTGCGAGGTGCGGCGCAACGACGAGGTCAAGCCCGCGCACGCGCAGGACGGTTTCGACGGCGTACTGCTCTCGCCCGGCCCCGGCACGCCGGAAGAGGCGGGCGTCTGCGTCGACATGGTGCGGCACTGCGCGGACACCGGGGTGCCGGTCTTCGGCGTGTGCCTCGGCCTCCAGTCGATGGCCGTCGCGTACGGCGGGGTCGTGGACCGCGCGCCGGAGCTGCTGCACGGCAAGACGTCGCCGGTGACGCACGACGGGACCGGCGTCTTCGCCGGGCTGCCGTCGCCCTTCACCGCGACCCGCTACCACTCGCTCGCCGTCGAACGCGACACCGTGCCCGAGGAGTTCCGGGTCACCGCGTGGACCGAATCCGGCGTGATCATGGGGCTGCGGCACCGGGACGCGGCCGTCGAGGGCGTGCAGTTCCACCCGGAGTCGGTGCTCACCGAGTGGGGCCATCTGATGCTGGCCAACTGGCTTGCCGAGTGCGGTGATCCGGGGGCCGTCGGCCGCTCCGAGGGGCTGGCGCCCGTGGTCGGTACGGCGGGGGGCGCCGGAGGTTCGGGGAGTCCTGCGGGGAGGGCCGGGGCGTGACCACGCTCCGCCCGGAGCGCCCCTCGGACGGCCCGATGTCCTATGAGGACACCGGGCAGTTCAAAGCCGTTGTCGAGCAGCTCGACGACCCCCTGAACGACCCTCTCCCCGGAAGACCCCCCGCGGTTCCCGAGCCGACCTACGACGAACCGGCGTACGAGAAGCCGGTGTTCGACGAGCCGGTCTTCCCGGAACCGGCGTACGAGAAGCCGGGCTTCCCCGAACCGGCCTACGAAGAGCCGGTGTTCGACGAGCCGGCCGCGCCCTGGTTCGTCCCCGAGGAGCCGCCGCAGGCGGCCCCGCCGCCTCCTGCGCCGCCCCCGGTCCGGCCCGTCACCGCGGACGAGGAGCTGGACCTCGGCACGGCGACGGTCGTGCAGCCCGTCGTACGGCCGGTCGAGCAGCCGGCCGTCGAACCGCCCGCGGACGACGTACTCGAATCCGTCTTCCCCACCACGGAGTCGGTCCCGGAACCGGCCCCCGAGCCCGCGGGTCCCGGGCCCGGTCCGGCGCCGGGTCCCGTGCTCGGCCCCGACGGCGAGGGCGGGCGGGCCGCGCGGCGGAAGGCGGCGCAGGCACAGCAGCGCGGCGGCGCCGGACACGGCGGCCACCGCGCCAGGGGCCGTACGCCCGGTGGCGCGGCCGGTGCGGCCCCCGCCGGAGCCGTCCCGCTCAGCCGGGTCGAGGCCCGCAGGGCCGCGAAGGCCGCCAAGGAGAGCCCGGCGGTCGTCGTCAGCCGTATCGTCGGTGAGCTGTTCATCACCACCGGCGTGCTGATGCTGCTGTTCGTCACGTACCAGCTGTGGTGGACCAACGTCCGCGCGCACCAGCAGGCCAGCGGCGCCGCGAACAACCTCCAGCACCAGTGGGACGCCACGAAGGACGACCCGAACCGGGTCCCCGGCACCTTCTCGCCCGGCCAGGGCTTCGCGATCATGTACATCCCCAAGCTGGACGTCAAGGCGCCCATCGCGCAGGGCGTCTCGAAGCACAATGTGCTGGACAAGGGCATGATCGGCCACTACGACGGCGTGTTGAACACCGCGATGCCGTGGGACAAGTCCGGCAACTTCGCGGTCGCCGCCCACCGCAACACCCACGGTGAACCGTTCCGCTACATCAACCACCTGGTGCCCGGCGACAAGGTCGTGGTCGAGACGGCGGACACCTACTACACGTACGAGATCACCAGTTCGCTGGCGTCCACCCCGCCGTCCAACATCAGCGTGATCAAGCCGGTGCCGACCGGCTCCGGCTTCACCGGGCCCGGCCGCTATCTGACGCTGACCACCTGCACCCCCGAATTCACCAGCACCAACCGGTTGATCGTCTGGGGAAAGCTGACCGAGGAACGGCCGCGCAGCAAGGGCAAGCCCGACGCGCTGGTGGAGTGATCCATGCTCCAAGCGGAACTTGAGGAACGGAACGGCGTGACCACGACCAAACGCGGCGGCCGGGGGCCCATCGCGGCCACCATCAGCGTCATCGGCGAACTCCTCATCACCGCGGGCCTGGTGCTCGCGCTGTTCGTCGCCTACTCGCTGTGGTGGACGAACGTCCTCGCCGACCGCCATGAGCACAAGGCGGCGGACAAGGTCCGGCAGGACTGGGCCCGGACGCCCGACGCGGGACCGGGGAGCCTCGACACCAAGGACGGCATCGGCTTCCTGCACGTCCCCGCCATGGGCAAGGACTACGAGGTGCTGGTCAAGAAGGGCACCTCGACCAAGGTCCTCAACGAGGGCGTCGCCGGTTACTACACCGACCCCGTCCCCGCCGCGCTGCCGACCGCCAAGACCGGCAACTTCACCCTCGCCGCCCACCGCGACGGCCACGGCGCCAAGTTCCACAACATCGACAAGATCCACGACGGCGACCCGGTCGTCTTCGAGTCGAAGGACACCTGGTACGTCTACAAGGTCTACAAGATCCTCGACCAGACCTCGAAGTACAACGTCGCCGTCACCGACCAGGTCCCCAAGGAGTCCGGCAAGACCACGCCGGGCCGCTACATCACCCTCACGACCTGCACCCCCGTCTACACCTCCCGCTACCGCTACATCGTCTGGGGCGAACTCGTCCGCACCGAGAAGGTCGACGCGGCCCGCACCCCGCCGGCCGAGCTGCGGTAGGCGCGTACGGCGACACACGTGAAAGGGGGGCGGCCCGCACACCAGGTGTGCGGGCCGCCCCCCTTCACGTACTGCCGGGGGGTCAGCCGCCCCCGCCGTTGCCGTTGCCGCCGACGGCGATCAGCTTGACCGGCTGGCCCTCGGAGAGCTGCGCGCCCGCTCCGGGGTCGACCGAGATGACCATGGCGTTGTCGCCGACCGGGTTGCCGCCAGGACCGACCGCGGAGACCTGGAGGTTCAGGCCGAGCCCGTCGAGTTCGGCCTTTGCCTGACCCACGGTCTTGCCACCCAGATCCCCGGGCATCTGCTTCTGCGGGTCCTGCGTCTGCGGCGGGCCGGACGAGACCGTCAGGACGATCGAGGTGTCCAGGGCGATCGGGCCCGCGCCCGGGTCCGGGGTCTGGGCGGTGACGCTGCCCTTGGCGGTCGTGTCCGAGGGGACGTCCTGCGGCGCGCGGGTGATGTTGGTGAAGCCCTGCGCCTTGAGCTGGGCGACCGCGTTGTCGTACGGGACGCCCTTGACGTCGGTGGGCGCCTTCTTCTCGGGGGCCACCGCGACGGTCAGCGTGATCTTTGTGCCCTTGGGCTGCTTCGTACCGGCCTTCGGGGTCTGGTCGAGGACGGTGTCCGGGTCTTCCGTGGTGGTCGTCTTGTTCTTGCGGTCGACCTCGAAGCCCTTGGCGGTGAGCTGGCTCGCCGCCGAGTCGTACTTGTCGTTCTTGACGTCCGGGACCTCGATCGGCGCCTGGCCCTTGGACAGGACGACCGTGACCGTCTTGTCGTCCGGGATCGCGGCGTCGGCGGCCGGGGTCTGCTTGCAGACGAGGTTCTTGTCGATGCTGTCGCAGAACTCGGCCGGACCCTGGACGATCTTCAGATCGACGTTGGTGGCCTTGGCCTGCGCGTCGGTGAGGGACGCGCCGACCAGATTCGGCACGGTGCCGTTGTCCGCGGCGCCGCTGCCGCTGAACAGCGCCTTGCCCAGGAAGATCGCGCCGACCAGGACCAGGATGCCCGCGACGACCAGCAGCACCGTGGAGGTGTTGTTGCCGCCCTTCTTCTGCCGGCGGCGGTCCGGGCGGTCGTCGTAGCCGTAACCGCCGTCCTCCTCGCGCAGCGGCGGAAGCATGGACGTGTGCTGGTCGTTCTGCGACGGCATCGCCGTGGTGGCCTGGCTGTCCGGGTAGCCGTACCCGTAGCCGACCGAGCCCATCGCCGCCGTGGCGGCCACCGGCTGCCCGTCGAGGGCCGCCTCGATGTCGGCGCGCATCTCGTCGGCCGACTGGTAGCGGTAGTTCGGGTCCTTGGTCAGCGCCTTGAGGACGATCGCGTCCATCGCGGGCGTGACCTCGGGGTCGTACACCGACGGCGGCTGCGGCTCCTCGCGCACGTGCTGGTAGGCCACCGCGACCGGGGAGTCGCCGACGAAGGGCGGCCGTACGGTCAGCAGTTCGTAGAGCAGGCAGCCGGTCGAGTACAGGTCGGAGCGGGCGTCGACCTGCTCGCCCTTGGCCTGCTCGGGGGAGAGGTACTGCGCGGTGCCGATCACGGCCGCGGTCTGCGTCATGGTCATACCGGAGTCGCCCATGGCGCGGGCGATGCCGAAGTCCATGACCTTGACCTGGCCGGTCCTGGTGAGCATGACGTTGGCGGGCTTGATGTCGCGGTGCACGATGCCGGCCCGGTGGCTGTACTCCAGGGCCTGGAGGATGCCGACCGTCATCTCCATGGCGCGCTCGGGCAGCAGCTTGCGTCCGGAGTGCAGCAGCTCACGCAGGGTGGAGCCGTCCACGTACTCCATGACGATGTACGGGATCGAGACCCCGTCGACGTAGTCCTCGCCGGTGTCGTACACGGCGACGATCGACGGGTGGTTGAGCGAGGCGGCCGACTGGGCCTCTCGGCGGAACCGGGCCTGGAACGACGGGTCGCGGGCGAGGTCCACCCGCAGCGTCTTCACGGCGACAGTGCGGCCGAGCCGGGTGTCATGGGCGAGGTACACCTCGGCCATGCCACCACGGCCGAGCACTGAGCCCAGCTCGTACCGGCCGCCGAGGCGACGCGGCTCTTCCATAGCTCTGCCCTCTCCTCAAACCCGTTCTTGACCCAAAACCGGTAATGCCGTGCCCTGCGGATGCTCGGGCATACGCTACCGGGCGTTTCTGGTCCCTTCGCGCCCTGCCCGCCCGCCGATACCCGACCGGTACCTGTCCGGTACGTGCGCCGGTCCCGGGGGCGGTCTCCGGACCGTTTCCGGCGCCGGGACCGGGCCTGACACCGGGTTCGACGCCGGGCCGGGGACCGTGCCGGGGACCGGGCCTGCCGGGCGGCCGGCCCTCACTTGTTGAGGACGGCCTCCATGACCTTCTTGGCGATCGGCGCGGCCAGACCGCCACCGCTGACGTCGTCGTGGTTGGCCGCACCGTCCTCGACGACGACCGCGACGGCGACCGGCGACCCCTGGTCGGTCATCGCGTACGAGACGAACCAGGCGTACGGCGTGCCCTCGTTGTTTATGCCGTTCTGCGCGGTGCCGGTCTTGCCGCCGACCTTGACGCCGGAGATCTTGGCGTTGGTGCCGGTGCCGGAGTTGACCACCGTCTCCATCATCGTCTGGAGCTTCTGCGCGTTCTCCGGCGACAGCGGCTGCGACATCTCGCTCGGGTTGGTCTGCGAGATGGTGCTCAGATTCGGCGCCACCAGCTTGTCGACCATGTACGGCTTCATCAGCTTGCCGTTGTTGGCGATGGCCGAGGCGACCATCGCCATCTGGAGCGGAGTGGCCGCGGTGTCGAACTGGCCGATGGAGGAGAGCGCGACCTGGTCCTTGGTCATCTTGGTGTCGAAGTTGCTGGCGTTCGCGCGGACCGGGACGAACTGCTCCTTGTTGAAGCCGAACTTCTCCGCCTCGTCGACCATCGCCTGGAGGCCCACCTTGTCCGCGCCCAGGTGGCCGAAGACGGTGTTGCACGAAACCCGCAGGGCGTCGATCAGCGACGCTTCCTTGCAGGGGATGTTGCCCTCGTTCTTCAGCGGGGTCGTGGTGCCGGGAAGGATGTAGGGCAGCGGGGTGTCGGTCTTCGCGTTGATGTCGGTCACCGCGCCGTTCTCCAGCGCCGCGGCGGCCGTCACCAGCTTGAACGTCGAACCCGGCGGGTACGTCTGGCGCAGTGCGCGGTTCTGCGTCGGGTCGTCGGGGTCGTTCTTCTTGTCGAGCGCGACCCAGTTCTTCTCGTCGGTCTTGGAGTTGCCCGCGATGGTCGACGGGTCGTACGACGGGGTGCTCGCCATGGCCAGGATCGCGCCGGTGCCGGGGTCGAGCGCGACGACCGCGCCCTTCTTGTTCCCCAGGCCCTGGAACGCGGCCTTCTGCGCCTTGGCGTTCAGCGTCGTGACGACGTTGCCGCCCTGCTTCTCCTTGCCGGTCAGCAGGTCGATGGTGCGGTTGAAGAACAGCCGGTCGTCGTTGCCGGTGAGGAACTTGTCCTCGACGCCTTCGAGGAAGGTGGTGCCGAACGCCTGCGAGGCGTGGCCGGTGACCGGCGCCCACATCGGGCCGTCGACGTAGGTCCGCTTGAACTTGAAGTCGCTGCCCGTGGTCTCGGTGTGACCGGTGATCGCCTTGCCGCCGTCGACGATGATGTCGCCGCGCGGCTGGGCGTACTGGTTGATGGCGACCCGGCGGTTGTGCACGTCGTTGGAGAGCTGGTCGGCCTGGACGAACTGCACGTAGTTCACGCGCAGCAGAAGGGCGAGGACGAGCAGACCGCAGAAGACCGCGACCCGTCGGAGAGGCTTGTTCACTGGGTGCGCACCACCTGGGTCGGTTCGGCATCGGGGGAGGGGGCCGGGCTCGGGGCCGGACGGCGGGCGGTGTCGCTGATCCGCAGCAGGATCGCGACCAGCGCCCAGTTGGCGATCACCGAGGAGCCGCCCTGCGCCAGGAACGGCATGGTCATACCGGTCAGCGGGATGAGCCCGGTGACGCCGCCCGCGACCACGAAGACCTGGAGCGCGAAGGCGCCCGACAGGCCGATCGCCAGCAGCTTGCCGAACGGGTCGCGGGCCGCGAGCGCCGTCCGCACACCGCGCTCGATCAGCAGGGCGTACAGCAGCAGGACGGCCATCAGGCCCGCCAGGCCCAGCTCCTCGCCGACGGTGGCGAGGATGTAGTCGCTCTTCGGCGCGATGCCGCCGATCAGCCGGGAGTAGCCCTGGCCGAGTCCCGAGCCGAAGATGCCGCCGGAGCCGAACGCGTACATCGTCTGCGCGGTCTCGGTGACACCGCCGTTGGACGCCAGTTGCAGGGGGTGCAACCAGTTGTGGACGCGCTCCTTGACGTGCGGCTCGATCGAGGAGACGACGACCGCGCCGCCCGCGCTGAGCAGCAGGCCGAAGACGATCCAGCTGGTCCGCTCGGTGGCGACGTACAGCATGATCACGAACAGGCCGAAGAAGAGCAGCGACGTGCCGAGGTCGGTCTCGAAGACCAGGATCAGCAGGCTGATGCCCCAGATCACCAGGATCGGGCCGAGGTCGCGGCCACGCGGCAGGTACAGGCCCATGAAGCGGCGGCTGGCCAGCGCCAGCGCGTCCCGCTTGACCATCAGGTATCCGGCGAAGAAGACGGTGATGACGATCTTCGCGAACTCACCGGGCTGGAGCGAGCCGATGCCCGGCAGCGTGATCCAGATCTTCGCGCCGTTCACCCCGGGGAAGAAGATCGGCGCGACCAGCAGGGCCAGCGCCACCATCATCGAGATGTACGTGTACCGCTGGAGGATGCGGTGGTCCTTGAGGAAGACCAGCACGCCGACGAAGAGCGCCACTCCGAGCGTGGACCACATGAGCTGGTTGGGCGCCATGGCCTTGCCCAGCGACGGCTCCTGGTCGAGCCGCCAGATCAGCACCAGGCCGAGGCCGTTGAGCAGCGTGGCGATCGGCAGCATCAGCGGGTCGGCGTACGGCGCGAATTTACGGACCAGCAGGTGCGCGATCCCCGCGAGCAGGCCGAGGCCGAGGCCGTAGCTGAGCAGCCCCGCCGGGACCGAGTCGTTCTTGGCGAGCCCGACGTTGGCGTAGGCGAAGACCGGGATGAGCACCGCGAAGACCAGCAGCGCCAGTTCGGTGTTGCGACGGTTGGGCGCGCCGATCGACGTGATGGTGGTGGTGTTGCTGGCGCTCATGACGAGCCGACTCCTCCTGCTGGTCCCGCCGCCGGCGCGCTCGCCGGTCCCCGCGGGGCTTCCGGTGCGCGACCAGCCGCTACTGCTGGCTCGTACCGCACTGCTGGGCCAGCTTCTTCTCGTCGGGCGTCAGCGGCGGCGTGGGGTCCGCCGTCGGGGTGGCGCTGCTCTTCTTCGCACCCGGCGTGCCGGTGGTGCCCGCTGCGGGCATCTTGTCCTCGGCGGCCTTCGCCGCCGCCTTGGCCTGGTCGGCGAGGGTCTTGGCCGTCGCGACCTTCTTGCAGACACCGGCCTGCGTCGCCAGCTCGTCGGCCTTGTCGTCGGCCTGGCCGAGGCTGCTGAGCGCGATGGTGTCCTGGACCTGCTTCTGCTGGTAGGCCGGTAGGTACTTGAGTTCGATGTCGGGGCGGTCCTTGTGGACCTTCGACAGCTTGATCCAGGCCAGCTTCTGGTCGATGCCCTGGTACACGGCGACGTGGTCGCCCTTGGCGCCGACGTAGTACTGCGTCTGCGTCCACGCGTAACCGCCGTACAGACCGCCGGCGATGACGGCGAGCACGATGACGGTGATCGCCGTGCGCTTGGGCCACTTACGGGTCTTGGCGGGCTTGGTCTGGCCGTCGTCGTCGTACGACCCGAAGGTGCCCAGCGGCGCGGCACCGGCCGCGCCGGGTTCGCCGCTGCCGGGCGGGCCGAAGGAGCCCGCGGGGCCCTGCTGCTGCGGCGGGGGCGTACGGCCGAGCTCGGAGGCGCGCCCCGCCGGGGTCTGGAGGTGCCGCGGGTCGCTCAGCGGGAGCTGGGTCTCGGCGACCGCGCCGACGACCACCGGGGTGTCGTTGAGCTGCGCCGCCAGCGTGTCGCCGTCGTCGGTGTCCAGCACGTCCGCGACGATGCAGGTGATGTTGTCGGGTCCGCCGCCGCGCAGCGCGAGCTGGATCAGCTCCTGCACGGTCTCGTGCGGCGCCTGGTACCCGGCGAGGGTGTCCTCCAGCGTCTGGTGGCTGACGACGCCGGACAGGCCGTCGGAGCAGATCAGATACCGGTCGCCGACCCGCACCTCGCGGATCGACAGGTCGGGCTCGACGTGTTCGCCACTGCCCAGCGCGCGCATCAGCAGGGAGCGCTGCGGGTGGGTGGTGGCCTCCTCCTCGGTGATCCGGCCCTCGTCGACCAGCCGCTGCACCCAGGTGTGGTCCTGGGTGATCTGGGTGAGGACGCCGTCCCGGAGGAGATACGCGCGGGAGTCGCCGACGTGCACCAGGCCGAGCCGCTGGCCCGTCCACAGCAGCGCGGTCAGCGTGGTGCCCATGCCTTCGAGCTGCGGGTCCTCCTGGACCATGTGCAGCAGTTGGTCATTGGCCCGCTGCACGGCGGTGCCGAGCGAGGTGAGGATGTCGGAGCCGGGGATGTCGTCGTCGAGCGTGACGATGGTGGAGATCACCTCGGACGAGGCGACCTCGCCGGCGGCCTGTCCGCCCATGCCGTCGGCAATCGCGAGCAGACGCGGACCGGCGTAGCCGGAGTCCTCGTTCCCCTCGCGGATCATGCCCTTGTGCGAACCGGCGGCGAAACGCAGGCTCAAAGACATGCGCACCTCCCCCGTCGGCTCCGGGTACATCCGCACGCTGCCCACCCTCTCGCTCGCGCGTCGTGGCTCCGCTCGCCCATAGTGCGACTACTTCCGCAGCTCGATGACGGTCTTGCCGATGCGGATCGGCGCACCCAGCGGGACAGGGGTCGGCGTGGTCAGCCGGTTCCGGTCCAGATAGGTGCCGTTCGTGGATCCGAGGTCCTCGACGATCCACTGGCCGTCGCGGTCCGGGTAGATCCTGGCATGCCGACTGGACGCGTAGTCGTCGTCGAGCACAATCGTCGAGTCATGTGCCCGGCCGAGGGTGATCGTCTGGCCCTGCAACGCGACCGTCGTCCCCGCGAGCGAGCCCTCGGCGACCACCAGTTTGGTGGGGGCGCCGCGGCGCTGGCGGTTGTTCTGCGGCTGCTGCCGCGGCTGGGCCTGCGCGGCGGCGGCCTGCTGCTGGCGCTGCTGCGGAGGGCGCGACTGGCCGTCCCCGCGGCGCGCCGCTCGCTGGGTCACCCGGGTACCGAAGAGGTCGCTGCGGATGACCTGCACCGCGACGATCACGAACAGCCACAGAACGGCGAGGAAACCCAACCGCATGACCGTCAGGGTCAGCTCTGACATTGCCCCCGCTTCACCCTTCGGCTTGCCTGTACACGATGGTGGTGCTCCCCACGACAATGCGGGAGCCGTCGCGGAGCGTAGCGCGCGTGGTGTGCTGTCCGTCCACCACAATGCCGTTTGTCGACCCGAGGTCCTGGACCACGGACGGCGTTCCGACCCGGATCTCGCAGTGTTTGCGCGATACGCCCGGGTCGTCCACCCGCACGTCGGCCTCCGTGGAACGGCCGAGAACGAGCGTCGAGCGGGAGATCTGGTGGCGGTTGCCGTTGATCTCGATCCAGCGGCGGGTGGCCGCGCCGGGGGCCCCCGCGGGAGCGCCGGTGCCGGGCAGCCGCGTGACGGGCGCCACACCGTGACGGGCGCCGCCGCCGCCGGGGGGCGGGGCCGCGGGCATCGGCGGCGGACCCGAGGGCCGCTGCGATCCGCCGGGCTGCGCGTACGTCGGACGCTGCGGCGCCTGCGGCTGGTGCTGCGGGCTCTGCTGGTACGAGGGGGCGGCCGGGGCCTGGTGGGCGGCCTGGTGTGCGGCTTGGGGCGCGCCGCCCTGGTGCTGCGACTCGCTGGAGGCCAGCGTGCGGCTGCGCACCCGGTAGAGCCCGGTGTCCAGGTCGTCGGCCCGCTCCAGGTGCACCTTGATGGTGCCCATGAACGTGTAGCGCTGCTGCTTGGCGTAGTCGCGGACCATCCCGGCCAGCTCGTCGCCGAGCTGCACCGCGTACGGGCTCAGCCGCTCGAAGTCGCCGGAGCTGAGCTCCACGATGAAGTCGTTGGGCACGACGGTGCGGTCGCGGTTCCAGATCGTGGCGTTGTTGTCGCACTCGCGCTGGAGCGCGCCCGCGATCTCGACGGGCTGCACCTCGCTCTTGAACACTTTGGCGAAGGTGCCGTTCACCAGGCCCTCCAGGCGCTGCTCAAAGCGCTTCAGTACTCCCACGGGGCACCTCCCTCCTCGCGACCTTCCGGCCCAACGATTTCCGATACTGCTTACTGATCGTATCCACGCGCGGGAAAAACCTGTGGTTCCCCGAATCCCCTGGACCGGGCAGTGTCAACCCTCACACCGCCCGCGCCTCCTCCGCCGTCCCCCACTGGGATGGTAGATGCGCGTTCTGTCCATGGTGCCCGGTTCGCCGTCGTTCACCGCCGCCCTGTCCCCTCCCAGTGTCCCGCACCGCCCCCGGGTCCCTCTCCCACCTGCCCCCGCCCGGCTCCCGGCACTCCCCGGGCCGCCCGAACGCATGTGATTCCACCCCGGACCTCGTGCTAATCTTCTGCATGTCGGGAGGCCCTCCCACACCACTCGGACCCACCGGTCCGGACCGTGTGTGAGAATCAAACGGCAACACCCATGCGCGGGTGGCGGAATAGGCAGACGCGCTGGATTCAGGTTCCAGTGCCCGAAAGGGCGTGGGGGTTCAACTCCCCCCTCGCGCACAAAGAGGTACCGACGACGCGGGCCTCCGGAAGTGACGAAAGTCGCGGCCGGAGGTCCGTTTCTCATTCCCCGGCGGGCCGGCTCCGGCCGGCAGGTCGCCTTCCCCCCGCCGATCCCCGCGGATCGGTCACGGCGGACGGCCCCGCGCGGCGCATCCCGGTGACGTACTGAAGGCCCGGGGGATCGAACGGCGGCGAACGGTGGCATCGGGGCGGGAACCGGTGCAGGGTGGTGTGCGTTGGAGTCATTGGGCAAAGGAATCGTCAAGTGGCGCGGCCCGCGCCGGATTGAGCAGGGAGATACACCATGGGTGTCAGCCTCTCCAAGGGCGGCAATGTCTCACTGACCAAGGAGGCCCCCGGACTCACGGCGGTCACTGTCGGCCTGGGCTGGGACGTGCGCACGACCACCGGTTCGGACTTCGACCTGGACGCGAGCGCGCTGCTGCTCGACGCCACGGGCAAGGTCCTGTCGGACAAGCACTTCATCTTCTTCAACAATCTCAAGAGCCCGGACGGCTCCGTCGAGCACACCGGCGACAACCTCACCGGTGAGGGCGAGGGCGACGACGAGGCGGTCAAGGTCAATCTGGCCACCGTGCCCGCCGAGGTCGACAAGATCGTCTTCCCGGTCTCGATCTACGAGGGCGAGAGCCGTCAGCAGAGCTTCGGCCAGGTGCGCAACGCGTTCATCCGCGTCGTCAACCAGGCGGGCGGCGCCGAGATCGCCCGCTACGACCTCACCGAGGACGCCTCCACGGAGACCGCGATGGTCTTCGGCGAGCTGTACCGCAACGGCGCCGAGTGGAAGTTCCGGGCCGTCGGCCAGGGCTACGCCTCCGGCCTGCGCGGTATCGCCCAGGACTTCGGCGTCAACCTCTGACGTGACGCCGTCGTTTTCGACGCGGCGCTTGACGTAGAGTCGGGCTCGTAGCGGCCCCGCCCGCGACCGTGCAGGTCGCGGGCGGGGCCGTTTTCGCTTGAAGGGCCCGTGCTTGACGAGGCTGCGCGTGACGGGACCTCGTAGGACGGGGCCGCCCGCGGGTTACGGCAGCGGGTGCGCCGCCGCGTCCGCGTTGTAGCGGACCAGATACGCGGCGAAGCGCGCCAGATCCTCCGGGTCCCAGGCGGCCAGCCGCTCCTGGAAGATCTCCTTGCGGCTGACCCGCGCCGCGGCCAGCGTCTCGATCCCGTGCTGCGCGAGGTGCAGCACCTGCACGCGGTGGTCGGTGGCGTCCACCCGGCGCTCGATGTACCCGAGCCGTTCCAGCGCGGCCACCTGGCGGCTGACCGTGGACTTGTCGAGCAGATAGTGCGCGGCGAGGTCCGTCGCCCGGCAGCCCTGCTGCTCCTCCAGGTGCGCGAGGATGGTGAACGACACCAGCGACAGCTCGGGGTGCATGCGCGCGGCCGTGGCACGCGCCCGGCGCGCGAAGGCGGTCAACTCCCGCTGGATGCTCTCCACGGACGCCTCCCGTGCGGACATCGCGGCCACTCCATCCCGTCTCCACCTGCGCCGTTGTGGGACGCAACGGTATCAAGCGGGCAACGGAAGTTCGAACCAGACGACCTTCCCGACCGCCTTCCTGCTGGTGCCCCAGCGCCGCGACAGATTCGACACCAGCGCCAGCCCGCGCCCCTGCTCGTCGTCGGCGTCCGCGCGCTGCAACTGGGGCAGATTGTGGTTGTCGTCGCTGACCTCGACCAGCAGTTTCCCGACCCGCATCAGCCGTAGCTCGACCTCGTACGAGGCGGCCCGGATCGCGTTGGTGACCAGCTCGCTGACCAGCAACTCCGTGGTGTCGCTGAGGCGTTCGAGGCCCCACGCGGCGAGCTGGCGGCGGGTCAGGTCGCGGGCGGTGGCGACCTCGGCGTGGTCGAGCCGCAGCGTCCACTCGGCCACGTCCTGCGGCGCGATGCCCTCGAACCGGGCGACGAGCAGCGCCACATCGTCCCTGCGGTCCTCCGAGTGCAGGCGCGCGAGGATCTGCGCGCAGACGTCCTCGGGGGTCTGCTCCGGCTCGATGACGGTGGCGCACAGCGCGGCGAGCCCCGCGTCTATGCCCTGGCCGCGCACCTCGACGAGGCCGTCCGTGCACAGCACCAGCCAACTGCCGTCGGGCACCGGGATCTCCACCGTCTCGAACGGCACCCCGCCGACGCCGATCGGCGCGCCGCCGGGGATCTCCAGCAGCTCGGCCCGCCCGTCGTAACCGACCAGGACCGGCGGGATGTGACCGGCGTTGGCGAGCGTGAGGCTGCGGTGGATCGGGTCGTAGACGGCGTAGACGCAGGTGGCGAGGTGTTCGGTGCCGAGCCGGTGCGCCAGGTTGTCCAGGTGCCGCAGCAACTGGGCGGGCGGCAGGTCCAGGGCGGCCATGGTGATGACCGCCGTACGGAACTGGCCCATCACGGCCGCGGCCTGAAGGCCGTGGCCCATCACGTCGCCGACGATCAACGCCACACGCCCGCCGGGCAGTTGGATGGCGTCGAACCAGTCGCCGCCGACCTGGGCCTGCCGGTCGCCCGGCATGTAGTGGTGTGCGATCCGGACACCGGGAATCCGCGGCGGCCGGGTGGGCATCATCGAGCGTTGCAGTGTGGCGGCGGCGCGCGACTCCTGACGGTGCAGGCGGGCGTTGTCGATGTGGACGGCGCCGCGCGCGACGACCTCGGTGGCCGTGGCGGCGTCCCGCGCGTCGAACGGGCGGCGGCCGGGGCCGCGCAGGAAGCAGACCCGGCCCAGTACGGTGCCGCGCGCGGTGAGCGGCGCCACGATCATCGAGTGTCCGGGCAGCAGCGGGCCGAGCGCGGGCACGCCGAGGTCGAGCGCTATGTCGGGTGCGACCGAGGAGTCCACGACGGGGACGAGGACGTGGTCGCCGAGCCGCGGCACGATCCCGTCGACGGCGAGCGAGAGCAACTCGCCCTCCGGCAGGGCCGTTTCCCACGGTCCGGGCGGTCCGTCGTGGGCGATGGCGACGCGCCGGACGAGCACGGTGGCGGCCGGGCGGTCGTCCTTGGGCGGCTCGGAGTCGGAGAAGAGCTGGTCCACGATCAGGACGGCCGCGAAGTCCGCGAAGCGCGGCACGGTCACCGCGCACAGCTCGCGGGCGGTGGTCTGGAGGTCGAGCGTGGAGCCGACCACCGCGCCGGTCTCGCGCAGCAGCGCCAACTGCTCGTCCAGCGCGGTGCCCGGCAGGTGGGAGGCGTAGGGGCGGCCGAGTACGTGGCCGCCGAGCGGGTGCGCGCCGGACGCGGGGCCGCCGGGTTCGGGTCCGAACGGGGCGTGCCCGAAGGGCGGTTGGCCGAAGGGGGCCTGGCCCGGTGGCGTGCCGAGCGGCTGGACGGACGGCGGGCCGCTGAGGACCGGGGCGAGGCCGGGCGCGAAGCCGGGGGCGAGACCAGGGGTGAACTCGGTCGGGGACAGCGGCTGTTGACCGGTCAGGGCGTCCGCCGAGCCGTTGGGGCCGAGGTCGGAGGTCAGGGAGGTGAGGGAGGCGAAGGGCACGGCGGTCAGTGCCGAGGCGCTGGAACGGTCGCCTGCGGGGGCGGCCTCCGCGCCGCCGTTCGCCCCGTGGACGTACTCGGGGTCGCGGCCGGGGCCGTACGCGGCGGTGTGTCCGGGGGTCTGGTCGGGGGGCTGGTCGTGGCCGGGTCCGTGGCCGGGTGCGGGTCCGGGGCCGTGTTCCGCTCCGGGGCGCGGGCCGGGCAGCAACTCCCTGCGCAGGGACGGGTCCTGCTGGTCGGCGCGGGCGGCGGCGGCCATGCGGGCGTAGTCGTGCGGGGTGACCGGGAGCCGTGTGCCGCCGTCCACTTCGAGCGCCGGGGGACCGAGCGGCGCGATCTGCCGGACGAGCCGGTCGAGCCGTCCCGCGCTGACACCGGGCAGTACGGTGCCCAGCCGGGCCGCGAGGGCCAGCGCCTGCGCCGGGTCGGCGACGCTGCCCAGGACGGCGGCCACCGAGATGTCCTGACGCTGCGGGCCTTCCGCGGTGTAGGGGAGTAAGCGACCGCCGAGCGCGATCCGCAGGCCGCCCGTGCGCAGCGGTTTGGCGTGCGCCGCGATGGCCAGCAGGCTGCGTCCGCCCGGTTCGGCGACGCGGTACGTCCACCACAGGACGTCCTTCAGCGCGCCGTCCCGGTCGGTGGCCGCGAGCGCGCCCGCCCACGCGGGCTGCGTGAGGTCGTCCAGCAGGTCGAGGGTGTCCTGGTGCGGCGAGGACGAGGTGCGCGCGGCGCCCGCGGCGGACCGGGCGGGTGTCAGCAGCCCCGAGGCCCGGTGGCCGAAGACGTGATCCCAGCGGTGCCCGAACAGCTCCTCCGCGCCGCGGTTCCAGTACGAGATCCGGCCGTCGGGGTCGACGCAGAGGACGGCGAGGCGTAGCAGGGCGGCCACGCCGGTGAGGCCGTCGCCGAGCGGGCTCCGGCCGTTGGCGCTCCGGCCGTTGGTGCTCCGGCCGCCGGGGACTTGGGTGGTGGGGCCTGGGGCGTTGGGGCCTTGGGCATGGGGACCCTGGCCGTCGGACTCTCGCGTGTGGGGACCCGCGCTGTCGTGACCTGCGCTGTGGGGCGCGTCGAGGCTCGTACGGACGCTGTCCGTACCGGCGTGCTCCGTACCGGCCCTGTCCGTATCGACGTCCTCCGTACGGCTGCTGGTGTCGCTGCCACCGGTCGGCGGGTGGTCGGAGGCATGGGGGTCGCGCCGTGGGTGCCGCTCGGTGCCCTGGCGCGGCCGGTCTGCCTGTGCCGACTCGTCGGCCCGGGGTTCCGGATGCTCCGGTTGGTCGTGGAGGTCCTGCTGTTCGCGCTGTTCGTAGCGGGCGGAGCGGTCCGTCCGGTGTTCTGCGTCGCTGGCTGCGGGCTGCCGGGTGATCTCGTCCAACGTCGTGCACCTGCGGTTCGGCGCTGAGTAGGGTCCTGACGTCAAGGCAAGCACGAAACCCTGTGCGGGGTCGACCTATTGGCCGGATTACCCCCGGCGGTGGGGATTTGGCGTCCGTCCGTTGACGTGGGCGGTGGGGAGGGTGACCGGTGGATTCGAGAGTGCCGCATGTGGCGGGATTCGCGCGATGGCCGCATGGGGCGTCGCCGAAGCGGGCGGGGAAGGCGCTGCGGGAGAAGGTGCCGCGCGCCGCGCACGGCCGGCCGCCCTCCGGCATGTGGCGCGACACGGCGGACGTCGTCCCCGCGGTGGCCGGCGCGCTCGCGGCGACCGCGCCCCGGACCTCGGCCGCGCCCCGGACCTCGGCCGCCCCCTGGACTTCGGCCGCGCCCTGGACCTCGGCCGCGCTCCGGGCCGTCCACGACTCCAACGCGGGCCGGATACCCGAGCTGATACCGCTGCGCGTCGGCCGTATGGCCGCGAGCCCCTTCGCCTTCCTGCGCGGGTCCGCCGGGCTGATGGCCGCCGACCTCGCCGACAGCCCGGTGACCGGTGTCGGCGCGCAGATCTGCGGTGACGCGCACGCCGCGAACTTCGGCCTCTACGGCGACGCCCGCGGCCGTCTTGTCATGGACATCAACGACTTCGACGAGACCGTCGTCGGCCCCTGGGAGTGGGACGTCAAACGGCTCGCGGCCTCGCTGGTGCTGGCCGGGCGGGAGGCGGGCGCGGCCGAGGACGTGTGCCGGGCGGCGGCGTACGGCGCGGTGGGCGCGTACCGGCGGACGATGCGGCTGCTGGCGACGCTGCCCGTGCTCGACGCGTGGAACGCCATCGCCGACGAGGAACTGGTCACCCACGCCGACGCCCGCGACCTGCTCGGCACGATCGAGCGGGTCTCGGCGAAGGCCATGGCCAACACCAGCGCCAGATTCGCGGCGAAGGCCACGGCGGCCGTGGACGGCGGCGGGCGGCGCTTCACCGACGCGCCGCCCGTGCTGCGCCGGGTCGCGGACCGCGAGGCGACGGCGGTCGCGGGCGCCCTGGACGGCTATCTGCGGACGGTCGGCGAGGACCGGCTGCCGCTGCTCGCCCGTTACTCCGTCCACGACGTGGCCTTCCGCGTCGTCGGCACCGGAAGCGTCGGCACCCGCTCGTACGTGGTGCTGCTCCTCGACCACCTGGGAGAGCCGCTGGTGCTCCAGATCAAGGAGGCCAGGGCGTCGGCGCTGCTGCCGTACGTGGCCAAGGCCGGATTTCCGGCCGGTCCGGTGGGGCACGAGGGCCGCAGGGTGGTGCTGGGCCAGAAACGTATGCAGGTGGTGAGCGACTTCCTGCTGGGGTGGACGGACGTGGACGCGGTGCCGTACCAGGTGCGGCAGTTCAGGAACCGCAAGGGCAGCGTCGATCCCGCCGGGCTGGAGCCGGGCCTGCTCGACGACTACGGGCGGATGACCGGCGCCCTGCTGGCCAGGGCGCACGCCCACAGCGCCGACCCCCGGCTGATCGCGGGCTACTGCGGCAAGGGCGAGGCGCTGGACGAGGCCGTCGCGGACTTCGCCGTCGGCTACGCGGACCGTACGGAGGCGGACCACGCGGAGCTGCTGGCGGCGGTCCGGTCGGGGCGGCTGCCGGCGGAGCTGGGGGTGTAGGGGGTTCCCCGGCCGGGGCGTCCGGGGTGTCCGGGGCGACCGGGGTGCCGGGGGCGTCCGGGTTGCCTGGGCGGTGTCAGGGCCGGGCGATGCGAGCCCGTACGGGGGCGGGCGCGCGGGTCGGCGCAGGTGGGCGGGGCACCGTGGCGTGATCCGGGCGGGCGGGCGCTGCCGCGCCCCGCGGCCCCGCGAAGATCGACCGTGCAGGGCCTAGGCTGTCCGAGTGACGAACAGCTCAGGAACCGAGTCCTCCGCCTCTTCCGCCACCTTCGCCGGACCCTCCGAGCCCGGCTCGCAGGATCGGCTGGCGAAGGCGGTACGCGCGGCTGAGCAGGCGTTGATCGAATTCGAGATCGCGGTCGAGACCTTCCGGGTCGAGGTGGAGAACTTCTCCCGGCTGCACCACCAGCGGCTCGGCCCGATGTACGCGCGGCTGGACGAGCTGGACGCGCTGGTCGCGGAGGCCGTCGCCGCCCACAGCGGTGAGCGGGAGGACATCGAGCGCGCCTGGGAGGCCAGGGCGCTGGTGATGCCGATGCCGGGCGTCGAGGAGCTGTTCGGCGGGCTGCTCGGCACGGACGGGGTACGGCCGGTCGACGACCCGAACCCGCCGCGCCGCGTCCGCCCCGGCAAGGAGGCGCAGCGCCTCTACCGCGAGCTGGCCCGTAAGGCGCACCCCGACCTCGCCCAGGACGAGAAGGAGAAGGAGCGCCGCAGCGCCTTCATCGCCCGCGTCAACGAGGCGTACGCCTACGCCGACGAGGACACGCTGCGCGCCCTGTCCGCGGAGTGGGACGCGGGTCCCGTCGCGGACGAGGAGCTGCCGAGCGAGGCCGAGGTCCTCTACGCCCGGCTGGAGTGGCTGGCCGAACGCAAGGAGAAGCTGGCCGCCATCGCCGTCGAGCTGGACGAGAGCGCCATCGGCCAGATGATGAAGCTCTCCCCGGACGACCCCGACGCCCTCCTCAACGAGATCGCCGAACAGCTCCTGACCCAGGTCGCCCAACGCGAGGCCCGCCTGGCGGAACTGGTCCGCGACCCCGAATAGCGCCCTCTCCGGCCCGCTCGCACGACCCGAGCTTCTGCCCGAACGCCCCCTGCGGGCCCGGGCCCGGTGCGGGCGCCGGGGGACCCCGGGGAATCGGGCGGGGCGGGGGGTGGTTGGGGGCTGAGGTAGGTTTTTTCGGGTCAGCCAGGGATCTGGTGAGCCAAGGTGAGCGGGCCGCGGTTTCGCGGGCCGCGATTTCGTGCCCAGGAGGCCGCGTCCGATGTTCCGCTCTGAGCTGCCCGCGGTGGATGCCGCCGCCGTACCGGCCGACGCGATCCTGCTGGACGTGCGGGAGGACGAGGAATGGGCGGCCGGTCACGCCGAGGGCGCCGTGCACATCCCGATGGGCGAGGTCGTCTCGCGGATCGGTGAGGTGCCGGAGGGCGGCCGGGTGCACGTGGTGTGCCGCGTCGGCGGTCGCTCCGCCCAGGTCGCGCAGTACCTGATCGCCCAGGGCGTGGACGCGGTGAACGTCAGCGGCGGCATGCTCGACTGGGAGGCCGCGGGCCGCCCGGTGGTGGACGGCAGCGGCAGCGACGGCTTCGTCCTGTAAGCAGCCCCGCAGGGGTCACGTGGTCAGCGGATGGGCGGCGATCAGGTCGCCCAACGCCTCCTCGTGGGCCGCGGCCGGGCCCAGCGCCAGCTCCCACTGCTTGGCCCACGCGTGGTACCGGTGCAGCGGATAGTCGGTGTCCGCGCCGAATCCGCCGTGCAGGTGCTGCGCGGTCTGTACGACCCTGCGGACGCCCTCGGCCGCCCAGATCTTCGCCACCGCCACATCACCCGTGACCGGCAGGGGTCCGGGCGCCGAGGTGCTGAGCCGCCAGGCCGCCTGCCACAAGGTGGCCTCCATCGCCCGCAGGTCGATGTAACGGTCGGCGGACTGCACCGCGACCGCCTGGAACGTGGCGATCGGATACCCGAACTGCTGCCGCTTCGAGGCGTACGCGCTGGTCATCCCCAGCACCGCCTCCCCCAGCCCGAGCGCCAGCGCGCAGGTGCCGACGGTCAGCGCCTGCCGCAGCCACTCCCAGGCGCCGTCCGCGTCCAGCACATCCGTCGCGGGCACCCCCACACCGTCCAGCGTGACCTCGGCGAACCGCTCGCCGCTGGTGGAGACCTGCTCCGCCGGCGCCACCCCGTCCGCGTCCAGGGGAACGACGGCCACCACCGCCGCGCCGTCCGCCGTGTGCGCGGGCACCAGCACCAGGTCGCAGCTCCGCGCCCACGGCACCCCGGTCTGCACCCCGTCGAGCACGAAGCCGCCGCCGTCGGTGCCGCCGACGTCCACCCGCTGTGCCCGGACGGCGAGTTCGGCCCCGTCGTGCCCGCTGCGGCCGTTGGCGGCGACGGTGAGGACGGTCTCGCCGCGACCGGCCGCCGCCAGCAGCCGTTCGCGCAGGGGCGCGGAGCCGTAGCGCTGGACGGCGAGCGCCCCGGCGCAGCTCTCCAGCAGCGGGACCCGCGCCAGCACCCGCCCCGCCTCGCGCAGTACGAGGCAGAGCGCGATGGGGTCGAGCCCCGCCCCGCCGTACGCCTCGTCCAGCGTCAGGCTCAGCAGGTCGCCGTCGGCGAGCTTGCGCCACAGCGCGCGGTCGAAGTCCTCGGCGACCGCGCCGGGGGTCAGCGCGGGGCTGGGCACCCCGTCCACCGCCACCCCGGAGAAGACGGACTTCGCCGCCTCGACCGCCGCCAATTGCTCTTCGGTGAAGCCGAAGTCCACGATCCGCTCCTCCCGCCACCAATTCTGACGATGCGTCAGATTAGGGCGGTCAGGCGTCGAAGTCCACCTCGACGACGGAAGTCACCGGGTGCGACTGACAGGCCAGCACATATCCGGCCTCCGTCTCCTCGGGCTCCAGCGCGTAGTTCCGGTCCATCCGCACCTCGCCGCTGACCAGCCGCGTCCGGCAGGTCCCGCAGACCCCGCCCTTGCAGGCGTACGGGGCGTCCGACCGGTTGCGCAGCACCGTCTCCAGCACCGACTCCCCTGCCAGGGACGGCCATTGACCGCCACGGCCGTCGAGCGTCGCCCGTACGGTGCCGCCGCCGGGTATCGGCTCGGCCGCGGTGACGGCCGCCGGTACCTCGTCCACATGGAAGATCTCCTGGTGGACGCGGGACCGGGGGACACCCAGTGTGCGCAGCGCCCGCTCGGCCGCGCCGACCAGTCCCAGCGGGCCGCACAGATACCAGCCGTCCACCGCCGCCACCGGCATCAGCGCCGGGAGCAGCGCCGTCAGCCGCTCCGCGTCCAGCCGCCCCGACGGCAGCCCCGCCTGCTGCTCCTCGCGGGACAGCGCGGACACCAGGTGGAAGCGGTCGGGCCAGCGGTCCTTGAGGTCCGCGACCTCCTCCAGGAACATCGTGGACGCCGCCGTACGGTCGCTGCGCACCAGGCAGAAACTCGCCCCCGGCTCACGCGCCAGCGCGGTGCCGATCTGCGACAGCACCGGTGTGATGCCGCTGCCGCCGACCACCGCGGCGAACCGCCCCGGCCTCGGCTCCAGCACGAACCGCCCCGCGGGCGTCATCACCTCCAGCACATCGCCCGCGGCCAGCTCCTTGAGCGCGTAGGTGGAGAACTCCCCCTGCTCGACCAGCCGCACCCCCACCCGCAGGGTCCGCGGCCCGGTCTCCACGCCGTCGTTCCCGAAACCCTCCTCGGGCAGCACCGGGTCGCACAGCGAATACGTGCGGCGGATCTCCACCCCGTCGGCGAACCGGCGGATCGCTATGTGCTGCCCCGGCGCGTACCGGTACTCCGCGCGCAGCTCCTCGGGGACCTCGAAGGCGATGGTCACCGAGTCGTCCGTGAGCGGGCTGACCTCCGTCACCCGGAGCGGATGGAACATTCACAGCTCCTTGAAGTGGTCGAAGGGCTCGCGGCAGGACTCGCAGCGGCGCAGCGCCTTGCAGGCGGTGGACGAGAACGGGCTGAGCAGCCGGGTGTCGGTGGAGCCGCAGTGCGGGCAGCGCACGGTCAGCTCCACGGCGACGGGCCCGCCGCCCGCCGGTCGCGCACCGGCCAGCGGGCGCGGCGGCGCCACACCGTGCTCGGCGAGCTTGCGGCGGCCCTCCGCGCTGATCGCGTCGGTCGACCAGGCGGGGGAGAGCACGGTGCGCACCTCGACGTCCGACATGCCGTGCTCGGTCAGCACCTCGGTGATGTCGGTGGCCATCGTGTCCAGTGCCGGGCAGCCCGTCCACGTCGGCGTCAGCTCGACCTCGACCCGGCCGGGCCCGGTCACCCGCAGGTCGCGCAGCACCCCCAGCTCGGCCAGCGAGATCACCGGCAGCTCGGGATCCGGCACGGCTCCGGCCAGCCGCAGCAGCTCCTTCTCCAGCGCGCTCGTCGCCTCGGCGGCGGGCGCGCTTCCGGTCACCATGACGCACCCGGGTGAGCGCGGTGCAGGTGCTGCATCTCGGCGAGCATCCGGCCGAACGCCTCGGTGTGCACACCCTGCCGTCCGGCCCCCGCCGACCACGGCGTCCGGTCGACGCCCTGGGGTATCTCCAGCGTGGCCCGGTGCAGGACGTCGGTGACGCGCTCCAGCCACGGCTCGCGCAGCGCCGGAAGGTCGGTGCCGAGCCCGTCGAGCGGTTCGAACAGTTCCCCGGTGTAGCGCCACAGGCCGTCCACCGCGCGCTGCGTGCGCCGGTGACTCTCCTCGGTGCCGTCGCCCAGCCGCAGCGTCCAGTGCTCGGCGTGGTCGCGGTGGTAGGCGACCTCCTTCACCGCTTTCGCGGCCAGCGGCGCCAGCTCGCCGTCCCCGGCCGCCAGGGCGGTGAACAGCAGCTCCTGGTGGACGGAGAAGAAGAGCTGCCGCACGATCGTCTCGGCGAAGTCCCCGTTGGGCCGCTCCACGAGCTGCACATTGCGGAATTCGTGCTCCTCGCGGCCGAACGCCAGCTCGTCCTCGTCGCCGACCAGCGAGAGCAGGGTGCGGGCCTGCCCCAGCAGGTCGAGCGCGATATTGGTGAGGGCGACGTCCTCCTCAAGGACCGGCGCGTTCCCCGCCCACTCCCCCAGCCGCTGGGCGAGCACGAGCGCGTCGTCGCCCAGCGCGAGCGCGGCGGGGGCGGAGGCCCGTGCGGGGCGCGCCGCGGTGGCCGATGCCGTGGTCGTAGAAGAGGCCGTAGCCGTAGCCGCAGCCGTGGCCGAGGCCGGGCCCGGTGCGGGGTTCGGTGCCGTGTTCACAGGTGCTTCACCCCTTCCGGGATCTCGTAGAACGTCGGGTGCCGGTACGGCTTGTCGGAGGCCGACTCGAAGAACGGGTCCTTCTCGTCGGGGGAGGAGGCGGTGACCGCGGACGACGGCACCACCCAGATCGAGACGCCCTCGGCCCGCCGGGTGTAGAGATCCCGCGCGTTGCGCAGCGCCATCTCCGCGTCGGGCGCGTGCAGGCTGCCCGCGTGGCTGTGGCTCAGACCGCGGCGGCTGCGGACGAAGACCTCCCACAGCGGCCAGTCGCCGCCCGTCTGCTCGGTCATGCCCGTGCCTCCCCGTGCTTGGCCGCGTATGCGGTGGCCGCCTCCCGGACCCAGGCGCCGTTGTCGTGTGCGGCGCGGCGCCGGTCGATCCGCTCCTCATTGCACGGCCCGTTGCCGCGCAGCACCTCCTGGAACTCCGTCCAGTCGATCGCCCCGTAGTCGTAGCCGCCCCGCGACTCGTTCCACCGCAGGTCGGGGTCGGGGAGGGTGAGCCCCAGCACCTCGGCCTGCGGGACGCAGATGTCCACGAAGCGCTGCCGCAGCTCGTCATTGGAGTGCCGCTTGATCTTCCACGCCATGGACTGGGCGGAGTGCGCGGACTCGTCGTCGGGCGGGCCGAACATCATCAGCGAGGGCCACCACCAGCGGTCCACCGCGTCCTGCGCCATCGCGTGCTGCGCCGGGGTGCCGCGGCTGAGCGTCAGCAGCAGCTCGTAGCCCTGCCGCTGGTGGAAGGACTCCTCCTTGCAGATCCGCACCATCGCGCGGGCGTAGGGACCGTAGGAGCAGCGGCACAGCGGCACCTGGTTGGTGATCGCGGCGCCGTCCACCAGCCAGCCGATGGCGCCGACGTCAGCCCAGCTCAGGGTGGGGTAGTTGAAGATCGAGGAGTAGCGCTGGCGGCCCGCGTGCAGCTTGTCGAGCAGCTCCTCGCGGCTGACTCCGAGGGTTTCCGCGGCGCTGTACAGATAGAGCCCGTGCCCCGCCTCGTCCTGCACCTTGGCCATCAGGATCGCCTTGCGGCGCAGCGAGGGCGCGCGGCTGATCCAGTTGGCCTCCGGCTGCATCCCGATGATTTCGGAGTGCGCGTGCTGGGCCATCTGGCGGACGAGGGTGGCGCGGTAGGCGTCCGGCATCCAGTCCCGCGGCTCGATCCTGGCGTCCTCGGCCACCGCGGCGTCGAACGCGGCCAGGAAGGCGTCCTGCCCTGCCGCCACCGCCTCCCCTGCGGTCGCCGCCGGCTCTGCCGTCGTCGTCATGCGGCCCCCTCCTTCGTCATCACCGTCATCGGTGCCATCAGGCGTGCCACTCGGGCTTCGGCGCGGGCTCGACCACCCGTCCCGTCACCGTCACCGGCTCCATCGGACGACCGGCCGGCCGACTCCTCAACCGACCGACCGATCGTTCGGTTCATTCCATGGTCGGTGGCGGGCCGAAGGGTGTCAAGGCCACCTCCCACGCCTGTGGATAACTCGGTATGGTCCCCGCCGGGACCTGCGGTGGGTAGCGTGCTGCCCGGCAGGCGTGCGTGCCCGGCACGGGTGAGAGCGGAGAGACGATGGAGTCATTCGAGGGGCCGCCGCCCCGGACCGCGGCGCTGTCCACGCCCGCGCGCATAGCCGTCGCCCTGGCGATCGGCGCGGTCGTCGTGGGCGCGCTGTACCACCTCGGCATGGTGTTCCTGCACGTCGCGCCCTCGAACACGCTCAGCAGGGAGCACGGCGCGGCGGTCGACGACTACGTCTATCCGGAGTTCGAGCAGAACTGGAAGCTGTTCGCGCCCGACCCGCTGCAACAGAACATCCATGTGCAGGCCCGCGCCGAGGTCCGCAAGCCCGACGGCGGCCTCTCCACCACCGGCTGGGTCGACCTCACCGCGATGGACGTCGCCGCGATGCGGCACAACCCCGCCCCCAGCCACACCCAGCAGAACGAGCTGCGTCGCGCCTGGAGCTTCTACACCGACACCCACGACGACAAGGAGCAGCCCACCGGCGGCGACCGCAGCGACATGAGCCGTACGTATCTCCAGCGGATTTTGCAGGAGCGTTTCGGCCCGCGGCTCAACGGCGGCGACGTCGTCCGCGTGCAGGCACGTTCCGCCACCACCGCGGTCCCGCCGCCGTCGGGCAACGGGCAGCAGACCGGCACCCAGCCCTACTACCGGGAACTGCCCTGGTGGCCGGTCACCACCGCGCCCGCCGGTCAGGAGAACGCATCGTGAGCGCGCGCGACTCCTTCGTCCCCTCGCCGTTCGCCGGACTCGGCAAAGGACTCGACCGCGCCGTCGCGCGGGGGATCAACGCCATCACCGGCCGGGCCATCGGCCCGTACCAGAGCGCGATCATCCGGATCGGCTTCTCGCTGACCTGGCTGCTGTTCCTGCTGCGCGAATTCCCGCACCGCGCCGAGCTGTACGGCCCCGACGCGCCCTGGAGCTGGGACCTCGCCAAACGGCTGGTCGCCGGGAACCACGCCTTCACCGTGCTGCTGTGGAACGACGGCCGCGCCTGGTTCGAGTGCGTCTACGCCTTCGCGATCGTCGCCAGCGCGATGCTGCTCCTGGGCTGGCGGACCCGTACCGCCTCGGTGTTCTTCATGATCGGCGTGCTGTCGCTCCAGAATCGCAGCGTCTTCGAGGGCGACGGCGGCGACAACGTCATCCACCTGATGGCGATCTACCTCGTCTTCACCCGCTGCGGCCAGGTCTGGTCGCTCGACCGGCGCCGCGCGGCCCGCGGGGAGGCGGCCGAGGCGGGTGCCGGACCGTCGGCCGCTTCCGCGTCCGACGCGGAGCCGGGCGCCGATCCGGTCGGCGTCGCCCTGTGGGCGGTGTTCGGCTTCGCGCTCGTGGCGGCGACGCTGTTCGGCAAGCTCAGCACCGGATGGGCGGTGCTGTTCTGGCTGTTCTGGCTGGTCCAGGCGCTGTGGTGGGCGGTGCGGCGGGTCGCGCCCGGCGAGCCGCGCACCGTGCTCGACATCATCGCCAACGTCATCCACAACGGCGCGATGCTCGTGATCGTCGCCGAGGTCTGCCTGATCTACTCCACCGCGGGCTGGTACAAGATCCAGGGCAGCCGCTGGCAGGACGGCACCGCGCTCTACTACCCGCTCCATCTGGACGACTTCACCCCCTGGCCCGCCCTGTCGCACGCCCTGGCGGGCAATGAGTTGATGGTCATGCTCATCACCTACGGCACGGTCATCGTCCAGGTCGCCTTCCCCTTCACCCTGTTCAACCGTCGGGTGAAGAACGTGCTGCTGGTCGCGATGATGCTGGAGCACGCCTCGATCGCCGTCGTGCTCGGCCTGCCCTTCTTCTCCCTCGCGATGATCGCCGCCGACGCGGTGTTCCTGCCGACGGCCTTCCTGGTCTGGGCCGGGGACCGGCTCGTACGGCGGCTGCGGCCGGGTGCCGCGCGCCCGCGGCCGGTGGTCCACGGGCAGCGCACCGCCCCCGACGACGCGTCCGCCGAGCCGGGGGAACCGGCCGTGGGACCACCGCCGCCCAGCGCCGTGACATGACGTGATCGGGCAGGCGGGCCGCACCGTACGCTGAGGCCATGACCGAGGACGAGGCCGCCCACCGACCCGGCGCCGCAGCCGAACCCGACCCGGCGACCGGAGCCGACCCGGCGACCGAAGCCGCTCAGGCCACCGGGGCCGACGCGGCCACCGCAAGCGCCACGGCCGCCGTCCTCGCCTGGCAGGCCGCCGCGCCGGACGCGGTGCTGCTCGACGGCTTCCACGCCCTCAAGCACGCGCTGCGCTTCGGCGCCCGCGTGCGCACCGCGGTCAGCAGCGACAAGGCGGCCGCGCTGCGCCTCGCGGCGGAGCTGGCCCCCGACCTGGCCGAGGAGCTGGCGGCGCGCGTCACCGAGATCCCCGCCGCGGCGCTGCGCGGGCTGGTGACGCGGGTGCACCCCACCGCGGTGGCCGCGCTCGCCGACCGTCGCGACCGGGCGGCCAATCTGGCGCTGCTGGCCGAACGGTCCCGGCAGGCACCGGTCGTCGTCCTGGACAGCCCGCGCAATCTCGGCAACGTCGGGGCGGTGATCCGGCTGGCGGCCGGATTCGGCGTCACCGGCGTGGTCAGCACCGGAGATCTCGACCCCTGGCACCCCAACGCCCTGCGCGCGGGCGCCGGACTGCACTACGCGACCGCGGTGGAACGTACGGCCGCCGACGCGCTGCCGCCGGGACCGCTGTACGTCCTCGACCCGGAGGGCAAGGACATCCGCTCCGTCGAACTCCCCGACGACGCGCTCATCGTCTTCGGCTCGGAGCGGCACGGCGTCTCCGACGAACTGCGCGGACGCGCCGCCGAGTTGGTCGCGCTGCCGATGCGTCCGCAGGTCTCCAGCTACAACCTGGCCACCAGCGTCGGCATGGCGCTCTTCCACTGGGCGGCCACGTCCCGCTCGCCGCGGGTACCCGGCCGCCCCTGAACCCCGCGATCAGGCGGGCCGCCGCACCTCCACCATCCGGAAGCGGCTCGCGACGAACGCGCCGTCGCACAGCGCCGCGTTGGCCGCCGGATTGCCGCCGGAGCCGTGGAAGTCGGAGAAGGCGGCCGTCTGGTTGACGTACACACCGCCGGTCAGATTGAGCGAGAGCTGCGCGCACTCCTCCCAGCAGACCTCCTCCAGGCCGCGCTCCACCTCGGCGGAGGTGGTGTAGCCGCCGACCGTCATCGCGCCCTTGTCGCGGACGGTACGGCGCAGCAGCTCCAGCGCGTCGGCGGTCGAGTCCACGGCCACGGCGAAGGCGACCGGGCCGAAGCACTCCGACAGATACGCCGCCTCGGCGTCCGGCTTGGCGCCGTCGAGCTTGACCAGCACCGGGGTGCGGACGACCGCGTCGGGGAAGTCCGGGTGGGTCACCGAGCGGGAGGCGAGGGCGACTTCGCCCAGCCCGGGGGCCGCTTCGAGCCGTGCCTTGACGTCCGGATTCACCAGGGCGCCGAGCAGCGCGTTGGCCCGCGCGTCGTCGCCGAGCAGCCCGTCGACCGCGCCCGCGATGTCGGCGACCACCTCGTCGTAGCTCCGCCGTCCCGCGTCGGTGTCGATGCCGTCGCGCGGGATCAGCAGATTCTGCGGGGTGGTGCACATCTGGCCGCTGTAGAGGGACAGCGAGAAGGCGAGGTTGGAGAGCATGCCGCGGTAGTCGTCGGTGGAGTCGATCACCACGGTGTTGACGCCGGCCTTCTCGGTGAAGACCTGCGCCTGGCGGGCGTTGGCCTCCAGCCAGTCGCCGAAGGCGGTGGAGCCGGTGTAGTCGATGACCCGGACCTCGGGGCGCAGCGCCAGGGTCTTGGCCAGGCCCTCGCCGGGCCGCTCGACGGCCAGGCAGACCAGGTCGGGCGAGAAGCCCGCCTCGGCCAGCACCTCGCGCGCCACCCGTACGGTCAGGGCCAGCGGCAGCACCGCGCGCGGGTGCGGCTTGACCAGCACCGCGTTGCCGGTGGCCAGGGAGGCGAAGAGCCCCGGATAGCCGTTCCACGTCGGGAAGGTGTTGCAGCCGATCACCAGGCCGATGCCGCGCGGCACCGCGGTGAAGGACTTCCGCAGATTGAGCGGGTCGCGCTTGCCCTGCGGCTTGATCCACTCCGCGGTCTCCGGGGTGCGGACCTGCTCCACGTACGCGTACGCCACCGCTTCGAGGCCGCGGTCCTGCGCGTGCGGGCCGCCGGCCTGGAAGGACATCGTGAACGCCTGCCCGGAGGTGTGCATCACGGCGTGCGCGAACTCGTGCGTCCGCGCGTTGATCCGCGCCAGGATCTCCAGGCACACCATGGCGCGCGCCTCGGGTCCCGCGTCCCGCCAGGCGGGCATCGCGGCGCGCATCGCGGGCAGCAGCACGTCCGGATCGGGGTGCGGGTACTCCACGCCGAGGTCCGGCCCGTACGGGGAGCGCTCGGTGCCCGTCCAGCCGTCCGTGCCGGGCTGGTCCAGCTCGAAGCGGTGGCCGAGCAGCGCGTCGAAGGCGGCCTTGCCCTCGTCGGCGTCGGCGTACGCCTTGGGGTGCTCGGGGTAGGGCGACCAGTACGCCCGGGTCCTGACGGCATCGAGCGCCTTGTCAAGCGTGTCACGATGGCGTTCGATCAAGGTCACGGCGGAGACAGTGGCGGACATGGCGGACCAACTCCTCGTCGAGCTGGGCTGAGTAGCAGAGACAACGCTAGATTAACCGAATGTTCGGTCGGGACAAGAGGGACGTCCCAGCCTGTGGATAACTCGGAAAGACCCGGCAGGATCTCGGCAGTACCTCGGGAAGGAGCTGTGCCACCGTGACCGCACTTGACCGCGACGGTGTCGTCGCCGTCGTCGGCGCAGGCACCATGGGCCAGGGAATCGCGCAGGTCGCGCTGCTCGCGGGGCACCGCGTGCTGCTGTACGACGCCGCGCCGGGACTGGCCGCGAAGGCCGCGGCGGGCGTCGGGGCGCGGCTGGCCCGGCTGGCCGAGAAGGGCCGCCTCGACACGGCCGAACACCGGGCCGCGCTGGACCGGCTCGTCCCCGCCGACGGCATCGCGGACCTGGCACCGGCCGCGCTCGTCGTCGAGGCCGTCGTGGAGGATCTGGCCGTCAAGCGGCGGCTCTTCGCCGAACTGGAGGAAACCGTCGGCGACGGCTGCCTGCTGGCGACCAACACCTCCTCCCTGTCGGTGACCGCCGTCGCGGGCGCCCTGCGGCTGCCCGGCCGCCTCGTCGGCCTGCACTTCTTCAATCCGGCCCCGCTGCTCCCGCTGGTCGAGGTCGTCGCGGGCACCGCCTCGGACCCCGCAGCCGTCGACACCGCCTACGACACGGCCGCCGCCTGGGGAAAGACCCCGGTGCGCTGCGCCGACACCCCCGGCTTCATCGTCAACCGGATCGCCCGCCCCTTCTACGCCGAGGCCCTGCGCGTCCACGAGGAGCGGGCCGCGGACCCCGCCACCATCGACGCGGTGCTGCGCGAATGCGGCGGCTTCGCCATGGGCCCCTTCGCGCTCACCGACCTGATCGGCCAGGACGTGAACGAGGCGGTCACCAGATCGGTGTGGGAGTCGTTCTTCCACGACCCCAAATTCACGCCGTCGCTCGCCCAGCGCCGCCTGGTGGAGTCCGGCCGCCTCGGCCGCAAGACAGGCCGCGGCTGGTTCGTGTACGAACCGGCGCCGGAGCATGGCGCCGCGCCCGGACCGCACACCGCGGAGCCCGCGGACGCGCCGCAGCGCGTGGTGCACGGCGATCTGGGTCCCGCGCAGGCCCTCGTCGGCCTGGTGCGCGCGGCCGGGATCGAGGTCACCGAGGACGACGGCGTCCAGGGCTTCGAGCTGAGTGACGGAACGTATCTCTACCCGGCGGACGGCACCCTGGAGCCGGGTATCCAGTTCGACCTGGCGGCCGACTACACGACGGCCACCAGGATGGCGCTCGCGCGGACCCCGGAGGTGCCGGACGCGGCGCTCGCGGAGGCCGTCGGGCTCTTCCAGGCTCTCGGCAAGCAGGTCAGCGTCATCCGGCTGGTCCCCGGACTGATCGTGGCGCGGACGGTCGCGATGCTGGTGGACCTCGCGGCCGACGCGGTCGCAAAGGAAGTGGCGTCCGCCGCCGATGTCGACACCGCCATGCGCCTCGGTGTGAACTACCCGCTGGGCCCGCTGCAATGGGGCGAGCGGCTCTCCCTGTCCTGGGTGCGCGAAACGCTGGAGTCGCTGCACTCGTACTACCCCAACGGCCGTTACGCGCCTTCGGTCGAAGTGCTGTGGCGCGCGAGGGCGGAGGAAGAATGATCTCCTCATGACCATGCCCAAGCGCGATACCTATACGCCGGATTCGCTGCTCGCCGTCGCCGTCGAGGTCTTCAACGAGCGCGGTTACGACGGCACGTCCATGGAGCATCTCTCGCGCGCCGCGGGCATCTCGAAGTCGTCGATCTACCACCATGTGCGCGGCAAGGAAGAACTGCTGAACAGGGCGGTGGGCCGCGCCCTTGAGGGGCTTTTCGGCATCCTGGAGGAGCCCGGAGCGGTCGACGGCCGCGCGGTGCGGCGCCTGGAGTACGTCACCCGGCGTACGACAGAGGTGCTTATGGCGGAACTTCCCTACGTCACCCTTCTGCTGCGGGTGCGCGGGAACACCGACACCGAGCGCTGGGCGATGGAGCGGCGCAGGGAGTTCGACCAGCGGGTGGCGGATCTGTTGAAGGCGGCGGTCGCGGACGGCGATCTGCGCGGCGACGTGGATGTCAGGCTGGCGACCAGGCTGCTTTTCGGGATGATCAACTCGATCGTGGAGTGGTACCGGCCGGAGGCCAAGGGCGCGCTCGACCGGCAGCAGGTGGCGGACGCGGTGGTGCGGCTGGCGTTCGACGGGCTGCGTACGTAGCGACGGCGAGCCGGGCGACCGAGCGGTCAGATGGTCCAGACCATTGACCCACCGGGGGTGGCCCCGGCACGATCCAGCCATGTTCTCCGCTGAGCGATCTGTCGCGCGATTCGGGCCGCCGGTGCGGGCGGCGGCCGCCTCCGCGCTGGCCGTTTCCCTCCTGCTGCTGGCCGGGTGCGGAGACGGCGGGGGCGCCAAGGGCAAGGACAGGGCCGCGCCCGCCCCCACGCCCACCGCCACGGTGAACGGCTTCGGCTGCCTGTCACCCGAACAGGCCAAGGCGGGCTCGGTGAGTTTCCCGGGCGGGGACGGCCAGGACGTCGAGGGCTATCTGACCGGCACCGGCGGCACCGGGCTGGTGCTGGCCCACCAGGCGGACGGGGACGTCTGCCAGTGGGTGCCGCACGCGCAGGACCTGGCCGCGGACGGCTACCGCGTGCTGGCCGTGAACTCCGCGGGCAGCGAGGTGCGGGAACTCACCGCGGCGGCGGCCTACCTGCGGTCCAAGGGCGTGACGAAGCTGCTGCTGGTCGGCGCGTCCAAGGGCGGTACGGCGGTGCTGTCCGCCGCGGGCACCATCACGCCGCCGGTGGACGCGGTCGTCTCGCTGTCCGCGCCCTCGACGTACTCCGGCATGGACGCCTCGATGGTCGTACCGAATCTGACGATGCCCGTCTTCTACATGGCCGCCGAATTGGACAGCCCCTTCCAGGACTCCACGAAGGAGCTGAGCAAGCTGACGAAGAAGGCGAAGGAGAACGACCTGACGATCGTCGGCGGCTTCAACCACGGCGTGAGCATGCTGTCCGACGAGGCGAACTACGCGAAGGTCAAGGCGTTCCTCAAGAAGTACGGCGGCTGACCGGAGGCGCTGGTCGCGGTCGGGGCCGGCGCCGGTCCTCAGTCGCCGACGACCTGGTCGGTCTCCTCGAAGACCAGCAGGGTGCGGCTGCTGAGGACTTCCTCGATGGCCTGGAGCCGGGTCAGGACCAGCTCGCGCAGGGTCCGATTGTCGGCGGTGTGGACCAGCAGCAAAACATCGAAATCACCACTTACCAGGGCAATGTGGGCAACACCCGGAAGAGTGATGAGTTGTTCACGGACGGTCCGCCAGGAATTCTGGACGATCTTGAGCGTGATGTACGCGGACGCGCCCTGTCCCGCACGTTCGTGGTCGACGCGAGCGGTGAAACCTCGGATGACCCCGTCCTCGATGAGCCGGTTGATCCGGGCGTACGCGTTCGCCCGTGAGACGTGCACGCGCTCGGCGACGGAGCGTATCGAGGCCCTTCCGTCCTCCTGGAGCAGCCGCAGGATCGTGCGGTCGATCGGGTCCAGCGGTCGGACCTCCGGGTCCTGTGCGGCCATCTGTTCTCTCGCCATCCCCCCGTGCCTCCTTACCATGGACGTACTGGCTCCATCTCAGGCTGTGCAGAACCGTTTGTCCACAGGCGAAACCACCCTGTAGCCAAAATGCCTCCGGCGACCGAACAATCGGTAGGGAGCGACACCCGCTCACGCCCGATCGCTTTTTCGGTCACCGACCACAAGGAGGTGCTCGCGATGACCGTGCTGGACACCCCTGCCTGGCGCCCCCGCACCGAAGCCGCGCCGCTGCTGCCCGACCCGGAGCCGTACCGGCTGCTCGGCACCCCCGCTGCCGCGGAGCTCGACCCCGCCCTGCTCCGCACGCTGTACGGGCAGCTCGTCCGCGGCCGGCGCTACAACCGGCAGGCCACCGCCCTCACCAAGCAGGGCAGGCTCGCCGTCTACCCGTCGAGCACCGGTCAGGAGGCATGCGAGGTCGCCGCCGCTCTCGCGCTGCGGCCCCGTGACTGGCTGTTCCCCAGCTACCGCGACACCCTCGCGGTGGTCGCCAGAGGCGTGGACCCGGTCGAGGCGCTGACACTGCTGCGCGGCGACTGGCACACCGGTTACGACCCGCACGAACACCGGGTGGCGCCGCTCAGCACCCCGCTGGCCACGCAGCTCCCGCACGCGGTCGGGCTGGCCCGCGCCGCCCGGCTGACCGGCGACGACGTCGTGGCGCTCGCCATGGTCGGCGACGGCGGCACCAGCGAGGGCGACTTCCACGAGGCGCTGAACTTCGCGGCCGTCTGGCAGGCCCCGGTGGTCTTCCTCGTGCAGAACAACGGCTTCGCGATCTCCGTGCCGCTCGCCAAGCAGACCGCGGCCCCTTCCTTCGCCCACAAGGCGGTCGGCTACGGGATGCCGGGACGGCTGGTCGACGGCAACGACGCGGCCGCCGTGCACGAGGTGCTGACCGAGGCCGTCGGTCGGGCCAGGGACGGCGGCGGCCCGACGCTCGTGGAGGCCGTCACCTACCGGATGGACGCGCACACCAACGCCGACGACGCCACCCGCTACCGCGACGACGACGAGGTCGCCGCCTGGCGCGCGCACGACCCGATCGCCCTGCTGGAACGGGAGCTGACCGGCCGCGGACTGCTCGACGACGACGTCAGGCGGAGCGCGGCCGACGAGGCCGAGACCATGGCGGCGGACCTGCGGGAGCGGATGAACGCCGATCCGCGGCTCGACCCGATGGAGCTGTTCGCCCACGTCTACGCCGAGCCCACGCAGCAACTGCGGCAGCAGGAGGCCCAGTTGCGGGCCGAGCTGGAAGCGGAGCGGCAGTCATGACCACCGTCGCACCGACCGCGGGCCGCGCCGCCGCGCCCACCCGCAGACCCGCCACCATGGCGCAGGCCCTCAACCAGGCGCTGCGTGACGCGCTCACGGCCGACGACTCCGTCCACGTCCTCGGCGAGGACATCGGCACCCTGGGCGGCGTCTTCCGGATCACCGACGGGCTCGCCGCCGAATTCGGCGACAGCCGCTGCACCGACACCCCGCTCGCCGAGGCGGGCATCCTCGGCGCGGCGGTCGGCATGGCGATGTACGGGCTCCGCCCGGTGGTCGAGATGCAGTTCGACGCCTTCGCCTACCCGTCGTTCGAGCAACTCGTCAGCCATGTGGCGAAGATGCGCAACCGCACGCGTGGCGCGCTGCCGCTGCCGATCACCATCCGCATCCCGTACGGCGGCGGAATCGGCGGCGTCGAGCACCACAGCGACTCCTCCGAGGCGTACTACGCGCACACCCCCGGCCTCCACGTGGTCACCCCGGCCACCGTCGAGGACGCCTACGGGCTGCTGCGGGCGGCCATCGCCTCCGACGACCCGGTGGTCTTCCTGGAGCCCAAGCGGCTCTACTGGTCCAAGTCCGACTGGTCGCCGGCCGCGCCGGCCGAGGTTCCGCCGATCGGCCGCGCCGTGGTGCGGCGCACCGGGCGCACCGCGACGCTGGTCACCTACGGCCCCTCGCTCCCGGTCTGCCTGGAGGCCGCGGAGGCCGCCAAGGAGGAGGGCTGGGACCTGGGCGTGGTCGATCTGCGCAGCCTCGTGCCCTTCGACGAGGAGACGGTCGCGGCGGCCGTACGCGGCACCGGGCGGGCGGTCGTCGTGCACGAGTCGTCCGGTTTCGGCGGCATGGGCGCCGAGATAGCGGCCCGGATCACCGAGCGCTGCTTCCACCACCTGGAGGCGCCGGTCCTGCGCGTCGCCGGATTCGACATCCCCTACCCGCCGCCGATGCTGGAACGGCACCATCTGCCCGGCGTCGACCGGATTCTCGACGCCGTCGGCCGCTTGCAGTGGGAGGGCTGATGGCCGTCGTCAAGGAATTCACGCTCCCCGACCTGGGCGAAGGGCTCACAGAGGCGGAGATCGTGCGCTGGCTGGTGGAGGTCGGCGAGGTCGTCGCCATCGACCAGCCGGTGGTCGAGGTCGAGACCGCGAAGGCCGTCGTCGAGGTCCCCTGCCCCTACGGCGGTGTCGTGACCGCCCGCTTCGGCGCCGAGGGCGACACCCTCGACGTGGGCCGCCCCCTGGTCACGGTCGCGGTGGGCTCGCACTCCGACGCGGCCGGGAACCCGGCGGGCCCGGACGCCTCGGGCGACTCGGACGCCTCGGGCGGCGGGGCCGATGAGGGCTCGGGCAATGTGCTGGTCGGTTACGGCACCGGTACGGCGGTGGCGCGGCGCCGCGGACGGGTGCGGGCAGTGGACGGTTCGGTGCAGGCGGCGGTTTCGGTCACCGAGGTGCCTGTCGCCGGGGCGCCTGTCGCCGACGGCCCGGTGGCCGTCATATCGCCGCTGGTCCGGCGGCTGGCCAGGGAACACGGGCTGGACCTGCGGGCCCTGGCCGGTACGGGGCCCGACGGGCTGATCCTGCGGGCGGACGTCGAGCGCGCGGTGGCGGCTCCGGCGACACCTGCCGTGGCTCCGGCCCCGGCTCCCGCGCCGGCGGAGGAGGAGCGGGTGCCGCTGCGCGGGGTACGCGGCATGGTCGCGGACAAGCTGGCCCGCAGTCGGCGGGAGATACCGGACGCCACGTGCTGGGTGGACGCCGACGCCACCGAACTGCTGGCCGCGCGGGCGGCGATGAACGCCTCGGGCGGCGAGCGGATCTCGGTGCTGGCCCTCTTCGCCAGGATCGTGACGGCGGGGCTGGCCCGTTACCCGGAGCTGAACGCCACGGTCGACACCGAGCGGCGCGAGATCGTACGGCTGCCGGCCGTCCACCTCGGCTTCGCGGCGCAGACCGAACGCGGCCTGGTCGTGCCTGTCGTGCGCGACGCCCACACCAGGTCCACGGCCGGGCTCTCCGCGGAGATCGGCCGCCTGACCGAGGCCGCTCGGACGGGGGCGCTGACGCCGCGGGACCTGACCGGCGGCACCGTCACGCTCAACAACTACGGGGTCTTCGGGGTGGACGGTTCCACCCCGATCCTCAACCATCCCGAGGCCGCCATGCTCGGTGTCGGCCGTATCGCCCCCAAGCCGTGGGTTCACCAGGGTGAGTTGGCCGTGCGTCACGTCGTGCAGCTCTCCTTCACCTTCGATCACCGGGTCTGCGACGGTGGGACCGCAGGGGGGTTCCTTCGCTTTGTCGCTGACTGCGTCGAGAGCCCGGCCGTTCTCCTCGCCGCCGTCTGACCCCCGGGCGCTGGGAGGTACCCCCCCGCGCCCCTTGAAAGATCGGTGCAGCGTCCAGCGCGGGGGCGCGCCCAAAAAGATCGGGGTGCGCCGGGGCCGGGGATACTCGGGGGGTGGCGACTGGGTTTGATGCGGTGGTGTTGGCCGGGGGTGGGGCGAGGCGGCTCGGGGGGGTGGACAAGGCGGCGGTGGAGGTCGGGGGGCGGATGCTGCTCGACCGGGTGCTGGCGGCGTGCGAGGGGGCGGAGCGGACGGTGGTCGTGGGGCCGCGCCGGGGGACCGTACGGCCGGTGAGCTGGGCGCGGGAGGAGCCGCCGGGAGGCGGGCCGCTGCCCGCGCTCGACGCCGGGCTGACCGCGTTGGCCCACTTGGCCCCATCCGGGCCGCCGCTTCCCGCGCCGGAAATCGTGGTCGTGCTGGCGGCCGATCTGCCGTTCTTGACGGTCGGCGCCGTGACCGGCCTGGTGGAGGCGCTGGGCGCGCTCGGCACCGGGACGGAAGGGGTGCTGCTCACCGACGCGGGAGGGCGGGATCAGCCGTTGGCGGGGGCGTATTGGGGGGAGGCGCTGCGCCGGGAGGTGGCGCTGCTCAAGGGGGAGCACGGCGGGCTGGCGGGGCTGCCGTTGCGGTTGCTGACACGGGAGCTGGTGGTGCGCAGGCGGGCCGATCCGACGGGGGACGCGTCGTTCGACTGCGATACGTGGGAGGACGTGGCGGTGGCGCGGGCACGGCTGGACGGGGTGTCCGAGGGGTGAGCCTGTCCCACAGCGAGCCAGGTTTCAGGGACCATGGCCCTGTGTTGGACGAATGGATCGCAGCAGCCAAGACCGAACTGGGTATCGAGCTGGACGTGGACACCGGCGTCCTGCTCGATCTGGCCCGCGACGCGGCGCACGGCGTCGCTCGTCCGGCCGCGCCGCTGACCACCTTCCTGGTGGGTTACGCGGCGGCGCGCGCGGGCGGCGGCCCCGAGGCCGTACGGGAGGCGGCCGACAAGGCCGCCGCCCTGGCCGTGCGCTGGGCGCAGGAGGCCGACGCGCAGGAGGCCGACGCGCAAGAGGCCGACGCGCGGAAACCAGGCACCCCCGGCACCCCCGGCACCCCCGGCACCGACCCGGAACCGGCGGAATGAGCGGCACCCGTCCCGGCGCGGGCGCCTTCGACCCGGGCGCCTTCGACCCGGGCGCCTTCGACCCGCGCGCCTCCGACGCGGCCGACCGCGCGCTCGACGACGCCCTCGCCCTGGCGAACGAGTCGCGCCGTACCGCCACCGGCGCGGCCGGTTACGGAGGCCAGGACCGTAACGACCCGCTGTCCGTCGCCCTCCGCCACGGCCGGGACGACACCGCCCCCACCCCGGAGGGCCCCGCGCCCCGGCCCCCCGTCCAGGGCCCGGCCCCCGCGCAGGCACCCGCCCAACCCCAGCGCCAGCCCCAACCCCAGCCCCAAACCCCGCTCCCCTCCCCCGCCGACGCCGTGCCGTGGCCCGAGGCGCGGCGGATCGCGCGCCGCGTCGGCCGCCGACTCGGCTCCGAAACACGGGAGTTGGGAGAGGACCTGCTGGGCATGACGCTGGCCAGGGCGCTGACGGCGCTGACGGACCTGCCGTCGTTCGACTCCTCCGCGATGGACGGCTGGGCGGTGGCGGGCCCGGGCCCGTGGCGGCTGCGCGGCGCCTCGGTGCTCGCCGGACAGCAGCGCCCGGCGGAGCCGCTGCTCGTCGGCCACGCCGCCCCCATCGCGACCGGCGCCGCCGTGCCGACCGGCACCACCGCGGTGCTGCGCAGCGAACACGGCTGGACGCAGCGCCGCACGGACGGCGAGTGGTTGCAGGTGCGGTCGCCGCACCCCGCGCCCGCGCCGGGCCAGGAGGTCAGAATGCGCGGCCAGGAGTGCAGGGGCGGCGAGGAGTTGCTGCCCGCGGGCACCGTCGTGACGCCCGCCGTACTCGGTCTGGCCGCCGCCGCGGGCTACGACGAGCTGACCGTCACCGTACGGCCGCGCGTCGAAGTCCTGGTCCTCGGCGACGAGTTGCTGGACCACGGCCTGCCCAGGTCGGGGCGGGTACGGGACGCGCTCGGCCCGATGCTCCCGTCGTCGCTGCGCGCGCTCGGCGCCGAAGTGGTGGCGGTACGGCGGCTGGTGGACGACGCCGACCTCCTGCGCAGGGCGGTCCGTGAGAGCACCGCCGACCTCGTGGTCACCACCGGCGGCACCGCGGGCGGACCGGTCGACCACCTGCACCCGGTCCTCGCCGCGCTCGGCGCGAAACTGCTGGTCGACGGCGTCGCCGTCCGCCCGGGACACCCCATGGTGCTGGCCGAACTCCCCTCGGGCACCCACCTCATCGGGCTGCCCGGCAACCCGCTGGCCGCCGTGTCCGGCGTCCTGACCCTCGCCGCCCCCCTGCTGCGGACCCTCGCGGGCCGCCCCGTACCGGCCCCGTACGCGGCCCCGCTCACCGCCGACGTGCCGGGTCACCCGGTCGACACCCGGCTCGTCCCGGTGGTCTTCGACGACGACTCCGCCGCGCGCCCGCTCACCTACTCAGGCCCCGCCATGCTCCGCGGCCTCGCCGCCGCCGACGGCATGGCCGTGATCCCGCCCGGCGGCGCCCGCGCGGGCGACGACACGGCCGTACTCGACACCGGGGCGCTCGCGCTGGCGTGGGGGAGCGGCACGTGAGGGCACCCCGGTGCGTACGCGGTGGTGCTCGATACGTGAAGGTACGGGGTACGTGACCGCCGTCAGCCCATGTCACGTGGTACGTGATCCCGTACGCGAAGCGATACGTCGTCGGACCGGTGGACGACACCGGTATATGAAGGTGAGCGGCACATGATGGGGAGCGGGATATGAAACTGCCCCGGTACGACGCGGCGGCCGGTCGCGCCGATCCTCCCCCCGGCGGCGCGGACGGCGCCGACGGCACGGGCGACGGCAGCGCCTCGGCGGCGATCTCCGCCGGTACGGCGGGGTACCGCCGGGTGGCCTTCCCGCGTCCCGCCGCGGGCCCGCTGCTCCAGGTCTCGCGCCGCCTGCTGATGGCGCTGCTGGTCCTGCTCGCCACCGTCCTGATTGTCTACTTCGACCGCGGCGGCTACCACGACAACGCCAACGGCTCGGTGTCGTTCCTGGATTCGCTCTACTACGCGACGGTGACGCTGTCGACGACCGGCTACGGCGACATCGTCCCGTACAGTACGGGCGCCCGGCTCGCGAACACCTTCCTGGTGACGCCGTTGCGCGTGATCTTCCTGATCATCCTGGTCGGGACGACCCTGGAAGTGCTGACCGAGCGGACCCGCGAGCAGTTCCGCCTCAAGCGCTGGAGGAGAACCTTGCGCGATCATGTGGTCATCGTCGGATACGGGACCAAGGGCCGGTCGGCGGCCCAGACGTTGATCGGCCGCGGCATCCCGCAGAGCCGGATCGTGATCGTCGACCCGAGCCCCAAGGTCGTGCAGGCCGCGACCGACGAGGGGTACGTCGCCGTCGTCGGCGACGCCACCCGCAACGACGTGCTGCTGCGGGCCGAAGCCCAGGTCGCCAAGGAGATCGTCATCGCCGCGCAGCGCGACGACACCGCCGTGCTCGTCACGTTGACCGCACGTCAGCTCAACAAGCGCGCCCATATCGTCGCGTCCGTCCGCGAGGAGGAGAACGCGCCGCTGCTGCGGCAGTCCGGGGCCAACGCCGTCATCACCAGTTCCAGTGCCGCCGGGCGGCTTCTCGGGCTGTCCATGCTCAGCCCCAGCGTTGGGGTCGTCATGGACGACCTCATCACTTACGGGAGCGGGCTGGATCTCATCGAACGGCCGGTGACCAAGGCCGAGGCGGGGCAGGCGCCGCGTGACCTTCACGACCTCGTCGTGTCGGTCAAGCGGGGGCATCGGCTTCTCGACCACGACGATCCGGAGGCTGCGCCTCTGCTTCTCACCGACCGCGTGATCGCCATCCACCGTGCCGGGCCCGCCGGCCCGCCCCTCGCCTAGGCCCCCACCCGCACGTGCGCAGGGCGTGTTTTTTAGGGGCGCGGGGAACTGCGCGCTCAGCCACCGCCGGGCTGTCAGCCCGGGAACGACGGCATCTGCCCCGCTGGGGCCGGCTTTTCGGCCGCGCCACGGTGGGGGCTGGTCGCGCAGTTCCCCGCGCCCCTTAAAAGATCGGCTGGCCGTCCGGCGCAAAGGAACCGGCGGGCTGGGGGGCTGAGGGCAGCGGTAGCCTCGGGGGATGTATGCGATGACGATTCCGGAGCCGGGCGGGCCCGAGGTGTTGACGTGGGCGGAGGTGGGGGATCCGGTCGCGGGGGAGGGCGAGGTCGTCGTCGAGGTGGCGGCGACGGCGGTGAACCGGGCGGATCTGTTGCAGCGGCAGGGGTTCTACGAGCCGCCGCCGGGGGCGTCGCCGTATCCGGGTCTCGAGTGTTCGGGGCGGATCGTCGAGGTGGGCTCCGGGGTCGCGGGGTGGCGGGTCGGGGACGAGGTGTGCGCGCTGCTCGCGGGCGGCGGATACGCGCAGAAGGTGGCGGTGCCGGCGGGCCAACTGCTGCCGGTGCCCAAGGGGATCGACCTGGTGACGGCGGCGGCGCTGCCCGAGGTGACGGCCACGGTGTGGTCGAACGTGTTCCTCACCGCGCACCTGCGCCCCGGCGAGACGCTGCTGGTGCACGGCGGGTCCAGCGGGATCGGCACGATGGCGGTCCAGCTCGGCAAGGCGGTGGGGGCGACGGTCGCCGTCACGGCGGGGAGCGCCGAGAAGCTGGCGGCCTGCCGGGAGTTGGGCGCGGACATCCTGATCAACTACCGCGAGCAGGAGTTCGAGAAGGCCGTCACGGCCGACGTGATCCTCGACATCATGGGCGCGAAGTACCTCGGGCGGAACGTGGACGCGCTCGCGGTCAACGGCCGCCTGGTCGTCATCGGCCTCCAGGGCGGCCTCGTGGGCGAGCTGAATCTGGCCACGCTGCTGAGCAAGCGCGCCGCCGTCGCCGCGACCTCGCTCCGGCCCCGGCCGCTGGACGAGAAGGCCACGATCGTGGCGGCGGTACGCGAGCACGTGTGGCCGCTGATCGAGGCCGGAACCGTACGGCCGGTCGTGGACCGTACGCTCCCGCTGCGGGACGCGGCCGAGGCGCACCGCGTGGTGGACGGCAGCACCCACATCGGAAAAGTGCTCCTGACCACGGCATGAACACGCCCTCTCGCGGATAACGGTCCGATACGGAGCCGGCCGTCCGGGATGCCGGAAATGTTGCCGCGTGTGACGCTGAATCCACACAGGGTTCGGTGGAGAGGCGGGACGTGTGCGGCGGGCACCCGACAGGCGATGCGCGATACGGAGGGCGGCGCCCGTGCTGCTCGCGGGGGCGCTGCTCGTTCCGGCGACGGCGACGGTGATGGCGACGGGCTCCGCGTGGGCGGTCGCGCCCGGGCCCGACGAGCCCACGGCCCCGGCGGTCCGTCCGCTCCCGGCGCCGGGCGCGGACATCGTCACCGAGGTGCTCACCGGGCTGGTCCCCGGCCTCGTCGGCCGGCACGAGACGGTCGGCGGCCCCGGACACGGGGGACGCCAGGACGCCGCGCCGACCACCGGGCCCAGCGGGCCGCCGGTGACGGAGGAGCCCACCACCGAGCCGACCGCTCCGGCCACCCCCACCCCCACCGCTCCGGCCGCCAGGCCGGCCCCCGACCCCACGGTCGGCGTCCGGCCCCCGGCCTCCCCCGCCGTTCCCGCCACCCCGGCGGGCCCGCTGCGGCCACCGGTCCCGACGCCGACACCGACGTCCGTACCGGGCGACGGGGCCGCCAGGCCGCCGCTCACCCCGCCCGTACGGTCCACCTACGGCGCCGCGCGCTCCGCGCCCTTCCTGGTCCCCGACGGCGGGCCCGCCCAGGCCCCGCCGCGCCCTTCGGCACCCGCAGGACCCGACGCCGCCCGCACCCAGGCCCGCGCGCAGACTCCCGCCGTCTACGAGCCCGGCCGCCGCGTCCTGCGCATCCTCCCCTTCGGCGCCGGCCTCGCCCTGGTCGGCCTGGGTCTCGGCTTCCTGGGCCTGCGCCTGCGCCGCGACTGACCCCGAGGCGGTCGCACGCGCCCCTCATGTCCCGTTGTGCCCGGTCGGACGGGTCGCCGCGGCCTTGAAAGGCGGGTCCATACTCGGTATACATACTCAGTATGTCGATCCGCCACGGCCTGCTGGCCCTCCTGGAGCGGGGGCCGCGATACGGCTTCCAGCTCAGAACAGAGTTCGAGTCCCGCACCGGTTCCACCTGGCCGCTGAACGTGGGGCAGGTGTACACGACGCTGGCGCGGCTGGAGCGCGACGGGCTGGTGGTGCCGGCGGGCGAGGACGACGCCGGACACGCGCTGTACGCCATCACGGAGGGCGGGCGGGGTGAGCTGCGGGAGTGGTTCGCCCGGCCCGTGGACCGGGCGAATCCGCCGCGGAACGAGCTGGCGATCAAGCTGGCCATGGCGGTCGGATCGCCGGAGGTGGACGTGCGGGCCGTCATCCAGGCGCAGCGCGCGCACACCATCCGGGCGATGCAGGACTACACCCGGCTGAAGGGCCAGGCGCTGGAGGCGGCGCCCGCGCAGAGCGGGGCGCCGGACCGCGACGACGTGGCCTGGCAGCTCGTTCTCGACCAGCTCATCTTCCAGGCGGAGGCCGAGGCGCGGTGGCTCGACCACTGCGAGACCCGGCTCGTACGGCTGACGGCGCTGGCCCCGGCGGCCGAGCCCGCCGCACCGGCCCCGACTCCCGATCCCGCCGACCCCGCCGACGGCGGCGGCCTGGACGACGGGAAGAACGACGAGAAGGACGCCGCGCCGGACGGGGTGCTGCGCGGCGCGCTGAGGCGGACCCGGGCCCGCCGCTGAGCCGCGCGCCGACCGGCACCCGGCCCCGTACGCCTGACCGCGTACGCCCGACCCCGTACGTCCGGCACCCAAGCCCGACCCCGTACGCCCCACCCCGTACCACCCCACCCCTGCGCCCGGCCGCGTCGCGCGGCCACCTCCCGGCCAGGACCGGCCCGCCCGACCAGCGGCCGGACCACCGCCACCCGAGCACCCCGAAACCCGAGCACCCGAGCACTCCACGACCCTGGGGGACGCACCGCCCATGTCCGTAAAGCCGCACACCGAAGCCGCGCCGCCGGAAGCGCCCGTCCTCCGCCTGGAAGCCCTCACCCGCGTGCACGGCACCGGAGCGACCGAGGTGCACGCGCTGCGCGGGATAGACCTGGACGTGCGTCCGGGGGAACTGGTCGCCGTGATGGGCCCTTCGGGCTCGGGCAAGTCCACGCTGCTGACCATCGCGGGCGGCCTCGACCTGCCGACGTCCGGCCGGGTGATCGTGGAAGGCACGGACCTGACCACGGCCAGCCGCAAGGAGATCGCGGCCCTGCGCCGCCGCAGCATCGGCTACGTCTTCCAGGACTACAACCTGATACCGGCGCTGACGGCCGCCGAGAACGTGGCACTCCCCCGCGAGCTGGACGGCACCGGCGCCCGCAAGGCGCGCCGCGAGGCGGTCGCCGCGCTGGAGGAGATGGGCCTGGGCGAGCTGGCCGACCGCTTCCCCGACGAGATGTCCGGCGGCCAGCAGCAGCGGGTGGCCATCGCCCGCGCGCTGGTCGGCGACCGCCGCCTCGTCCTGGCGGACGAGCCCACCGGCGCGCTGGACTCGGAGACCGGCGACACCGTACTGGCGCTGCTGCGCTCGCGCTGTGACGCGGGCGCCGCGGGCATCCTGGTGACGCACGAGCCGCGGTTCGCCGCGTGGGCGGACCGGGTGGTCTTCCTGCGGGACGGCTCCGTCGTGGACATGACGCTGCGCTCCTCCGCCGAGTCGCTGCTGACCGGCGGTGCGGCCCAGTGAGCGGCGCCGCCTCGCAGGACCCCGCCGCCTCGCAGGACCGCGGCCCCTCGCAGGACCGCGGCCCCTCGCAGGACCCCGCCGCCTCGCAGGACCGCGGCCCCTCGCAGGACCCCGCCGCCTCGCAGGACCGCGGCCCCTCGCAGGACCGCGCCGCCTCGCAGGACCGCGGCCCGAGCGCCCGCGCGGGGAACCTCAACTCGTGGCGCGCCGCCATCCGCATCGCCCGCCGTGACGCCTGGCGCTCCAAGGGCCGCAGCGCGATGGTGCTGGCGATGATCGCGCTGCCGATCATCGGCGTGAGCGCCGCCGACATCACCATCCGCAGCTCCCAGTTGAGCCCGGAGCAGAAGCTGAGCCGAGACATCGGCGCCGCCGACGCGCGCCTTGCGGACGCCGACGCCAACGGGCGGCCGATCTACCAGGACCCGCCCGCGGACATCTGGACCTCGGTGAAGGACGCCACCGCGGACCCGGACGCCACGCCGTCGGCGGCGGACCTGGCGGAACAGCAGGAGACCCCGAAGCCGACCGACCCGCTGACCGCGCTGCCCCGGGGCGCGCGCTGGATCTCCGACTCCCAGACCTACGCCCGCTTCAAGACGAAGTACGGTCTGCTCGCCGCCCCCGTGCGGGAGTTGGAGGCGGGCGACCCGCTGGCGCGCGGCATCACCCACCTGGACCGCGGGCGCTACCCGGCGGCCGACCACGAGGTCATCGCCACCACCGCGTTCCTCAAGTCCGCCGGCCTGAAGGTCGGTTCGAAGCTCGTCGTCCGCGACGTGGACCGTACGTACAAGATCGTCGGCGCGTACGACCTGCCGGACACGCTCGGCACCGAGCAGGTCATCGCGCGGCCGGGCGCTTTCATCGCGCCCTACACCGCGGCGCGCAAGGCGCTGAACGGCGAGGACGACTCGGCCTACACCACCTACCTGGTGGGGTTGCCGAGCGGCGACTACTCCTGGCAGATGGTGCAGCAAGCCAATACCCGGGGCATCTACGTCAAGTCCCGCGCGGTGGTGCTGCACCCGCCCGCCGACTCCGAGGTGCCGCTCTACACGAAGTCGCGCAACGGCAGCGCCCCCTACCGCACCGGCGACACGGGGAAGGCCACGGCCGTCGCCGTGGCGGCGACCATCGTCGGCCTGTCGATGCTGGAGATCTGCCTGCTGGCCGGTCCCGCCTTCGCCGTCGGCGCGCGGCGCTCGCGCCGCCAGCTCGGCCTGGTCGGCGCCAACGGCGGCGACCGCCGCCACATCCGGGCGATCGTGCTCTCCGGCGGGCTGGTGATCGGCGTCGCCGCGGCCGTCGTCGGCACCCTGCTGGGCCTGCTGCTCACCGTCCTGCTGCGCTCCCCGCTGGAGGACTTCGTCGGCCGCCGCTTCGGCGGTCTGACGCTGCGCCCGCTCGAACTGCTCGGCATCGCGGGCCTGGCCGTACTCACCGGTCTGCTGGCCGCCGTCGTGCCCGCGGTCACCGCGTCCCGGCAGAGCGTGCTGGCGTCGCTGACCGGGCGGCGCGGTGTGCGGCACGCCAACCGCGTGCTGCCGGTCCTCGGCATCGGCGCGATCTGCCTCGGCGTCGGCATCGCGGTCTTCGGCTCGCTGCGCACCGACAGCACCCTCGCGGTCGGCGGCGGCTCCGGCATCGCGGAGCTGGGCATCGTCGCGCTCACCCCCACTCTGGTCGGCATGTTCGGCAGGACCGGCAAGTGGCTGCCGCTGTCCCCGCGGCTCGCGCTGCGCGACGCGGTGCGCAACCGGGGCCGTACGGCGCCCGCGGTCGCGGCCGTGCTGGCCGCCGTCGCCGGTACGGTCGCGGTCGCCACGTACTCCGCGAGCGCCGACCGGCAGGACAGGGACGCGTACGAGGCCCAACTGCCGCGCGGCGTCGTGGCGGTGGCGGCCTACAGCGACCGCGGGCGGGATCTGACCGCGGTGCGCGCGGCGGTCGAGAAGCGCTACCCGGTCTCCGGCCGCGCCGACGTGTCCGCGATGGTCGTCGGCGGCAAGAACTGCCAGGCGGGCGGCGGTGGCGGCGACGGCTGCGGCGACGTCCAGCCGGTGAAGCCGGCCGCCAACGTGTGCCCGACCGACCGGCCGGAGGGCGCGACCGCGCTCACCCTGGCCGAGCGCCGTGCCCTGGCCCACGACTGGCGCTGCGCGTACGTGGAGGGCCTGACCGCCATGCCCACCAGCAGCGCCGTCCTGATCGGCGGCCCGGCCGTCCTGCACGCCCTCGGCATCCGGGACGGGGACGCGGAACAGGCGCTGGCGCGCGGCGAGACCGTGCTGTTCGACAAGGGGTACCTCGACCGCGGCACGCTCAAGCTGAAGATCACCCTGGACACGAACAAGGCGGTGCCCGACGGACAGGAGCCGGTCGGCCCGGTTAAGTCGGTGCCGGTGCACCTGGCGGGCGAGGGCCGTGACCGGACGTACGGGCTGCTGGCCGTGATGCCGCAACAGGCCGCCGACGGCGTCGGGATCGACACGATGCCGCTGGGCTCCTTCTACACCAACGCCCGGATGCCCAACGGCCCCGAGCGGCAGGCGCTGGACAGCGACCTCGCCAAGATCGGCACCGACACGGAGGTCTATCTGGAGCGCGGCTACACCAGGGACAACAGCCTGGTGCTGCTCGCCCTGACGCTCTTCGCGGGCCTGGTCACCATCGGCGCCGCGGGCATCGCCACCGGCCTCGCGCAGGCCGACGCCGAGCCCGATCTGAAGACGCTCGCCGCGATCGGCGCGCCGCCGCGGGTGCGGCGCACGCTCTCCGGCCTCCAGTGCGGGGTGATCGCCACGATGGGCGTGGTGCTCGGCTCGGCGGCGGGCGTGCTGCCCGCGGTGGGGCTGCGGCACACCGAGCGGCGCGAGCAGTGGAAGTACTACCACCAGGCGCTGGACGGGGGCTGGGGCGGCACGAGCAGGCTGCCGCACGTGCCGATCGTCGTCCCGTGGAGCACGCTGGCCCTGCTGATCGTCGCCGTGCCGCTCGGCGCCGCTCTGCTCGCGGCCCTGGTCACCCGCTCGCGCACCCAGCTCGCCCGCCGCGCGGAGCCGTAAACCGGGGCGCGCGCGGAGGAAGGCGGCGGGGGGGGGGGGGGGGCGGGCGGGCCCGCCCCCCCGGGCGCCCCCCCCCCCCCCCCCCCCCCCCCCCCCCCCCCCCCCGGAC